>NZ_CP152052.1:2618750-3352500 GCF_038637725.1 Psychrobacillus sp. FSL H8-0483
ATAATGACAATGAATGGATTATTTTAGCATTATCATGCTGTTGAAGACGGATTACTAGACTTTCTTTTCCAAAGACAGATGGGAGAGTAGAAACTCGAAATGAAAATTTTTGAGAGTTGAATGTTTGTTGAAATGAACCACTTTGTGGCTTTCTTTTTTCGCTGATATCAAGAGAGGATAAAAACTTGAAGAATGAAATAATACGTTCACCCATGTTTAGGGGAAGCTTCCCTGCTTCAAACATTTGAGAATTTTTCTTAAAATAATAATAGTAATTCTCTTCGTTTGGAATCATGTGTAAATCAGAAGCACCAAATTGATGTGCTTTTATTAGTAATTGAAAACATTTTTGTTCTACTATATTTTCTGTTTTTTGCATGCATTTTTCCTTTCTCCAGATACAAGTCGTGACCGCATACAACTTGTACAAAATTAGTATACTTGTAATTTCCATATAAATAAAGTGATTTTATAAAGTTTTCAAATTATTAAAGGAGATATTATTTTATTTTGTCATTCTTAGAATCTTTACTATAATATTAAGTAACAGGGGAAATGAGGGATATAATGTCAGATACATTAAAGCTTACTAATACGTTAGCGGATGAAACTAGATATTCCATTTATCAATATATATTGAAAGAGAAAAAACAAGTAAATGTGCAAGAAATTGCCGAGCAGTTTGGAATCCACCCTAATGTGGCTAGGCTGCACTTAACAAAACTGACCGAATCTAAATTACTTGTATCCGAATTTGTGAAAAATGGAAAAGGAGGTAGACCCGCAAGAGTTTACTTACTTGCTGAAAAACCTATCTATTTAAGTTTTCCTAAACAAGAAAATCATTTACTGCTTCAATGGTTGCTTGAACTAGTCGATTCCCTCGGTGAAATAGCTATCACCAAAGCAAAAGAAATTAGTTATCGTAATGGACAAAAGAGTATACAACATGGTAATGCTTCAACACAGTCATTTGAAACTAAATTGGAAGTATTAACAGAAGCAGCAAATTCTATTGGTTACTTCCCACAGATTACAGAAAAAGAAGGTAAAAAAAGCATTACGTTTTCTATTTACAATTGCCCTTACAAGGATCAGCTAAACAAGTACCCACATCTAGTTTGTGCGCTGCATGAATCTTTCTTAAAAGGACAGTTTGATACACTTTTTCCTACCAATGAGTTTGTACAAGTGGAAAGTATGCAAAATCACTGTAACAATTGCGTATATCAAATAGAAGTTCTATAATGAAACAATAGATGAATCATATTTGTGACAATCTTATGTTTATCCTATATGGAAATATATTATTCAGTTTACATGTATGAACACTTTCATTTATAATGAATAGGAGAATTATTGTATCGTTGCAAAAGGAGGGACTACAAATGGGCAATATGTATAAAGTGATGGCTTTCTGGACAGGGATTTTTGCAGTTATGTTTTATTTAGGTGATATGACAGAAGCATCTTTACTATTTTTAGCAAATACGGGATTATTCCTTCTTTTAGGGTTCTTGAACCTTTCTGAGCGTATGTATATGTACATCTTCGGGGCTTACTTAATGTTCTTCTTCGCAGGTTTTACATACTACACAACGTTTATGCACGTACCTGGCGGACATTGATAATACGTCTAAAAAAAAGCAGCCCATTAGGGCTGCTTTTTTTATTGCTTAGGTTCTGTCACAAAATATATCCTTCTAGAACACAACATTCTAATTTAACAAAGCCATTGTTTAAAATCCATTAAGAAACGGATTTTTTTCCATTTCATCTTCAATTGTACTTGCTGGACCATGTCCTGGATAAATAATAGTCGTTTCAGGCAATGTTAAAAGCTTTGTATGTATCGCTTTCATTAGTTGCTCCTCATTCCCTCCCGGCAAATCTGTCCGGCCAATACTATTTTGAAACAACGTATCGCCAACCACAGCAAATCCATCTTCTTCAAAATAAAACGTTAAGCTACCAGGTGAATGTCCAGGTGTGTGTAAAAGTTGAAAATGGAAATTTCCTATTTGCAATTCCGATTCATTATTTAAAATGATATCTGCTTCTTTCCCAGAAATAGATGGTATTTCTGCATACTTTGCAGAACCATTTTTGGAAGGATCTAATAACCATTTCTTTTCAGCAGTGTGTATGTAAACAGGAATGGTATATGCATCTCTTACTTCGTCTACTGCACCAATATGATCAAAATGCGCATGTGTCAATAGAATCGCAAGTGGCTTTAATTTTAATCGATGAAGTTCGCTAATTAGCTTTTCCCCTTCTCCACCTGGATCAAATATTAAGCATTGCTTTTCAGCATTCGATACGATATAGCAATTTGTCTGAATAAAACCTAATGGATAAGTTCTGATGTTAGAAGTAGCCATTTAATCACTCTTTTCTTTGATTTTATTACATTGTACAGAATTTTAGGTCTGAAGACCACACTGCAAATCCAATTAAGAAACTATCTCCAGCATTATGAAATCCTCTATATAAGAATTAGAGGCTATAGGGTGCAGGTTAATTGGGTAATCTCTTTTTACTCCACTTAATTTAACTAATGCGTGTTTCTCACAAACGAACTAGCTCAACAAATTACTCTTAGGTATACGCCTCTGCACTTTATAAAAACTTGAATACTCTATTATAACTGAAGGGCACATCATACCACCCTGACTGTGCCTCCAGTGGTTTTAAAATATCTTCTTAAAACCGAACAAATGAATCAGGTGAACATCCATTTTTGACATAGAATGAACTAACTCAAATATAGGAGGTGTATAATATGGGTAATGTAGGTGGAGATAGAAACAACGGATCCGGATTCGCTTTAATTGTTGTTCTGTTTATTCTTTTGATTATTGTTGGAGCAAGTTTCTTAAGCAACTGTGACCACGGCGGTGGATACGGCGGCGGTTATTAACTTTGTGCTTATAACCAAAATTTACAGAACATCTGAGACAGGTCTTAAAAACCTGTCTTTTTTGCAGTTATTCATAGGAATTCTATTATTTCTTTCGCCCAAAAATTGATTTCCAATACGTAGAGCATGATAGATTTTTACTGTTTTTTTAATTTGTGTTTATGGAAGATTAGGGAATGGATACGTACGTTTTCACCTATTTCTTATTTAAAAAGATAATGATTCCTTTGTTCAATGCTTCGCCACTTTTTTCTCTCGACAAAAGTTAATAATACATTTACAATAGAAGAGGAATATGCAAACGCGACATTCATTTTCAGATGTCGGAAGGAGTGTCTTTCATGAACTTATTAATGGTTATCTTTGGACTAGTTACAGTTTTAGCTGTAGTCGGCACTTTCCAAGCTTTCAAAGAAAAGAATGTGCTAGGTGTTTTATTTAACTTTGGTACATTTGCTGTTTTTGGCTTCTTTACAGTCATGACAATCGTGAACCATGGTTTCCCACCAAGCTTACACTAAAATGTAAAAGAAAAAGCTGTTGTACTTAACGTACAGCAGCTTTTTCTATTCTATTAATTGTAACCAAGCCTGTTCATTAAACGGATTTAATTGAATCCAGTTTTCTTTTTCATATCCCCCTAGGCAAACCTCTCCATTCGGTGAACAATCTATTGGTTGATCAACTATTTCACCAAGTCTTTTTTCACCATTTAATGAATAACTCGATAGTACCCCTTTATCGTCAAACTCATCCACATTTCCTGCTGCTTTTGAACGAATGGCAATTAATTGAGTTGGGTGAACGACAGAAAAAGTTGGTACAACCCACTCGGAATAATTGCTTACAGCCGGTGAGTTCCAGTCAAAATATTGTCCAGTTTCTGGTTGCTCCATATGATATTCAAATTTCCCTTGTGTTTCATTTATTTGAACATAAACCATCGTATCCCCTAAATTTTGGACATCTAACACATGTTGAAATTCTGTACTTTCTGTTCCTCCATCAGCTGTAGAATAAAGGAGAAGATCACTGCCATCCAAGCTAGAATCTCCCCATTTAAAAACCATTAAACGATGTTCGTCATACCATTTCACAAATGGATTCTCTACTTCTATTGATTTTAATTGTTGAGTTGACCCATCATACACAAACGTACTATAAGACCAATCATCATAAAATGTAGAAAATACGATTAAATCTGGATTTGTTGGGTGCCAATCCATGTAAATTTCAGCTGATTCAAAGGATAAGCTTTGTACAACGTAGCCATTTTTATGTATTAATTGTATTTCAGCAGATGACGAATTGCTAGAGGTATGTAATAAAATCATTTCTTTTGATGGATGAATTATTCCTTGAATAATTGGAGTCTCTGTTTTATAAATTGTTTTCCAAGTTTCAGTAGACAAGTTATACGACTGAACAGTCCAATCGCCATCTTCTGTTAAAATAAATAGTATTTCATCATTAGACATCCACCCAATTACACTATGAAACGTAGATCGATTTAACTTAAGCAATGGAATTTTTTTCGTAGGAGTAGCTACCTGATTGCCTGGAACAGTCTGTGGTACTTTTTCTATTGCGTTAGGTCCATTATTTTCTAATTGAGGGTTACTTTCTTTACATGCTTGTAGTAAAAAAAGGCATAATAAAAGCATTCCAATTTTCTTCAATCTACTCCCCCCTCTTGTTATATATATTAGACGTACTAATTCTACATTTGTTTCACAAAAAAGCACAGACATTTTTGTCTGTGCCTTTCGTACTTTATGGATTTAATTTCTCGGCTTCATCCAATAGGAGGTTCCCTGTTTTCAAATCATAAAAACGCAGTAGATCACCATTAATAATTTTATCGGAATAACCAAGTTCTTGCGCAGCTCTGTCAATATATGGCTGACAGTTTTCTATATCAATTTCGCTACCAGTTGCATTGTCATAACAAGCATTTTTGGTATAGACTAGTTTATCTGTTACAAAACCACCATCACGGAAAACAACAAATTCTTCATGATCTTCCGAAAATACGTCTGCACCTAATTGCATATCTTTCGCAGTTTCTACACCAAGAAGATGTAAGATAGTTGGTCGAAGATCTATTTGACCAGCAGTCTCTGTAATTTCTTCTCCTTGCCCACTATTCGGAATGTGAACGAATAAAGGTACACGTTGAAGTTTTGCTGATTCGTATGGAGTAATTTCTTTCCCTAAATACTGTTCCATTGCCACATTATGATTTTCTGAAATACCATAATGATCTCCATACATCACAATGATTGAATTATCATATAATCCTTGTTCTTTTAAATCATCAAATAAATTCTTCAATGCTTCGTCCATATATCGAACAGATTGGAAGTATTTATTCAAAGTATTAGAGTTAGAATCGTATTCAGGAATTAGTTTATCCTCTTCATCCAATGTAAATGGATAATGGTTTGTAAGTGTTATTAAACGTGAATAAAACGGCTGTGGCATTTCTTTCATATGAGCAACTGATTGTTCAAAGAATGGAATATCCTTCATTCCCCAGTTTACAGCATTTTCTTCGTCTACCACATAGCTATTAACATCATAATATTTTTGAATAGCAAGCGATTGATACATCATATCACGATTCCAGAAACTCTTCTTGTTTGGGTGCATAACATTTGTAAAATACCCTTCTTCATTTAAGCTCTCTGCCATCGAATGGAATGTATTTTCACCATGTGTAAAAAATACAGCGCCTCCACCAAGTGGGTAAAGGGAATTTTCTAATAGAAATTCTGAATCAGATGTTTTCCCAAGTCCTGTTTGATGGTAGAAGTTTGAAAAATAATACGTGTCTTTATCATTTGTTAATGAATTTAAAAAAGGTGTTACTTCGTGCCCATTCATATCATTATTTATAACAAATGACTGCAACGATTCCATCGACACAACTATTAGGTTGCGTCCTTTTGCCGTACCAAACATTTCTTCGTTCGGATCTGCTTGATTAGAACGAACAAAGTTGTTCACTTCAACTAGTTCACTTCCATCAGCAAGTGCACGTTGAGCATGCGATTTTGATTGGATATACAAATCGTACAAATGATAATTGTATGGTCCGATGTTTTTCACTAACATTTCGCGGTCGAAACTTCTAGTTAATAATTGCGGTCTTTCAATTTCAGATAAACCTAAGTTTAAAAATAATACTGCGGCAGCTAAAACAAAATACGCTCTTCTCATAGCAGGTTTAATAAGTGAGACTTTCTCATTAATTTTTAGCCATTTCATTGCTATCAAAATAATAAATACATTTGTAAAATAAAAAATGTCCGTTACATAAATACTTTCCCTTGCCGATGCTCCTAAATCTCCAAAATTACTTGTTTGGAATAAAACAGGAATCGTAATGAAGTCGTTGAAAAAACGGTAAAAAACTGCATTACCATAAAGAACCCCTGAAAGTATGATGCTCGTAATTACTATATATCTATTCCTAGCTTTAGGACTTTTGAAAAATAATGATAATCCATACGCAAACAAAAGAAAACTAAGTGGATTAATAAATAATATCACTTGTTGCATTATATTCTCGATTTTCATATCAAAGCTCGTGTGGTAAACAATATACGTATTCATCCATGTTGCCACAATTGCTATAACAAGAATAGAATGTGTCGGCCATTTTTTCTTCATCATGACTACATCCTCCCCTTTTCAATCTTATTAAATAAGTAAAAGTAACAGAGTATATCTTAATCCTTTCTTCACAATAAATCAACAAAAATGAAATAAGAATTTAATATATTTACAATCACTTTACCTTATACCCACTATTAGACGGTCTTAAACAAAAAAAGTTTCGGACAAGCAAATAAAAACATATTTTAATAAAAAATAGCGACAGATCCCAAATAGCATCTGACGCTCTTTATTTCTTCAGTTTACTTTGCTCTTGCCTTAATAGTAAAATGGCCAATTGAAAATCTTTTACTTCTATCATCTGCATCCGATACAGTTCTCTTATCTCATCTTCCATCATTTCTAAATCAGCAATTCGATCTTTCGTATAAACAAAAATTCCGAAACGTTTTAACAGCTGCATAACATCATATACTGAATTCAAATTACTCATCCTTGTCGCGATTCCCTTTACATGGAATGATTGCATTATTTGTAATTATTTTATCAATAGGCAAATCAAATATTTCATGTTCAACTACTTCTACTACTTGAAAGTCAAACGCTAGAGAGATGGTATTGCCATTAAAATTTGCTAAAAAACGATCAAAGTACCCTCCACCATAACCTATGCGAAATCCCGTTTTACTGTATACAATCCCAGGGACGACAAGCAAGTCAATTTCGCTCGGAGCAACAGCACTCGTTACATTAGGATTAGGCTCTAATAACTGCATATAAACTGTTTCTAACTGTTTGTAGCTTTCTATTTTATAAAACGTCATAGAACGGTCTTTAGGTGTGCATTTTGGGACAACTACGGTCTTTCCCTGTTTCCAAAGACTTTGAATAATTCCTTCTGTATTAACTTCTGGAAATGAAGAAATTGTAATGCCAATTATAGAAGCATTCACAACGGTTTCTTCCATTAAAAAATTTTGTTCGATTTCTTTTGAGTATGTTCTATATAATTCTTCCTTTAATGAAGACAAGTGGGCTTTCATCTTATCTCTTTCTTCTTTTTTCGTCATTACGTTCCCTCCATACAATAGAAAAAAACCAAAACCGAAATTGGTTTTGGTTTAAGTTATTATTTAGTTTCTCTATGAAGAGTCGATTTCTTTTCACGTGAGCAATATTTTTTAAGTTCAAGACGTTCTGGATTGTTACGCTTGTTTTTCTTAGAAATATAGTTGCGCTCTCCGCAATCTGTACAAGCTAATGTAATATTAACGCGCATGGTTGTCCCTCCCACTCTTTGTCAGGATTAAATATAAAATTTGAGCATGATTTATACGACTAACCAATTATAGCATATAATCAAATAAAATCTACTCTTAATACAAGAAATTATTCAAAGTTTTTTGGTATATGGTAGAATAAGGAGAAGAACTTAATAATTGAGGTGAATACAATGGACTTTTCCATCATCATAATGATTATAGGAATACTTTTAATTGTTATTTCGTTTTTCGTAAAAGATTCGTCAAAAAAAGTAGAAACAGAAGTCGAAGAACTCTCTTTTACGTTGTATCAAGAAACGAGTGCCATTAAACGTAGACTTAAAGTAGTGGAAGAAGAATTAATGATTGAATCAACAAAGCTTACAATACCGAAAAAGGCACCAATTAAAAAACCAATAATACATGAAATAATTAAAAATCAAGTATTGGAATTACATAAACAAGGTTACTCCTTAAAAGATATTAGTATACGCTCTTCTTTAACTGTAGAAGAAGTAAAATCTGTCGTAGGTGGTGGCATTTAATGAATAGATCTGCCATCCGATTTTTTGGAATAGGACTGTTTTTAGCTGGCGCAGCTTTCCAAGTGCACCATATGCTTAACGATAAAGAAATAACCTCTACAAGCGCAATTTCACAGCAATCATATGATGAGGCGCAACAAGAATTAACACAAGTGAAACAGCAGTTAGCTGCCCTTCAACTTGATTTACAAAATGCACAAAAAAAGCAAGCTACTACTCCTGTAGTACAGAAAGAAGAAAAACCTGAAAAATCGGCGGCTGATGGGACAAGAAATATGGTACTCATCATTCAATCCGGTATGAATTCAAATGATGTCGGCTCTTTATTAGAACAATCGGGTGTTATTCAAAACAGACTCGATTTTGAGGATTATTTACAAGCACAAGATTTATCTAGTCGCCTCCAAATTGGAGAATATGAGCTCCATTCTGCCATGACCATCAAACAAATAGCAGAAATAATAACGAAATAATATACAAAAATAAGAAAAGCGTAAGCGCCCTCTAAGTACAAAACCTGTTTCGTATCGTTTTCGGAGGTCTTTGCACAGACTTATTGCTATATCATTACCGATTGATTTTTAGAGAGGCTGGTCGTGACTGACGTCACGACCAGCCTCTCTTTTCTCGGTAATCTTATGGCGTTTGTCTGTCCGTCGCCCTCCTTCAACAGGACGAATAAGGTTAAGATCTTTTTGGATAATGAGTGAAAAGATGCTTTCCAACTCATACAGGAAGCACACGAAGATGCAATTTCGTGTGCTCTAGTGCTCCTCTATACAATAGATGCTAACTATTTTTTGGTCATATACACTTTTACCAGTAGAAGAAAATTAGCAGAAATGCTCTTCTTAAAGATTCTTGCTAGCTAACAGGTCCATCCCCTCTAATCAAAAAGCGCATGATTCCCCTCCTAGAAGGAGGGCTCATGCGCATTTCTTTTTAATTATTTAATTCGTAATGCTTCCCTTTTAACAAGTATAATAATCGTTCTGCCATATTTGTCGCATGATCTGCAGATCTTTCTAGGTAGCGGCAAACAAAAGATAGTTGAGTGATTTGGCCCATCTGGGTTGGTTGTTCAATTCCAACTGCAAGAAGTGTTTTGATAGCATGACCATACATTTCATCTATTTCATCATCTTGCTTCGCAATATTCTTCGCTTCTTCCATATCTTCATTAATAAACGCGTCTAAGGTTTGTTTTAACATCGCAATAGTCTTGATACGCATTTCATCTAATAAGTGAATTGGTGCGATATGCTCATCCTTACCAATACGTATTGTTTCTTTTGCTATATTTACAGCATAATCACCAATACGTTCCATATCAGCAGCAATTTTTACAAGCACCATTAATCTTCTTAAATCTCTAGCAACCGGTTGTTGCTTAGCAATTAGTAAAATAACACGATCATTAACCTCTTCTTCCATCCGATTAATATGAACATCGTTATTAATTACTGTAAGTGCACCTTCAATATTGTTTGCTAGTAAGTGATCCATAGAATCATTTAATGTTTGAATAGCAGCATTACTTAGTTCTAGTAGTAATTGCTGTACTTTTTTTAAATCTGCATCGAACTTCTCTCTTCCCACCATCTCCAATATCCCCTTTCCTTATCCGAAACGCCCTGAAATATAATCCTCTGTACGCTTATCTTCAGGAGTAGAAAAAATTACATCCGTATCATCAAATTCAACTACTTCACCATTTAAGAAAAATGCAGTTTTATCTGAAATACGAGCAGCCTGTTGCATATTATGCGTCACAATAATAATCGAGTAATCTTGTTTCAATTCTTGGATCAATTCTTCTACTTTCAATGTAGAAATCGGATCAAGCGCCGATGTAGGCTCATCCATTAAGATAACATCCGGTTCAATAGCTAGACAACGAGCAATACAAATACGTTGTTGTTGCCCACCAGAAAGGCTATAGGCATTTGTATTTAAGCGATCTTTTACTTCATCCCAAATAGCCGCTCCACGTAAGCTTTTCTCTACAATTTCATCCAGAATTTTTTTATTTTTAATGCCATGAATTCTTGGTCCATAGGCAATGTTGTCGTAAATTGATTTTGGAAATGGATTCGGTTTTTGGAATACCATTCCAACTTTTGTACGTAGCTCTTCTACACCATAATCTGCATCGAAAATATTGCGTTCCCGATATAAGATTTGCCCAGAAGTTTTCACTGTAGGCACTAGTTCCACCATTCGATTTAATGTCTTTATATAAGTGGATTTACCGCAACCAGATGGCCCAATAATTGCCGTTACTTCATTTTCTTTTATTTGCAAGTCAATATTTTTAAGGGCATGATGATTTCCATACCATAAATTCAATTGTTGTGTATTGTATACGATACTTGATGATTCATTTTGTAAAATTGATCCTTTTTCTAACGATTGTACCATATTAATTCCCCCTAATCACGATTTAGCTTAGTATCTTTTTTGGAATTTGTTTCGAATAAATATTGCGATTGAGTTCATGACCAGCAAGAACATCATGAGAACAAGAATCCCTGCAGAAGCAACGTATTGGAATTCTAGTTGTGGTCGTTTTGCCCAATCATAAATTTGCATAGGTAATGCTGTAAACTGGCTCAATACATTCTCTGGTAAAAACTGAATAATAACAGGTACTCCAATTACTACTAATGGAGCTGTTTCACCAACTGCTCGAGATAGTGCTAAAATTGCACCTGTAAGAATACCAGGAATAGCTGAAGGTAAAACAACCTTTGTAATGGTTTGCCATTTCGTTGCACCCATCCCATACGATGCTTCTCGAACATCATGAGGAACTGAACGAATTGCTTCCTGAGCTCCAACGATAATGACAGGTAATATTAACAAACTCATCGTCAATCCAGCAGCTAAAATACTATTCCCTAGCGCTAAAGTACGAACAAAGATAGTCAAACCAAGTAACCCGAATACAACAGAAGGAACACCTGCAAGATTTGAAATATTCATCCGAATAAAATCATTTAGTTTATTTTTCTTAGCATACTCTTCCAAATAGATAGCTGAACCAACTCCTAATATTAAGGAAATAGGTGCCACAACGCACATTAACCAAATGGAACCAACTAAAGCTGCCTTTATCCCTGCTTTGGCAGGAAAGCGAGAGCCAAAATTTTGAAAGAATTCAGGTGTCAAATAGCCAACGCCCTGTGTGATAATTCGATAAAATAGAATACCAAGTGTAACTAAAGCAAATAATGTTGCTATAAAGAAGATTGTTTTAAAAACGCGATTTATAATAAGTCGATTATTCATTCTTTTAATGACTGATTTGTGATTTACATATTTCATCTTAATATTCCTCCCGGTATTTTTTCGAAATAACGTGAGCAATATAGTTCATCAATAGTGTAAACAAGAATAATGTAAAACCTACTGAGTATATTGAATAATAAATCGTTGTTCCATATCCTGCATCACCTGATGATACTTGAACGATATATGCAGTCATTGTTTGAATGGAATCTGTCACACTGAAATCGAATTTTGGCGTTGATCCACCCGCTAACGAAACGATCATTGTTTCACCAATTGCTCGAGACATAGCAAGTACAACGGAAGCAATAATCCCAGATAAAGCTGCAGGTAATACTACTTTTAGCGCTACTTCTAATTTTGTAGATCCTATTGCAAGTGCACCTTCACGAATCGAGTTTGGCACGGATGACATCGCATCTTCTGATAATGATGCAATCATTGGTAAAATCATAATTCCTACAACAATCCCTGGACTTAATGCATTAAAGATCTTTAAGTCTGGAATAAATTGTTGTAAAAGTGGTGTTACAAACGTTAAAGCGAAGAACCCATAAACAATCGTTGGAATTCCAGCTAATACCTCTAAGATAGGCTTAATAATTCTTCGTGATTTATCACTTGCGTATTCACTTAAAAATACGGCAGAACCAATTCCAAATGGAACTGCAACAATAGCTGCTATGAATGTTACTTTTAATGTTCCAGCTATTAAAGGTAGAATGCCAAATAATTGTTCCGTATTTCCAAAAGGAAACCATTCTGTTCCAAATAGAAAATCAGTTACTGGAACTCTTGAGAAAAATATTCCTGTCTCCACGATTAAAGTAAAAACGATTCCAAAAGTCGTCAAAACGGAAACAGATGCAATAAGTAATAGAATAATCGGAATGATTTTCTCTATAATTTTTTTCTGTTTTTTGCTATTTGATCTAGCAATTAGCTCTTGAACTGATGGTTGACCAGTTAATTTCTTCTGAGCCATGGTGAATCCCCCTTTTACCAAACGAAAGAAAAGAGTAGCAAGCCATGCTACTCGTTTCTTACTTTTCAGATTGACCTATTATTTTATTTTAAAGCTTCTAAATCAGCTAAACCTTTTTCGTAATCAGCATCTGGAAGTTTTACATATCCAACTGCTTCTGACATTGCTCCAGCATTTTCAATTGTATATTTCATGAAATCATAAAATGCAGGATTTTCTTTAATAGCACTATTTTTCGCATAAACGAATAGTGGACGAGAAAGTGGTGAATATTCTCCAGATTCAATTGTTTCGTTTGTTGGTTCTACACCATCAACTTTAACAATTTTCAATGTATCTTTGTTAGCTAAGTAGTAAGCATATCCAAAGAAAGCAATTGCATTTTTATCGCCTTGTACACCTTGTACTAATACGTTATCGTCTTCAGAAAGTGTAGCAGATTTTACTAAGTCAGCTTCATCAAGTACTACTTCATCGAAGTAATCATACGTACCTGAATCTGTACCTGGTGAGTAGAATACGATTTCTTCAGCTGGCCATTCTGGGTTAATATCAGACCATTTTTTCGTTGTACCGTCTTCAATCCACATTTTTTGTAAATCTTCCACCGTTAAAGAATCTACCCAATCATTGTCTTTATTTACTACTAATGATAAACCGTCATATGCAACTTTGAATTCAGTGAAATCAGTACCTGCTGCTGCAAGCGCTTCTTTTTCTTCGTCTTTGATCGGACGAGAAGCGTTAGAGAAATCAGTTTCTCCAGCGATGAACTTTTCGAAACCGCCACCTGTTCCAGATACACCTACAGTTACTTGAACTTTATCTTGTACTCCAGCATATTCTTCAACAATCGCTTCCATAATTGGAGCTACTGTACTTGAACCATCACCAGCTACCTGTCCTTCAAGTACTGCCTCTTCTTGTGTATCACCAGAAGTTGTTTCTGATGCAGTTTCAGATGCAGTCTCTTCATCAGTAGGTTCTTGGGTTGTATCATTTCCACAAGCTCCAAGTGTTAATGCTGATCCTACCATTGTTGTCATTAATAAGTACTTCCAGTTCTTCATCAGGTAAATCCCCCTAAAAGTTTTGTTTTTCTTTCTTACAAACCTTACTTTAAAGGTTACATGTTGAGTCGATATGAATGTATTGTAAAGGTTTTGTAAAGAGAGTATTCAGGATGTTTATATAATACAGAAAAAGGTCATCCTAATTAGTTATTAGGATGACCTTCCAGACTGTAGACAAACTCAATTTTAGGTGCATAGAGTTGTATATTATATTCGGCAAAAACCACCATTTCGCTTTCAGTGGGCTTGGCTTCAGCCTCGAGCCAACACGAGGTTGGTCATGAAGGCGTTGCCGCAAAAGTTCTTTTGCGACGAGCTTTGCGCAGGAGCAGGACGCGGCGTTCTTAGGCTTCCTTCCTCAAGCATTCCTGCGGGGTCTCCTGCTCAAGCTGTTCCCACAGGAGTCTTCGTAGTGGTCCTTGCCTTATTAACAATTCCTTATAGATATCTACTATCTTTACTTTTAAATAGATAAACATTTATAAAAATACTTTTGTCGTCAAGCTGAAAGGTCATCCTAATTAGAAATTAGGATGACCTTCTTTTTTTCATTATTCGGTTTCTTCTTCATCAATTTTATCATTAGTAAATGCTGGTTTAATAATTGGTGTAGAAGAGGATTCATTTTCTTTTAACTCATCATTCTTTTTTTGTATCTCAAAATACTTGTCAACTACCTCACGCGCAAGTAAACTCGTATAGTTCGATTCATAAACTGACGCTTCTGATGCCCAAGGCACGACAATTGCATATGCAATTTCTGGGTTATCATAAGGAGCAAAACCAATATGGGTTAAATTGACTGTTTGAAAACTTTTTCTTTGCGCAGGATCATAATAGAAGGATTGAGCAGTTCCAGTTTTCCCTGCAGCCGTGTATGGTGCGTTTGAAAAAGCTCTTCTTGCGGAGCCATTGTTACCAAAATAAACACGTTGCATCCCTTGACGAACACGTTCGATTTCCGCTCTTGTGTTATCTACAGTATTTAGAATAGTCGGTTCTATTTCTTTCACTAATTTACCAAATTGTGTACCATCAACAGACGGCTCTCGAATTTCTTTCACTACATGTGGCTTTATTCGACTACCACCATTTGCAAGTGTAGAAACAAACTGCGCAAGTTGTAGTGGAGTATAGGTATCATATTGGCCAATACTTAAATCTAATAATTGACCATCTTCCACTCCACCCATTACACCCGAAACCTCTCCTGGTAGATCAATTCCAGTCGGTACCCCTAATCCTAATTGTGCATATCCATTTCTCATTTTGCTAAAAGCATCCGTCCCAAAGTTAATCGATTGATTTGGTTGATATGTTCGACCGGCTATACTGTACGCAACTTTGAACATATATACATTGGAAGAACGCTCAAGAGCTTCTAAATCATTTAATGCCATACGGGAATTTCTATTAAAAACAGAGCTTTTTGGTTGAGAACCCTTTATGCGAATAGGTTCATCTATCAACACGTCACCAATAGACACTGCTCCTTCGCGGTAACCAGTTAGCAACGTAGCTGGTTTTACGGTTGATCCTACTTCATAAGCAGTTGTAAAGGAACCAAATGCATAATCATTAACCGTTTGTTTTCCGGTAACCGAGTCTTTTCCAATTTGCTTTCCTACCATTGATAATACTTCTCCTGTATAAGGATCTAACATTACTAAAAATGCACGGTCTAAATATTTTGTTCCTGCATTTTTTTTCATTTCTATTAATTTCTTTTCAAAGATAGTCTCCATCTCTAGTTGTAGTTCACTGTCAATCGTCAGCACTAGATCTTTTCCGGGTTCACCTTCGTACACTGTTTGTACATCAATAACGTTACCTTTTCCATTCGTAATGTTTTTGACAACACTCTTTTGACCTTGTAATACTTCTTCGTATTGCTGTTCAATATAACTTTTTCCAACTCGGTCATTTCGAGTATAATCTCTAGATAAGAAATAATCTAAACGGTCATTTGGTATCCCTTCTTTTGGTGATGTTGTACTACCTAAAATAGCAAGAGATGAATTTTTCACCCTTCTCCAGTCTGTGGTTGTATTTACTCCACTCAATTCACCTAGTCTTTCTGAAACTTGAGCAAATTCTTCTACTGTTACTGGATCTTTGACATCATCCCCTTTAATGATCTGTGGGGAAAGTGCATAGCCAGAAGCCATGTCGCGATAAATAGCAATCACTTCCAACTCTTCTGGTGTAAATGAGTTTAATTGCTCATCGGAAATTTTGCTTCTAATCAGTCGATCAATTGCAATATTTTTTTCTTTCTTCGATAATTCTTCATCACTTAGTATTTTGTTACGAGCTTCATCTGTTATTAAATCTTGCGCTTCTTCTTCGTTTACGTAAAGCCAGTAATCTTGCAAGTCTCTTTTAGTAATATTATCTGTCTTTTTTACGATTAAATTACTTAACTTCTTTGCAGTCTTGTACATCTCTTCTGCTTTCGTTGTTTGCACTTTCGTATAAGTAATCGCTCGTTGCGGCTTATTATCTACTAAAATTCTACCTTCACTATCAAAAATACGCCCTCTCGGTACGCTTGTATTTACAGCAACTTCCTCTGTTCTCTCTATAGCTCTTGTATAGTCTTCGCCTTTAACAATTTGCAAGAATCCTAGACGCAAAATGAGGATCGTAAAAAGGATGAATATAGAAAAGAACAGTATATTCATGCGAAAGGTAATAGTAGCTCGTTGTTTTGCCTTTATACTTTGTGCACGCTTATTCGAAATTTTTCGCATGTGATTCACCTACTTATTTATAAAATTTACTTATGTATTAGTGTAACATAAAAAGCACACACTTTTAGACGAAAAAGTGTGTGCTAAGTTTCTTTATTTATTGGATTCTGTTAAACTTTCATGTTGTTATGGACGAAAATCCGCTCGCTTTCCGCTGACAAACTCCCAAGCCACCTCACTCGCAAGCCCGCTTGGGGGTCTTGGTAGCCTGTTTTTCCGCAGGAGTCTTGCGGATTTTCGTCACAAAATTTATCCTCTAAAAATAACAGTGTAATTTAACAGAGCTAATTATAAAGTATTTTTAATTACTTCGCAGAAGCGTAGCGTTTTGATACTTCATCCCAGTTTACTACATTCCAGAATGATCCGATATAGTCAGGACGACGATTTTGGTAGTTTAAGTAGTAAGCATGCTCCCAAACATCTAATCCTAATAATGGCGTTTTACCTTCCATGATTGGAGAGTCTTGGTTAGCTGTTGAAGAAACTTCTAATTCTCCGTTAGCTACTGATAACCAAGCCCAACCTGAACCAAAGCGAGTTGTAGCAGCTTTAGCAAACTCTTCTTTGAATGCATCCAAGCTACCAAATTTTGCATCAATTGCTTGAGCTAATTCACCTGTTGGATTTCCGCCACCGTTTGGCGAAAGGATTTGCCAGAATAATGAATGGTTTGCGTGACCTCCACCATTGTTACGAACTGCAGTGCGAACTCCTTCTGGAAGTGCGTCTATGTCTGCAATTAACTCTTCAACTGATTTCCCTTGAAGATCTGCATAACCTTCTAAAGCGTTATTTACGTTTGTTATATAAGTATTGTGGTGTTTCGTGTGATGAATATTCATCGTTTCTTTATCGATATGTGGTTCAAGTGCGTCGTACGCATAAGGTAATTCTGGTAATTCGTATGCCATGTTTGTTTCCTCCTAAAGAATATTTTAGTAAAATTCTTTCCGTTTATTAGCGTATCAAAATAAGAGAAAACGTTCAATTAAAAACACCCGAAAATATCCTCATACTTTTGACCGAACTTAAATAAACAGAATAAAAACAATTAACATGACTGTAAGAACGATAACTTTCACAACGGAAGAAGTAAGAAAACCTATTAAAGAACCTATTCCCGAATTTATCGCTTGCTTAATACCTTCTCGAGTGACAATTAGTTCCGCTATGACCGCTCCTAGGAATGGTCCAATTAAAATTCCCGCAACTGGGATCACAAATGGACCGAAAATTAACCCAATTGTACTTCCCCATACTCCGGCTTTTGTACCTCCAAATTTCTTGACTCCAAAGGCATTTGCCGCCATGTCAGCACTAAATAATAAAACAACGAATAGTACTTGAATTATCCAGAAAAGCCAGTTTAACTGTGCAAAACTGAAAAATAATCCATACACCATATACCCCAGTAACATAAAAACGACTGATGGAATAATTGGATAAAATGTTCCAACAAAAGCAATGATAAAACTAGCAATTATTAAAATCCAACCGATAATTTCCATCATACACGATTACCTAAAATTGCATCCGCAATATTCACAGAATGATCTCCTATTCTTTCAAGATTACTTAAAACATCTACATACATAACACCAGCATGCCCTTCACAGACCCCATCATTCAATCGCAGGATATGATTTTTCCTAAACTGTCTTTCCATTCGATCAATGACATTTTCTTGTTCCGCTACTTCACGTGCTAATTGATTGTCATTTAAATCTAACGCTTCTATTGCCTTTTTAACTGTATCGATTGTCAGCTCAAACATTTCTGACAGATCTTTCATTGCATCTACTGTTAGCTCAAAATGATGTTCCCCTTGATAATCTATCAATTCAATAATATTTTCAAAATGATCCCCGATCCTTTCAATATCACGTACCGTGTCCAGTAACATAAAATGTCTACTTGAATCTTGGCTTGAAAGAGATTGTGACGATATTTTCACTAAATAATTTGTTATTTTCGCATCTAAATGATTAATTGCATCTTCTAATTGATAAGCCTCTTCTGCATCATTCTTATTTCTTAACTTTAAATAGGCATATGTTTTTTCTAGGCCTTGGATGCTAAAATTCCCCATCCTTAAAATCTCTTCTTTTGCTTGCCCTATTGCAATTGATGGAGCTTCTTCTATAAAATCCTCTTCTAAATGTTTTGGTTTATATTTTACCATCGTATCTTCACCAGGTAATAATTTTACTAACAAAAATACCCATGCACCTATCAGTGGAAACTGCAGAATAACATTTACAACATTGAACGTACCGTGTGCAAATGCAATCTGCATTTTATTTTCTAATGATAGAACTGTCGAAATCCATTCTAAATACAACGTAAATGGTGTTAAAAAAATTAGAAAGACAAATGCGCCTACGACGTTAAATAATACATGGGATGCAGCTGCTCTCTTTGCACTAACCGATGCACCTAGAGAAGCAAGTATCGCTGTTATCGTCGTCCCAATATTATCTCCAAATAATACAGGTAACGCACCTCTTAATGAGATTAAATCCTCTGCATAAAATCCTTGTAAAAAGGCTACAGATGCACTTGAACTTTGAATAAGCATGGTCATCACTGTTCCAGCAATAACTCCTAATAACGGTTGGTTACTCATACTTAAAGTGAAATCTGTAAAGTTATTAAGCTGTTGAAGTGGGCTCATCCCACTCATCATTAATTCTAAACCTAAAAATAGCCCACCAAACCCAAAGATAACTTCTCCCACGTTTTGGATCGGCTTCTTTTTAAAAAAGAAAATGAAAAATGCACCTATCGCCATAATTGGTAATGCATAATCTCCTATTTCAAAACCGAATACAAATGCCTTAATAGTTGTACCTATATTAGCACCCATAATAACTCCAATAGACTGTCGAAGTGTCATAAAACCAGCACTAACAAGTCCAATTATGATAACAATCGTCCCTGCACTCGATTGAATTAGCACTGTAAAAAGTAATCCAGCTATAACCCCCATAAACGGATTAGTTGTATACCGATCTAACAATTCTCGTAATTTATTTCCAGCAGCTTTTTGTAAGCCGTCACCCATAAACTTAATTGCGAACAAGAAAATTCCCAATCCGCCAAAAAATTCAAAGAGCATCTGTTGCCAATTCAGCTCCATGTCGTAATTCAACTCCCATTTCGACAATTTTCACATGTACTTTACAAAACTAAAGTATAAAGGAAATGTAAAGAGAATGTATATACTTTTATAATTTCTTAACACTTTCGAATCATTTTTTTGTTTCCTATCTTCAAAAAATGTTAAAATAACTTAGAAAGGGTGTCTTCCATGAGTTTATTCCAAATTTTCAAAGCAAGTTTACATAGTCCAAAAAAAATTGCCGCTTTTCGACTCATTTCGATTGGCAAAGTGATGCAGTATATATTTTGTTATATTTTCATTATGTCTATTATTTCTTTTGTTCTTTTTATAAATGGAATTTCTGGCCAACATACAAGTATGGAAGGAATACTCGATTATTTTTCTGAAATTCTTTGGCTAGTCTATCCTTTTGCTTTTGTTTTTTTATTTGTATTAAATACGTTAATAATCTTTGTACGCATAAGTATATTTGCATACATTGGTAGTCTTATACTGCAGTTGAGAAAACGAAAAGGTGAATATCGTCATATTTGGCGAACTACACTCTTTGCTAGTACTTTATCGATGATGTTGTCTATAATTTTCGCGTTATTACAATGGTCGAGTACGTATATTCAGCTTATAATCTTTGGGATTACCATTATCTATTTAACTCTAGCTTCTAAATACTATCCTATTAAAAGATAATCATATAATCTCCTTGTCCTGCATAACTTTTGACAAGGAGGTTTTTTCATGAAAATATTCGTAGCAACTATTCTACTCTTAATCTCGTTCTATATTGTGAAAGTAGATTTATTTGAAGGAACAATACCACTCGCTTATTCAAATGAACCTGAAGTCGAAAAATGTTTAGAAACGCCCGATTTTATCTCCGTAGAGATTGTTGCTGGAGATACTATATATTCTTTATTTGCAATATACCCTTCCAATGAATCCATTTCCTTTACGGAAAGGTTAAGTGATTTTTATACGTTGAATCCACACCTTGTCAATCAAACATTCAGAGCTGGGGAAAAAGTATTGTTACCTGTGTACACAGCTTCTGCGCAATGCAAAAAATAATAGGTAGAAGTTTCTTCCTTGTCATTTCATTAGAAAGACTGATAAAATGAAGGATAGTGATGGCATAAAGCCTCAAGAAGGAGAGAATTTCATGAGTGAAATAATTCATCGTTCCAAAACTCGTCCCGTTCGAGTTGGAGACTTAACAATAGGTGGCAGTGACGAACTATTTATTCAAAGTATGACGACAACCAAAACACACGATGTAGAAGCAACAGTTGCAGAAATTTTGCGACTAGAAGAAGCGGGTTGTCAAATCGTTCGTGTCGCTTGTCCAGATGAACGTGCTGCGAATTCAATCGGTGAAATAAAAAAACGGATTAATATTCCACTAGTTGTGGATATTCATTTTGACTATAAACTTGCTCTTATTGCTATTGAGCAAGGTGCAGATAAAATTCGCATTAACCCAGGTAATATTGGACGTAAAGAAAAAGTGGAAGCTGTTGTAAATGCAGCTAAAGCAAAAGGTATTCCAATTCGCATTGGAGTAAATGCTGGTTCTCTTGAGAAAAAAATTCTAGAAAAATATGGATACCCTACTGCAGATGGAATGGTTGAAAGTGCACTGCATCATATTAAAATTCTAGAAGACTTAGATTTTCACGACATTATCGTGTCAATGAAGGCTTCTGATGTAACACTAGCAATTGAAGCATATCGTAAAGCATCTCAAGCATTTGATTATCCTCTACATCTTGGTATCACAGAATCCGGAACACTTTTTGCCGGTTCAATTAAAAGTGCTGCTGGTTTAGGGACATTGCTTTCTATGGGTATAGGAAATACAATGCGCGTTTCATTAAGTGCTGACCCTGTAGAAGAAGTAAAAGTGGCTCGTGAGCTCTTGAAAGTATTTGCTTTATCATCTAATGCAGCTACTTTAATCTCTTGCCCTACATGTGGTCGTATTGAAATCGACTTAATTTCGATTGCAAATGAAGTAGAGGAATATATTTCTCATATTAAAGCACCGATTAAGGTTGCAGTTTTAGGCTGCGCAGTTAACGGTCCTGGAGAAGCTCGAGAAGCAGATATTGGGATTGCAGGGGCTCGCGGAGAAGGTCTTTTATTCCGTAAAGGGAAGACAGTTCGTAAAGTACCAGAAGCAACGATGGTTGACGAATTAAAAATTGAAATCGATAAAATAGCTGCAGAGTATTTTGCAAAGCAAGAATTAGAAAAACAACAAGAGATAGAGAAACAACAAGCATAAGGAGATGTTGAAATGACGAACATTCGATTCGGAATCGATATAGACGGGACCGTAACATGCCCTACTTCTTTGCTTCCTCATATTAATAGTGCGTTTAATTGCAATTTACAATTAGACGACATTAAAGAATATGATTTAACTAAAGCATTTCCAGTGACCGAAAAAGAGTTTTACGAATGGTTTAAAAAAGAAGAATCAGTTATTTATGCAACTTCTCCAATTCAGCCAGACGCACATGCTGTTTTGTCGGCATGGAAGGAAAAGTATGAGTTATTTTTCATTTCTGCACGTGGAGAAAATGTAAGAGATGTCACGCTTAATTGGTTTAAAGAACAAGAGTTACTGTATGATCATATTGAGTTAATTGGCACTCATAATAAAATCGAAACTGCTAGAAAACATGGCGTCCATGTCTTCTTTGAAGATAAGCATGACAATGCAGTGGAAATTCATGAAGAATTGGATATTCCTGTTTTATTATTTAATACACCATACAATCAACAAGCTGCTCCAAAAGGTGTAATCCGTGTGAACAATTGGCTAGAAGCAAATGAATGGATTGAAAAAGAATTTGCAATGCCAATAAAATAAACGAGATAAGGATAGCCTTTCAAAGGGTTATCCTTTTTTCTTCTAATTAAAAGTATAAGGAGAATGTCCATGAACATTGCATGATATGTTGATCACACCCTAGGCACTCTATGTATAGATGCTTTTGGAGTGCTTGGAAAGGGACTAGTACTACACCATTACCTAGACTTCTTGATGTGGAGGGATGCGACAAAGTCGCATCCCTCCACATTTTTTCGGTAATTGTGTGGTAGTCGTTCGTCCATCGCTCCCCATAAGCATTATTACTAGAAATGCCAAAGCTTATTGAAATGAAAGAATAGGCCCTTTCCTATTTATAGAGTAAGCAGCCAAAGATACAATTTTGTCTGTTCAGTCCTTCTCTATCTTATTTCCGCCTTTCGATTGGAAGGAAGTATCCCTTTTCTACCATTATCTTTACAAAAATAAGCAAGGAACGCATGATTGAAAGTGGTGTAGCAGGTAGTGATGTAGTGATCATTTCGTCCAAAACGAACCAAAAAGTACAAGTGCAACATGTAATGTGGGAAATTGGATTAACAATAGCCATGATATATGGTAAAATTACCGATTAAGTTTTTCACTTCCAGTTATCAATATCTTTTTATTTGAACAGATTGAACAATCGAATTCGTAAAATAAGCGATACATAATGCAATGGATAAGGTGTAGTTTTGAATTAGCAAAAATTTATGATGTGTCACAACACACGATTAATGCGTCCACGGACGAAATCCCAAGCCTCCTAACTTGCAGGAGTCTCGCGGATTTTCGGCACAAAATATATGCTTATCAAAAACAAAAGCCAAATTTAACAGAGCCAATATAAAAAAAGTAGTGAAAGCCATGGATATTGGCCCTCACTACTTCTTATTTTTTTCAATGACATTCCGGACAGTTCCCGTAAATCTCAAACTTATGATTTTCAATTTGGTAGCCCGGTATCGAATTTTGAATTACTTCCATTGGACAAAAATTAATTTCTTTTATATTGCCGCATCTCATGCAAATAAAATGGTGATGATGGTGGTCCATTTCGCAATGCATACGGAAATGCTTCTCTCCTGTTAACTCTGTTTCTTCTAAAATACCAAGCTCTACAAACGTACTTAAATTGCGATAAATCGTATCATAGCTCATCCCAGGATGCTCTTCCATCATGACATTTAAAATATCTCTAGCTGTTATATACTTGGTAGTTTCTGAAAAAATTTTTAAGATTTGCTCTCTTTTATCTGTTTTTTTAAAGCCTTCTTTTTTAAGAATATCCCATGCTTTTTCTATATTCACGGAGACTCAACTCCCTTTCTCCCCATATTTTTCGACAAAATAGTAAGAAGTAAGATAATAATAGATGTAACAACAATGGTACCCCCTGGAGCTAAGTCTAAGTAAAACGCACTTACTAACCCAATAATGACAGCTAATTCTCCAAATAATACTGAAAAAATGATCGCTTGCTTAAAACTTTTGGAAATACGCATTGCTGCAGCTACTGGTAATGTCATTAACGATGACACTAGCAAAATGCCAACAATTCGCATAGATCCAGCAATAACTAATGCAATTACAATCATAAATAACAAATGAACCCACTTTGCAGGTAATCCAGAAGCTTTCGCATATTCTTCATCAAACGACAAAACAAATAATTCTTTGAAAAATAGCGTTAAAAATAATACAACGATAAAAGCTATACATAAAACAATCCACAAATCTTGCCGACTGACAGCAGATACAGAGCCAAATAAATAACTAAATAAATCAGAACTAAACCCTTCTGCTAACGAGATAAAAATAGCTCCAAAACCTAATCCTGCAGACATAATGATTGGAATTGCTAATTCTTCATAATGTTTATATAATCTGCGTAATCTTTCAATAAATAAAGAACCTGTAACCGAAGCTACAATACCCAAATATAAAGGATTTAATAACGCTAGAGCACCTATAGATTGACTCAAATACAAGCTTCCTGCAATCCCCGCAAGTGTAACATGACTCAGCGCATCAGCTATAAGGGAAAGTCTACGTACAACAATAAATACGCCCAAAAGAGGTACAATAACCCCAATGATTAGTCCGGATGCAAATGCATTTTGGAGAAATTGATATTGAAAGATCGAATCGATCATGATTGCACCTCGCTTCGATGTTCTACTTTGCGAACTGCGTGGCCATACCACGCTTCTAATTGTTCTTCACTCATTGCTTCCATATCATTCTTAAATCCGTGGAAATGTATACGCTGATTAAGACAGGCAACATGACTAATACTTTTGGAAACCGCATCTACATCATGTGTAACTAGTACAATTGTGATATTATGTTCCCGATTTAAATGCGATAACATATGATAAAACGAACGAACATTTTTACTATCTACTCCAACGGTTGGCTCATCTAATATTAAAACTTTTGGGTTACTAATCAATGCTCTTGCAATAAAAACGCGCTGTTGTTGCCCACCAGATAGATCTCCTATGTTCTTCCCTGCGAATTGCTCCATACCCACTGCTTTTAGAGCTTGTCGAACTTGCATTTGCACATCTTTCGGATAACGATGAAATAATCCAATTTTTTTAACTAATCCACTTCGCACTACTTCCCCTACTGTCGCCGGAAATCCTGTATTAAATGAATTTGATTTTTGGGACACATACCCTATCAATTCTTTTCCTTTGAATTGATTGGCTGGCTTACCGAAAAGAAATACCTCTCCTTTAGTCGGTTTTAATAAGCCTAGCATTATTTTTAATAATGTAGACTTTCCAGATCCATTTGGGCCAATAATCGCTAAAAATTCTCCTTCTGCAATCGTTAGATTAATATCTATCAATGCCTTCGTTTGTTCATATTGGTACGAAATATTATTTAAATTTATTAATGGTGTAGCCATTTTATTTCCTCTATTCCAATTCATAATGATTACGATTTACAAAGTTAAAGTATAGAGGAAAACTCGTCATGTGTAAATAAAATTGCTTGAAAGGATGTTTTAATGGATATTGCGAAGTTTGTTCTTCAGTTACAAAGTTGCTCCAAAAAAGAATTTAAAACAATCATTAAAGGGTTTGATATTAAGTTATCCGATAAAGAACTGGATGGTGTCTATCCATTGCTAAAAGAAATATCTATTACCTGGCTTGTACTTGGTGTACCAATTTCCATTCAACAAAAACTTATTCAAATACTTGGAGAACAACGGGCAGGCGCGCTTTATCAAGAAATATTAGAAAAAGCACCCTCCTCTTTTCGTTGAAAAGAAGAAGGTACTTTAAATTAATCTCGTAATGCGTCAATTGCTTCAGGGTTAAATGTTTTGGAACGAAGCATTTCAATTTCGTATTTATATGGAGCTTGTTTCGATTTAGCATCTACTCCTACGAAAGGTGTTTCTAAGATTTTTGGAATATCCGTTAGCTGTGGATGATGCACCACGTATTGGAGCGCATCAAAGCCAATCTCCCCAAAGCCAATATTCTCGTGTCGATCTTTAGCTGCTCCACGCACATTTTTACTATCATTTATATGAAGTACTTTTAAACGATCGATACCGATAATTTTATCAAATTGATTTAACACATCATCGAAATCATTTACGATATCATAGCCAGCGTCGTGAATATGACAAGTGTCTAAACAAATAGACAGACGATGATTATTGCTAACTCCATCAATAATTTGGGCTAATTCATCAAATGTACGCCCACATTCAGAGCCTTTTCCTGCCATTGTTTCTAAAGCAATTTGGACAGGGAAATCTTGTGTTAACACTTCATTAAGGCCTTCCACAATTTTCTGAATTCCAGCTTCAGCTCCTGCTCCAACATGAGCTCCTGGATGTAACACGATCTGAGTTGCACCAATTGCTGCTGTGCGTTCCACTTCTTTTTGTAAAAAGTCAACGCCTAGTGCAAATGTCTCTGGCTTAGTTGTATTGCCAAGATTAATAATATACGGTGCATGTACAACAATGTTAGACATCCCATTATCTTTCATATGTTGTAAGCCAGCTTCTATATTAAGTTCCTCGATTGGTTTTCTACGAGTATTTTGAGGTGCACCTGTATAAATCATAAATGTATTTGCACCATATGAAGCTGCTTCTTTGCTTGATGCAAGAAGCATGTCTTTTCCACTCATCGAAACATGTGATCCTAAAAGCAATGGAAAACCTCCTTATTTCTGACGGTTTTTAATACGGCGTTCTCTTTTCTTCACTTTATCCATTTCCCATTTCATATTACGTTTATAGCCTGGTTTTACTTTTTTCGGTTTACGAACCATAGACTTCGCTTTTGCATCTATTTCATTTTCATTTTTTGTACGATTTTTACGAGCGTGTCTTTCTTTTAAATCAGACCACTCACCATTTACAACATCCTTGTGCTCTAATGGTATGCCCATTTTTTCAATACGAACTAATGCATCTTCATCAGAAGGCTCATATAAAGTAATTGCTGTACCAGTTAAACCAGCACGAGCAGTTCTTCCCACACGATGAATGAAAAACTCTAAATCATCTGGAATTTCGTAGTTAATAACATGACTTACTCCTGGAATATCAATACCACGTGCTGCTAAATCAGTAGCTACAATATATTGAAACTCTAGTTCATGAATTTGTTTCATCACACGTTTTCGATCACGTGGAGAGATATCCCCATGAATAACTCCAACCTTATTTATTCCATTACCTTGTAAGTAATTAGCTACTTCATCTGCATGCTGTTTCGTATTCGCAAAAATGATCGCTAAGTATGGATTAATCCCTTCGATTACATCCAACAAACGTTTTTTACGTGATTTACTACGGACTGGGACAACGGTAAAGTCGATTCCATCAGCAACTGGACGTTTATCTCCCATTTTAATATGCACTGGTGAGTCCATATATTTTTTCAAGAATGGTTGTAGTTTTTCAGGAATAGTCGCAGAGAATACAAACATCTCTAATTGTTCTGGCATACGAGATGCGAACTGATCAATTTCACTTATAAAGCCTAGGTCAAATGCTAAATCCGCTTCATCTACTACTAGAATTTTTGAAGTGTGCACTAGTAATGCTTGTTCAACAGTTAAGTCACGCAGTCTTCCTGGTGTTCCAACAACAATTTGTGGTTGCGTCTTTAATTTCTCAATGGAACGTGCTTTGTCAGTACCACCAATGAATAGTTTTGTTTGTATTTCTGTACCTTCTACTAGCTTATTCAACTCTTTATAAATTTGAGTTGCAAGTTCTCTTGTTGGTGATGTAATAATTGCTTGTACTTCTTGTTTACTAGCATCTATTTTTTCAACAATTGGGATCAAAAAACTGTGTGTTTTTCCTGTTCCAGTATGTGCTTGACCAATCGCACTTCTCCCTTTTAAAACTAAAGGAATCATTTCTTTTTGAATTGGCGTTGGTTCTTGAAAGCCTAGTTTATCAATTGCATTTTGCAAAAAAGGCTGAAAATTATAATCTGTATATTTGGACATTTGAGTCCCTCCCTCACATTTCTTTATTGTACCACGATTGTACATAAAACGTATAATTTGCATAGAATAGATTAGTCTGTATTGTTCGAAAGGAGATGAAAAAATGCGCTACCAGTCTTTTTATCCATTCGCTCAACCACGTGGAAATGATTTTTTTAATATCAACAATTCTGCACCACTAAATACGCCCCCACCTGCTCAAGATATGTTTGTCCCACCTACTAATGCTCCTGCAAGCGGTCCTGCAACTAATCTGTTTAGACAGTTCCAAGGAGCTCTCGGTGGATTTCAACAAGGAGCCCCAGGTGGGTTTGAACAAGGACCCTTTGGTGGATTCCAGCAAGGAAGCCCAGCTGGATTTCAGCAAGGAGGACCAAGTGGCTTCCAGCAAGGAGGTCCAGGTGGATTTCAGCAAGGCGCCGGTGCTTTAGGCGCCCCACAACGAGGCGCTGGTGCTGGTGGAGGTAGAACCATGTCGTATTTACAAACCGCTGATAAATTTATTAACACAGCCCAACAGCTTACACCAATGGTTAGACAGTTTGCACCAATGATTCAAAATGTACCAGCACTTCTAAGGCTATATCGAGGGTTTCAGGCCGCTCCAAATGTCGCTACAGCAACTACTGCAGCTACAACCGCTACTAATGCAGGTGCAGCAGCTCCAGTTGCACGTGCTGCAGCAGCCGTGACGAATGGGCTTTCCCTTCCACGAATTTTCCAACCACCATTTTAATTTTTTGTAATCGTCTATGTGCTCCGTTATAATATGAGTATGCTCGTATTGAAGGGAGTTTCAGAAATGATTGTACAAAAAATTTCGCCAAGAGGATATTGTTACGGTGTAGTGGATGCAATGGTAATTGCTCGCAATGCTGCACTTGACAAATCTCTCCCTCGGCCAATATATATTTTAGGCATGATTGTCCATAACAAACATGTGACTGATGCTTTTGAAAAAGATGGGATTATTACGTTAGACGGCGAAAATCGTTTGGATATTCTTTCCAAAGTAGACAAAGGAACCGTAATTTTTACTGCACATGGGGTATCCCCAGAAGTAAAAGAACTTGCTCGTCAAAAAGGATTAGTATCTATTGATGCTACTTGCCCTGATGTTACTGTAACTCATGATTTAATTAAAGAAAAAACGGCTGAAGGCTTTGACATCATTTATATTGGTAAAAAAGGTCATCCGGAGCCAGAAGGTGCTATCGGTGTAGCGCCTGATAGGGTACACCTAGTACAATCGTTAGAGGATATTGAACATTTAACACTAAATACGGATAAACTACTCGTAACGAATCAAACTACGATGTCCCAATGGGATGTTGCACACTTGATGGAAAAACTTCAAGAAAAGTACCCGCATATTGATGTGCATCAAGAAATTTGCCTTGCTACTCAAGTAAGACAAGAAGCTGTTGCCCAACAAGCAGGTGAAGCTGATCTATTAATTGTTGTTGGTGATCCAATGAGTAATAACTCTAATAGACTGACACAAGTTTCGGAGGAGATTGCAGGTACACCTTCTTATCGAATAGGAGACATTTCGGAATTGAAGCTAGAATGGTTAGAAAATGTTCAGCATGTCGCGGTTACCGCTGGAGCATCTACTCCTACACCAATTGTGAAAGAAGTCATTCAATTTTTAGAGAAATACGACCCAAATGACATTTCTACTCATGATATTACGAAAAAAGTACTGCCAGAAAAGATTCTACCGAAAATAAAAGTTCCAAAACCAGTTATTCGTATTGAACCATATACAATGCAATAGTTAAAAGCTGCTTCCTCGGAAGCAGCTTTTTCTTATACTAATTGAAATGGTTCTGTTGAAAGCTTAGACGGAATGAATGTACATGAAAGTTTCTTTTCGTTACATGCTGAATTCATATAATCAGCAACTCCTACTTTCATAATCTGCTCCACATGATGGCCTGGATCAATTACGGCTAGGTTAATAGCCTCTGCATCTTGCGCCACATGAAAGTACAAATCTCCCGTTATAAAGACATCCGCACCTGCTCTTTTAGCGACTTGAATGTATTTATTACCGTCTCCACCAAGCACAGCAATTTTTTGAACAGTCTTCTTCATATCTCCAACCACCCGCACAAACGGGACACCAAGCTGCTGTTTTACTGTTCGTGCATATTCTGCAAGTGTGACTGGGTTTGGCAATGTACCAATTCTTCCAAGTCCTTTTTCATTCACTTCTGATTCTAATAAGATTAAATCATAGGCTGGTTCTTCATAAGGATGAATAGACAGCAAAGCTTTTAATAGTCGACTTTTCATAGTAACTGGAAAAACAACCTCTATTTTATCTTCCTTTACTATGGTAAGTTCATTCGCTATACCTAAATAAGGATCGGCATTTTCAGAAGGTTTAAAACGCCCTTCTCCACTCGAAGTAAAACTACATGCATCATACTCTCCAATTTGACCAGCTCCTGCTGTATTTAAAGCAGCTCTTACTTGCTCTGTCGATTCTTTTGGCGTGAATACCGCTAGTTTCATCAACTTCTCGGTAGACGTTGGTTCTAAGATTTTCACATTTGCCAATTGTAATTGGTTTGCGAGTAAATCATTTACTCCACCAGTAGCTATATCTAAATTAGTATGCGCTGCGTATACTGCAATGTCATGCTTAATTAGTTTTTCTATTAAGCTTCCTTGCGGTAAATCTGTACGCATATTTTTTAGTCCTCGATAAATCGGTGGATGGTGTGCGATGATAAGCTGGCAATCGCTATCTATTGCTTCCTGTACTACATCAGGATTGACGTCTAGTGTTACGAGCACTTTGGAGATAGGCTTATTTAGAGTACCTATTTGAAGTCCTACGGGGTCTCCTTCAACTGCAAGTGACTTAGGGGCCCATTGTTCAAATAGTGAGATAAGCTGTTGACCATTTGTTTGCTTCATTTTTTATAGCAACTCCCTCACCAATGCGACTTTTGTCTGCAGTTCCTCTTTCTTTGACTGAACATCTATTGTTAATGGTATATTATTTAACTGGTCAATAATTCGTTGCCATTCGTTTATTTCATTCTTCCATTTTTTCTTAAAAACAGGTGATTTTTCTTTCAGCAGCATAGGGCCTACTAACAGTTCTTGATCCGTCAGTTCCATTTTGCCTTTTTTAAGTACTAGAATTTCATAAATCTTATCATGTTCTTCTAGTATCGTTTCATTTACAATTTTCCACTTCTCATTTATTGCCCATTCCCGAATTGCTTTCGCATGAATGTTGGGTTGTAAAATTAATGTATCCACTGTAGAGAGTTTTTTCTTTCCTGCTTCTAAAATAGAAGCAATTAGTGGACCTCCCATTCCGGCAATTGTAATGGTGCCTACATTGTCTTCTTCTTTTACAACTTCTAGACCGTTTCCAAATCGTACATCTATATTTTCTTCTAAATTTTCACTTTTCACTTGCTTTTGTGCCGATTCAAAAGGTCCTTTTACAACCTCACCCGCAATTGCGTTTGAAATTATTCCTGCATGCACTAAGTAACAAGGTAAATAGGCATGATCACTTCCAATATCCGCTAAAATAGCATCTTTTTCAACAAAGGAAGCGACCGTTTTTAGTCTTTCCGATAAATTTTTTGCATTCAATAGTAAACACCTCTTCTTTTAACATTATAGCAAAGAAAAGCGTATGACGCCTGTAATCTCTAAGAGTAAAATTTTATACTTACGCACCATTCAAGTAAAAAAGACCTCGATTCTTTTACAGAATCCGAGGCCTTTTTATTAGAATTTTTGATTACTCTAAAGATTTAACCCAAGCAGCCATAGCGTCTAGGTTTTCTTCTGGTACTAAGCCAGGTGGCATAGCGCCTTTACCGTTTGCTAATACTTCTTTAATTTCCTCTTCAGAAAGTGCAGTTCCTACTAATTTTGGTCCCACACCACCTTCATAACTGTTACCGTGACAACCGATACATTTACCTTGAGCAAGAGCTTCAGGATCAAAGTTACCTGCTGCCGCTTCTTCACCGCCACCTTCAGCAGCATGCTCCGTTGCCATTTCTTCTTTATTATTTACTCCATCAACAGATAAGAAGAAAATTAGACCGATACCAAATGCCATGATTAAGATAAATGGAATTATTGGATTCTTTTGCATTGTTAACCCTCCCTCTAAATACAATCTTTTCTAATAGAATTAGTCAACACTAATATTGTACTGCATTCTAATGAAAACGAAAAGCCTAAAGAGGAAGTTTTCTTACTTTGTGACAATTTCGACACATTATTAAACTAACAACCTAAATGCCTTGCGATTACCATACGTTGTACTTCCGAGGTACCTTCACCTATTTCTAATAGTTTAGCATCCCTCATAAAACGTTCTACTTCATATTCTTTCATATAACCGTAGCCACCATGAATTTGAATTGCTTGGTCTGCTATTTCCATGGCAATTTCGGAAGCATATAACTTACACATGGAAGCTTCTTTACCAAATGCACGACCTTGGTCCTTTAACCAAGCCGCTTTGTATACTATCGTTCGAGCTAGCTCGAGTTTCATTGCCATATCCGCTAACTTGAACTGCGTTATTTGGAATTCAGAAAGTGTTTTACCAAATTGTTTACGCTCCTTTGAATAGCGAATCGCACGATCAAAAGCAGCTTGCGCAATTCCTACTGCCATAGCACCGATACCAATACGTCCACCGTCTAACGTAACTAAAAATTGTCTAAATCCATTTCCTCGTTTACCAAGTAAATTTTCTTGTGGAACTCGAACATTTTCTAAAACTAACTCAGTTGTATTAGAAGCATTTAATCCCATTTTTTCATAGTTATCTATAACTGTAAATCCATCTGCATCAGTTGGTACAATTATGGCAGAAATTTCTTTTTCCCCATTCTTTATATCTGTAATAGCTGTTAGTGCTAAATGTTTTGCATAGGTAGCATTTGTAATAAATGCTTTATTTCCATTTATCACAAAATCATTACCATCTTCTTTTGCAGTCGTTTGCGTTCCTCCAGCATCTGATCCAGCATTAGGCTCTGTTAATCCGAAAGCACCAAAAGATTCACCTGTACATATTGGAACTAAATATTTTTGCTTTTGCTCTTCTGTTCCAAACAAACTTATAGGAGAACCACCTAATGAAATATGAGCAGAATACGTAATACCGGTCGAAGCACATGCTCGACTTAGCTCCTCTGTGACAATCGCAAAACTTATGGTGTCTGCACCTGCTCCACCATACTCCTCTGCAAACGGTAAGCCCATCATCCCCATGTCGGCTAACTGTTTGAAGATTTCTTTTGGAAATGCTTTTGTTTTATCTCGCTCCATTGCACCAGGAGCAACCACTTCATCTGCAAACTGACGAATTGTTTTTCGTATCATTTGCTGTTCTTGCGTCAAATCGAAATTCATCTCTTCCATCCCCTTTGTAAAAAAACGCTTACATTCTTATTATACTAAAAAAACTGTAAATTTACAGTATATAAAAAATCTGTTCTCCAAGTCCAAGTATAAAAGAACTTGAAAGACAGATTTTATTAGATAAATAAACTTAAGAGTAAGAGAACCCCAATTCTATATTTATCCAATTTTCTATCAATTAATTTTATATAGTGCACTAGTTTACGCTTGAAAGCGATAAACATGCTTCTCATCCAGTACTTAGTTCACCCTTTATTTGATTCAACAAAAGATGTACTGCTTGATTAGCTGTTTCGACGCACAAAACACCAACTGATTTTTGTTAATCAGTTGGTGTTTTAGCTAAATTCATTAAAGATAAATTTTAAAAAAGTAGAATACTATAAGTACAATTCCTAAAATGCCAGAAATGCTGAAATACACTAGTTTCAGTAGTAATCCGGAAAATAGCCATAGTAAACAATTTCCGATGATTAATCCAACCAACATGAGAGGATAATTATCAAAATAAATGTCCCATACTTTAAAAGACAATCCTAAAAGTAGTAATGCGGAAAATACGAATAATAGTGGAGTCATAATCGATTTCGTTTTTGCTAGTTTAATTGCTATGTATAAGAATGCGAAAACAGCAATTCCAGAACCAATAATAGGAATCAAAACAGCAGAAGACATAAATATTAGTGCCACTAGTAATAGGCCTGTCAAGATTCCAATAGCCACTGGTAGTAACATATTCTTCTTCTCTTTTGCAAGTATAGCTTTGGTAGGTTTCTCTTGTTCTACTAATTCTCCTTGTGCATACAATGCGATTAAAAAATCACAATAATGTTCCGGAAGAAGCTTATTTTTCTTCCAGAAAGCTATTTCATTTAAGATGATTTGTTTACGCTGAAGTGACATTACACGTCCTCATTTCATTATACAATTGACAATAGTATACCATTTAAACTAGATTGAAAAAAAGACAGCCTTTAGGGGCACTGCAAGAATCTATCATTCATATTCAATAAAAACGCCCCCAATTTATGTTTTTACATAATTTGGGGGCGTTTTTATTATGAAACTGGATGTTTTTATCCTCTTTGCATTGCGCTCTTAAGATAGTGGATATCTTTCAATTCTATTCTAAAAAGTCTTTAAGACGTTTACTTCTAGATGGATGACGAAGTTTACGTAAAGCTTTCGCTTCAATTTGACGAATACGTTCACGTGTAACACCAAATACTTTACCTACTTCTTCGAGTGTTCTCGTACGTCCATCATCTAAACCAAAACGAAGGCGTAGTACATTTTCTTCTCTGTCTGTTAATGTATCTAACACATCTTCTAATTGCTCTTTTAAAAGCTCATAAGCTGCATGATCTGATGGAGATTGAGCGTCCGCATCTTCGATAAAATCACCTAAATGGGAATCATCTTCTTCTCCTATAGGAGTTTCTAATGAAACAGGCTCTTGCGCAATTTTTAAAATTTCACGTACTTTTTCTGCAGGTAAATCCATTTCTTCCCCAATTTCTTCTGGAGAGGGCTCTCTACCTAAGTCTTGTAGTAATTGACGTTGCACACGTATTAATTTATTAATTGTTTCAACCATATGCACAGGAATACGAATGGTTCTAGCTTGGTCCGCAATCGCACGAGTGATCGCTTGTCTAATCCACCACGTTGCATACGTACTAAATTTGAACCCTTTACGATGGTCAAACTTCTCAACCGCTTTAATAAGTCCCATATTACCTTCTTGGATTAAATCTAAGAAAAGCATACCTCGACCAACGTAACGCTTAGCAATACTTACTACTAATCGAAGATTCGCTTCTGCTAGACGTTTTCTAGCTTCTTCATCACCTTGTTCAATTCGTTCAGCCAATGCAATTTCTTCAGATGCTTTTAATAAATCAACACGACCTATTTCTTTTAAATACATACGCACTGGATCATTAATTTTTACACCAGGAGGAACACTTAAATCGTTTAGATCGAAAGTTTCTTCTTCTTTTCCTTTCATTAAACGGTCTAAGTCTTCTTCATCGCCATCTTTTCGGCCAAGTTCAATCCCCTTACCTTCTAGGTGATCAATGAACTCTTCGATTTGATCGGATTCCAAGTCAAAGGAAGCAAGTTTCTCTGCTATATCGTGATAAGTTAACTCACCATTTTTTTTACCTAGTTCGATTAATTGTTTTTTTGCTTCTGCTAATGATAATTCAATATCCGTTTCTTTTGTACGTTCAGACTTGTCCGCCATAAGAATTCCTCCTTTTACTACCGGATAATTACACAAAAGTTGCTAAAGATTTTCTCAACTGAATCGCCTCTTGGGCTAGTTTTAGTGCTTTTGCCATGTCAGCCATTTTCTCTGCTTCTTTTGCTTCCTGTAACTTCCGTTCAATTTGTTGCTCTATCCGGTATTTTCGAATATGGCGCAAACAGTCCATGACTTCCTCTGTTTCATGATCTGGATCACGTTCTGAGAGCGCTGCTTCCATAACTATTTTTCTAAGCTCTGCATCGTTTAGTACTTCTAAAAATCGCTGATAGTCGCCGTCTGGATAATCTTCATAATATCCAGTTAATCTTACATAAGCTGCCTCGTAGGCATCTCTAATAAAACATTGTTCCCCACTACTATTTCGAGCTATATCAATTACTTGTGCATTGTGAAGCATATGAGAAAGTAGAATTCTTTCTGCTCTTTCATCTGCCGATATAGTCCTCTTCTTTTTAGTCATCACTTGCTGAGTTGGCAGAGGATCGGACTGCTCATTCTTAAATTGTTTTGCCTTTTTTCCTTGCAGTTTTCGTAAGTGCTGATAAATTGCTTCTTCTGATACATTCGTCTCTTGCGAAAGTTGTCGAATATATAGGTCACGCTCTACGGAAGAGTTTCTTTCACTCAGTATTTCCAAGATCTCTTGAATATACTGCAGCGTATCGTTTTCATTATTAAAATTTTTGTCTCTTTTCGAAACAATCATCATAAAAGATAAATAAGAATGGGGCTTTTCAATAATTTTCGTTTGAAAAGCCTCTTCCCCATAGTTTTTAATATAATCATCTGGATCCATTGCATCTGGTATGATTGCGACTTCAGTTTGAATGTTTTGAGCTTGCAAAGAGTTTGCTGCTCTTTTAGCCGCTTCCATACCAGCTTTATCTCCGTCATAACATAGTGTGACGTTTGAGGTTAATCTATTCAGTTTTGTTATATGTTGAGACGTCAATGCAGTTCCCATTGTTGCAACGCCATTTTCTATTCCAGCTTTAGATGCTGCAATCACATCTAAGAAACCTTCAAAAACAACGACATTGCGTTGCTTTCGAATTTCTAGTCTAGCTTTATCTAAGTTATAAAGTACTTGGCTTTTCTGGAAAATAGGAGATTCTGGACTATTTAAATACTTTGCTTCATTTTCATTTTTCTCAAGTATTCTTCCAGAAAAAGCAATTACTTGCCCAGTTTCATCAAAGACGGGAAACATTATTCTTCCTCGAAAACGATCAAAATACTTTAATTCATTTTCTTTTCTGATAATGAGCCCAGTTTTCTCAATTTCTTGTAAATCCATACCTTTTCGTTCTAATAAGGTCGTTAGAGCATCCCAATTAGGAAGTGACCAACCTATTTTATACTTTTCGATAAGTTGTGCAGAAAACCCTCTTTCTTCTAAGTAATTTAATGCATTTTCCCCTTCCTCCGTATGAAGTAGTAAATGGTGAAAATAATCGCTTGCAAATTCATGCGCTTTTTTCATGATTGACACTTCTTTTGAGATAGGTGCTTTTACTTCTGAATTATTGGAGGAGCTTTCTTCGATCGTTAAACCTATTCGACTTCCAAGTTTACTTACTGCATCTTGGAAAGACAGATTTTCGATATCCATTAAAAATGTAATTACGTTTCCGCCAGCCCCACATCCAAAACAATGAAAAATTTGTTTTTCTTGGGTTACTGAAAAAGAGGGTGTTTGTTCACCGTGAAAGGGACATAGGCCAAAATAATTTCTACCTCTTTTCGTAAGTTGAACATATTCACTAATTACATCGACAATATCTGTGTTATTTCTAACTTGTTCGATAACTTGTTCTTCTATACGATTTGTCATTATTTCACCAGCTTTACTTGCTACTTTGTATTAATTCGAGAGAATCAAGAAAAATCCTGCAAGAATCGACAAAATAATTCAAAAAAAAGTTTCATATAGCTATTATCCTTTTTCCACAAATAACTATTATAAAACATTTTATTTTATTAATCTATACTTTATTCGATTCTCCATACAAAAAAACCTTTTCACAAATGTGAATCGGCTTTTATATCATAAAATTATTTTTGCTGTACATGATTAATCACTACATTAGCAGTTTCTTCTACTGCTCTATTTGTTACATCGATTACTCTACACCCTATTTTTTTTACGATTTTTTCAAAATGGGCGATTTCATCGTTTATACGATCTATTTTAGCATAACTTGCATCATCATTTAAACCAATAGCTATTAATCTTTCTTTGCGAATCGTGTTTAATTTTTCTGGAGTAATAACTAATCCGAAGCATTTAGCAGGATCTACTAAGAAAAGCTCCTCTGGTGGCTCCACTTCTGGAACAAGTGGCACATTAGCAACTTTATATCTTTTATGCGCTAAATACTGGGATAATGGTGTTTTAGAAGTGCGAGAAACGCCTATTAAAACAATATCTGCTTGTAATACGCCTCTTGGATCTCTACCATCATCATACTTTACTGCAAATTCAATTGCTTCGATTTTCTTAAAATAATCTTCATCTAACTTCCGAACTAATCCAGGCTCTTCAAAAGCCTTTTCTTCTAAATTTTTCTCCAATAAATTGATTACTGGACCAATTAAATCAACCGATTCTAAATTATACAGATCGCAATATTTGATAAGTGCATCTCGCATGCCCTTCTGAACAAGTGTATACAAAATAATTGCCTTTTGTTCATTTGCCAGTTCCGTAATTTCTTTAATATGATCCAAAGAATCAATATGAGGAAATCTTTTCAATTTTGTATGTTGTAGACCAGGTCTAAATTGACTTATTGCCGCTTTTGCTACTAGTTCGCCCGTTTCTCCGATAGAATCTGAGACTATAAACAGGTTTAGCATTTTCATCGTTTCACTCCTCATAGATCATGGTCTTCAGCTAAAGATAAGAAAGCTCGTGTAATATTCGTTTTCGTAATTCTCCCAACTACCTCTAATCCATCTTCTCGCGTTTTTACAACTGGTAATGAATCAATTTGACGACTCATTAATTTATTTGCTACCTCGATAATCGTATCTTCTTTTGAACAGTACGTAATATTTGGCATTCTTGTCATAATCATATGTACTGGGATCATATTTAAATCCTGATTACCTATACTAGTGCGTAGAAAATCTTTTCTCGAAAGAACACCAGATAATAGTGATTTTTTATCAATGACGAATAATGATCCTACGTCTTCTAAAAACATATGACAGATTGCATCATATACAGTCATACTTTCATCCACCACGATTGGGATAGACTGAAAATCCTTTACGAGCATTTGTGCAATACTATCGGAAATTGCTTGGCTTGTTTTTTTGCCAGAATAAAAATATCCAACGCGCGGGCGAGCATCAAGAAATCCAGCCATTGTTAAAATAGCAAGATCTGGTCTAAGAGTAGACCTAGTTAATTTAAGTCGTTCTGCAATTTGTTCACCAGTAATAGGGCCGTTTCCTTTTACAATGTCCAAAATTTCGACTTGCCGTTTGTTGAGTTCGATTGGACTCACCGCCTCAAAGTGTTATACTAATACTCATTTATTATATACTATATTAACCGTTATTGCGAAGTAAAGAAGCTCGTGATACAATAGCAACAAATAATAAAGCGTTGAAGAGCATTATAAGTACTGTACCAGTAGCGAGTGGAGGTAGTGAAAGTCCACATGACAGGAAAACGGCAGCTCGGAGCTTATGCTTTTAAAGAGGATTGTTTTTACAATCAATCGGGGTGGAACCGCGGGTATTAAACTCGTCCCCGGGCTAATATGGCCCGGAGACGAGTTTTTTTGTCTCTATTTTTCCTTTTAAGAGCATTTATAAAATAACATGGAGGTCTTTATATGAAATTTACAATGGAAAACGTAGTAAGCTTGGCTAAACAAAGAGGATTTGTTTTCCCAGGGTCTGAAATTTATGGCGGATTGGCGAACACTTGGGATTACGGTCCACTAGGTGTGGAATTAAAAAACAATGTAAAAAAAGCATGGTGGAAAAAATTTGTTCAAGAATCTCCTTATAATGTAGGCTTAGACGCTGCAATTTTAATGAACCCGAAAACATGGGTTGCTTCTGGACATATCGGTAATTTTAACGATCCTATGATTGACTGTAAAAAGTGTAAATCACGACACCGTGTCGATAAAATTATTGAAGATGCACTTGAGAAAAAAGGGATTGAAATGGTTATTGACGGTCTTTCATTCGAGAAAATGGAAGAAATCATGAAAGAACATAATGTCGTGTGTCCATCATGTGGTGCTTTTGACTACACAGAAATTCGCCAGTTCAATTTAATGTTCAAAACGTTCCAAGGTGTGACTGAAGCTTCAACAAATGAAATTTTCTTACGACCTGAAACTGCACAAGGTATTTTTGTTAACTACAAAAATGTCCAACGTTCGATGCGTAAAAAAATGCCATTTGGTATTGCACAAGTAGGTAAAAGTTTCCGTAACGAAATTACACCAGGTAACTTCACATTCCGTACAAGAGAATTCGAGCAAATGGAATTAGAATTTTTCTGTAAACCAGGTGAAGATATGGAATGGTTCCAATTCTGGCGCAACTATTGTAAAGATTGGTTATTAAAATTAGGCGTTGCAGAGGATAGCATTCGTTTACGTGACCACTCTGAAGACGAACTTTCTCATTACTCCAATGCTACAACAGATATCGAATTTAAATTCCCATTTGGTTGGGGCGAGCTATGGGGTATTGCCGATAGAACTGATTTTGACCTAAAACAGCATATGGAGCATTCTGGTGAAGATTTTAACTATATTGATCCAGTAACAAACGAGAGATATGTACCATATTGCATCGAACCTTCTTTAGGAGCAGACCGTGTTACACTTGCTTTCCTATGTGAAGCTTTCGACGAGGAGCAACTGGAAGGCGATGACACGCGTACTGTATTACGATTCCATCCTGCACTTGCACCTGTAAAAGCAGCGATTCTACCTTTATCTAAAAAATTATCTGAAGGTGCGACATCTTTATTTGCAGACTTAAGCAAACACTTTATGGTAGATTATGACGAGTCACAGTCTATTGGTAAACGTTACCGTCGTCAAGATGAAATTGGTACACCATTCTGTATCACATACGATTTCGACTCTGAAACAGATGGTCAAGTAACAGTACGTCACCGTGATTCTATGGAACAAACAAGAATGCCAATCGCAGATGTAAAAGCATATATTGAAAGCCATCTACAATTTTAAAAATAGCTTTAAGCGTCCTTTAAAAGCCAAACCTGTTTACGCACGTTTTCACAGTGCTTTGGACGGGACGTGTGGTACAACATTGCCAAGTGGTGATAGTTTAGAAGGGAGAAAAGTGACTAGCGTCACTTTCCTCCCTTCTTTTTTCGATAATCGTGTGGTAGTCGTTCATCTGTCACTCTCCATAGGGACTAGTGATCATTCCATCCAAAGCGAACCAAAAACGTACAAGTGCAAAATGGATACCTTGCGCATTTAATGTGAAATATTAATGGGGCAAATTGGATAATCAACAGCCGTGACATTAAATGACAGAAAAAGATCCAAGTCAGAAGAATTATTCTGAACTTGGATCTTTTTTTGGATTGAAAAACTCAGGTGTCTTCTCCATTTGATCTAAAAAACCTTGCGATTTCAAACGAATACCGACTTGCTCATTATAGATTGTACGAACTATTTTTTTAATAAACCCTTTTGACTCTTTTTTTAAGGAAAGCTTTCCAACCTGGTTAATCGGAACCGTATAAAAAGTCCGGATAAGTTTGACCTGCGCAGGTGTCAGTCGTATTAAATACGGATCAATCGAAAAGCATCTGTGACAAAGAAAGCCAATTTGGGCAAAAGAAAATGCAAACTCTCCATCTGTCGCACCACAATTAACACATTGATGTAACACAGGATGAATCCCTGCGATAGGTAGCATTTTCCACTCAACAAATAAACTAATTGCTTCCGGATCATATTCTTGCGAAATAGCTTCCAACGCTTGTTGCAAAATAGTAAACACATGCGGTTTCGGATACTCATCATCTATTAGCTTATCAACTAGTTCCATTATAAAGCTGGCGTATGCGGTAGTGAAAATATCTTCACGAATAGAGCGCATCGAGTCGATGATCTCGCCTTGCTGTAGTGTTCCCATTCCTCTACCTTGTTGAATTAGAAAATAGGCATACGTGAAAGGCTGAGATATAGAGGACAGCCGGCTCGTCGGTTTTTTTGCCCCACGAGCCATCGCCGCTCTCTTTCCAAGTTCTCGCGAAAAAATAGTGACTATTTTATCTGTTTCTCCATATGATGAAGTCCGTAAGACAATCCCTTCTACTTTTTGAAGCAAAAGCCTTCCCTTCCTTCTTCACTATATGTGGAAGCCTCAGTGCTTCCTTATTTTTTAGTACTCGTCATCTCTAAAACCGTAGTCTCTCAAATGGGTTGATTTATTACGCCAATCTTTTTGTACTTTCACCCAAAGCTCTAAGAATACTCTCGTACCAAGTAACATTTCGATATCATGTCGCGCTCTCGTTCCAACTTCTTTTAATAGTGCTCCCTTTTTCCCGATGACAATTCCTTTTTGGGAATCTCTTTCAACAATAATGGTTGCTTGGACGCGAATCATATCTTTTTCCGTGTCTTCTTCTTTTTTTATTTTATCAATAATTACTGCAATGGAATGTGGAATTTCTTCTCTAGTTAAATGGAGCACCTTTTCACGAATCATTTCAGAAATGATAAATCGTTCAGGATGATCTGTTACTTGATCTGCAGGATAATATTGAGGACCTTCTGGTAAATACTTTTGAATGGTTTCAAGAAGTCTATCTACGTTATTTCCTTGTAAGGCAGAAATAGGAATTATCTCTGCAAAATTATACTTGCTCTTATACGAGTCCACAATTTTTACTAATTCGTCTGGATGTATTTGATCGATTTTATTGATAATAAGAAAAACAGGTGTTTCGTTATGTTCAAGCATTTCCATAATATATTCATCAATTTTACCTCTTGGTTCAGTTGCATTTACCATGAACAAAATGACATCTACTTCACGTAAAGTGTTCTTAGCAACTTTCAACATAAAGTCACCAAGCTTATGCTTTGGAACATGGATCCCAGGTGTATCGATAAAAATCATTTGACTATTATCTTGCGTTACTACGCCTTGTACTTTATTTCTAGTTGTTTGGGGTTTATCACTCATAATGGCAATTTTTTGCCCAACTACTCGATTTAAAAATGTGGATTTACCTACATTAGGTCTTCCGATAATCGATATAAATCCTGATTTAAAACCTTCATTGTTTTGCTGCATAATCTAAATCCTCCGTTGTAAAAGCTCCTGGCAACAATTCTGATACCGTTGTTTCTAATACATTTCCTTTTAAATTGGTTAAATAAACTGGCATATTTCCAGGACAAAATTCCGCTAAAACCTGTCTGCACGCTCCACATGGAGAAATGGGACCTTCTGTATCTCCAACAATAGCAATTGCTGAAAATTCTTTTTTCCCTTCTGATACCGCTTTAAAAATAGCAGTACGCTCTGCACAGTTAGTCAGTCCATACGATGCATTCTCAATATTACAACCGTGAATAACTTCCCCGTCTTTCGTTAGTAAGGCAGCACCAACCGGAAATTTTGAATATGGTACATATGCTTTTTCTCTTGCTGTTTTGGAAGCTTCTAATAATTTTTCTCTGTTCATACATTCACACCTCTAAAATAAGATTCCCGACCATTTCGGGATAAATATGATTAAACCAACGATCACCGTACCAATTGCATATACTAGACAAGCTCCAGCTGCTAAATCCTTCGCTTGTTTTGCAAGTGGATGTAACTCGGGAGAAGTTAGATCAACTACACGTTCAATAGACGCATTTACTAATTCTATCATGAACATCCCGAATATTAATAACACTATGATTATCCATTCCCATTTTGACAGTCCAGTGAACCAACCTGCACACAATACTATAATGGCTGCCCCTAGATGAAAACGGAAATTTTGTTCACTTTTAAGTGCATGCACAACTCCTTGAGACGCAAATGCAAATGCCTTAAAAAACTTAGGAAAGTTCATGGCCTTCACGCATCAAGCCAAAAGCTTGTAAAATCGTTTCTTGCAAACCGAACATCTCTATTTCTTGTTCTTCCGTACCGTGGTCATATCCAAGTAAGTGTAAAAAACCATGAACAGCTAAAAAGCATAGCTCTCGTTCAAATGAGTGTCCATATGATTCTGCTTGTTCTATCGTACGTTCAACAGATATAACAATATCTCCTAGCATTGTTGGAATGTCCGCATCTAGTATTTCCATTTCCCCTTCACCCATTTCTTCCATTGCAAAAGAAATCACATCTGTCGGCATATCTTTCTTACGATATGTTTTATTAATTTCTTGAATGACATCATTTGTTACAAAAGTAACACTTACTTCACTACCCTCTTTTATGTCTAATTGTTCCCCTGCAGATTGCAATACTTTTTCGACTAAGGCAATCGTCTCTTCTGATAATGTATTTGTTTCGTCCATTAAATCGAGTTCTAACATAATTTTTTTCTCCTAACATTTCTATTTTGGGTATTCAATTCGCGAATGAAATGTACCGTTCATCGTAGAGCAGAAGCTTTCTTCCATTTTTTTTATTTCTCGTAAAGATAAATCACATTCATCAAATTGCCCATCTAATATTTTGTCTTTAATAATTGATTGAATTAATTTTTGAATTTTCTCTGCATTTGGCTCTTTCATCGAACGAACTGCAGCTTCCACACTATCAGCTACCGAAATTATAGCAATTTCTTTCGTTTGAGGCTTTGGTCCCGGATATCGAAAACTTTCTTCCGATATACTTTCATTTGTTTCTTTTGCTTTATAGTAAAAGAATTTTAGAAAACTTGTACCATGATGCTGCGCCGCCACATCTACTATTTCTTTTGGTAATTTATGTTTTTGTAAAATTTTCGCACCATCTTCTGCATGTGCAATAATAATATCGCGACTAGCTTCAGGAGGTAAGTTATCATGCGGGTTATACCCATTCATTTGGTTTTCAATAAAAAATCCAGGACGATTTGTCTTACCAACATCGTGATAATAACAGCCAACTCGTGCAAGCAATCCATTCGCTCCAATCACTTCACAAGCCGCTTCCGCTAAGTTTGCGACCATTAAACTATGATGATACGTGCCAGGAGTTTCCGTTAATATTTTTTTTAGTAAGGGATGATTTGGGTTAGATAGTTCAATCAGTTTCATTGTTGACAAAATACCGAATACAGACTCAAAAAACGGTAAAATCCCAATTGTTAACGCTCCTGATAAGATACCTGACAGCACAGCTGCTCCAACATAAAATAAAATATCCGTAAATTCATACGTCGTTTTCGTCATTAATATATAAAAGACAATAAATAAAGTATTAACCGAAGCAACAATTAAACTGGAGCGTAATATTTGAGAATTATTGTACATGCGCTGCATAGCAAATATTCCTGCAATCCCTCCAAATAATATGTATAACGATATTTCCATTTGAAACACATTTGTATAACCTTCTTGAAAAATTATTCCTGCATACGCTGATACAACAAAATTTGTCATTAATGCCGCACGTTCATTTACTAATAAATAAACAAGCATGGAAACTATTGCTGTTGGAAATAAAAACGCAATAATTACATCAAAATTATTCGCAACTGATTGTAACACTTTCATCATTAATACGGAAACAATTAAACTAAAAGCTACAACGATCAAGTTTTTTGTATTATTAATCGTTTTTTCTCGACGATGTATGGTTTGTCCAAATAATACCCACATGGTAAGTATGACAAATAGTCCGACTCCAATATACGGCTTATAGGATGCTTTAGATGCTTTATTTGTAAGCATACCAAGTAGTTCCAGTTGTCTATAGACTTCCTTGTCGATAATTTCTCCTTTTTGTACAAGTATTTGCCCCTGTAAAATTCTAGTCGGATCGACACTTGCTTTCGCTTGTTCTACGCGAAGCTGGGTTTGCTCTTCATTTATTACTTCTGTTGCTACAATGGTTCCTCTCGCAATAAATAGAAGCACATTCATGTAATCATCAGAATAATTAAACGTCCTTCTTACCTGTTGGGCAATTTGCTCTCGCTCACTAGTAATATTTTCTGAGCGAATTGGTTTATTCAATGCTTCCTCTACAAGGACAGATAGTTTCTCTTTTGTTATTTTAAGGGAAGGAGAAGTCTGCTTCAGTAAAACATTTAACATTTCATCACTTAAAGGAACATAACTTGCATTGTCAGATAGTACATTCATTTCCTTTTTAAGCTTGTCTAACGGTTCATTCTTCCCTTCTTGATCAGCTTCTGTTGGCGGAAGTTTCTTTACTTCTATCACACTATCAAAAATGGATTCCATAATTGCAGTTTGATTATCAGAGGTTTCTTCTTGAAATTGATAAACTGGAAGAACCTCCAATTCAGCTTTCTCACGTTCTTCTTCCGTCTTCAATGGATCCTCCATTGTTTTAACAGAACGGATTGTATCAGGGGCGAGTTGAAACGGTTTTATATCATATTTATTTTCTTTTACATTTCCTATTATTAATAAAAACATGCAAACCGAGGTTAAGAGAATGATGGCTAATGGGAGATACTTACTTTCGCGCCATCCTCTCCATTTCAACATAATTGTTTTCATTCAACCTCATTCCCTTCACAACTAGTTCTTTTATTATACCTTATTATTTGAACAATTCACTAATAATTCCAAAATGAAAAGAAGCAACTGTCTACTATCCGACGGTTGCTTCTTTGATTCAAATAGAATGATTATTTTTCTTCTTCATATGCTTGGATTATTTTCGCTACAAGAGGGTGTCGAACGACATCTCCTTGCTCTAAATATTGAAAATGAATGCCAGAAACCTTTTGTAAAATTTTCTCCGCCACCGTTAATCCGGACTCTGCTCCCTTTGGTAAATCAACTTGTGTTTTATCACCAGTAATGACCATTTTCGAACCGAAACCAAGACGTGTTAAAAACATTTTCATCTGAGCTTTCGTTGTGTTTTGGGCTTCGTCTAAAATAACAAAAGCATCATCAAGTGTTCTTCCACGCATATAAGCAAGTGGTGCAATTTCAATTGTTCCACGTTCCATTAGACGTTCTGTTTGTTCAGTACCCAACACATCATGCAATGCGTCATATAAAGGCCGTAAATATGGGTCTACCTTCTCTTTTAAGTCTCCAGGTAAGAAACCTAGGCTTTCACCTGCTTCTACCGCAGGGCGCGTTAAAATGATTTTTTTCACATGTGCATTTTTTAAAGCTTGGGTAGCCATTACAACCGCAAGATATGTTTTTCCAGTACCTGCTGGGCCAATCCCAAAAGTTAAATCGGTGTGACGTATACCCTGTATATATTCCCGTTGACCAATTGTTTTCGCACGAATCGCTTTTCCTTTTGTATTTCTTGCAATTTCTTCATCATATAGACTTGAAAAATATTCAATTGTTCCATTTAAGCTCATTTCAATTGCAGAAGAAACATCTCTTAAATTAATGTTGATCCCTTTTCGAATAACTGCAAGAAGTTGTACCATTAATTTTTTTGCCTCTTCTACATTATCCGGTTCACCAACAATTTGTATTAATTCGCCTCTTGTGATGAGTTGTACCTTTAGTTCCTCTTCAATAAGCTTTACATTTTTATCTGATATACCTAGAAGCATTACCGCCTCTGTGGGATCTTGCAAATTTATATCCAGTTGTTTTTGATCGCTCATGCTTCGTCTCCTTAGGGTATAACTTGTGGTATTGCAATATTTTCATTTATCAATAATAAGATCTTCCCATTTACTTTATCATTTTGTATGGATACCTGTAAAACTTTATCTTCCAATATTTGAGTCCCAGATGGCATTTCATTTACTAATTTTTGAAAGAGCAGAGGTCGTATTAACTGGTCGATTGATTGTTCATTTAATTCGTATGATGCTTCGATATTTTTTTGAACATATCCAGCTTTAAAATAATTTTGAAGAGGTGCAGGAAGTGCAATCTCTTTCCAATAGGGTTGTTTCGCATTACTTTTTTTCTGAATTAAAAATTCTCGTTCAGCCGGTCTTACTATGATTACCTTTTTAGGTAGCTCAAAGCTGAGTTCTATCCAATAACTTGCATACACTTTTCCTTCTGCACTCGTAATAATTCTTTTATCTCCTTGAGTAACAAAACCATGAACAATTATATCTCCTTTTTTTACAGCGACATTTTTTTCAACTGCCCTTACCCCTTTTACTAAATCAAAATCCGTTATTATACCGCTTCGTTTAGCAATTAAGTGAGAAGGTGGAGGTTCTTTTATTTTTCGTTCGGTTTGAATTGGAGCTAACATAGGAGAAACAGTAAAAGTAGAACCAGACTGATTAAAGTGTACCCATGAAAACTCTTTATGTTTTAAAAGAATTTTTTGTCTTATTTCTTGTTCCGGTGGCAGAGATGAAGAAAGCATTTTTTCTTGAATTTTTATTTCTTTTAACTGTTCATAAATAAGGACATTGCTTTCAGGTGAATGTGAATCGATATTAATTGTCCATATAAATTGAGCTAAAACAACTGGAATTATTATTAATAATGCTACACCTATAACAGAAAAAGAATAAAAAGATATTATTCCATTTGTTGATTCATCTACTAATTGAACTGGTATCTTCATTGTTTTTCTAACTTTTCGAAAGGATTTTAAATCTTTACGTTGTATAGAAAAAAATAAGTGTTGTTCTGAACTATATATTCGAAACACTTCGATATTCGCTGCTAATAAACGCTGAAACAATACATACTGATCTGTTTTTGCTGGTACTTGAACTTGAATAAGCTGTGGCATTACGTTTTATCCTTCCTAGTTAGGTTGAAATAGTTAAGCTTTTCTACATGTAAATGAAGTCGATCAATGGATAGAGACTTTATTTGTAAATTTTCAGCATTTATTTCTAAAAGATACTGATTGTAAGAACATACTAAGCTGTTTTCGTTCAACCGAAGAAGGGTAATTTCGTAATCTAATATAATATCGCTGAAATTATCAATCATAATACTCGCATGGAGTGGAAATAATTGTTTTATAAAAAACACCCCTTTACATGAATTTATGCATGTAAAGGGGTGTTCATGAGTTATCTTTTAGATTTTGGAGGTGCTAATATTTCCGAGAAAATAATCGCACGAACAAGTTCATCTTTTGTATTCGGTAAAATGCTATGAACAATTGGTTTACCACTATTTAAGGAAGCCTTATTTTCCTGATGGACAGATAAGCGACCAGAGGTTCTGGCAACACCTTGATCTCGGCTAACCTCACGTTGAGGTCTTTCTACAGTGCTTGGAGCAATAACTACCGGTTTAGCTACTGGCTTTTCTTTCAAAACAGGTCTCTTTCGTTCCATTTCAGCTTGCTGTTCCCGCTTAAATTCCTTTGCTAGATCCCCTAAGTTTTTAAACGGATTGTCGGCTACAGGCTTTCGCTGAGGAGTAGCTGTAAATGGTTTTGGAGCAGGTTTTTGCTCCTGCTTTTTTTTGCCAAACAACGCGCTAATAATACCAATGACAGCGAAAATAATTAATGATTCCAAGGAGAAGACCTCCTTTCTTCATGATAACTAGTCTTTTAACTCATCAGTAGAAGGTTTATCTCCTCCAACTTTACTGATGGAGTCTCTCATACCAGTATCGGCTTTAATATTATTATAATTCATGTAGTCCATTACCCCAATATTTCCTTCGCGAAGTGCTTCTGCCATCGCTAAAGGAACAGAAGCTTCTGCTTCTACTACTTTCGAGCGCATTTCTACTACTTTCGCTCTCATCTCTTGCTCAGATGCTACAGCCATTGCACGACGTTCTTCTGCTTTAGCCTGCGCAATTTTCTTATCTGCTTCTGCTTGTTCTGTTTGTAGTTCAGCACCGATGTTTTTACCTATATCAACGTCCGCTATATCAATCGATAGAATTTCAAATGCAGTACCTGAATCTAATCCTTTTCCTAAAACAGTTTGAGAGATTAAATCCGGGTTTTCTAGCACTCGTTCATGACTCGTACTTGACCCAATTGTACTGATAATCCCTTCACCAACACGGGCAACGATCGTTTCTTCTCCTGCACCACCGACTAAACGATCGATGTTCGCTCGAACTGTAATACGTGCTTTCGCTTTTACTTCAATACCGTTCATTGCAACACCAGCGATAAACGGTGTTTCAATTACTTTCGGGTTAACAGACATTTGTACTGCTTCTAATACATCACGCCCTGCTAAATCAATCGCTGCTGCACGTTCAAATGTTAGTTCAATATTAGCACGATGTGCGGCAATTAAAGCATTTACAACGCGGTCTACGTTACCACCTGCTAAGTAGTGACTTTCCAGTTGATTGATCGAAACTTGCAATCCAGCTTTATGTGCTTTAATCAAAGGGTTTACGATACGCGATGGAATTACTCGGCGTAACCTCATCCCTACAAGTGTAAAAATACTAATCTTAACTCCCGCTGCTAATGCGGAAATCCATAGTGCTATCGGGAAAAATGTGAAAAATACCGATAACAAAATGAATGCTAAAACAATCACCACTATTAGTCCAATTGTAGTTCCTGTAAACATTATGTTGCCTCCCCTTCTGTAGCTTCTCGAACAACAATTCGAGAGCCTTCTACCTTAATAATTTTAACCAGTTTGTCTTTCCCAATAAAACTTCCATCAGATACTGCATCAATACGCTCATTACCTATACGTATAGTTCCAGCAGGTCTAAGTGGTGTCATAGTTTCGGCTAATTTGCCGACTAAATCCAATCGATTTTGATTAGATACATACCCTTGTTCTGTTGTAGTTGCATCAGTCAAAATCACTTTATTCAATGCTTTTAGTCCTTTTCGAAAGAACTTCATCATAATCACCATTCCTAATATAGCAACTGTTAATGCAATTAAAACAGCGATGCTCATTTGTACAAGATCGCCTCCAGCTAGTATTATACTAAAAATAATAGCTATTACCCCTAATATACCACTAATTCCAAAGGGTAAAAAGAATTCTGCAATTATTAAAATTGCTCCGATAATAAAGATAATAATTGTTTCATAACCAGCTAGACCGGCTACTAAATGGCCGAAAAAGAACAGACCAAGTGAGATAAGTCCCATGGTCCCTGCCACTCCAAATCCCGGCGAGTATAGCTCTAAAATTAATCCGAGGCTTGCAATGGATAATAAAATGGGCACAATTATGGGATTCGTAACAAATCGTGCTAGTGATTCCACAAATGCTTGTTCCGTTTCAACAACCTTCGCACCGGAAAGATTCGTCACTTTTAGCAGTTCCTCAAAAGAACTGACCGTTCCATTCGAATACTTCACTTCTAAAGCTTCGGCAGAAGAAAGCGTTAACAATTCACCCTTTGGCGCCCTATACTCAGGAAGATGAACAGTCTCATCGGCCATTGCCTGTGCGTAAATTGGATCTTTTCCTGTAAGTTCTGCTGCATTGATCATTTTCGCTATCCACGCACTTGTTGCTTTTTTATCCGCAGCATTTCCACTGCTATCAATGACAGCAGCTGCCCCAATCGTACCGTTCGGCGACATATATATTTCGTCCGTATGAAGCGCTAAGTATGCACCTGCTGATAATGCTTCGGAGTTAATATAAGCGATTTTTCGAATGGAGGTTGAATCTAATAAATTGATGATATCTTCCGCGGAATCTACAAATCCACCTGGTGTATTAATATCAAAGATTATTGCTTCGGCTCCTGCCTCTTCCGCATCATGTATGGACCTTTTCAAAAAAGCATATAACCCTTTTTCCACTTCTTTATATACGGGAATTTTATAAACTACCGTAGTTTCTGCAGCAAACGAAGGAATTACTATACTAAATGACAAAAGTAACATACAGATTGAAATAAAATACCGAGACAATTTCACATATAAACCTCCCTTCTTCTATATGTATAGTACTCTTTACGGAATAGAACGAATAAAGTTTCATTTAAAATAAAATTATTTACAAATGAATCAATTTCATAATTCCAATTTACATAAAAAACACGAGCAATACTAAAGGGAACTAAATATATATTTTAAGCGAAATAAAGTATAGTTGATTCCCGCTCGCTATAGGCGGACGCTTTCCGCGGGGTAAGCGATAAGCCATCAGCGCCGCCACACGTCGTTTGTGATGGCTTATCTGTCTTACTCATCCCGCTGGTGTCGCCGCCTGCCTCTTCAATCAAAGAAGTGATAAATCTTCGTATTTTAATGACAAAGTACTATTTATGAAGTTAACTCAAATATATTAAATACCATCATCAAATGGTTGACCAACAAGATAGCCAGTTGCTTTTCCCTTTACCAGTTTCAAATTTACAATTTCTTGATAGTTTCTGATATATTCAACAGAATTATCTACTCCAACCGGCCCTGGATTAATAAAATACACACCGATCCCACCGTTATGAACACTAAAACGATTAGCCATGACTATACCATACTTAGGGTTAGTATGATTTCGAACTGAAAACATGTGGAAGGCTGCTTGAATATCGGATGAATTATACCCTTCTTCGTTTTCAAAATACTCGTACATAAAAGTAATTGTATTAGTATTCTTAGCTATTCCTACATGTAAATTATCGTAATGAAAAACTTCATACAAATAGTAATTATCCTGTTCCATTTTATCAATCGATTTTGGCTCTCCCATTTTCTCCATAAGTGACTCGAGTGTATCTCCGTTTCTAATACCATATTGGTAGCCTGTTTTTGTCGTTTCAAATGTAGAATAATACGCGGCTTCATCCAACTCAGTCGAATCATTTGCTAAAGTGGAAAGGTTTACTTTCTGTGTATACGCGATTTGCCCTTTATACTCCACAATGGCAACTTCATATCTCGGTGCATCTTTTGGCAATAGAATTGTTATTTGTTCGTCTGGACTTAATCTACCGATTACAGATTTTTTTTCATATTGCCTGATTGGTTTAGAAAATACAGATAAATCATATAAGTCCAAGCTACTACCTTTATACATTCTATTCACCTTTGCAGAGACTTTATCAAAGTCATACAACTTTAAGCTAGAAGTAGGCACAAATGCTGGAGTACCATTTAAATCAATACGACTAACCCCATTATTAGAAGCGTAGACATATACGGAAACTTTTTCAGACAAAGTATCAATTACCGCTGAAGAACGACTCGAATATTTAGTTGCGGCTACTTCTTTTTGCACAATGCCAAATTTCGGTTTTAAAGTGGTTGTTTTCACAAATGTTAAGTATTTTTCGCTTACATAAGCTGTTTGATTGTTAAATACAATTTTAGCCCAGCCTTTTGATGTACTATAAACGGAAACAGTCATTCCTTTTTTTAAGGACCCTAATTTTTTGGAAGTTACAGAGGATTTTGCTCGAACGTTTAATGAGGCAATATTTACTGTTGCCTGTTTTGTTATAGATGTTTCATTTAGTTCCTGAAGAATTAAATGCTTCGTCAAAACATACCCAACTGAATTATTATATTCAATTTTTGTCCAAGTTTTCGAACTACTATACAATGTAAGGATATCACCTTTAACGACTGTTCCAAGCTTTTTAGAGGTTAAATCAGCTTTCTCGCGGACATATCCAAAACTTGTATTCACTGTTGCAGATTGAGTAGTGGCTGCTTGCGCTATTTCTGGTAACACACTGATTAGTAAACTAGTGACTAAAAATACAATGCAACATATTCGAATAAACTGTTTCAACTTATTCTCCCCTTTAGCGAAATTTAATAATTCTCCCCCATCATTATATCACTGAAATTTCAATATCATCCTATATATTCCAACACTCAATTACCAATGTTTGTTCTGTAATCAATAGTGTTAATTAACCAAATGTATCCATTAAATTGCTGATCACACACTAGGCACTCAATGTATAGCTACTTTTGGAGTGCTTGGAACTGAACGAGTTATACATCATTACCTGGATTTCTTGATGCGAAAGGATGCGATAAAATCGCATCCCTTCATAATCGTAAGGTAATCGTTGCTCCGTCACTCTCCATATCTACTTGTAATAGTAGTGCCAAAGCTTTTGGAAATGAAAGAATAGCCCTGCAAAAATAAGCAAGGAATGCATGATAGAAAGAAATAGAGTGCCCGAAATTGCATCTTCGGGCACTTCCACTATGAATAGAAATATAGCTATTCATTCCTTTTCCAAATCCATTTCGGTTTTCTTTTGAGCGTTGTAGGTACGTAACGGAGGCCTGCACGATGCAGGTCACACAGTCATTGCGAAATGTTCTTTTATTTTGCGACGAGCTTTGCGCAGGAGCACCACGATGTCGCGTACTTAGACTGTGCTCCTTTAAATATCCACAACAGGATGATAGAAAATAGTGTAGCAGGAAGTAATGATGTAGTGATCATTTCGTCCAAAGCGAACCAAAAACGTACAAATGCAAAATGGGATCCTCTCGCATTTCTTCTGAAATTTTAATGTGATAATCAACAGCCGTGTTCTGCTAAAAAAATAAGCATATGTATTAAACTCTTTTGTTATGATATATAAATATTCCTATGAATAAATTAGCAAAAAAAATAAACCGAGAAAATAAATTTTCTCGGTTTAGATAATTGTAAATGTTAATCATACAGTACGTGTTTTGAACGTAGGGATGGTTGGGATTAAATTACCACTTACGTTTACGTGCAGCTTCTGATTTCTTTTTACGTTTCACGCTTGGTTTTTCATAAAACTCGCGCTTTCTTACCTCTTGAATTGTACCACTTTTAGATACAGTACGTTTGAAGCGGCGAAGAGCATCTTCAAGCGATTCGTTTTTACGAACGACAGTTTTTGACATCTCTTTTTCCCTCCCTCCGAACACACGTCAAGCACATAACCTAGTGTTATGTACTAAAAAATTATACCGTATACTTTAGACTTGGTCAATACTTTGAATTAAATTTAACTTGATTCAGTAAAAAGTTTAAAATTCCTACTCCTGCGCAAGCTCGTCGTAATTAAAAACTACTGAATCAAGCTAAGCATCCGGCGGATGTCACAGATTTTGAAAGGAGTTAATTGAGCAAGCTCAATTCAAAATCAGGACGGAATTACGCCGAGCCGTAATTTAATAACTAGATTTACTTTCCAAGCCTTGTACAATTTCTACACCAGAACTTGCACCTATTCTTGTAGCTCCTGCATCTACCATTGCTTGTAGATCTTCCAGATTCCGAACTCCCCCAGATGCTTTAACTCCTAGGTCAGGTCCAACTGTTTCGCGCATTAACTTCACTGCGCTAACTGTAGCACCTCCTGTAGAGAATCCTGTAGAAGTTTTAACAAAGTCTGCACCTGCAGTTTTTGATAGTTCACTTGCTTTCGCAATTTGTTCATCTGTCAATAAGCAAGTTTCTAAAATAACTTTCACAATCGCTTTTCCTTTTGCAGCTTCAACTACAGCTTCGATATCTCTTTGTACAAAGTTATAATCTTGATCTTTTAAAGCTCCAACGTTTATAACCATATCAATTTCATCCGCACCATTTTCAATAGCATCTGTTGTTTCAAATGCTTTTACAGCAGTTGTGCTTGCTCCAAGTGGGAAACCAATCACCGTACATACTTTTACTGGTGAATCTTGTAATAAAGTCGAACTAAGCTTTACCCAAGTTGGATTTACACATACAGAAGCAAATATATTTGTTTTAGCTTCTTCACAAAGTTTTTCAATTTGTTTTTTAGTCGCGTCTTGTTTTAGTAATGTATGATCGATTAATGCAGCAATATTTTGAGTCATTAAATTTTCCCCTCTCGAGTTGTACGTACCTCTCCATCATAATAGAGAATTAAAAAAAAAGCCAGTGAGATTATTCTCACTGACTCTAACATCCATCGGAGGCTTATTGGTTAAACTAATTCTTCTATCTGATCTAGTACACGGACAAATTGACCTTCATTAAATGGATAACCAGCTTTTGTGATTTTCACACGGACTAGCTTCCCAATTAATTCATCTGTGCCAGGAATAACAACCTTCAAATAATTATCCGTGTATCCTTCAACTAAATTAGCTTGGCCATCTAAGTTATGTTTTTCTTCTGGGATAATCTCTAGGACTTCGTCTTCGAATCTGGAAGCATATTCTGCTGCTAGTTGGTCATTCAACGTAATTAAACGGTGAACACGTTCATTTTTCACATCTTCGTCTACTTGGTCATCCATTCTTGCGGCAGGTGTACCTGTACGCTTAGAATATGGAAAAACATGAAGCTCAGAGAACTTTTGATCACGAATAAAACTAAACGTTTCCATAAATTCTTCTTCTGTTTCTCCTGGGAAGCCAACAATCACGTCAGATGTAATAGCTAAATCAGGAAGAGCTTCTCTTAAGCGATCTAATCGATTTGCAAAAAACTCCATTGTATATTTTCTGCGCATTCTTTTTAATACCGTATCTGAACCAGATTGTATGGGAATATGCAAATGCCTAACAACAATTTTCGATTCACTTAATACATCAATTACTTCATCTGATAATTGACTTGCTTCAATCGAACTAATGCGAAGTCGCTTTAATCCCTTTACATTTGCTTCGATATCTCTTAAAAGCTGTGCTAAATTATAATCTTTTAAATCTTCTCCGTATCCACCTGTATGAATACCAGTCAAAACAATTTCTAAATATCCAGCGTCCACCAATTGTTGTGCTTGTCGAACAACTTCTTCTGGATCTCGAGAACGCATTAGTCCACGAGCCCAAGGAATAATACAAAATGTACAGAAATTATTACAACCTTCCTGAATCTTTAATGATGCACGAGTGCGATCCGTAAAGGCAGGAACATCTAACTCCTCATATACACGATTCTTCATAATATTGCCTACAGCATTAATTGGTTTACGCTCGGTTTTGTACTGCTCAATATACTCCAGCATTTTTGTGCGTTCTTGTGTACCTACAACAATATCTACTCCTGGAATCGCCATAATTTCAGCAGGAGAAGTTTGTGCATAGCAACCAGTTACACAAATAACTGCATCTGGATTTTGGCGAATAGCACGACGAATTACTTGTCTACTCTTTTTATCACCAGTATTAGTTACGGTACATGTATTGATGACATAAACATCTGATTGTTTTTCGAACTCTGTACGGTCATAACCATTTTCTTTAAATAATTGCCATATAGCTTCTGTTTCATAATGATTAACTTTACAGCCTAATGTATGGAATGCAACGGATGACAAGTCCTTACACCTCTTTCATTCATATTCATAGGAAATTGCAGCTAGCGCATATAACGGAGCGGTTTCTGTTCGTAAAATCCTTGGTCCAAGAGCGATTGGTTGAAAATCATTTTCTAGTAAATGTTTTACTTCCTGACGATCGAGTCCGCCTTCTGGGCCAAAAACGATCAGTATCGACTGTTTATCATATACTTTTTTCAATTGGTCCGCAAATTTTTGTCGGTCTTCTAGCTTCGCATCTTCTTCATCCGCAACAAATCTCACATCGTATGCTTTAGAAATTTCCAAAAGCTCTTTTAAAGAGATTGGATTATGTATATGTGGGATAAATGAGCGGTGAGATTGTTCTGCCGCTTCTTTAGCAATCTTTTGTAAGCGCGCAATTTTTTTCTCATTTTTTTGTTTATCCCATTTCACAATAGAGCGTTTAGCTTCAAACGGATAAAGCGTATGCATACCTAATTCGGTTGCTTTTTGCGTGATCAATTCTAATTTATCACCTTTTGGAAGACCACAGACGAGAGAAACTTTAATAGGCATTTCATTGGATTGCCCATGCATTTCAACCACTTGTAGAAGGACAGATTTAGAAGTACCTTCCACAATCGTCATCGTATACGTCTTACTATCTGCCACTACATATACTTGATCTCCAGGAGACATGCGCATCACCTGAATCATATGATGCGCGTCATCACCTGAAATTGTCACTGTATTATTTTCTTGGATTGTTTCATTCGTAAAATAACGTTGCATGACAATCTCCTTTATTGAACAGGCTTCTTAGAAATGATTGTTACCCAGTCTTCCATCATCATCACTTCTTCTATTTCGAAGCCAGATTCCTGCAAGGAATTGCGAACATCCTCTTTTTTCGTTGCAATAATGCCGGATGTGATGAATAATCCACCTTTTTTAACAATCGAAAATGCATCGTCTGTAAAAGTCATAATAATTTCTGCTAAAATATTAGCCACTACAATGTCTGCTTGTTCTTTCACATTATCTAGTAGATTACCATGAGTTACCTGCACTAAGTGTTCTACCTTATTTAGCTGAATATTTTCTTTTGCAGATTTAACAGCTACTTCATCTAAGTCAAGTGCATGGATAGCAGTAGCGCCTAGTTTAGCTGCTCCAATTGAAAGTACCCCAGAACCAGTGCCTACATCAATCACGCTTGAGTTAGGCTGTACTGTTTTTTCAAGTGCTTGTAAACACATAACAGTTGTTGGGTGAGTACCTGTACCAAAAGCCATCCCTGGATCTAATTCGATAATCAATTCATCTGAATTGACACGCTCATAGTCTTCCCATGTTGGAACAATTGTAAAACGGTTCGATATTTTCACAGGATGATAATACTTTTTCCATGCAGTTGCCCAATCTTCTTCATCTACTTCTTGTATAGTAAGAATATTATGTCCAAGGTCGATATTAAAGTTTAGTAAGTTGTTAATCGCAAGTTTGATCTCTTCCACTGTTTCTAATAAAAAACTTGTTTTGGCTAAGTAAGCTTTTATTCGAACTCCATCTACTGGAAAATCATCTGGATTTAAGCTGTAGATTTCTCCAAAAACATCTTCTCGTTCTCTCACTAACTCTTCTGAATCCTCAATAACTACTCCACTTGCACCAGCTTCATGCAAAATATTACTAATTGCCTCCACTGCTTCATTCGTAGTATGAATGGATAGTTCAGACCATTTCACTTGCGCCAACTCCTTTATTCGCCTTTTATCGTTCTTTTAATTTTATCAAATAATGAGCTACCTTGCTCTTCAGGAATATCCCCACTGATTTCGGCAAATTCGCGTAGCAATTGCTTTTGTTTTTCTGTTAATTTTTTCGGAGTAATAACTTTGACAACAACATGTTGGTCACCAATGCCATACCCGTGAACATTTTTTACGCCTTTTCCTTTTAGTCGGAATTGCGTTTGTGATTGAGTACCAGCAGGAATTTTTAGTTTCACTTTCCCTTGAACCGTTGGAACTTCAATTTCATCTCCAAGTGCCGCTTGAGCAAATGTTAATGGAAGTTCATAGTAAATATCGTCACCGTCACGTTCAAATCGAGGATCTGCTTTTACTCGGAATACAACATATAAGTCTCCAGCTGGACCACCATTAACACCTGGTTCTCCCTGACCGCTTACGCGAAGTTGTTGACCATCATCAACACCTGCAGGAATTGTAACTTTAATTTTTTTACGTTTATTAACTGTACCTTTACCAGAACAAGTAGAACATTTTTCTTTAATCATTTTTCCAGTTCCAGAACAGTGATTACAAGCACGTTTAGTTTGAATACGACCAAATGGTGTGTCTTGTGTAACATTCACTTGACCATTGCCATTACAGTGTGTACATGTTTCAGGATGCGTGCCTGGTTTAGCACCATTACCTTTACATGTTTCACATGATTCTTCTTTGGCAATTTCAATTTCTTTTTCTTTCCCAAAAACAGCTTCTTCAAAATCAATTGTCATAGAATATTGAAGGTCATTTCCTTTTCTCGGAGCATTTGGATCACGTCTGCGAGAACCCCCGCCACCGAAGAACGAACTGAAAATATCTTCAAATCCAAAGCCATCTCCACCACTAAATCCACCACCAAAGCCTTGATTTGGACCAGCGTGACCAAATTGATCATACCCCGCACGTTTTTGCTCGTCACTTAATACCTCATATGCTTCCGAAATTTCTTTGAACTTATCTTCTGCATTAGCTTCTTTGTTAATATCGGGATGGTATTGCTTAGAAAGCTTACGATAAGCTTTTTTAATTTCATCTTGAGAAGCACTTTTAGAAACGCCTAGCACCTCATAATAATCACGTTTATTCATAGTTCACTCTCCTGCTCTGTTAACGTACACATAAAAATTATTGTAACATGGACAAAATCCGAATAGCAAAACAAATAGAAATTTTACCATTATCTTATATAACATTGAAAAAGCCAAAGCCGAAAACGGTCTTTGACTTTTTCTGTTAACATTCTTACTTGTCTTTATCGTCGTTTACTTCTTCAAATTCAGCATCGACAACACCGTCATCAGATGGTCCACCAGCTTGACCTGCATTAGCAGCATCTGCTTGAGCTTGTTCATAAAGCTTCATTGTAAGTTGTTGAACGATTTCATTTAATTTATCTTTTTTCGTTTTGATTTCTTCTAGGTTTCCAGCTTCAAGTGCAGCTTTTAACTCTTCTTTTGCATCTTCAGCAGACTTTTTCTCTTCTTCAGACACTTTATCTTCCAGGTCTTTTAGAGTTTTTTCAGTCATAAATACTAATTGATCCGCTTCATTTTTCACTTCTGCTTCTTCTTTACGAACTTTATCCGCTTCAGCGTTCGCTTCCGCTTCTTTTACCATACGTTCGATTTCTTCGTCAGAAAGAGAAGAGTTTGATTGGATTGTAATATTTTGTTCTTTTTGCGTTCCTAAATCTTTCGCTTTAACATTTACAATACCATTTTTGTCGATATCAAACGTAACTTCGATTTGTGGAACACCACGTGGTGCTGGTGGAATATCCGCAAGTTGGAAACGACCAAGTGTTTTGTTGTCAGTTGCCATCGGACGTTCACCTTGTAATACGTGAATATCTACTGCCGGTTGGTTATCCGCTGCAGTGGAGAACGTTTGAGATTTTGATGTTGGGATAGTTGTATTACGTTCAATTAACTTCGTGAATACGCCCCCCATTGTTTCAATACCTAAAGAAAGTGGTGTAACGTCAAGAAGAACAACGTCTTTTACATCTCCTGTTAAAACTCCACCTTGAACAGCAGCACCCATTGCTACTACTTCATCAGGATTTACTCCTTTATGTGGTTCTTTCCCAGTTTCTTTCTTAATAGCTTCTTGTACAGAAGGAATACGAGTAGATCCACCTACAAGAATAACTTTATCAATTTGTGAAGCTGATAATCCAGCATCTTTCATTGCTTGACGAGTTGGTACCATTGTACGCTCTACTAAGTGAGCTGTTAAATCATCAAATTTCGCACGAGTCATTGTAACTTCTAAGTGAAGTGGTCCAGCTTCGCCTGCAGTGATGAATGGAAGTGAAATTTGAGTTGAAGTAACACCAGAAAGATCTTTTTTCGCTTTTTCAGCAGCGTCTTTCAAACGTTGAATAGCCATTTTATCTTTTGATAAATCAATGCCGTTTTCTTTTTTGAACTCTTGTACTAAGTAGTCCATTAATACTTGGTCAAAGTCATCTCCACCTAGACGGTTATCACCAGCAGTTGCTAGTACTTCAAATACGCCATCACCAAGTTCTAGGATAGATACGTCAAATGTACCGCCACCTAAATCGTATACAAGAATTTTTTCATCATGGTCCATTTTATCTAAACCGTATGCAAGTGCAGCAGCAGTTGGTTCGTTGATGATACGTTCTACTTCAAGACCAGCAATACGACCAGCATCTTTTGTAGCTTGACGTTCAGCATCATTGAAGTATGCAGGAACAGTAATTACTGCTTTAGTTACTTTTTCTCCTAGATATTCTTCTGCAAATCCTTTTAAGTATTGAAGAATCATTGCAGATACTTCTTGTGGTGTATATTCTTTTTCTTCTGCTGTTACTTTTTCATTTGTACCCATTAAACGTTTAACAGATGCAATTGTGTTTGGGTTAGTGATAGATTGACGCTTCGCTACTTCCCCAACTTGTTTTTCGCCGTTTTTGAATGCTACAACTGATGGAGTTGTGCGGTTACCTTCTGGATTCGGAATTACTTTTGGTTCTCCACCTTCAAGTACAGATACACATGAGTTTGTTGTTCCTAAGTCAATACCAATAATTTTAGACATATGTTTTTCCTCCTAATATATAACTGATATATGAGATATCATTAATATTTTTTTATTATATAAACTGCATTTCAAAAGATTGATTGTTATTCGTTTACTTTAACCATCGTTGGGCGAAGTACTCTATCTTTCAACTTATACCCTTTTTGCAGTTCTTGAAGCACGATACCAGATTCTTTAGAATCGTCTTTTTCTTGCATAACTGCTTGGTGAAAATTAGGATCGAATGGAACCCCTTCTGCTTCAATTGGCTCTAAGCCTTCTTTTGAAATTGCACTTAATAACGATCGGTAAACCATTTCTACACCTTTTGTTAAAGAAACAGCTTCTGCTGTTGTTGCTTCAACCGCAAGGGCACGCTCTAGATTATCAAGCACTGGCAAAATATCCGTTAATACGGATTGGGCGCGATATTTATAATCGGCTTCCTTATCTAATTGAACTCGACGTTTGTAATTTTCAAAGTCCGCTCTTAAACGAATCGCTTTGTCTTTTTCTTCGTCAAGTTCTTGCTTTACAAGTGTCAATTCATCGATCTCTTCTTCTACCAGTACTTCAGTAGCTTCTGTTTCTTGTTGTTCTTCCAATATTCCCTGTTCTTCAACTACTTCATCTTTTTCTTTTTCCATTACTAGCAACTCTCCTTTATCCATGTGGGCCATGGCCATGTAATATTTTGGACAATTCCCGAGATAGATCTCCACTCATTACGTCAAGCAAGGAAACAACTCGTTTGTAATCCATACGAGTAGGCCCAATAATTGCAATTGAACCCATCTGTTCATCCCCAATTTCATAGGACGCAGTAATAATACTACAATCTTCCATTCCTAGTTGGTTATTTTCTGAACCGATTCGAATTTGAATTCCCTTTTTCTCTAAATGGAAAAGTCCTGGAATTTGATTTACATGATCCATCCAATACATGATACTTCGTGCTTTTTCTAAATCATTAAATTCAGGTTGATTTAACAATTGCATTTTTCCGCCGTAGTATACTTTGTCCTCATGTTCGATTGTCATCGCTTTGTTTAATGAACCTAGAAGATTATTTAAACGACCGCTGTTTTGACGCAAGACCGATAATGTGACAGCATCTAATTTTGCTGGAAGCTCATGTAAATGAACACCAACTAAATGTTCATTGATTAAATTAACCATACGTTCAATGTCAGATGCAGTAAAACTTTCCGGGATGGAAAATACGCGATTTTCTACATGCCCACTATCTGTCACAATGATTGCAACAGCGGAATCATCCGTTAATGGAACAATGGAAAACCTTTTAACACGATGCTTTCTAACATCTAAGCCTAACATAATAGAGGTATAATTCGTTAATTCGGAAAGAATATTTGCCGATTTTCGAATTATTTGCTCCGTCTCAACCATCCGTTCCTGAAAAACAGAACGAATCTGGTTAATCTCGTCTTTGGTAATCCGTTGGGGAGTTAACAAATTGTCTACATAATAACGATAGCCCTTTTCTGAAGGGACGCGGCCAGACGATGTATGCGTTTTTTCTAAAAAACCCATATCTTCTAAATCCGCCATATCGTTTCGAATAGTAGCAGGACTAAATGAAACTTCCTCCTTTTTCGAAAGTTGGCGAGATCCCACTGGCTGAGCGGTTTCAATAAAATCATCTACCGTTACTTGCAATATTAATAATTGCCGATTAGTTAGCATGATCATCACCTCTGTTAGCACTCGTCTATAGAGAGTGCTAATACTCATATAAAATTTATCAAATCTATAGATAACTGTCAACGATTTAGTTTTATTTATTTAGCTAAGTTAAGCGATCATGTTGTTACCTGCCGAACAGCCTAATTTAACAGAGGCATTTATTTAAGAAAATATTGAAACACTTCATTTCCCATAAAGCGCCCACGAGTCGTTAATTTTACAAAGTTATTTTCCATTAGGATTAAATCTTTTCGAAGCAATTCTTCCAATTGTTCACCGTACACCTGTGGGAGAGTTTGTCCGTATCTTTCTTCAAATCTTACTAAGGATACCCCTGCATTTTTTCGCAATCCTAAAAACATTTCTTCTTCCATTTTCTCTGTCTGTGTTACTTCTTTTTGCATCATCAGTGGTTTTTCACCAGAATCGATTGTTTGCATATACTTTTTTAAAGGACCGTGATTAGAATATCTCACACCATTTACATAACCGTGTGCTCCTGCTCCCAATCCAATATATTCATCGTTGTTCCAATAAAGTAAATTATGTTGGGAAGCTTTGCCTTCCAACGAAAAATTACTTATTTCATATTGTAGATAGCTGTTCTGCTTCATCTCGTCCATCAAATAGCCATACATTTCCGCTTCCAAATCTTCTCCTGGTAACGATAGCTTTCCCTTAGATAATAAATTATAAAAAATTGTTTTCGGTTCTACTAATAATGAGTAGGCTGAAATATGTGGGATCTTTAGACGAAAAGCTTCTTGTAAAGATGCTTTCCACTGTTCCATCGTTTGATTTGGTAAGCCATACATTAAATCGATACTTATAGATGGAAAATCTGTTTGTTTTGCGAACTCAATCACTTCATAAACATGCTCATTGGAATGTGTTCTTCCAAGAACTTTCAACAAGTCTTGATCAAAAGTTTGCACTCCCATACTTAATCTATTCACACCAAATTTTCGCATAAGTTGCATTTTCTCAAGCGTGATTTCATCCGGATTTGCTTCCGATGTGAATTCTATAACTTGTTCCATTGGAATATACATGTGGATGAGTGTAAATAAACGTTCTAATTGTTCTAGTGATAATGAAGTAGGCGTTCCTCCACCGATAAAAATAGTATCAATCTTTGCCTTTTTTAAATCATCTGTCCATAAAGCCATTTCTTTACCAAGAGATTCAATGTATTCATCGACAGGTTGATTATGAAAGAAAAATTTATTGAAATCACAATAATTACAAATTTGATGACAAAAAGGAATATGTATATATACGCCTCTTACCATAATCATTCCTACTTTCTATATAAAGCACAACTTCATCTAGTGTTTGATTTTCTTGAATGATAGTTGAACTAGGATTTTTCTACAGGTCATAGCTGGATAAAAGAAAAAGGAGGCTACTAGTGCCCCCCTTTCCGGTTTTCTTATTTATTCGGCTCATCCATCTTGAGTACTGCCATAAATGCCTCTTGAGGCACTTCAACAGACCCTACTTGTTTCATACGCTTTTTACCTTCTTTTTGTTTATCAAGAAGTTTACGTTTACGTGAAATATCTCCACCATAACATTTAGCTAAAACGTTTTTACCAATCGATTTAATCGTTGAACGAGCAACGATTTTTTGACCGATTGCTGCTTGTACTGGTACTTCGAACTGTTGTCTTGGAATCAACGCTTTTAGTTTTTCAACGATTAGTTTTCCTCGCTCGTAAGAAAAATCACGATGCACGATAAAGCTTAAAGCATCTACCTTTTCACTATTCAATAAGATATCCATTTTCACTAATTTCGATTCTTTGTATCCAATCAAGTCATAATCAAAAGATGCATAGCCTTTTGTGCTTGATTTTAATGAATCAAAGAAGTCATATACGATTTCAGATAATGGAATCTCATAAATGATATTAACACGCGCCTTAGACAAGAAATCCATCGTGATAAAGTTTCCACGTTTACGTTGGCATAGTTCCATTACAGAACCAACGTAATCTTCCGGAACCATAATCGATGCTTTTACATAAGGTTCTTCAATCGCTTCTACTTTTTGCACATCAGGCATCATAGAAGGGTTGTCTACTTTGATTACTTCACCATTCGTTAACTTCACGTCATAAATAACACTTGGTGCAGTTGTGATTAAATCAATTTTAAATTCGCGTTCGATACGCTCTTGGATGATTTCCATATGAAGTAATCCTAAGAATCCACAACGATACCCAAAGCCTAACGCCTGAGAAGTTTCTGGTTCGAACTCTAGTGCAGAGTCATTCAGTTGTAATTTTTCTAGTGCATCACGTAAATCTACGTATTTCGTGTTATCAATCGGATATAATCCACAGAATACCATAGGGTTCATTTTGCGATATCCAGCTAACGCTTCTGCTGCAGGATTAGAGGCTAATGTAATTGTATCCCCGACACTGGAATCTCCTACATGTTTCATCGATGCTGTTAAGAATCCTACGTCTCCAACTGTCAACTCTGATCGTTGTGTCGTTTTTGGTGTAAATACGCCTGTTTCCACGACTTCGAATTCTTTACCAGATGACATCATTTTAATCGTGTCTCCTGGTTTCACTGTACCTTCCATAATTCGAATATACACAATTACACCTCGGTAAGGGTCAAATAGGGAGTCGAAGATCAATGCTTTTAAAGGAGCGGAAGGATCCCCTGTTGGTGCAGGAACTTTTTCAACTATTTGTTCTAAAATTTCTTCAATACCGATTCCTGCTTTTGCAGATGCAAGCACTGCTTCAGAAGCATCAAGTCCAATTACTTCTTCTACTTCTCCTCTTACACGTTCTGGATCGGCTGCAGGTAAATCGATTTTATTGATAACCGGTAATATTTCCAAATCATTATCTAATGCTAAATAAACATTTGCTAGTGTTTGGGCTTCAATTCCTTGTGCTGCATCCACTACAAGAATTGCACCTTCACATGCTGCTAAACTTCTAGACACTTCGTACGTAAAGTCTACGTGACCAGGAGTATCGATTAGATGAAAGATATACTCTTCTCCGTCTTTTGCAGTGTATGTTAATTGAACCGCATTTAACTTTATGGTAATACCTCTTTCACGCTCCAAGTCCATGGAATCTAACAATTGGTCTTTCATTTCTCGTGAAGTTAATGTTTTCGTTTTTTCTAAAATACGATCGGCTAAAGTCGATTTTCCGTGGTCAATATGCGCGATAATGGAAAAATTACGAATCTTCTTCTGTCGCGCGATTCTATCTTCATTGTTCATGCTTGTTCACTCCTAATTAAACTACTATGAATTATAACAGACAACTCGCGTCTAAGTAACGCATAATCATTAAGTCTGTTATTCAAAATATTTTTTCTATGTATTTGTTCGTTATTTTCATCTTTTTTTGCCAGACTTTAATCTTACCAAAATTCTGTTCGTAAGACAATCTGAGTTATTCATCAGTTTGAACAGGAAGTGCAATCAATATTTCTTCTTTTGTTTGAATCAATTTCATAATTCCAATTTACATAAAAAAACACTAACAATATTAAAGGAAACTAAAGAAATATTATTTTAAGTGAAATAAAGTATAGTTGATTTCCGCTATAGGCGGACGCTTTCCGCGGGGTGAGCGATAAGCCATCACCGCCGCACGCGTCGTTTGTGATGGCTTATCTGTCTCACTCATCCCGCTGGAGTCGCCGCCTGCCGCTTCAATCAACAAAGTGATCATTTAATTGTCTTTTCCTAAGTAGGCTGTATCGCCAATAACCGTTTCCACTTCCATGCACGTTGCCTTACTTTTTTCAATTAATTCTTGTAGATATTGCCCGTCACTTTTTTAACCTGTTGTCACCACTGCTGCTGTAATAATACGTTCATCGCTCATCGCAGTATGTGTTTTAAAGCTAAAAAAGAAGAATCCGCTTCTTATGCCAGACATGGGCATCGAGATCTGTTGAATAGCATAATTGCATTTCGTAATCTTCAATCACTTCTTTAAAACATTGACCTTTTCCTGTAGAGAGGGCATATATGCCAACTTCGATATGTTTCTACGACTTCCATTACTTGACGACAATAATCTAATTCTTCCACTATTTCATTTGATACCGGCTTTGTTCAAAGAGTATTTATTTGATGGTGATTGGAGTGGAAGGCGGCGACTCCAGCGGGAAAAGCGCGTCCAGGTGAGACCCCGCAGGAGCGCACATAGGAACAAAGGCTAAGAACGCCACCTCGTGTGGCAACGCCTTTGTGACCAACATCCTGTTGGCCTGAGGAGGCTCCCGGACCGCCCGCGGAAAGCGTCCGCCTGCAACGGAATCACCTAGATGATATATTTAACCAAAAAGCGAGTTCTTGAACGACTTGTCGTTCAAGAACTCGCTAAGAATAGATTTTTTCAGTGGGCCCATTTTTTACGCTCAATCACTTTTTGTTTTAAGAAGGTAGTTGTTGATTGTACATATTAGAAATGGCTTTTGCTAAAATAGCGATGGAACGATTTAACTCTTGTTCGGTGTTGTCAACACCTCCGAGCTCCATCACTAATAGATTTTTAGCGATGTCTTGATTGTATACCCCATCAACACCTTTACCGGCTTTAACCATAACTCCTCGTGATATCCCGGGTACTAATTTATTTAATTCATCAGAGAGATTATTAGCAAGTTGCTCATTCCATTTATAGTTATCGTGTTCTCCTCCAATAACGAACATAATCTTCGCATAGCTTTCCTCTCCAGTTTGAAGGGTAGTTACTTTCGATTTCATTGAGTCTCTGTGAATATCTAAGACAATATCATATTCATTATGTGTTAATGCATCCTGAACAAGCGGTCTGACAGTAGCATAATCATCCATCTCTTTTGGATTATGATTTTCTAAAAACTGTGTTTCTATTTGATGAAATGCAAATTGAGCATTTATTTGATCTTGAAAGGAAGTTATATTATTTGCAGGATGATAAACTGCAACTTTTTCTCCTTGTGAAGCAAGTATAGGCAGAAAGGCTTCGTGCGAATGGGTAAAATAAACAAATGCTTTTTTAGGTGCAATTATTTCTGCTACAGTTGGCTTGGCCTCTAATTGTGCTGCATATACTACTGGCGTGTCCTCTTTTTTCTTTTCTTCTGTTGGTGCCGATAAAAGAGGCGCTTGGATTGTCGCTATGATAATGGGAGCTAAAAATAAAAGTAATAAAATGCTTGTTAAATTCTTTAGGGAATTTGCCATAAGTTCCACTCTCCTCACACAATCGTATGTGGAGAAGTGGAATTTTAGAACGACATCATCTACCCGTTATCCATGTTTCTAAACCGGAGGAAAGCAAATAAGCGTATTGTTCCACCCAGGCATCTGTTTCTTTTGGAGTGACAAATAAAGATGGATTTTTCCCGACAAATACTTCTTCAAACAATTTTCTTTTTTCATCCGTCGACCACGTAACCCATTCTCCGAAAATTGGTTGTAAAACAGTTTTATCTATGGAAGTTTTTTTACTTGAAACCATCGGCGTAACTGCTAATGCAGATGAAGGCCTACCTTTTTCCTCTACCTTAGATGCAATATAATGAATAACATGCTCCATTGCATCCGCATATAAGACAGGTCCGTCGACAACCATGGGTATTCCTATTGCTGTAACAGGAACACCGTACACCTCTTCCGATACTTCCTTTCGCTGATTTCCAACACCCGACCCAGGGTGAATACCGGTATTTGTAAGCTGAATCGTTTTACATAGTCGTTCACTATTCCTTGCAGCAAGTGCATCTAAAACAAGGATTAAATCTGGTTGAAACGCCTTGCTAATGGCTTCAATAAAATCACTTGTTTCAAATCCAGTTTGTCCGGTCACTCCTGGTGCGTACATGACTACTTTAACCTGTTCATTCTGAGTCAATGACGAACCTTGCAAGTATTCGATTGCCTTAGGCCCAATAGCATCAGGTGTAATTGTGGCATTCCCAAGCCCAATAATTAGTATTTTAGAGGATTCGGTTAACTTAATATGTTCATGCATCTCTTGCAACTTACGCGTAAATAATTTTTCTAAGTTTTGAAAGCTTTGTTCCTCATCTGGGCTAACAGTCAAGTCAGTTAACGTAATATATTTCCCTTTTTTCTTTCCAAGCTTTTTTTCTCCTTCCTCGTTTACTTCAATAGATGTTATTAATACAGGACCCTCTCGACTTTCTTCAAAGATAATGCCTTCTGATTCTTTTAAAGTGTCTTTCTCTCCCTTTGTTCGATGTTTGACCATTTCTTCCGATTCATCTAACAAATCTGTTCGTCCCCACATAAAATTCACCTCCAAATTAGTTTGCACGATGTGTCAAGTAAATATTCTTTGCATTTATATATTGCAATTTGTTTTTTCGTTTGTTAAAATAATGCTTGTTGTATAATACAGTTTCAACAAAAAATGTATCATCTCAGACCTTATTAGGAGGTGAAAGGTATGCCAAACATTAAATCTGCAATTAAACGTGTTAAGACAAATGAGAAGTTAAACGCTCAAAATGCAAAAGCTAAATCAGCGATGCGTACTGCTGTGAAAAAAGCTGATAACGCTGCACTTAATAACGATGAAAACGCAAAAGAACTTATTAAAACTGCAATTCAACAAGTTGAAAAAGCAGCTTCAAAAGGTTTAATTCATAAAAACGCAGCTAGTCGTAAGAAAGCTCAATTAATGAAAAAAGCGTAAATTAAAGAAGACTGGTCCGATTCTATTCGGCCAGTCTTTATTTATTTGTCTATATTTAGTCACAATTTCATTTTAATAAAAACAACTCTAAAATTCTCTCACGATTTATACTTAATGTTTTCAGTTGCAAATCAACTGTCGCTATATCATTTAATGTGCGAAGTAGCTTTTGTTCATTATGCAGCATTGGATTGTCAAATAATAATTTCACTCGATAAGGATGCACCTTAAGCTGATTGGCAATTTGCTGTGCATGGTATCCTTTTTTCTTTAAATGGCTTACTTGCACCATTAGTCTTACTTGTGTGGCAATTAATGCATTTAACTTCAATGGATCCTCTTTACGCTTCAACAAATCATGGTAAATTTCAATTGCTTCGCTTTTATTTCCTGCTAGATAAGCGTTCCCTAATGTAAATACATCCTGCTCTAAAGTTCGAACTAATAATTGCTTCACTGTATCTGCGTCAATTTCTTGATCTTCCCCTATATACGTCGCTATTTTTACTAACTCCGTTTGTAAGTGAACTAAATTCGTTCCTCCAAGTTCAATCAAGCAATTAATTGCTTCTTCAGACATTGTTTTTCCATATGTCGAAACTTCATGTAATACCCAAGTTTTTAAATCATGCGCTTGCAAACTTATTGCTTCTATCACATTTGCATACTGTTTCATTGCTTTCGTTATTTTTTTTCGTTCATCCAGCTTCTCATAAGGTGCAATAAAAATGGTAACTGCCGTTGGCGAAGGACTCTGCAACCATTTTTCTAATTCAGTCGTATCATGCATTATTTTCTCTTTTCCTTTTTCCGTCGCTTTTAAGAAAAATGCATTTTTGGCAATGACTAGTTTTTTATCAGAGAAAAAAGGGAGAGTATCTGCTTCATACATTACTTCTTCTACATTTTTTTCTTCTAAATCAAAGGAAATAACCTCTGCTTCTCCATTTGCCTTTAACTGTCTTTTAATTCTTTTCAATGTCTCTTCAATAAAGTAAGCTTCCGTTCCATATAATAAATACACATCGGATAAATTATTGTTTGTTATTTGTGCCCATTTATCTGAAATCATACTAGATCTCCTTGCTACTTATAGTTAAACTTTATTATAACGTAAAATAGGTGAATAATTTGTGACATTGTAAGTGCAAAATGAAAAAGAAGAGATTCTATGTAGATTTTTTATAGGCATTCCTTTATAATTAGGTGGAAATAGGAGGGGTAACAATGAACGAGTTTGAACAAAATGTACAGTCGAAACGTAACGACGCGATCGACTCAGGCGTAGGTTTCGCTGTCTCCTTTGGATTTTTTACAATTATGTTTGTAATTGCAGTAGTTATTGAGTTTGTTTCTCGATAATAACTGAAAAGGGTTTTGTCTATTATAGGCAAAACCCTTTTCCCTTTTTATGGGGTAGTAACAAATACCTCCCCTTTTTTCGTCACTTTTACTTCTATTGCACCGTCTTTACCCGTTTGTAAAAAAGGGATATTCAAATCATTTAGCCGTTCAACAACTTCTGGATGTGGGTGACCATAGCGATTATCAAAACTAGCCATAATAATAGATATGTTGGGATTGGTCCACGCTAAAAAAGATTCATCACTAGACGTTTTACTCCCATGATGCCCAACTTTTAATAACGTAATCTCTTTTAAAGTTTTTGGATACTTCTCCACTAATTCTAGCTCTCCTTGAATCTCCAAGTCCCCTATAAATAATCCATGAAAATAATTATTTCTCATCGATAAGACAAGCGAATCATTATTTCCTTCATAATCAGAATCAAATGGATACATATACTGCAGTTGAAAATAGTTTGAATCAATTTTATCTCCAGCTCTTTTTTCCATTATAGGTATTTGTTGTTTCTCTACTTCCTCCTTTAAGTCCCTCATTACTTCTTTGTCCAGTGAACCTGGAGAAATATGAATTTCCTCTACCTGCACTTCTCTTAATATTTCTTCTGCCCCTTCCATATGATCGGCATCAGCGTGTGTCAAGACGAGCATATCTATTTTGGTAATTCCTTTTCCTTTTAAAAAAGGTACAACAATCTGCCTTCCAATCTCATAAGCTTCCTTTGTATCCTTCCAAGCTTCTTGCTCGAAGCGTAACAACCCACCAGTATCAATCATTAGCACCTCTTTTCTATAAGGCATTTCAATGACTATACAATCTCCTTGTCCAACATTTAAAAACGTAATTTTGGTGGATGAATCTAAATATGGGGTAAGTTGAATGGTTATCATTGGCAATAAAAGAAGAAAGATACTAAATAATCGCTTTTGCTTTCTCTCTATGGAAATAAAAAAGAAAATAACACTCATATACGCAATAAATACAATTAATAGCGTAGGTTTCATCGGATTCCACAATTGATAAGGTAAGCTTCCTAAATACATTATAAAATTTCCCAGCAAAGTACGAATGGGCTCGTATAACAAAAATAGGAGATGACTTAGAGAGGTAGATATAGAGGTAAGGAATAAGAAAAAGAGATTTATTGGCAAAATGATGAAAGAAAATAAAGGGACAAAAACTAAATTAGCGAGGAAGGAAGAAATAGAAATCTCATAAAAATGATAAATAAGAATGGGATACACAATCAGCTGACATACAGCAGTAATTACTAACGATTGAAAAAGATAAGAAGTACTATGTTTTAATAGTATAGACGAATAGATTAAAGAGAAGGCAGCTAAATACGACAACTGAAACCCCAATTGAAAGATTACCCAAGGAGAGAGCCATATAAAACCAATAAGACTAATTGAAAATGCATCATCTATTGCGAGTTTTTTCTTCCATAATACACTCACTAATACGATCTCAGTAACCGAGACCGATCTCCAAACAGACGGTGCCCCTCCTGCTATAAAACCATACAGCGGAAGAGAAATGATTAAAATCCAATTTGCAGTTTCTTTTCGAACACCCAAACGAATAAGTAACTCATATATAAGGAACACAACTAATGCTACATGAAGGCCTGAAATAGCAAACAGATGCGTGATACCTAACGTTTGATAGGCATTTTGAGTATCGGATGGCATTTGTTCCCTACTGCCGATCAATAAAGCTTCGGCTTCCGACTGCAAAGACAAAGGAAAAGTTTTTTGTATATGCTGCTTCATCTTAAAACGTTTCTCCGCCATATAAGCCAAGAAGCCTTCAACTTTACCAATCACTTCATACTGTTCTACTTGTATTTGTCCGACCGCCCCGTTACTTTTTATATACTGATCCATTTCAAAAGCATATTGGTGGGACATGGGTCTTTTCGGAACTTCTTTTGCATCTACTTTGAAAATCATACCCGCGAGGGAGGTATTCATAAGAGCTAGTTTTTCCTGTTCAGATTTTATTTTCAACTGTACATACCATTTTTCATTTTCATCTGAAATGGCAAAACCTCTGATATAACTTCCATTTATTCGGTAAACGTCTGTCCATGTTAGGTTCGTTACATTCCCTTCTTTTGCTGGTTGAGGAATTACCGCTCCAACGTATGCATACGAAAGCATTCCAAATAGAAGAGTTCCAATAATAAATAGTACATGCTTTTGTTTATATATTAACCAACTACATAGCATGAGAAATAGAAGTAATAGCCTTACCGATTCATAAGCTGCAACTGTAGCTATTACAATAGATAAAGCTAGATATATAAGATTACCTTGAATAGTTATAAACCGAATAATTCAGCCACCTTCGTTTCATAAGGTGCCAATTCTTCACTACTTGCCCCTTTCTCACGCAGCTTTGTTATAAGCTCCATGTAAAGTGCAATTTTTTCATCACTTAAGAAATCAATTTTACGGTCATCAAATGGCACATGAATTACTTCCACTCCTGCTTTTTCTAGCAATTCAATCGCATAAGTGTTATTTTTGTAGTCTTGCGCATAATATAGACGCGAAATCCCAGCTTGAATAATTGATTTAGTGCATGGTAAACACGGAAAATGTGTCACGTATAAATCTGCTCCACTTACCGTAATTCCATATTTCGCACATTGCAACAAGGCGTTCATTTCTGCATGGATTGTCCGCACGCAATGGTTATCTACCACGTAGCATCCATGATCTATACAGTGGTCTCCACCAGAAATGGATCCATTGTATCCACCTGCCATAATTCGACGATCCCGTACAATTGTTGCACCAACCGCTAAACGAGTACAAGTACTTCTTAATGCAAGTAAATGGCTTTGCGCCATGAAAAATTGATCCCATGTAATTCGCTCCATATAACTACCTCCCAAATATATTACTTCCCTTAGTTTAGTAGTTTGTCGAAAAAACTTCAATATAACTTATGATTACTTTACTGTAATAAGTGGTTCTAATTTTTCAAAGGTTTTTTGTCCGATGCCGGTTACTTTCATTAAATCTTGTTTTTCCTTAAAGCCTCCAACATCTTCTCGATAAGCAATAATAGCATCAGCTTTTGCAGGGCCAATTCCTGGTAAAGTAGTTAGCATCGCTACTTCTGCTTTATTAATATTAACAAGACTGGACTTTTGATCTGGCGATGAAGAAAGTTCCTCTACTTCTTCTCCTTCTATCGGCACATAAATAACCATTTCATCTTCTACTCTTTGCGCATGGTTAATATTTTTACTATTACTCGCCGGTAAATAACCTCCAGCTAGTTCGATCGCCGTTAATACTCGATCTCCTTCGGATAGTTCATAAACTCCTGGCTTATGAACAGCACCTTTCACTTCGACATAAATGGTCGTATCTTCTATATATTCAGTTGTTTCTTCTTGTTCGGTATAGGATTCATTGGTAGGGAGAGGTTGAATTAGATCAGCTGTGGGGGATGCTGATTCCATTTGGGCTTGAATAACGAAAAATAATATAATCGCTATTACCGTTGTTGGGAGCAACAGTTTTTTCTTGTATTTCTGGACTAACATGCGGATCAGGAGTATCAGCCTCTTTCGAAAAGAGGTAAATTATATGGAGTTATAGAAACTATACTAAATTTACCTCTCGTTGAAAAGAGTTTATTTTACTGCATGGATAAAATAGCGTTCAATTGCCCCTTCTTCCTGCTCCCCAAAAATAGAGGTAGAAATAGTGACAGAGGAGAACCCAACTTGTTTTAACAAGTCAACATATGCTTCCACGGGGTACGTTCTTTGGTAATGAGATTCCTCAAAGCGTTCATAGTAGCCAGTATCATCTCGAACGAAAAATGTAATATCATGATAAATAGAATGTTCGTCTTCACCTTGTTCGGTATGCCAAATATACGCCACTTGCTCGTCTTCATACGTAAATGGACCATTAGGATAAATGACATCCATTTTATAAAGTGAATGAACATCAAAAAATAATTGACCATCTGTAGCTAACGCAGCAAAAATTTGTTGAAAAGTTTGTTCCACTTCTCCAAAAGTCTCGAGATAATTAAGGGAATCAATCGCAATTACTGCCACATCCACACCGTCGATTCCATCCATTTCAGCCATTGACTGACAGATAAAAGAAATCACCGTATTATTCTCCAAACTTCGATTTTGCGCAACCGTTAACATCGATTCCGATAAATCCACACCAATTACTTCGTAACCAGCTTTCGCAAAATGAACACTTAAAACGCCGGTACCACAGCCGATATCGACTAATCGTTTCCCTGCAGTTACAGGTGCATGATATTGCACCCATTCTGCATACTTTACATACGGAATATCCGCCATTAACGAATCATAAATAAAGGCAAACTGGTCGTAAGTGGACATTATGCGTCTTGCCCAACTTCGATCATTGGTGCATCTCCCCAAAGTCGTTCTAGGTTATAATATGAACGCTCGTCTTTGTGGAATACGTGTGCCACAACATCGCCCATATCTACTAAAATCCATCTTGCTTCATCGAAGCCCTCTAGTCGTTTCACATTATATCCCGCGATAAGTGCTTGCTCTGATAGCTCTTTAGCAATCGCTTGAACTTGACGATCCGAGTTCGCATGGCAAATTAAAAAATAATCTGCAAGTAAAGATACTCCTTGCATATTTAATATTACGATATCCTCCGCGCGTTTATCGTCTGCTGCTTTATAAGCAATCTCTACTAATGATTGTGTAGAAGTCATTCTTTCACTTTTCCTCTCTTTTGTATCAAATCATTGTAACAATGAAATGAATCCGGAAATACCGGCTGTTTTTTTCCTATCAAAAATGTAATACTGTGGTGGATGCAACTAATCATTGCATCTTCTAAATCTTTTTCTGCTTTTTCTCGTAGAAGGTCCACTCCTGGAAAATTGCGGCTTGGCTCAATCATATCGGAGATGTAAATGATTTTCTCTAGAGGGGACATGTTTGCACGACCAGTTGTATGATACTTTATAGCCTGCAAAACATCTTCATCATCAATGTTAAATTCATTTTTTGCTACATAGCTTCCGACCGGCGCATGCCAAAGCTCATGGTGGAAATTCAATAGAGTTGGATCCATCTTCTCAGAAAGAATCTTTGCTCTTAACCATTCTTTATCTGCATATTTTACACTATCATGCAAGATACCTGCAATTTCTGCCTTCGATGTATCTTCCCCATATTTCTCTGCTAGATGAATTGCCGTCAGTGCGACACCTCTTGTATGAATATATCGCTTTTCAGGCATACGATCTTTCATCTGCTTCAATACATGATCAAATTTCATATAACTTCTCCTTTTGGATGAAATCTCTCACAACATCAGGAATTAGAAACTTAGTTGTTTCTCCATTCATCAGTCGATTTCGAACGAGGGTAGAAGATAAATCAATTTGAGGGATCTCCAATGTAATAATAGGATATGCTGATTCAATTGTCGTATTTGGTCTAGATACACCGACAATTTGCACTTTTTTTACAAGTTCATCAATACGATACCACTTAGGTAAATACTCCACTTGATCTCCACCAATGATGAAGAAAAACTCCGTCTCAGGCTCTCGCTTTTGCAAAAGTTCCACCGTATCAAAAGTATAAGAAGTTCCTCCACGTGCAAGTTCTATTAATTCAACTGACATATAGGGGATTCCTTCCATTGCAAGTTCTACCATTTTTAATCGTTGGCTAGCTGTCACACGCTCGTCCATTTGTTTATGTGGAGGGGTTGCATTTGGCATCCATCTTACTTCATCTAGATTCAATGCATGCAACACTTCATTTGCAATGATTAAATGACCAATATGCGGTGGGTTAAATGTTCCACCTAAAATCCCTACTTTTTTACTCATGCACGGCTCGCTTTTGGAAGCTCGATTCGTTTATTATTTTTCGACGGTTTGTATAAAACAACGGTTAAACCAATCAATTGCACTAGCTCAGCCTTCGTTCCTTTAGCAAGAGCAACTGCCACTTCCTGCTTCTCGTCTTCGCAGTTTTGTAAAATACTAATTTTAATTAATTCACGTACTTCTAACGCTTCACCAATTTGCTTCACCATTGCATCATTGACGCCGCCTTTTCCAACTTGAAAAATTGGGGATAGATGATGTGCTTGACTACGTAAAAATCTTTTTTGTTTACCTGTTAACATAATTTCCTCCTAATTGCTCTGTCAATCTTAAAATCATTTCATCTGAATCTGGATTCAATTCATTCCAATATGAAAAGGCTAGTGCTCCTTGATGAACAAGCATGCCTAGGCCATTAATTGTTCGAACATTGTATTTTTCGGCATCCTCTAAAAATGGGGTAACTAAAGGATTATATACAATATCTGCAACAATTGCATCTTCTTTTATTTTATTTAGCTGAATTGGTAACGTTGTTGAGTTGCTTTTCATACCTAATGAAGTCGTTTGAACAATAATATCAAATAGTTCTAAATTGTCTTCTGCCGCTTGTAAAGTCAATGCTTGTCCAATTTGTAAATCTTCCACCAGTTTTTCTGCATTCGCATACGTGCGATTTGCAATAGCAATATTTTTAAAGCCTCTTTGCTTGAACGCATGGACAATACCTCTTGCTGCACCACCTGCACCTAGCATTAAGATACGATCCTTTGCTTTAATAGGGCCGAGGGATTGGATAAAACCCAACCCATCCGTATTGTAGCCAACAAATTTACCATCTACTGTTTTCACAACCGTATTTACTGCTCCAATGTGTATAGCAGACTCATCAATTTCATCTAAAAAAGGAATAATTGCTTCTTTATACGGTACGGTCACATTCCAACCGCTGCAACCGAGAAGCTTTAAAGCTTGTACAGCCACTTCTAGCTTTCCTTCTTCTACATGAATTGGAATATACGTTGCTTCTATTTCCAGCTCTTGAAGCCATGTGTCATGCATATATGGAGAAAGTGAATGTGCAATAGGATTTCCTATAACCGCAAACCATTTTTTCATTCCAATTCCTCCTAAATAAGCGACGGGCGAACGGAAACCTCTACGCCAGCAGGTGCATGAGCTGCAACAATTACGCCCCCGTTTTGCACTGTGATCCAACCAAGACCAGAAAATACGATATCTGTTTTTGGATCTTTAATCTTAAATTCATGGCGGACTAAAGGTGGGAACTGGTCAACAAACTGTTCCGAAGGTGGGGATAGTAGCTTACCTTTATGTTCTTTATATAAATTATCTGCATTTTCGAGCTTTGTACGATGAATCAAAATATCATTCGCAATATGACAAGTAAAGGCTGCGCGATCCCCTTTAATAAAATCAAAACGAGATAATCCACCTAAATATAGCGTCTGCTCACTGTTGAGTTGGAAAACTTTTGGCTTAATTTCTTTCTTTGGCGTAATGAATTTAAGCTCCGTTGGATCCAAATAATGCGCCATTTGATGGTGATTAATAATACCTGGTGTGTCGTACAATGATTTTTCATCATCTAATGGAATTTCAATCATATCAAGTGTCGTACCTGGGAAATGAGATGTAGTAATGACCGCATCTTCTCCAGTAGCTTGTTTAATAATACGATTGATAAACGTAGATTTCCCTACATTTGTACATCCAACGACATACACATTTTCACCTTTTCGGTAGTGTTCAATTGCTTCCATTGCTTCCGGCATACCTGTTCCTTTATGTGCACTAACAAACAACACATCGATCGGAGATAAGCCTAACTTCTTCGCTTCTTGTTTCATCCAGTTAATTACTTTGTTTTTCTTTACAGATTTCGGTAACAAGTCCGCTTTATTGGCAATTAATAAGATGGGATTATTCCCTACAAAACGATGCAATCCTGGTAGCCAACTACCGTTAAAATCAAATATGTCGACGATCTTCACGATTAAACCTTTTTGTGTCCCTAAGCCGTTTAAAATACGTAAGAAATCATCATCTGTCAATGAGACGGGTTGTAATTCATTGTAATTTTTCAGGCGAAAACAACGCTGACAAATAATATCCTCTTTTTCTAATGAAGAAACAGGTGCATAACCAGGTTCTCCTACTACTTCTGTTTGAATCGTTGTACCACAACCGATACATTTTGGTGCTTCTGTCACGCTTCTTCCTCCCATGTCACTTGACCTTTTTTTTCCAAGTAACTAAAAATTCTTCGTTCAACCATTCTATTGAACTTTGTGACAAATCCATCCGATTTTGCGACTGGAATCACCAAAATCGTATGGAGTTTTTGTCGATTTCCTCCAAAAACATCCGTTAAAAGTTGGTCACCAATTACAACAACTTCTTCTCTTTTCACAGACATGGTATTTAACGCCTGTAGGAAAGCTTTCCCGAGTGGTTTTCGAGCCTTGAAAATAAAAGGGATTCCAAGTGGGTCTGCGAATGATTTCACTCGCAATTCATTGTTATTGGAAACAATCGTCACTTGAATTCCCGCAGCTTTCATTCCAACAAACCATTCGATTAATTTAGGTGTTGCATCTGGGCGATCCCACTCCACTAATGTGTTATCCAGATCTGTAATAATCGCTGTAACGCCTTTCTCTTTTAACATTTCCGGCGTAATGTGAAAGACACTTCTTACAAATTCACTTGGTATAAAATTTGAATACAAAGATTAACACTCCAATTCGACGCATTTTCTCTAACGATTATAGCATAGTTGCTACGATCTCACCCATTCGCACAAAATTCCGAGGTTTTACATGACTCGAAAACTCGATACTATTCTCCTGAAACAGCATAACTACTGTAGAACCAAACGAGAAATAGCCAACTTCTTCACCTTTTTTCCACTCCTGCGAAGTATTCGTAAGTTCGATAGAATTGACAAACATTGCCCCTACTTTGATATGGAAACAGTGTTTTCCATTTGGCATATGAAGTTCTGTTAGCAAACGATAGTTCCCACTAATTGTTTCTTTCCCATATTGAAGTCCCCATTTATTGACTGGATAGGATTTTTTTCCGAGGACAAATTGACGCTTCACTTTGCCATCAACTGGTGCGTGAATACGGTGATATTCAGCTGGACTTAAATAGAGAATCATGTATTTCCCATTTTCATATTCTTTAGCTATTTTTTGTGATCCTAGCATATCATGTAGTGTATACGCTTTTCCTTTTACGAAAAAAATCCCTTCGGACGTAATATCGCCGAAAGTTTCAATCGTTGCATCTACGGGACTTATAACACTAGATGGCGAATCATCTAATGGTCTACTGTCCTCTTTCACTTCCCGAATAAAAAAATCATGCAATGTAGAAAAATCATCGACATGACGGATTACTTCTTGAGTTTTAATATTAAAATATTTAATATAAGAGGGTATAAATTTTTTACTCATTTTTGACTGTGAAAATGCTTTAATCATGGATGACGACCATTTCCCATTTGTTAATTCGATCATTGATTGATATAATTTTTCTCTCATTTTAGTCTCCCTATGAAAAATAACTTACAATTTTTGCTTACTCGAAGTATAATGAATAGATATATTATTTGTAAAGGAGTGATTTGCAATGTATTTACCCAATGCTATGACTCAAACAGTTAAAAAATTGAAATCACATGCAGCCAATATGCTTACCATTTGTAATCTTGCATTTGGTGGGGCAGCAATTATGGCAACAATGAATGAACATTACACGTTCAGTGTGTTATTTATATTTATAGCAGGTTTATTAGATCGATTTGATGGTATGGTTGCAAGAAAATTTAATCTAGAATCAGAATTAGGAAAACAACTCGATTCCATGAGCGATATCATTTCTTTTGGTGTAGCTCCAGCATTGTTAATGTATGCATTAATTTTGAACGAATATAGTGTTACTGGAATGATTATGACTGTCATTTATATAGCATGTGGTGCATTTAGACTTGCTAGATTTAATGTTTCTGAACCTAATGGATTTTTTACTGGCCTTCCAATTACAGTTGCTGGTGTCATATTAACACTATCTTATTTTGCAATTAATTTTGTTCCTTCTGTAACCTACATGTTTTTATTTATCATTTTATCTTTGTTAATGATTAGCACATTTACTTTACGAAAAGTATAAGAGCTCACCGTACTTTTCAAATAATTTAAACCTCTGAAGCGACTGCCATTGCAGTCGTTTTTTTCATATTCTACCTTTTTTCGACATATACTAAGCTTATAACTAGATGGAGGTGAACATAATCTCTGGTCTTTTGACTGCTTTTATCGGCATCATCTCAGATCTTCCACTTGTTCTAGGATACTTAAAAGGTCAGGCGTTCCATCAACCACTTACTCCAGAAGAAGAAAAAGTGATGATTGAGCGTTTTTTAGACGGAGACTTATCCGCAAGAGATGAACTCATCGAACGTAATATGCGCCTCGTTGCTCACGTCGTCAAGAAATTTCATCCAAAACATGAGCTCTTAGACGATTATATTTCCATTGGTACAATTGGTTTGATGAAAGCTGTAAATAGCTACACGCCTACGAAAAAGACGAAATTAGCAACGTATGCTGCAAGGTGTATTGAAAATGAAATTCTTATGTACTTACGATCATTAAAAAAAGTACAAAAAGACATTTCTTTACATGAGCCAATCGGAATGGATAAAGACGGCCATTCGTTAGAAATAACTGATTTACTTCAAGGAATCGATAAAAGTACGGATGAACAACTTGTTGACGAAGAAGATACAAATCGATTATATACACATTTGTCTCAATTAGAAAAACGAGAGTTAGAAATTATCGTTCGTCGATATGGCTTACTAGGTCATGAGCCAATGACACAAAAAGAAATATCCAAACAGTTGAAGATATCTAGGAGTTACGTCTCACGAATCGAAAAACGTGCTCTCGTTAAACTGTACCAATATTATATTCATGAAAAAAACTCTTTTGATGTATCGAACACCAAAAGAGCTTAGAGGAATTTAATCTTCGCTTGTCTCTGCTATCATCACAAATGCCAATACTGCAGTAATTAAAATAGACATAGCCATAATAAAAATCATTCGATCTCCCCCTATTACAATATGAAAGCGCTTGATGCTATCATCATAGCATATATTTAAATAATTATTAATATGAAAATATTTAAGGGGTTTGTCTAATTCATGACAAGTTAGGATATTCTCTCGATAACATGTAATACAATTTGAGTTGAGTGTTTAGCTGCAACTGGTAAGAACTCATCGAAACTAACAGAAGACTCTTTCCCAGCGATATCTGATAATGCACGAATTACGACAAAAGGTACATCGAATTGATGACAAACTTGTGCAACTGCAGCTGCTTCCATTTCACATGCTTTCATTTGTGGGAAGTTTTGTCGAACAATTTCCACTTTTTCTGGATTATGCATAAAAATATCACCAGTTGCAATTAATCCAGTTGCTGTTTGATGTTCTCCTATTTCTTTTACGGCTGCTTCTGCAAGTTCCATTAAGTGTACATTTGCTTTAAATGCAGCAGGTAGCTGTGGCACTTGACCTATCTCATAACCAAATGCTGTAACATCTACATCATGGTGTCTTACTTCATCCGAAATAACAATTGCTCCTACCTCTAAGTTTGGATCATAACCACCTGCTGAACCCGTATTAATAACATAATCAGGTTTAAATTCGTTTAATAAAATGGTAGTAGTCATCGCTGCATTTACTTTACCAATTCCACTCTTAAGTAAAATTACCTCATGGTTTTTATATGTACCAACAGTAAATTCACTGTTCGCGATTATTTTTGTTTCTGCATTCTTAATTTCACTTCTTAATAATTCTACTTCTTGTTCCATTGCACCTATTACTGCTATTTTCATTTAATATTACTCCTCTCTAAAAAGCACTTCTTTAAAAATAAGTCAAAGACACCTCTCCAGTCAAGAGGCAGATGAAAAAGTCTATTAATCATCTCTTAGCGAGTTCTTGAACGACAAGTCGTTCAAAATAACATCTAGGAGATTCCGTTGCAGGCGGACGCTTTCCGCGGGCGGTCCGTGAGCTCCTCGTCGCAAGCTCCTGCGGGGTCTCACCTGGACGCGCTTTTCCCGCTGGAGTCGCCGCCTTCCACTCCAATCACCATGGTCGCAATGCGATTCTACCGATTCGCATGTTCAAATATCTATTATTGAACGAAAAAGAGGAGAAATAGACAAAGAAATCCGGTACTTCCTGTTCAAACTTGAACAACAAGGGCCGGATTTTTGTTTAAAAAGAATTTACTGTTTTAAAAACGTTAGTTTTACAGTGCCCTCTCTCCAGTCTGGAGGGGTCTTTTTTTAGTCTCTGTTAAACAGTCATGTGGTTATGAACAAAATCCGATGGTTTCCCACGGGCAATTCGACAAACATCTTGACTAGCTCCATCTATTAAGATGCCTAGTCTAGAGAATTTAATTTTTCTTTTTTAGTTGGTTTCCATCCTTGACCATCTACCCACTCTAAAGATATACGGTAAATCTCACTTCCATCTTTAGATGTAACCGTTCCAATCGATTTTTGTGGACTTCCACCATTCCCAAGAAACTTAACATACATATTCGATGGTTCAAGGTTAGCGGCATAGGCTAATGCTTCCACTTTTTCTGCCCAATCGACGGAATTTTGATCATAACTGGAAACGTGTTCACCAGTTTGCATCGTCCCAATTGGTTGCCAACCAGAATCTACTATCTCTGATTCTACATTTGAATCACTAGATGGTTCTGTTGTAATTGTTCCTGTACTTTCCTCTATTGTTTCTGACTCTTCTTCTTTATCCTCTACAGATGATTCCGTGTTCGTTTCGTCTTGTGCATTTACTTCGTCTGTTGAACTATTCTCTTCTTCTATATCAGTAGAGTCTTCAGTAGTATCATCTTCGTTATTCGTTATTGGAGATGTATTTGGTTCTACTGCACTATCTTTCACTTCATCGTCAGTAACTATATTGACAACCGTAACAATAATAAGGACGAGCACAATACCAATCAGCACATTTAGCATCGTATTAGTTTTTTTCTTTCGATGTTTTTGATTTAGGCGTGAATTCATTCTTCGATTATTTTCTGGCATACAATTCCTCCTCCATTTATTAGAGAACATATTACTTATAGACGATTATAACTTACTTTTTGTTTCATAATAAATAGCTCTGTTAAATGTTCATGTTGTTATAGACGAAAATCCGCTCGTTTTCCGCGGACGAACCGCCAAACCTCCTCTGGGCAACAGGATGTTGGTCACAGCGCCCCTTTTACGTTGAAGGCTTAGCCGACAGACGCAAATCCGTTGCCACATGAATGTGGCAATGGATTTGTTCCAATAAGCCCGCTATGGAGTCTTGGCAACTCGTTTTTCCGCAGGAGTCTCGCCGATTTTCATTACAAAATATATGCTTCAAAAAAAAACAACAGTTTAATATAACAGAGCATAATATATAAAAAAAGAGGTAAACACTGGTGTTTACCTCTTTTTATATTTTTCAGGCGAATTCAGCTTTTCTTATTATGAATAGATTTAATTTCAACGTCCATTTCTCCACCTGGAGTTAGGATTTTTACTTTATCCCCAATTGTTTTGCCTAATAACCCTTTAGCAATTGGAGAATCATTAGAAATAAGTCCTTCAATCGGGTCTGCTTCAGCCGAACCAACAATTGTATATGTTTCTTCATCCCCATCAGGAATTTCAATAAAAGTTACTGTTTTTCCTAGTGAGACAAGATCATTATTATCTTCTTCTTCAATAATAACTGCATTACGAATCATCGACTCAATTGTAGAAATTCTTCCTTCTACAAATGCTTGATCTTCTTTCGCAGAATCATACTCAGAGTTCTCAGATAAGTCTCCAAAGCTTCTTGCAATTTTAATACGTTCTACTACTTCTTTACGTTTTACCGTTTTTAATTGTTCTAATTCATCTTCAAGCTTTTTTTTGCCAGCAACGGTCATTGGAAATTGTTTCTCAGTTGACATCCCCATACACTCCTTTAAATAACCACTTAATAAATAATCATTTCTCATTCATATGCTTCTTATTAAAATGATATGAATCTCCATGAAAATATTGTCAATCTTCAATCATCATATTATACAATAACATTAGTTTCAAGAATAGTTTTTATTTTTGTAACCATTAAATCTATAGCGACCTCATTTTGACCGCCTTCTGGAATAATAACATCTGCATATCTTTTCGTTGGTTCTATGAATTGATTGTGCATTGGACGAACGACATTAATATACTGATCAACAACTGAATCAACTGTACGTCCTCTTTCATTAATGTCTCGCAGAATTCGACGAATGATTCGTAAATCTGAATCTGTGTCCACGAATAATTTTATGTCCATTAAATTACGAAGTCGCTCATCCTCGAGCACTAAAATACCTTCTAGAATTATTACATCTTGCGGTTCAATTGTAATCGTTTCTGTTGAACGCGTGTGTTGTGCGTAATCATAAACAGGCTTTTCAACCGCCTTATTGTTCAACAAATTATTCACATGTTCAATAAGTAAATCATTATCAAAAGCCAATGGATGATCATAATTTGTATTTAGTCTTTCTTCAAACTTTAAATGACTTTGATCTTTATAATAGTAATCCTGCTCAATCACAACAACAGAATGGTTTTTAAAAACTTCACTAATTGCTTTTGTTACACTCGTTTTACCAGAACCTGAACCACCAGTAATCCCAATAATAAGAGGGGTTTTTTTAGACATTATTTCATCCCTTTTCTCATCATATTATTTGGATACAACTTTACAGGACATTTGAATTGAATAATTTCTAATGGATGTCTCGCTGCATCTAATACTTGTCCTTTTTCATTGGTAATTTCACCTATTACTAAACGAACATTTTCTATTTCTGGTCCAAAAAACTCTACTTCATCGCCAGGCTTGAAATAGTTGCGTTGCTGTAACGTTACGACTTGTGTAACCTCATTATAGTCCAGAACAAGACCTACAAAGTCAAAGCCTAATTTCTTATCATGTACCCCATACATTTGCTGCTCAAAGCCTGGTTCTCCCTCAAAATACGCCGTGTCTGTCTCTCGATTTGCACATTTTTCAAGTTCATCTAACCAAGATTGCTGCATTATAAAGTTTTCAGGGTCTGCACAGTAAGCATCAATTACTTTACGATAAACAGTCACAACTGTTGCAATATAGTGAATGGATTTCATACGCCCTTCTACTTTAAGGGAATCAATGCCTAGTTCTATCATCCTTGGTATAGATTCAACAAGCTTTAAGTCTTTCGGACTCATTGCAAAAGGAGTATCATCTTCTACAAATAATGCCTGTTCTTCTCCATCATTTTGCTCATAAAGATCATAATCCCATCGACAGGATTGACAGCAACCACCACGGTTTGAATCACGAGCAGTCATATGGTTAGAAAGGGTACATCTTCCACTGTAGGCGATGCACATTGCACCATGGATAAATGTTTCAATTTCTATATCAACTTTTTCTTTCATCAGTTGAATTTCATCACCGCTTGTCTCACGAGCAAGTACCACACGATTTAAACCTTCTTCTTTCCAGTACTGTACCGCCTTCCAGTTAGACAAGGATTGTTGAGTGCTTAGATGTAGTTCTAATTTAGGTGCTGCAAGTCGACAAGTTTCAATGATTAATGGATCTGCTACGATGATACCCGTTACACCAGCACCTTCAACTTCTTTCAAGAATTCTTCCAATCCATCCATGTTTTCATTATGCGCAAATATATTCGTTGTAACATAAATTTTTGCGCCGTAACGATTAGCAAATTCAACACCTTCGCGCATTTCTTCAATGGAAAAGTTACCCGCATTTGAACGTAAACCAAATTCCTGTCCACCGATAAATACGGCATCTGCACCGTAATGTACGGCAATTTTAAGCTTTTCTAAACTTCCAGCTGGAGCTAATAATTCAGGCTTTTTGGTAATCACTCTTTTACCATCTATTAGTTCACTAATTTTATCTAATTTCGTATTTGTCACTTGTAACCTTCCCCTTCTTAAGAAAATAAATCTTTTCAATCAGTTACTGTCTACCTTTGTCACGATGAACGTTTTTAGTAAACGGTCTCTTTAAAGAAAAATCCAGTATCAAGTGGACGTAGTGAAGGTTGTATTTCTTCCAATTTTTTAAACAGATCTTTTTTAATCTCTTTGTATGAGGCTTTTGACTCGTAATAAGCATCAATCGCTTGACGATAATAGCTAGTTACTGTCGTTACATAAGAAGGATCATGTAAGATACCGTCTATTTTCAAGCTGTCGACCTCTGCAGCTAGAAACTCTTCTAACTCATCGATCATGCACATATCATTCGGACTAAAAATATGTGTCCCATTCTCATCTTGATAAATTGGATATTTGTTCGAACGTTCTTTGTCATGTAAAAACATATTTTTGTTGTTTGCACGATTTTCTACTTCCATAGCTTTATCTTGGAATAAGAAATAATTCCCTAGTAATGGTCGTTTAGATTGGAACATACATGTCATCCCATGTACTTGCACTTCAATCTGCACATCTGCATTTTCTTTTATTTCTACTATTTCATCTAAGCTGAGTTCTCTAGCTAGTACTGCACGAGTTGCCCCTCGTTTGCCCCAATAATTCGCTGTGAAATAATTCGTAGCAGTTTGTTCTGTATTCCAATGAAGAGGAATTGTGACACCTGCTTCACGTCTAGCTATAATAACCGCCGGGTCTCCAAAAACAATTCCGTCTACGCCGATTTCCTGCAGTTTTTGCATATAAGGAGCAAGTGCATCCAATTTATCATTATGAAAAAGAGCATTCATGGCAACATATATTTTTTTATTATGTTCTTTTGTTAGCTTTGCTGCAACTTCTATATCTTCCAAAGTGAATTCTCCAGCAAGACGCAAGCCAAAAAATTGTTCTCCAATTAAAAATGCATCTGCTCCAGCTCTGATTAACTCATTCATATGTTCAATACTTGCAGGAGTAACTAATAGTTCTGTTTTTTTCAATCTTTTCACCTCTTAATACTTACTAGCATTCCATCTCCAACAGGAAAGAAAGCTGTGTCATAGTCTGGATGATTCATAAGCCATTCCATAAATTGATGCTGATTGCGCACCATCGTTCGTTTACGCCTTGGCACTTCACTCATAGGTAATTCTGATAAGCCATTTAACAATAAATTATCACAGTAAATAACGCCCCCATCGTGTAAAAAGGGTGCGTACTTTTCAAAGAAGTTTTTATATTGGCCTTTTGCTGCATCTATAAAAATAGCGTCAAATTTTTTACTACCTAATGATTCCGATGAAATTTCTAAAGCATCTCCAACAATTACTTGAATACGTTGTTGTAAATTTGCTCGCTCTATATAATTTTTTGCAAGTTCTGCTTTTTGTTCATCACGTTCGATAGTCACAATCGTTGCTTCTACTAATTTCATCGCCATTCGCATAGAAGAATAGCCAATAGCTGTACCAAGTTCTAAAATAGTTGAAGGTTTTTGTAAGGAAAGTAATTGAAGTAATGACTCCATTCCCATTAATTGCATAATTGGTACATGATTTTCTTTTGCGTACTGTTCCATCTCCATGAAAATGGAAGATCGAGGTTTTATTAGATCTTTTAAAAAATCATCACTTATATTCATTCCAAGCTAACCCCTTTGGGAAAATATTAACGTACGTACCATTCATTCGGCATTAATCAAGCTACAGTCAGCGTCTAACGCGTTTTCTTGTATGTAAAAAACACATCTTATAATAACATAGCAGGAGAAGGAAAGCGACCTCATTCCTTCTCCTGCATTGTATTATTTTAGATATTCGTCAATTTTTTGAAGATGCTCTTCATACGTTTCAGAAAAATGGTTTTTTCCTGTTTTATCAGCAAGAAAATAAAAGTAATTTGTGGCCTCTGGATTCAAAACCGCCTCTATAGATGATTTACCTGCATTCGCAATCGGTCCAGGGGGCAACCCTTGATTTTGATACGTATTATATGGATTATCATATTCTAAGTCTTCGAAAAGAACACGTTCTTTATGACTGCCTAACGCATATAATACCGTCGGATCTGTTTGTAATGGCATTTGAGCATCTAAGCGATTATAAAATACACTTGCAATTGTTTCTCGATCTGTTTGAGCCGTTGCTTCTTCCTCAAGTAAAGATGCAAATGTTAGTAGCCAGTGGACGGATTTTTCTTCTGATTGCAAGAGATCGTAATACGAAGAAACTGTTTTTTCCGTATTCTTTAACATTGTTTCAGCAATTTCTTCTAGCGAAGGTTTTTCCTCATAAAACGGATATGTAGCAGGATATAAATATCCTTCCAACGCATATCGAACATTTTCCGCTTTAATATCTTCTGTTAATAAATTAGGATATTTGACCATCATTCTATCAACAAATTCATCGCTTGTTACAAGATTAAAAAATTCTTCCGCCGATCTACCTGTTTTCTTCTCTACAACTTGTCCTATTTGTTCCAATGTTAAGCCCTCTGGAACAGTTAATGTAAATAGTGGTTCTCTGTAAATTTTACCAGTTTTTAAACTTTCAATAATTTCATCTAATGTCATTGCTTTTGTTAAATCATATTTGCCCGCTTGAAAATTCGATTCATTATTAAATTTTGCATAGTATTTAAATATTTTAGCATCTTTAATGACACCGTTCTTTTCTAGCGTCGCAGATATACTGTCTAAACCAGATCCTATTGGTATGTCTACACTTATTAATTCCTCTGAAGTAGGATCTAAAGGTTTTAATGCACTTGTTACATAGTTATACGTGATATAACCACCAATACCACCTACTAATAATATTAACAATGCAATTATTAACACAATTCGTCTAACAAGCTTCACTTCTTTTTTCTTTTTTTTCATTTTTTCAAACATGATCTCTTTTTTGGTTTCATTTTCCACGGGTTCTCCCCCTTTATATCCATTTCATTATACTAGATAATGGACAAAAAGAAAAAGGAGGAATGAGGAGCACCTCTTTCCATCCTTTTTTAGTAGAATAACGCTTACTTTTACTCTTCGTCTTCCTCTTCTTCATCTAAAAATGTATTTAACATTTCTTCGATCATATCCCATTCTGCATCCAATTCGATTGGAAGTAGGTCTCCGTCTTCCCCATCTTCATTAGGTGAGAATGATGAAGCGTGAATTTCGATTTCTTCATTTTCATCTTCTTCCGCACCAATTGGATAGTAAAGTACATATGACTTCCCGAATTCTTCTGATTCAAATGTGAATAGTACGTTACAAAGTTGCTCATTTCCGTTTTCATCTACAACTGTAATATTTTCTTGACCGTGGTCCATTTCCAGTCACCTCATCTATTTTTTCTATCAAGAAAGCCTTGTAATATCATTACTGCAGCCATCTTGTCTATCACTTGTTTCCGTTTTTTACGGCTAACATCTGCATCTATTAACATACGTTCTGCAGCCATCGTTGTCAATCTTTCATCCCACATTGTTATTGGAAAATTAAATTTGTCAGTCAACATTTTTGCATATTGTTCCGATGCTTCTGCTCGGGGACCAATGGAATTGTTCATATTTTTAGGAAAACCAACAACGAATTCTGTTACTTCATGTTGTTTTACTAGTTCATCAATACGATCCAAACCAAACTCTAAATTTTCTTCGTTTATTTTTATCGTTTCAATACCTTGAGCTGTCCAGCCAAGTGCATCACTAATTGCTACGCCCACTGTTCGAGAACCGACGTCTAAACCCATAATTCGCATGCTTAAGCCTCATTATTTTTTTTGATATAGAACTTCACTAGCTCTTCTAAAATTTCGTCTCGTTCTAACTTTCGTATCATGTTACGTGCATCTTGGTGGCGAGGAATATAAGCTGGATCACCAGAAAGTAGATAGCCTACAATTTGATTGATAGAATTATACCCTTTTTCTTCTAGTGCAGAGTGAACTTGTAGCATCACATGTTTAACTTCTTGTTCCATAGATTCTTCAGGGAAATTAAATTTCATCGTCTTATCAAATGAGCTCATGATCAGCACCTCGCTTTCGATTTTGGTAGGTAACTTTACGTATCTATACATAGTATAACCTAATTTGGAAATTGTTTAAACTGATTTGATATATTCGTAAACAGAAGTTAACGCAGCTTCTAATTTACTACCGTCTTTTGCACCAGCCATTGCAAAGTCTGGACGGCCGCCGCCTTTACCTCCACATTGCTCCGCTACTAATTTGACGATATTTCCAGCATGGTAGTTCCCACCTACTATATCTTTTGTTACACCAGCAGAAATCATTACTTTATCCCCATCGATTGCACCAAGGACAATTACTGCTTTTTCTAATTTTTGTTTTAAATCGTCCATCATTTGGCGTAATTGGTTATTATCTTTTGCATCTACTTTGACAGAGAGTACAGTTACATCGTTCACTGTTTGAGCAGAAGATAAAACAGATGATGCTTGACTATTCGCGATTTTTGCAGAAAGTGACTCATTTTCTTTTTGTACATTTTTTAACTCTTGTAACGTTTGTACTACTTTTGCAGTCAAATCTTTCGATTGAGCCTTCAATAAATTCGATGCTTCTGCTAATATTTGTTCTTCTTCTTTTACAATTTCAAAAGCACCTTTTCCAGTAACAGCCTCAATACGTCGAGTACCTGCTCCAATTCCACTTTCGGAAAGAATTTTAAAGAATCCAATTTCCGAAGTGTTTTTCACATGAACACCACCGCAAAGCTCTAGTGAGAAAGTCCCCATTTGTACAACACGAACAATATTGCCATATTTTTCACCAAATAAAGCCATAGCGCCCATTTTCTTCGCTTCATCAATATTATGGTATCCAGTTACTACCGGTATATTATCCCACACTTTTTCATTTACTATTCGTTCAATTTTCTCTAACTCGTCTTTTGTTACTTGTCCAAAATGTGAAAAGTCAAAACGTAAGCGGTCTGGCCCAACATAAGAACCAGCTTGGTTTACATGTGTTCCTAACACATCTTTTAATGCTTGGTGCAGAATATGTGTCGCTGAGTGATTTTTAATCGTATGGCCTCGTAGAGCTTGATCTACTGTTGCCACTACTTCTGCATCAGCAATCATTTCACCAGATTCAATTACTACGGTGTGTAAATTTTGTCCATTTGGAGCTTTTTGAACATCTTTCACAAAACCTCTAAATGTATCATTTCCAATCATTCCATGATCCGCTATTTGACCACCGCTCTCTGCGTAGAAAGGAGTTTGAGATAAAACTACCTTTACTTCATCCCCTTCATGAGCAGTTTTCACTAGTGCTTGACCAAGAACGATCGATGTAATATTAGTCTTAACGCTTAATGTATCATACCCTACAAATTCACTTTCATCGTGAATATTGCCGAACACCTCTGATTGTACTTGCATAGAGTCCACATTTTGACGAGCAGCACGAGCACGTGAGCGTTGAGCTTCCATTTCTTCTTTGAATCCTTCATGGTCGACCGTCATATTTGCTTCTTCCGCATATTCTTCCGTCAATTCAATCGGGAAACCATACGTATCATATAACGTGAAAGTAGTTGTTCCAGGAATAAATGACTCCCCTTTTGCACGTTGATCTTCAATTACTTTTTCGAGAATAGAAAGGCCATCGTGAAGTGTTTCATGGAAACGTTCTTCCTCTGTTTTTATAACGCGCATAATAAAATCTTTTTTTGCTGTTACTTCTGGATAGAAATCTTCCATGATTTCTCCAACAACTGGAACAAGCTCATATAAAAATGGTTTATCAACACCAAGTTGTTTTGCAAATCGAACAGCACGTCGAAGTAATCTTCTAAGTACATATCCTCTTCCTTCGTTTGAAGGCAACGCGCCGTCACCAATCGCAAAAGCTACCGTACGAATATGGTCTGCAATTACTTTGAAAGCAGTGTCATCCTCATTGTTTTCACGATATGTTTTGCCAGAAATCGCTTCCGTTTGACGAATAATTGGTATAAATAAATCTGTATCAAAGTTCGTCGGAACATTTTGAACAACACTTGCCATACGTTCTAAGCCCATCCCTGTATCAATGTTTTGCTTTGGTAGTGGAGTGTACGTATGATCTGGATTATGGTTGAATTCCGAGAATACTAAATTCCAAATTTCTAAATAACGCTCATTTTCTCCACCTGGATACAATTCAGGGTCATTTAAATCATTCCCGTATGATTCACCGCGATCATAGAAAATTTCGGAGTTTGGACCACTTGGACCTTCTCCTATATCCCAGAAGTTTCCTTCCAAACGAATAATTCTCTCCTCTGGAATACCAATTTCGTCTCTCCAAATAAGATATGCTTCTTCGTCTTCAGGATGAATCGTAATGGATAATTTTTCTGCTTCAAAAGCCACCCATTTTTCATCCGTTAAAAATTCCCAAGCCCAGTGAATTGCTTCTTTTTTAAAGTATTCTCCGATAGAGAAGTTTCCAAGCATTTCAAAGAAAGTATGATGTCTTGCTGTTTTCCCTACGTTTTCGATGTCATTTGTACGTATCGATTTTTGTGCATTTGTAATACGTGGATTTTCTGGTACAACACGACCATCAAAATATTTTTTTAATGTTGCTACACCACTATTAATCCAAAGTAAAGATGGATCATTGATTGGTACGAGTGGAGCTGATGGCTCTTGTGTGTGTCCTTTTTCAATAAAAAAGTCTAAATACATTTGTCTAATTTGAGCACCTGTTAATTGTTTCATGTAAATTCCTCCTAATTTAAATGTGAATTGCGCCTGAAAGATACATATTTTAGGGAAATAAAAAAAGCCCTCATCCCAAAAAAGGGACGAAAGCTATGATTTCGCGGTACCACCCTAGTTACACGCTGGATTTTGCCCAATGTGTCTCTCAAGAAGCCTTAACGCGGCTATACGGCAAGTATTAATTGCACTCAAGAGTAGCTTTCCTAATTGTTGTGCTCTGTGGATTCTTCCAGCCAAGGAATCCTTCTCTAGTCAGGTAACAATAGTACTTTCTCCGTCATCATTTTCGTTTATGCAATTGATTATAGAAAACTATTTGCATTGTGTCAATTGTCTGCATCCAAAAATTGATATGGCGTTATACCATTCATACCGATTAATGGATCAATTAAATGGTAATTATCAGCGGTTAGGTAAGTAGCTTCTACCAAAACTTCAGTAGAATCCTCCTTCACTATTTCCGACTGTTCCTCTGATAGATCTTCCCTCACCGTTAATCGGTTCTTTAAAGTGGTTAATCGTTGAAGATCATCCGTTCTCTCTACACCAAACTTAAATACTTCCGGTTCTCCACATAATATTAAAAAGTTTTTTGCTCTTGTAATACCTGTATACAATAAGTTTCGACGAAGCATTTTCATGTAACTTCTTGTTACTGGCATGATAACCGTTTGAAACTCACTACCTTGAGATTTATGAACCGAACAGCAATAAGCTAATGTAATTTGGTTCAAATCATTTTTTTCATAAGTCACTTCATTGCCATCAAACGAAATGACGAGCATTTCTTTCTTTTCGACTGTTTCAGCGGCTTTAAAAATACTTACAACTTCACCCATATCGCCATTAAACACATTACTTTCCGGCTGATTGACAAGCTGTAATACTTTATCACCTATTCGATAAATCGTATCTCCGAATACCATCTCTTTACGTTTGCCATCTGTATTAGGATTAACCATTTCTTGAATCATCTTATTTAATGCATCTATTCCAGCAGGTCCTCGGTACATCGGGGCAAGTACTTGAATATCTCGAATGGAATGACCTTTTGAAAGAGCACTTTTCAGCACTTGTTCCACTACTTTAGGAATTTGTTCAGCGGAAGCTTTAATAAATGAACGGTCTCTTGTTTTGTCCAATAAAGTTGACGGCACCGATCCTTTTTTCATGTCGTGTGCTAGTTCAATAATGGAAGATCCTTCCGACTGTCGATAAATATCTTTTAGTTCTACTGTTGGAATTCGTTTAGAAGCTAATAAATCCTTTAATACTTGTCCAGGACCAACAGGTGGTAATTGATCTTGGTCGCCAACGAAAATAACTTGAGCGTCTTTTGGAATTGCTTTTAAAAGTTGGTGTCCTAGCCATGTATCGAGCATTGACGTTTCATCAATAATGACTAATTTCCCCTCAATTTCTTTTCCTTCCACATCGGCATCTTCCTGCCCTGTGAACCCTAATAAGCGGTGTATCGTCATGGCAGGTAACTCGGTGGACTCACTTAATCGTTTGGCTGCCCTCCCAGTAGGAGCGGCCAAAACAACAGGAAATGGCTTTTTGTCTTTCGCCCATTCCTTTGGATCCAAAGAAAGTCCATGAAGTTCAGCATATAATTCTACAATTCCTCTAACAACTGTCGTTTTCCCGGTACCTGGGCCCCCTGTGAGTAAAGTAATACTAGAATTTAGAGCGGTTTCAATTGCCTTTATTTGTGTCGCAGCATATTGCACACCTAAACGTTCTTCCAATCCACCCAAATGCTTTTTCATCTCCGCTAGTGGAAATTTATGATGGGTATCATTTTCGCCAAGTAACGTTTCGATTTTGGAGCTTATGCCTACTTCTGAAAAATAAAGAGAAGGGATATAAAAACGATTAACTTCACCTACAATACGGCTTTCCTCCGATAGTTCAATACAACATTTCGTTATTGCTTCAAACGGAATTTCTTCCCGTTGCGCGCTTTCTAGCAACCTCTTGACGGATTCTAATAGTTGCTCAGCATACATATATACATGTCCTTCGCTTAAGGATGCTGATTGTATTAAATGATAAATAGCGGCTTTGATTCGATCAGGATGATTTCCTTGAATACCAAGTTTATACCCCAGTTCATCTGCACGAACAAATCCTACCCCTTCTACTTCTTCGATTAGTCGGTATGGATTTTTTGTCAGTACTACAATTGTTTCTTCTCGGTATGCCTGATATATTTTCATGGCGATTTGAGGTCCAAAGCCCCATTCATTCAGCTGGATCATTACTTTTTCTAAACCAAGGTTTTGCTCTAGCACCGCTCGCAAAGTTTGTTTTTTATCTTCCCCGAGTTTTGGAATCACATCTAATGCAGCTGGATCATCCAGAATTTTATTAATCGCATTTTGACCCAGTTTTTTCACGATTTGTTCTGCTGTTTTTCGTCCAATACCAGGGAACATATCACTGGATAAATAATGGACAATTCCTTGTTCCGTAGCAGGAACCTCTTTTTGAAAGGTCTCCACTTGGAACTGGACTCCATATTTAGGGTGATTTTTAATAAGTCCAGTAAATTTATATGCTTCTTCTAGAACAAGTGAGGGGAAATAACCAGTTACGATGATTTCTTTGTCTGGATATGTAGTATTTGTAGATTTTACTTTTAATTTAATAATAGAAAATAGGTTTTGAGGATTATGAAAAATAGAGACGATAGGACGACCCGTTATAAACTGTTTTTCATTGTTCATTTCGCTTGTCATGCTACCGCCTCCAAATAATATAAATTAAATTCGCCTTGGCGTATTTGGGTCCAGATTTTGCATCGAACTTGTTCGATGCAAATCTGTGACATCCGCCAGAGGAATAAACTTAATTCAGCAAGGTCTGAATAAGTTAATTGCGAAGAGCAATCATGTCGTACACATATCGTGCTTGATCATAATTGGGTTGAATCGTAAATGCTTCTTTTAAGTGCTTAAGAGCAGCTTCCGTATCCGATGTTGAAACAGCGTATAAAACGCCTAAATTGTAATGAGCGTCAGCATTTTCTGGATCAACCTCTGTTATTTCTTTAAAGACAGGTTCCGCTTGTTCAAACATTTCCATGCTCGCTAGCGCAATTCCGTATGTTAGTTTAATTTGTATATCTGATGCATCTAATTCATATGCGCGCTGTAGGTATGGTAAGGCAAGCTTGGTATGACCTTCTTTATCAAAGCTTTTTCCCAGCATGAAATACGCATCTGGACCTTCAATTCCATTTGAAATCGCTTTTTCATATAATTTGGCTGCTTCTGCGTAGCGCTCTGCATTATAGTATAAATTTGCTAAACTATAAAATGCCGTCGCCGCTTGTTCATCTAATGTAATAGCTTTTTGAAAGAATCGTTCTGCACGTTCGTTTTCATTCATGGAAGCAAGAAGATTCCCAAAGTTTATATACCCAATTGCTTCTTCTGGGCTTTCTTCAATTGCTTTTGTAAATAGCTCCATCGCTTTTTCATAATTTTCTTCTTGAATCGCTTGGATGCCTAATTCATTATAATTCATGTTAATAACCTCCATTAACCAACGTAATCCAGTTTTAATCCATCTTTGAATACTTCATCAATCGTTGCTCCACCTAGACATTCGTCTCCTTGATAGAAAACAACCGCTTGGCCTGGTGTTATTGCGCGAACTGGCTGATTGAATGTGACAAGCACTCTATCTTCAGATAGCAATTCTACATGAACTCCTACATCTTCCTGGCGGTAACGGAATTTAGCCGTACAATTAAATGATTTTGGTTTTTCTAGCGTCGTTGTGAAAGATAAATCCGTAGCTGTTAGGCTTGTCGAGAACAATGCATCATTATTGATATTTTGTCCAACTAATAATACATTTCGTACTAAATCTTTGCCAATAACGAACCATGGATCACCTGAACCACCAATTCCTAAACCATGACGCTGTCCTATTGTGTAGTACATTAATCCATCATGTTTACCCATTGGTTTCCCATCCATTGTTTCCATCACACCCTGTTGGGCAGGTAAATACTGACCTAAAAACTCTTTAAAGTTTCTTTCGCCAATAAAGCAAATGCCAGTAGAATCTTTTTTCGTTGCAGTTGCAAGACCTTGTTCTAAAGCAATTTCACGCACTTTTTTCTTTTCCAAGTGACCAATTGGGAACATTACTTTCTCTAATTGCTCTTGGTTCAATTGATTTAAGAAATACGTTTGGTCTTTATTATTGTCTTTTCCTCGTAGCATGCGAGTTTGTCCATCACGAACTTCCACCTGTGCGTAGTGGCCTGTTGCCAAATAGTCTGCCCCAAGCGCTAATGCATGATCTAAAAATGCTTTAAATTTAATTTCTTTATTACACATTACATCAGGGTTTGGAGTTCTTCCTGCTTTATATTCCTCTAAGAAGTACGTGAACACTTTATCCCAATACTGCTTTTCAAAATTCACTGCGTAATACGGGATACCTATTTGATTACACACTTTAATAACATCTTCATAGTCATCTGTTGCGGTACAAACACCGTTTGCATCTGTATCATCCCAGTTTTTCATGAAAATACCGATTACATCATACCCTTGTTCTTTTAACAAATAAGCTGCGACCGATGAATCTACTCCCCCGGACATTCCAATAACTACACGTGTATCTTCTATTTTTTTCACTTATATTCACTCATTTCGATTATTCGTTCAAACTATAGAATAATTTTACTTATTTTAGTTGCAGCTTCTATTACTTGCTGCTCTGTATTGTTTAATCCAAAACTAAATCGGACAGAATTTCGAAGCTCTGGTGTATTTTCTCCGAACATAGCTACTAACACATGAGAAGGATCGATTGAACCGGCTGTACATGCAGAACCACTTGAAGCATCAATTCCAGCTAAATCCAGTTGTACTAAAAATGTTTCCACATCTGTTTTTGGTATGCTAACGTTCAATACATGAGGCAAAACGTAATCTGCTGATCCATTTATAGTGAACTGAACGCCCTTATTTCCAAGCTCGTTTAAGAAAGCTTTTTTTAACTGTTGATAATGATGAAAACTATCTTTAAAACTGGATTGTTTTAATTCAACAGCTTTCGCAAATGCAACGACTGCAGGAACATTTTCCGTACCCGCACGCTTCTTACGTTCTTGTTGACCACCATAGAATAGTGGTTTTAAGAAAATACCTTTTCGTTGAAATAAAAAGCCAATTCCTTTTGGACCATTGATCTTGTGACTAGAAACACTTAGTAAATCGATGTGTAATGCTTGTACATCAATAGAAATACTTCCGTAAGCTTGTACGGCATCTGTATGGAAATAAGCTGGATGATCTACTAATAAATCTCCAATTTCTTGAATTGGTTGAATCGAGCCGACCTCATTATTAGCATACATAACCGAAACTAATATAGTATCTTCTCGAAGTGATTTTTTCAAGTCATCGACATTAATCAGTCCATCTTTGTTTACAGGTAAGTAAGTAACTTCAAATCCATCACGCTTTAACTGTTCACATGCATGTAGCACAGCATGATGTTCAATTTGAGTCGTAATAATATGTTTTCCTTCATTCATTCGCGCATAAGCTGTACCAAAAATAGCGTAATTATCGGCTTCCGTTCCACCACTAGTAATCGTTATTTCGGTCTCATGTGCACCTATACTTGATGCAAGAATAGTTCTTGCTCCATCTAGTTTTTTTCTTGCACTTCTACCAGTTTGATGAATGCTTGATGCATTTCCAAACACTTGATTTAACTCATCCGTGAACGTTTTAATTACTTCTTCGGCCATTGGCGTTGTAGCAGCATGGTCTAAATATATTCTAGTCATTGTAAACTCCTTAAATATAAAACATATATCCAGGGTCTTCTGGATTTTCTTCTGAATATTCCGCTAAATCCTCAATCGTTGTCGTATCTAACACGTTTTTCACTGCGTCACGAATACGCAACCATAATTCGCGTTGGGGTGGCGCTTCCTCATCAATACCTTCTACGATTTGAATTGGCCCCTCCAAAACTCGAATTACATCACCCGTTGTGATCTCATTCGGTGCTTTTGATAGCATATACCCTCCATAAGCTCCACGTACACTTTTAACAAGTCCTGCATTTCGAAGAGGAGATACTATTTGTTCTAAGTATGCTTCTGATAAATTATGATCTGCTGCTATTTGACGAAGTGCGATTGGTCCTTGTCCACATTGTTTTCCTAAGGCAACCATAATCGTTAGTCCATAGCGGCCTTTTGTTGAAAATTTCAATATATTCCACCTCATTAGTTATCAATTTCAGTTAAAAATTCTTTCCCTAGTATAGCATAGTTACTAGTTCTAGCGACTTCAAAATGACTTTTTAAACAATGTTCTATATAATAAAAGAACAAATGTACGAATGAAGGAGTGACCATTTTGAACAACGAACCTTTAGCCTATCGCATGAGACCTCAAACTATAGATGAACTCGCTGGACAGCAGCATGTTATTGGAAAAAATACAGCGTTATATAAAATGATTAAAAACGGTCATGTTCCCTCCATGCTTCTTTATGGCGATCCAGGGGTTGGTAAAACTTCTCTTGCATTTGCTATTGCAGGAACGACCAAGCTCCCTTTTGTGGCATTAAACGCAACAAAAGCAGGTAAAAAAGATGTGGAAGATGTGGTTGCAGATGCTCGTATTAGCGGAAAAGTCATTTTGTTTTTAGATGAAATTCATCGCTTCAACAAATTGCAGCAAGATACACTTTTGCCACATGTTGAAAATGGTTCAATTATATTAATTGGAGCGACAACTGAAAATCCATTTCACGATGTGAATCCGGCAATTCGTTCTCGTTGTGGAGAGATAAAGCAGCTAAAGCGTTTAACAACAGAAGATGTAGATATGCTTTTAAAAAGAGCCTTACTTGATAAAGTAAAAGGGCTGGGTCAAACGTCCATACATATTACCGATGAACAGCGATTAAATATAGCAGATGCAGCAAATGGTGATGCCCGGAAAGCATTAACTCTATTAGAATCAACTATATTTGCAAGCTTTGAGGAAGACGGAGTCACAAAGGTAGAAGACACTACACTTAAGAGCTTAATTGATCGTGTAGGCGTTTTTGGAGATAAAAAAGGGTCTCATTTTTATAATTTATTATCCGCCTTACAAAAATCAGTTAGGGGCAGTGACACGGACGCCGCACTTTATTATTTAGCCCACTTACTTGAAAATGGAGATTTAGTAGCTGTTTCTAGAAGACTGCTCGTGATGAGTTATGAGGATATCGGCCTTGCAAACCCATCTGTTGGGTCACAGGTGCTTGCTGCTATACAAGCGGCTGAACGACTTGGTCTCCCAGAAGCACGTATTCCTTTAGCGAATGCCGTTGTTTTAATGTGCTTGTCCGAAAAGTCTAATTCCGCTTATGCTGCTCTCGATGCGGCAATTGCTAGTATTCATCAAGGAAAAACGGGTGACATTCCAAGTCATTTAAAAGATACTCATTATGCCGGTGCAACGGAACTTGGTCACGGAGGCTATATTTATCCGCATGATCATAAAATTGGCACCTTCGGGGGATGGGTTAATCAAACGTACTTGCCCGACAGTCTCATTGGCACGAAATTTTATAAACCAATCGAAGCGGGTGAAGAAAAACGTCTCGCTGCTATTTATAACCGATTAGAGAATTTTAAATTGGAAAAATAAGAAGAGCGCATTGCACCTTTTAAGTTCAAAACCTGTTTTGTATCGTTTCCGAAAGTCTTTGGATAGACTTATTGCTATATCATTACCGATTAATTTTGAGAGGCTGGTCATGACTGACGTCACGACCAGCCTCACTTTTTTCGGTCATCTTGTGGCGATCGTCTGTCCGTCGCTCTCCTGTAACTTTTGGAGAGAAAAAATCCAGTCTACGTTATAGATAGACTGGATACTTTAGGGTTAAACACCCATTTTTCTTCTTGTATTACTTACTTTTTTCGTTGTGCTCCTGCGCAAAGCTCGTCGCAGACTGTATAGATAATACTATCTATACACAAATTCTTTTAGACACCCATCTTCCGTCTAGTATTGCTCACTTTCTTGGTTTGCTGGCTTTTCATTTTTTGGTTGCCAGCAGTGACGTTACCTTGTGATTTTCCACCAGAAGCTTGGTTTTTCTTTTCTTCTAGCTTTTGTTTCACCGCTTCTTGTAAAGTCATTTTCTTTTTTGTTTGTTCTTGATTTGTAGATTCCGTCATTTTTTTCCACCTCATTCATAAGTTATGTAATTTTAGTATAAATGATAAGGAAAAAACTGCAACCAATTACTGTACTCGATTAACCGTAATGTCCTTTGTAATATCATTAATAACCCAACTTGCGCATATTAAACCTACTACTGAAGGGACAAATGCATTGGAGGATGGTGGCATTTTTGCTTTACGAATTGCTGCATCCGGTTTTCCAACAGTTTCTACCACGTCCTCACGCACTACAATTGGACTTTCATCTGAGAATACGACAGGTATTCCCTTCGTAATGCGATCTTCCTTACGTAGTTTTGTACGAATGACTTTCGCAAGTGGATCTGTATGTGTTTTTGAGATATCGACAATTTTAAAGCGAGTTGGGTCTGTTTTATTGGCTGCACCCATACTGGAAATAATCTTAATTCCACGCTTTAAACACTCTTTCATCAAATGTATTTTGTAAATAATGGTGTCCGATGCATCAATGACATAATCAATATTCATTGCAAAAAACTGCTCATACGTTTCTTCTGTATAAAACATATGCATATCGATTACTTCACACGCAGGATTTATATCTGCAATTCGTTCTTTCATTACTTCCGATTTCGAGCGACCAACAGTTGACATATAAGCAACTAGTTGACGATTAATATTTGTAATATCAACATTATCTTTATCTACCAAAATAATACGTCCTACCCCACTTCTCGCGCAAGCCTCAGCCGCGAAAGAACCAACTCCTCCAACACCTAAAATAGCTACAGTCGTATTTCTTAATAAATCAACACCTTCTGTACCTATTGCAAGCTCATTTCTAGAAAATTGATGTAACAATTTAAATCACTCCATTTATATCAAATTAGTAGGAATAGTACCCAAGAAAAAACCTCCAGCAAAAACTGCTAGAGGATATTTAAAAATTTTAGACGAATCCCAATCGTGCCGACACATAAAGCGTATCGTTTTGAACCCGCATATAGCAGGTGGGTGTCCTCTTTATTACTTCTGACGTCCCATTGAAAGGCATGTCATTCATAATAAAAGTTAGACTCCCGACGATATAATTGTTCGGTCAAAACTGATGGGCATGATGCGAACACATCAGGATTCGTGTTACTTGTATAATAGCATATGGATTTATAAACTTCAATTAATTTATCGCATTATTATTAGACTATTCTGAATAATTTATTATAGGAATAAATACTCAGAGTATTATTCAATGGAGGGTTCTTTATCCAATAAGTCGCTTGTGAATAAGATCAAATGAATTATCCTATGTGCCAAAGAATTTAAATATACTAGAGTTTCACTTTAAAAAAAGCCAATGAAAAATTAACTTGGAAGTAGTAGTACAACCTGTCTTTTTTGAATATTATGCAAAGACACGATATCTACGGAGGGCTCCCTTATGAATTCCTTAATAACCTACTTCATCTTAGGTGTTTCATTAGCAGCACCGATCGGCCCTGTTAAGGCGACCTTATTAAATACAGGTATTAAGAATGGATTTTTTCATGCTTGGTTTTTTGGTCTTGGTGCTATCGCAACCGACATCCTTTACATGTTAATGGTATATTTCGGGGTCGGACAATTTATCGATAATCCGTTTATGAAAACATTCTTATGGTCCTTTGGTTTTTTTGTTCTTATATATACAGGGATAGAAAATTTACTGACACTCCATACTATTTCGATGGATCCAAAATTTCGCAAAGTAGTTCGTCTGAGACACTCATTTTTAGCTGGCTTACTCGTGGCACTACTAAATCCATTGACCATCCTTTTTTGGTTGGGTATATATGGTTCTATCTTAGTAGGCGGCGGCGGTTCTTTAACGGGATTTGAAGTGATTTTATTTAGTATAACTATTTTACTTGGCATTACATTAGTGGATTTAACTATGGCAACTATATCCAGTGGATCACGTAAATTATTGTCGAATTCGTTTTTAAAAACTATTTCTATTATATCTTCTATTTCCATGATTGGTTTTGGAATTTATTTTGGCATCCAAGCATATCATTCCCTATTTTAACGATTTACATAATTTTTAAATCGTTCTTTTCCTATATGCATAAAAACAATAGGTAAGGTAAACATACCTTTAATAATTGATGTTATTGAGGTGTGTTTATGGAAAAGACAGATCAAAGTGAAAATATCGTTAGCAAGTGGTGTATTATTAGTTTGGCCTCTATTCCGCTTGTTATGACACTTGGAAATTCTATGCTTATTCCAGTCCTACCTGTATTGGAAGAAAAGGTCGGGATCAGTTCTTTTCAATCTAGCATGATTATTACGAGTTATTCGGTTGCAGCTATCTTTCTCATCCCTGTTGCGGGTTATTTATCCGACCGTTTTGGAAGGAAAATGATTATCTTACCTAGTTTGATACTTGCATTAATCGGAGGTCTCATAGCCGGCTTCGCATCCTGGAAAATGGATAACCCATTTACATGGATCATTATAGGACGCATATTACAAGGTGTTGGGGCTTCTGGAGCTATGCCAATTGTTTTGCCTCTTGTGGGCGATTTGTTTAAAGGGGACGATGAAAAAACAAGCTCTACTTTAGGTATTATTGAAACATCCAACACGTTTGGAAAAGTATTAAGCCCTATTCTAGGTTCTGCGTTTGCCGCTCTATTATGGTTTTTGCCTTTCTTCTCCATTTCTATATTTAGTTTAATTTCTATTGCCCTTATTTTTTTCTTTGTAAAAGTACCAAAGGAAGAAGATGAACCTGTAAAGTTAAAAGACTTTTTAAGAAATATAAAAAAAACATTTAAGCAGGAAGGAAAGTGGTTATTTTCCGTATTTCTTAATGGAATCTTCGTTATGTTTATATTATTCGGCGTACTTTTCTTTTTATCCGAGAATCTTGAAAAAGTACATCATATTAAAGGAATAAAAAAAGGATTTGTACTAGCCATTCCTCTTTTATTACTATGCATAGCATCTTTTATTACGGGACGAAAAATGAAAGGTGAATTGTCAACGATAAAAAAATTAATGGTCTTTTGTTTGATAATTGTTTCCGCAAGTGTAGTTTTTGTTGGGTTTACCAAAGAAAAGCTTATACTTTTGTTAGTAGTAACTAGTATCGTGGGTATTGCAATTGGCGCAATACTACCTGTACTTGACGCCATCATCACAGAAAATATACAGAAGGAAGAGAGAGGAACCGTTTCTTCGTTTTACAGCTCTGCCAGATTTATTGGTGTTGCTGCAGGCCCTCCAGTTATGTCTCTTGTAATGACAGACTATCTTAATGTCACTTATATCGCCTCGAGTGTACTTGGCCTTGTCCTTTTATTCATTGTGTTTAAGTGCGTAAAGGTAGATGAAATAGATCAAAAGAAAAATTCTGCATAGAAAAATGAAAGCGTACACTTAGGAAAGTGTACGCTTTGTACTATGTAATGATTAGGACCGAACAGTCAATGAACTGAATCAGTCCTTTTTTATTTGGAGTTTAAGCTGAAGAGAATGAGAAATATGCCGGCAAACAGACATACTATCCGCGTCATCGAAATCTTTTCAGCTAGGCCGATTAATCCTATCCCTGTTGTAACTATTAAAATAACTGGTCCAACTAAAGCAAGTAAAGTGTTGATATAAAAAGCCTTTTCCAAATCATTAAATTTTAGCATAAACATTGCAGCTGTTATTTCGACACTACCGGAAAGTAACCTTAATAAAATGATAAATAGTAACGCTTTTTCAATAACTTGGACCACCGTCCCTCACAAGAATAGATACTTTTCTATTCTATGTATGGATATTTACTTTTATCAATATGGCTTCCGTCTAATCTTATCAAAAAGACCACTCAGTAGATCGAGTGGTCTCAGGTTATGTGAAATGCAATTATTTATTCTTTATATTTAACTTTAAACTTAGTTCTTCCAGTTGTGCATCTGCTACGGGACTTGGAGCTTGTGTTAACAAGTCACTAGCACTTGCTGTTTTCGGGAATGCAATTGTATCGCGCAAGTTTGTACTGCCAGAAAGAAGCATAACTACACGGTCCAATCCAAATGCAACACCACCATGTGGAGGAGTCCCATATTCAAATGCTTCCATTAGGAATCCAAATTGAGCTTTCGCTTCTTCATCCGAGAAACCAAGTATTTCAAACATTTTTTCTTGAACCGGTCTTGAATAAATACGCAATGATCCTCCACCAAGTTCATAACCATTTAATACTAAGTCATATGCTTGTGCACGTACTTTACTTGGATCAGAATCCATTAATGGTAGGTCTTCGTCGAATGGACGTGTGAATGGATGATGTGCTGCGTAGTATCGTCCTTCTTTTTCGTCGTACTCGAACAATGGCCAGTTTACAACCCATAGGAATTCAAAGCGATTTTCATCGATTAATTCCAGCTCTTTACCAAGTTTTAAACGAAGTGCACCTAATGCATCTGCTACAACAGATTTCTTGTCTGCAACAAATAATAATAAATCTCCTGCAGTTGCTTCTAGTGCTTCGATTAAGCTAGCTGCTGCTTCGCCTTCAAAGAATTTAGCAATAGGTCCTTTAAGGCCATCAACATCTACTTTTAACCAAGCAAGCCCTTTTGCACCATAAACTCCGGCAAATTCACCAAGAGCATCGATATCTTTTCTTGAATAGTTATCCGCTGCTCCTTTTACATTAATCGCTTTCACTTGTCCTCCAGTTTCCACAGCAGAAGCAAATACTTTAAATGCGCTATCTTTCACAATTTCTGAAAGGTTGACTAATTCTAGACCGAAACGAACGTCTGGTTTATCAGAACCGAAACGATCCATAGCTTCATCATAGTTCATACGAAGGAATGGAATAGTTACATCGATACCTTTTACATCCTTCATGATTTTTTTCATCATACGCTCGTTCATTTCCAAAATTTCATCCATGGATAAGAAACTCATTTCCATATCAATTTGCGTAAATTCTGGTTGACGATCTGCACGTAAATCTTCATCACGGAAGCATCGAGCAATTTGATAATACTTTTCAAATCCAGCTACCATTAACATTTGCTTAAATAATTGTGGTGATTGTGGAAGTGCATAAAATTCTCCATCATGTACACGACTTGGAACTAAATAGTCACGAGCTCCTTCTGGTGTCGATTTTGTTAAAATTGGTGTTTCCACTTCTAAAAATCCTTCGTCATCTAAGAAACGTCTCACTGTTTTAGTAATATCCGAGCGCATTTTAAATGTGTCATACATCACTGGTCTTCTTAAATCTAAATAACGATATTTTAAACGAATATCTTCACCAGCTTCTGATTGATTTTCAATTGCGAATGGTGGATTTTTCGCTTCATTAATAATAGAAACATCTGTTGCATGTACTTCAATTGCACCAGAAGGCATATTGGGATTTACTTGATTTGCAGCACGTCCGATTACTTTACCTTGTACTTCGATAATGTATTCATTACGAAGTGTGTCAGCGATTTGAATCGCATTTTCAGAAATCTCAGGATTAAATACTACTTGAACTAAACCGGAACGATCTCTCACATCTACAAATATTAGTCCACCTAAGTCTCTTCGTTTTTGAACCCACCCGATTAATTGGACGGATTCACCTATATGTTGTTCATTTAATTCTCCACTTGTATGGGTTCTGTTCATTGTTCTTTTGCCTCCACCTTTGTTGTCATACTATTTTTTACTTGCTCTATCAATGAGCTAAATGGTACTAGCTGTTGGTTTCCTGTAGATAAATCTTTTAACATCACGCTTTGTTTTTCCAGTTCATCATCCCCTATTACAAGCACTAATTTTGCTTTTAGGCGATCTGCTGATTTCATTTGCGTTTTAACTTTGCGGTCTAGATAATCCATATCTGCCGTAATAGCGTTTTGACGTAATTCATTCGTAAGTTCCACCGCTTTTTTCTTCGCAGCTTCTCCCATACCAATGACATATACATCTAACGTAGAGCTATCCGCCCAAATGTTTTTTTCCGCTTCCATCGCAAGCAATAATCGTTCTATACTCATTGCAAATCCAATACCCGGAGAATCTGGTCCTCCAAGCTCTTCTACAAGGCCGTTATATCTTCCGCCTCCAGCTAAAGTTGTAATTGCGCCGAAGCCTTCTGCAGCACTCATAATTTCAAATGCGGTGTGATTGTAATAATCCAAACCACGAACTAAGTTAGGATCTACTTCAAAAGGAATGTTTAAAATCGTTAAGTATTCCTTCACTTTTTCAAAATAAGCCGCCGAATCTTCATTTAAATAATCAGTTAGTGAAGGCGCAGTTTCCATTAAAGGATGTATGCGATCGACTTTACAATCCAAAATACGGAGTGGGTTTTTTTGCAATCTGTTTTGACAGTCCGAACAGAACTCCTCGATATGCGGTGCAAAGTGGTTTACTAGTGCTTCTTTGTGCGCAACTCGGCTTTCTGTATCACCTAGGGAATTAATTACGAGCTTTAATTTCTTCAAGCCTGCTTTTTGATAAACAGACATAGCAAGTGAAATAACTTCTGCATCAATTGCTGGATCTGCACTTCCAATTGCTTCAATGCCAAATTGAACAAATTGGCGATATCTTCCGGCTTGTTGGCGCTCATATCGGAACATAGGTCCCATATAATACAATTTCACTGGTTGATCAGGGTAACCGAACATTTTGTGTTCCACAAATGCACGAACGGCAGAAGCTGTTCCCTCAGGTCGAAGTGTGAGTGAACGATCTCCACGATCTTGGAATGTATACATCTCTTTTTGCACGATATCAGTTGTATCTCCAACGCTTCTCGTAAATAGTTCCGTATGCTCGAATATAGGAGTTCTAATTTCTTTATATTGATACATACGGCATTGCTCTCTTATTAAATCTTCAACTACTTGCCATTTTCCCGTTTCGGATGGCAAAATATCTTGTGTTCCTCTTGGTACTTTAATATCCATTTTTTCAGGACTCCTTTCAAATATAAAAATAAGGCTCTGCTAAACGACTATGTTGTTACTTGCCGAAAATCCGCTCGCTTTTCCGCGGATTTTCGGCACAAAATATATGCTTCTAAAAAACAACAGTCTAATTTAACAGAAACAAAAAAAAGCCCCCATCCCTTGCATATAGCAAGGGACGAGAGCTTATATAAGCTTCCGCGGTTCCACCCTAGTTGGCCAAAAATTGACCCTCTCAACTCTGGATAACGGCCAGCTCCGTTTTTGCCTACTTAAGAAATTCTTTTTCGACAAAAATCCTCTCGAATGTTGTTCACTGAGTTCGTATGTAGGAAAGATTTCAGCCACGTCTTTCCCTCTCTTGTCATCCGTTTTAAACAGCTACTTTTTCGGTCATCGGTTTGTTTTAGTTTTTGATTATACTTTATCTTAATGACGTAAATGAAATAAGTCAACCCTTTTAAATAAAAGGTAGAATTTTTTTATCAGACTATTTACAATAGGACTAGGGGTGAATCCAATGAACGATAAAATACTACATAAAATGACATTAATTTTCCTGGCTTTTATCCTACTAGTTCCAGTAATGCAGGCTAAGGCACAGGAAGAGGAAGTAACGGTGAATGTTAGTACATTGAAAGTCCGATCAGGTCCCGGACTTACATACGACACAATAGGTGCTGTTACAAAAAACGAGAAATTAGCTGTGATTGGTAGAGAAAATGACTGGCTTCATATTAAATTTGGAAATACTACAGGATGGGTTGCTAATTGGTATACCACAAGTGAGTCAGTAGAAATGACCAATAAACAAGTTGTTTCCAAGGTGAATAGGTTGAATGTTCGAACAGAACCCTCTACTTCATCAGCCACTATTGGCCAAATAAACGAAGGAAATCAATTCGTCGCATACAAATCAGAAGGAGAATGGGTGGAAATTGATTTTCAAGGCCAAAAAGGCTGGGTAAATCAATCATATATTACCCTAATTGAACAACCTTCTGCTGAAGTTAAACCTGCTCCTACTCCTTCTAAAGAGAAGTTATTCGTTGTGTCTGTCGATGTTTTAAATGTTCGTGCAAAAGCAGATTTATCATCTAAAAAAATAGGACAAGTAGAAAAAGGGGAACAATTTGAAATACTTTCTACAGATCATAATTGGGTACAAGTACAATTAGAAAACGGAAAAAAAGGTTGGCTGTATAGTTTTTATGGTAGATTTACGAATGACGTTGAATCACCACCATCTACTGATGATACCAATGGCACCATTACTGTTCTTTATAACGGTACTAATTTGCGCTCTGATAGCGCGACAAATAGTAATGTTGTGAAAAGAGCAGATGCGGGGGAATCCTATGTTGTTTTAGAATCAATCAACGATTGGTATAAAGTTGCATTGGAGGATCAATCTACTGCTTATGTAGCGAGTTGGGTGGTTTCTCCCTCTTCATCGACTAAAGGAATGAATGCAAGCATACCTGAAAAAGAAGTAGAAACAGAACGGAAAAAAGGTACTTTGAATGGATTATCGATTGTCATCGATGCTGGTCATGGAGGAAATGACCGCGGTACAACTGGTGCCCTTGGGACCGACGAAAAAGGCATTACGTTATTAACAGCTGAACTACTTTCGTCCAAACTACAAGCTGCTGGCGCAAATGTAATCATGACAAGGGAATCAGACCAGTACGTTGACCTTCGTAAACGTGTTTCCATCGGCCATCAGGTTTCAGCAGATGCATTTATTAGTTTGCATTATGACGCAGTTGATAATAGCTCTGTACGCGGTTTTACAAGCTATTATATGCATGGTTATCAAAAGGAATTAGCTCAGTATGTGCATGATGGTCTAGCTGATATGATTTCATTAAAGGATCGTGGCACACAACCTGGTAATTATTTAGTTCTACGAGAAAATAAGCAAAAAGCCGTATTAGTTGAGCTAGGGTATTTAAGTAATCCTACGGAAGAACGAAACGTGACAACGCCAAAGTTTAGAGAACAAGCAACACATGGAATTTACAATGGAATAATCAATTACTTTGATAGCCAATTAAATTAATGTTAAGAAAAGCGCAAGCACCCTCTAAGTACAAAACCTGTTTTGAATCGTTTTCGGAGGTCTTTGGACAGACTTATTGCTATATCATTACCGATTGATTTTTAAGAGAGGCTGGTCGTGACTGACGTCACGACCAGCCTCTCTTTTCTCGGTAATCTTATAGCGTTTGTCAGTCCGTCGCCCTCCTTCAACAGTTCGAATAAGGTTAAGATCTTTTTGGATAATGAGAGAATAGATTCTTTTTTAATCATGTTGAAAGCTCTCAAAGATGCAATTTCGGGAGCCCTTGAATTAATCTATCCTATCTACCTATGCAAATTCAAAAAAAGCTGTAATGTGGCTCTACGAGTCATTACAGCTTTTTTCATACAAATTCCTAAGCCTCTAACATAATGGTAACTGGACCATCGTTTGTAAAGGTGACGTCCATCATGGCACCAAAAACCCCAGTTTCCACGGTAAAACCTTTGTCACGAAGCTTTTTATTAAATAGCTCCCATAACGGCTTTGCAATTTCTGGACGAGCCGCATCGGTAAAACTTGGTCTTCTACCTTTTCTAGTATCAGCATACAATGTAAATTGCGATACAGAAAGAATAGCTCCACGGGCCTCTTCGATGGAATGGTTCATCTTTCCATCCTCGTCTTCAAATAAACGCAAACCTGCAATTTTATCTGCTAGATATGTTATTTCTACATCACTATCTGTTGTCGTTATACCTACTAAAAGTAAGTAGCCATGGTCTATTTTCCCTGTCACTTCTCCATCGACAGTGACCTTTGCATTTTTGCAACGTTGAAGCAACACTTTCATGAAAAAATAACTCCTTTAATTAATAATTCGTTGTACGGAGTAAACATCTGATAACTGTTTAATACGGTCCGCTACTTTATGCAAATGTGCTATGTCTGATATTAATATCGTTAAATGTATGGAAGCAATATCATTATCAGATCTTCCCGTTACAGCAGCAATATTTGTTTTTGATTCATTTACTACTTGTAACACCTCGTTTAAAAGACCAGGACGGTCAAATGCAGATATTTCAATATCCACCTGATACTCTTTTTTCATTGGTGTATCTGAATGTTCCCAATCGACTTCAATAATTCGAGAGTGTGCATCGTCATTTTGTACATTAGGGCAGTCCGCACGATGAACCGATACCCCTCGACCTTTTGTAATAAATCCTACAATTTCATCACCTGGGACTGGACTACAGCAGCGGGAAAGTCGAATAAGAAGGTTCTCGATACCTTTTACGACTACACCTGAATCCGTCGATTTTTTAATCTTAGGTGTTTTCATTTCAGTTGTAATTTTTTCTAACGCTTCTTCTTGATCGCGAATTTTGCGCATTTTTTCTGCAAGTCGATTAACTACTTGTTGCGCTGTTATCCCGTTGAAACCTACAGCAGCGTACAAGTCCTCTTCCCCGGCAAAAGCATATTTTTCACATACACGCTTTATATTTTCAGGAGTTAATACTACCCTAATATCAAACTCTTGTGCTTTTATTTCTTTTTCAATAAGTTCTTTACCTTTTATAACATTTTCATCACGAAGTTGCTTTTTAAAGAACTGTTTAATTTTATTTTTCGCTTGGGAGGATTGGGCAATTTTCACCCAGTCTTTACTTGGACCAAATGATTGTTTAGAAGTGAGCACTTCAATAATGTCACCTGTTTTTAACTTTGTATCAAGTGGAACCATCTTGCCATTTAATTTTGCGCCTATCGTTTTATTTCCTACCTCAGAATGGACGCGGTAAGCAAAATCAATTGGTACAGAGCCCGCAGGTAGCTCAATGACATCACCTTTTGGAGTGAACACATATACCATATCCGAAAATAGGTCGAATTTTAGAGATTCCATAAATTCTTCTGCATTGGACGATTCTTGTTGAAACTCAAGAATTTCTCTGAACCAAGTTAACTTAGAATCAACCGTTAATTTGTTTGTCTCTACTTTTTTTCCTTCTTTATAAGCCCAATGTGCCGCAACCCCAAATTCCGCAATATTATGCATTTCTTCCGTGCGAATTTGCACTTCTAGAGGTTCTCCATTTGGTCCGATCACAGTCGTATGAAGAGATTGGTATAGGTTTTGTTTTGGCATCGCAATGTAATCCTTAAATCTACCAGGCATTGGTTTCCATAATGTATGAATAACTCCCAATACGGCGTAACAATCTTTAATACTGTTGACGATAATTCGCATTGCAAGAAGATCGTATATTTCATTGAACTGCTTGTTTTGAATGACCATTTTTCGATAGATGCTATAAATATGTTTCGGTCGACCAGATATATCTGCGTCTACCTCCATTTCATCTAATTGGTTACGAATATCGTTCATGACATCACTTAAATACGACTCTCGCTCTGTTCGTTTTTTCTTCATAAAATTAACAATACGATAGTACTGCTGTGGGTTTAAATAACGTAAAGACGTGTCTTCTAATTCCCACTTCACTGCAGAAATCCCCAGACGATGGGCAAGTGGTGCAAAAATTTCTAATGTTTCATTGGAAATACGACGCTGTTTTTCTTCCGGTAAATGCTTAAGCGTACGCATATTATGTAAACGATCAGCAAGTTTGATAAGTATAATTCGAATGTCCTGTGCCATTGCAATAAACATTTTGCGGTGATTTTCTGCTTGCTGTTCTTCTTTTGACATATATTTAATCTTGCCGAGCTTTGTAACTCCCTCTACTAAGAGCGCAACTTCCTCATTAAAATCCCGAACGATATCTTCTCTTGTAAACTCCGTATCTTCTACTACATCATGTAAAAAACCAGCAGCAACGGTTTCTGGATCCATTTGAAGATCAGCAAGAATTCCGGCTACTTGGATTGGATGTAATATATATGGTTCACCAGAATTACGAAATTGTTCTCGATGTGCATGTTCTGCGAGCGCGTATGCCTTTTTAACAAAATCAACATGCTGTTTGTTCATATAAGTAGAAAGTGTATCGAAAACATCTTCTGCTGTCTTCACTTGATCTTTTGCCATGCCATTCACCTGATTTCGTTATATTTCAAAATAGTATATAAACTATATTGTATAAAAAAAAAGAGGGACTTGTAAAGTCCACCCTTAGACTGTGTAGAAAATAGCTTCACTTATCTATAATCTTAACAGAAATTAATACTGCATCAATGTGCAAATATTGTAATCTTTTAATTTGTCACGACCATCTAGGTATGTTAGTTCGATTAAGAATGCACACCCTACAACAACTCCGCCTAATTCTTCTACTAATTTAATCGTGGCTTCGATTGTTCCACCAGTTGCTAATAAATCATCAACAATAAGAACTCGTTGTCCAGGCTTAACAGAATCTTTATGCATCGTTAATACGTCTTTTCCATATTCTAAGCCATATTCAGCACGAATTACTTCACGAGGAAGCTTTCCTTCTTTACGAACTGGTGCAAAGCCTACACCAAGTGCATAAGCAACTGGACACCCGATAATAAATCCACGTGCTTCAGGTCCCACTATAATATCAGCATCCACTTGTTTTGCGTATTCAACAATTTGGTCCGTCGCATACTTGTAGGCTTCGCCATTATCCATAATTGTCGTAATATCTTTAAAACGAATGCCTGGTTTTGGCCAATCTTCTACAATTGTTACGTATTGCTTTAAATCCATATTTGCTCCTCCTCAGGAACGGTTTGTACTGCTTTTCGCTCTTCAAACCATTGTTTCAGTTCTATATATGGCGCATACAAAAGCTTTTGTTCAAGCTCTATTTGTTTAGCACGTTGGTGATAAGCTGGTGCTTCCGATAAATCCTTTTTAGGAATATTATCATTTAAGACCAACGTCCCACCCTCTATTCTAACAAAATTAAGCTCAAAAAACACCTTTGACATAAAATTAATTGTTCCTTGACTCCAACCCGTATGCTTCGATAATTCATGTACATGCTGTTTTAGTGCAAATGTTTTTCGTTTTGCTAAAAAAGAAAAATACCATTTGAACTGTTCTCTTGTTGGTAGCCCTTCAAAATAAGTAGACTCAGTTGCGTAAAAATGGGCATATATTCGCTTCCATTGATGGTGTTCCAACAACTGTACCAGTAGCTTTTCATCTGAAGGTAAATCTAAAACCGTTACGAAATCTGCATGGATCCTTTGCTCCACCAAATCCTTAAATAGCCATACCTTTTCCTGAATGAATGAACGGAAATGACTAATGGAAGCTTCATCAAAGGATACAAAAATAGTCTGTCCTACAGGAATGGTTGGTAGCCAGCGATTCACTTGACGAATTCCTCTTATATCAAATAGCTGCCATTCGTTTGTTCTTGCATCTTGAATCATTAGTTGTGGTTTCTTTCTGCCGTTCCATTCGTTAATTTGTAAGTCTCCGATAAATGATAGTTTCGTAGCCGGGGCGATTTCATCTGCTAAATCTCCTTTTCCAAACCCAATTGCATCTAATACTGTAGCTCCTTGCTTTAACTCCAACTTCACATGATTTTGTGCCGATCCAATTTTCCGTATAGAACCTACTTCCATATTTTCTATACAATAGACAGGCTTTGCAAAACCCATTCCGAATGGTGCAAGTTTCCGAAGAGAATCTATAGATTCTGTCGATATTTCATCCATCTCGAGAGGAACGTCAATCAAAATTACGGGAACTAATTGCTCCTCTGTTAAACAAGTTTTTGCTTGATCGTTTAATCGTGCTTTTACCTCTTCTAGATGTTCCAAAGGAAAGGTCATACCAGCCGCCATTGGATGTCCTCCAAAATGAGGAATTATATCATTGTTTTTTGCGAGTTCTTTATACATATGGAACCCTTCAATACTTCGAGCAGACCCTTTTGCTATTTGCTTTTCTTCATCAAAGCCAAGAACAATAGTTGGACGATAATACTTTTCAACAAGTTTGGAAGCAACAATTCCTAACACACCTGGATTCCAGTCTTTTTTTCCAACCACAATTACACTTGGACCTTGTATATTATTCTCTTGTTCAATTAGTTCAATCGCCTCATCGGTAATTTGCTTTACAATTGCCTGACGTTCTTTATTTTTTTCGTTTAACATATTGGCAATTGATAATGCATAATTTGACTCCTCGGTTAAAAATAACTCTACCCCTGGAGCCGCTTCGCCAAGTCTCCCAACCGCGTTAATTCGAGGACCAAACATAAAACCAATTGTCTCTTCATTGATCGTAGATATTTCCACACCACTTACATTTGCGAGCGCTTCAATTGCAACCGAATCGGTTCGTTGCATTTGTTTTATTCCTTGCTGCACGAAATAACGATTTTCTCCTGTCAATGAAACCAAATCCGCAATTGTTCCAATTGCTACTAAGTAAAATAATTCCTTTGGCATTTCCCCAATTAATGCATGAGCCACCTTGAAAGCCACCCCTACTCCAGCTAAATGCGGAAACGGATACGTAGTGTCTTTTAGTCCAGGATGAATGATGATGTCTGCTATTGGTAGCTCTTCTCCTGGTTCATGGTGATCCGTAACGATAACATCCATCCCTAACTCTTTTGCAAATTGAATTTGCTTCAGACCAGAAATACCATTATCGACTGTAATGATTAGTTTAACCCCTTCGTCAAATGCTTCTTGAAATAAACGCTCACTTGGTCCATAGCCATCGATAAATCGATTCGGTATTTTAAAAATAACATCCGCACCAAGGGACTCCAGTGTTTTCATCATCACCGTTGTACTTGTAATACCATCTGCATCATAATCTCCGTATACCATAATGCGTTCCTCAGCATCTATTGCTTGCTGTACCCTTTCTACTAAATCGTCCATTCCATTTAGTAAAAATGGGTTATGTATATGTTTTTCCGTTACATGTAAAAAGTTTTTTGCATCTTCTACGTTTTCAAAACCTCTTGAAACTAACACTTTTGCACAAACTTTTGGGATATTAAGTGCCTGTTCTAAAGCAGAAACTAATTGTTCGTCGGGTCTTGAAATACGCCATCTTTTTTGAGATTGAATCATTTTCTTCACTTCCTTGTCTTTATTATAACGCAAAAAAACCTTTTGACATTAGCCAAAAGGTTTTTGGATTATTTTGTTGTTTTCTCATCATGAAGGCTAACTGATTTTTCAACTACCTCACTTTGTTTTGTATGTTGTCCTAAAAGCTCATTTTGGAGTGCTGCAAGAGATACTTCTTTCTTTTCAAGCTCTTTACTTAATTGCTTCACCTTACGTGAAAGTACAAAGGAGCGATAAATTGCTACAGTTCCACTCAACATGGCACCTAATAGGGCAGAGCCTAAAATAACTAAAATAAGCGGCCAGTCCGCTTCTCCAAATACATAGTTTACAGGTACTGCTCCAACATTATTTACAGCAAATAAAGCAATAATAACAGCAAAAATCAAACCTAATAGTAATGTCCACTGAAATTTCATCCCTTCACCCCTTTTACTTATTACTCTACCATAAAATTTTAAGAAAATCGCCAGTGGCCCCTGTCATACTCTGTAAAAAAAATGGAGCTGTCCCTAAAGTCATATAGTGACTTAGAGATGGTCCCTTTTCCAATGTATTGATTCCGTTCCAGACGGACGCTTTCCGCGGGCATGGCTTCAGTCTCCTCGTCGCTTTTGCTCCTGCGGGGCCTTCAGCTCCTGCTATTCCCGCTGGAGTCGCCGTCTTTCACTAGAATCAATTGCCTACAAAAAATAGTAGTTGTAATAAAAAGTATACAAAAAACAGGTGTAGAAAAAAACTCGTTTTTCTACACCTGCTTCAATTTATGGGCCTATTGGACAGCCCCAATGAATTTTTATTTTATTATACTACCGGCTCGTCTGAACCCCATGTTTTTTCTTCTTTTTTCACATCAATTCCACCTGTTTTACGTAACTCTTTCACTTTCAAATCGAACCACAATTGCGTAGCAATTAAAATTGAAGAGTATGTTCCTGCTATTAAACCGATTAACAATGCGATGGAGAAGTTGCGAATACCTTCTGCACCAAATAATAGAAGTGCAACAACTACTAAGACAACAGTAAGTACCGTATTAACCGAGCGTCCTAGTGTTTGACGAAGTGATTTATTGACAATGGTTGCTAGCTCTTCTTCGGTCGTAATTTTATTACTACGAAGTAAGTTCTCACGGATACGGTCAAACGTTACAATTGTATCGTTGATTGAATATCCAACAATCGTCAAGACTGCAGCAATGAATGTAATATCAACTTCTAAACGTAGAATACTGAATATAGCAACCATTAAGAAAGCGTCATGTATTAAGGAAACAATGGAAGCTACACCCATTCGCCATTCGAAACGGAACGCAACATATATAACAATTCCGATAGCCGCAATCATTAATGCATAGAGAGCATTTTTAGCAAGCTCTTTACCAACTGTTGGAGATACTGTACTTACTGTAGGTTCTTCTCCAAACTGCTCTGTCATTTCTGCTTTTAATGTTTTAATCTCTTCCTGAGAAAATTCCTCTTTGTAACGAACAACTGCACTATCACCATTTTCTCCAGATAAAACAATATCTTCAGATGATAATCCGATACTCTCAATTTTCTCGGAAACAATTTCCTGTGTTAATGGAGTTTCAGAATTGATCTGTACACGAGTACCAGAAGAGAAGTCAATTCCTAGATTCAATTTGAACACGCTCAATATAACGATTCCCGCTATTGTTAAAACAATAGAAGCGGTATAGAAAATTTTACGGTTGTGTACGAAATCTAAACGATCAAATTTAGTTGTTAAATCTAATGTATCAACTTCCTCTTCAGGAGGATGAATACGTTTTTTGGATATACCAAACCAGCCTGGTTTATTATCAAAGTATCCACTATGAACTAATAATCCTAAAAGGATACGTGAAGCCCAAACTGCTGTGATAAACACAACTAAAATACTAATGATTAACAAAGTAGCAAATCCTTTAACAGAGCTTGTACCAAAGAAGAACAATACAGCCGCTGCTAAAAGTGTTGTAATATTCGCGTCAAAAATAGCGGAGAATGCCTCTTTAGCTCCCGAGTCAAATGCTTTTTTGACGGATTTACCAACCCGTAATTCTTCCCTAATTCGCTCATAGGTTAGGATATTGGCATCCACAGCCATCCCAACACCGAGCACAATCGCTGCGATACCAGGAAGTGTCAGTACGCCGTTAATCCAATCAAATATTACTAAGATCAAGAAAATGTAGACGATTAACGAAATAACCGCTATTACACCTGGTAAACGGTAGTAGAAAATCATGAATATGAAAATACCGGCAACACCGATAATACTAGCTAAAATAGTACTATTTAATGCTTGTTCTCCGAATTGAGCACCTACTGATGTAGAGTAAATTTCTTTTAATTTAACAGGTAAAGCTCCAGCATTTAAAATACCTGATAAATCTTTTGTTTCATCTACAGTAAACGCTCCAGAAATCTCCACACTATCTGAACTAATTCGTTGTGAAACTCTTGGAGCAGATGTGAATTTAGGTTTTTCCTTCATCACTTCTGCAGCGTATGAGTCCACACCTTCTTCAAAATCTAACCAAATTACCAATACATTGTCTGGTGCTGGTTTAGCAGCGATTTCACCAGTAACTTCTGCAAATTTATTAGCGTCCTTTAATTCTAGTGTAACAATCGGTTGCCCTTGTTGGTTAAAAGCTGCTTTTGCTCCACCTTGTTTTAAATCCGTTCCGTCCAACATAATGTTATCTTCTGAATCACGGAATGTTAAATTTGCTTGTGTAGAAAGCAATTCCCTTGCTGAATTCTGGTCTTCCACCCCAGCAAGCTGGACGCGAATACGATTTCCATTTTCAATCTGAATACTAGGCTCACTAACACCAAGTACGTCAATACGACTAGTTAGAGCAGATGCTGTGTCACTAACAACCTCTTCTGTTATCTTTTGACCTTCTTTTAATGGCTCTACTTGATAAAGAACTTCAAAACCACCTTGTAAATCTAACCCTAGTTTAATATTGTTCAAAACATTACCAACTGTTGGGCTTATTGTTCCTGCAAAAATTACGATTAGCAATAAAAACGCAACTATGCGTCCTCTAGTTTTCATATGTATATTTCCTCCTAAGAAAAGCACCAGACATCACTTATTTGACATCTATAGCTTATCAATTACGAAATAGAACAGGATTCCTGCTATTTCATTCAAAAAAAAAAACGCAACATATTTATTATGAAACACGATGCGCTCACTGTCAAATAACGGATACATCATTTATCTTCATTTTTTGAGTTTAATAATAAGTGTAACTCTTCTTGATTGATTTCCGAAAACCAATTCGCAGTTCTAGAATTCTGGATTTGTTCAAAAGTCATATATTCTGCAGGTGAAATAGAAAGAACATCATTTACAATTTGATATAACGATAGTGAAAGAACGTTTTGCTTTCGCCACTTTTTTGTCACACAATATTTCCATATGTCTTTTTCGGTAACCGTGTCATATTGATATACTTCAAATTCACTTTTTTTACTTTCTAAAGCAGGTAATACGTGCGTAAAAATATCTTCGTATGTGTTTTCCAAAATACCGCACCCCTTTATAGAATAATGTACCAAGTAATATGCATATTGTTATTGTAAACGAAGTTCCTGTATTTGAGAAGGAAGTGTTCAATTGTCTACATTTTTAAGAGGATCTATTTTGTTAATGCTTGCCATTTTTTTGTCCAAGTTCTTAGGTTTTATTTTTCGAATGCAATTTGTCCGCTTAACAGGCGAAGAAGCAGTAGGTATTTATATGACCGCATATCCTGCGTTCATATTCTTTCTATCGCTTATTCAACTAGGAATACCAGTTGCCATGTCCAAAATAATTGCTGAATTACGGGCGAGGAATGCTATTTCTCAATATTTCTCGGTCATGCGAACTTCTGTAATTGTTACAGTCATTTCTATTTTAGCATTCACACCATTCTTTTTGTATGTCACACCATTTATTTCTGGTAATCTTTTGAAAAATGATGCGATTGCGATGACGCTCTATGTATCGATTGCCATCGTACCGATTGCAGCCGCTGGTGGTATATTAAAAGGGTTTTTCCAAGGAATTGCTCGCCTTGAGGAAACTGCTGTAGCTCAACTGATGGAACAGATTGTTCGAATTATACTCATTAGCTTTTTACTACCATTTTTCCTCACTTCTGCTTCCCCACAAGAAGCAGCAGCTTATGCAATGTTTATATCTCTTTTGGCTGAACTTGCCGCTCTCTTATATTTAAAATGGAAATATAACAAATGGAAAAATAAGCAGTCTTACACAAAAGCTAAAAGCGGTTATCCTTTGTCACCATTGTTCGCGATTGCGCTACCATCTTCAGGAAGTAGATTATTTGGGTCGTTCACTTGGTTTTTAGAGCCTATTATTTTTATTAAAGCTCTTGCAATAACAGGCATTACAGCAGTTGCAGCTACTACACTTTATGGGGTAATTTCAGGAGTATTAATACCATTAGTATTATTTCCTTCTTTCATTCCTTACGCTCTTTCTATTGTGCTTATCCCAGCTGTCAGTGATGCTTTTGCTAGAAAAAATTACACCTTATTAAAAGAAAGAATTCATTTGTCATTAAAATTTTCTACGTTAACTGGTTGCTATGCCGCCACTCTTTTTTATTTACATGGTGGTGAGCTAGTTTCTGCACTTTTTCACGTGGATAATGGCACGGTTTACATGAAGATTCTTTCCCCAATATTTTTCTTTTATTATATTCAAAGTCCACTTTTTTCTATCTTGCAAGCATTAAACAATTCAAGAGCTGCGTTTTTAAACTCATTATATGGTGGTGTAGGAAAACTGTTATTATTATTTTTCCTTGCCTCCCAAGCTTCCATACAAGAAAAAGGTGCTGTAGTTGCGATTGGCTTTGGAGTGTTAATTACTTCATTTTTACATATCGCTTCGTTAAAAGAAAAAAAAGAAGCACAAATTGGCTTCTCGTTTTTTGTTCTCCCGTATGTAGTCTTTTTACTTACCATTATTTCTCGTCCGTTAATTTTATCCATTGGAGACCGTCCATTAATCATGGATTGTTTGTTTACCATGGTCTATTTAACAATTGGGCTAGTTCTCTTTAGACAAATTAAACGTAAGGAAGTAGCTGTCATTTTTAAAATAGCCCAATCATCCAAAAATAGGTTTTAAGTTTTAGCTCTGTTAAACGATTATGCTGTTACCTGCCGAAATCTCGTTGATTTCCGCTTTAGGCGGACGCTTTCCGCGGGGTGAGCGATAAGCCATCACCGCCGCTACGCGTCGTTTGTGATGGCTTATCTGTCTCACTCAACCCGCTGGAGTCGCCGCCTGCCGCTTCAATCTACAAAGTGATAAATGTTCTTTCCTAGTGATATGAACTAGCATCAATGACTGTATCTTCTGAAGCCATCTCTAAGAAATATTTAACCGACATATCCTTTTTTTAGTTCCTTTTAATATAAAGGAAACACGCTTCTTTTTTAGTTTAAAGAGTATTTATTTTATGGTGATGAGAGTGAAAGGCGGTGACTCCAGCGGGAAAAGCGCGTCCAGGTGAGACCCCGCAGGAGCTTGCGACGAGGAGGCTCACGGACCGACCGCGGAAAGCGTCCGCCTGCAACGGAATCACTTAAATGTTATGTTATATTTAAACAAAAAGCGAGTTCTTGAACGATTTGCCGTTCAAGAACTCGCTAAGAAATGATGATTAGACTTTTTCAGTGCCCTCATTTAACATAGCCTAAGTTTAAAAAGAAGTTTTTAGTTGAATATATAAAGCATCCTGTTCATAGCTACAATAAAATATTTTCTTCACATCGGTAATAGACTTTTTTTCTAACTCCTCTAATAGCCATTTTTCATTTTTGCCAATTCGTTCTAAATGATCTTGTTGTATATCCCCATCAATAATAATTGGAAAGACGTATTGCTCTTCCTCTTTTTTGAAGACAGATAAATTACCTGAGGGTTCTAAAAAAGCGTAAGATACCGACTGTATGGAACCAATTTGCTGCTCCCGTAGTTGCTGAAGCAAATCATCTAAATTGTATCGTTGCTTTCTCATTTCTTTCTCAACAATTATTCCATCCCTCATAATTATCGAGGGCTTACCTTCCATCACGTCGCGAAATTTTTTACTTTTTAAAGAAAAATAGGATACGCCAATTTGTATGATAAATAAAATAACCATTGGAACTATTGCATGAATAAAATTGCTATTCGGATCATCTAAAGCAAAAGCAGCTACTTCTGCTATTAATAAAAAGACGACTAAGTCAAAAATACTCAACTCACCGACTTCTCTTTTTCCCATTAATCGTAGTATGCCTAAAATGAACCAATATAAGACTATCGTTCGCAAAATAATGACGAGTATGTCGTGCACATTAACCACCTCAGCATTATTTTGCCCAATGAAAAAGAACTTACTCATTTATTTTAGAGTAAGTTCTTTTTTTCTTAAGACTCTGAAACAACTCGTCCAACTGCTACGCGCTCGAATTGTAAACGAGTTCCGTCCGCAACCGTGATAAAAATTGTTTGATCATCCACTGCATCTATCTTTCCGTGTAAACCACCTACCGTAATAATCTGGTCCCCACGTTTTAGACTATTTTGCATTGAAGCTGTGTTTTTTTGACGTTTTTGTGCTGGTCGGATGATAAAAAACCACATCACAGCAAACATCGCGATAATCGGCAATAAACCAACTAATGTATCCATATATATATTTCCCCTCCTTCTCTCTTTACAGTATACAAGAATCAGAAATTTTTTGCATTTGGTTTATTATAACCGTATTCTTCAAAAAATTCTTCTTTGAAATCAAGTAAACGATCTTCACGGATAGCTTGACGCACATCTTTCATTAAATTCATTAAGAAATGAAGATTATGATAAGAAGCTAAACGTAGACCAAACGTTTCATCTGCTTTAAATAAGTGACGAATATATGCTCTTGAATAATTTTTACAAGTATAGCAATCACATTTTTCATCAATTGGTCCAAAGTCTCTAGCAAATGCCGCTCCTTTAATAACTAAACGACCTTTCGAAGTCATGAATGTGCCATTACGGGCGATACGTGTCGGTAACACGCAATCAAACATGTCGACTCCGCGAATTGCACCATCAATAAGTGAGTCCGGTGATCCAACTCCCATCAAATAGCGAGGTTTATTGTCAGGCATTAAAGGTGTTGTAAAATCTAGTACACGGTTCATCACATCTTTTGGTTCCCCTACAGAAAGGCCACCTATTGCATAGCCTGGAAAGTCAAGAGAAAGTAAATCTTTTGCAGATTGTTTACGTAATTCCTCGTATTCCCCACCTTGAATAATTCCAAATAGCCCTTGCTTATCTGTATTTGTATGCGCCGTTAAACAACGCTCTGCCCAGCGAGATGTACGCTCTACAGAAGCTTTCATATATTCAAATGTAGCTGGATATGGAGGACATTCATCAAATGCCATCATAATATCAGAACCTAAGTCATTTTGAATTTGCATGGACTTTTCAGGACTTAAAAATAATTTATCTCCATTTAAATGATTACGGAAATGAACGCCTTCTTCTTCAATTTTACGCATATCACTCAAACTAAATACTTGGAAACCACCAGAATCCGTTAAAATAGCACGGTCCCAGTTCATAAATTTATGCAGGCCACCAGCTTCACGAATAATATCATTACCTGGGCGAAGCCATAAGTGGTACGTATTACTTAAAATAATCCCAGCATCCATCTCTTTAATCTCTTCTGGAGCCATTGTTTTCACGGTAGCTTGTGTTCCTACTGGCATGAAAGTTGGTGTTTCAAAAGAGCCATGTGGTGTATGCACTATTCCAAGACGAGCTCCTGTTTGTTTGTCTTTCTTTATTAATTCATATGTGATTGCTGTCATTTAATAATTCCTTCCTTTTATAAACATTGCATCCCCAAAACTAAAGAATCGGTAACGCATCTCAATTGCTTCTTTATAAGCAGACAATATAAAATCTCTTTCTGTCAGAGCACTTACAAGCATAACTAGTGTCGATTTTGGCAAATGGAAATTTGTAATCATTCCATCGATACATTTAAATTCATATCCTGGGTAAATGAAAATCGATGTCCATCCACTATCTTCTTTTATAACACCGTCAAATTTTGTAGCTACGGTTTCTAGTGTTCGTGTAGAAGTTGTACCAACTGCAACAATTTTACCACCAGAAGCTTTCACTTCATTTATCGTATCGGCCGTTTCTTTAGAAACTCGATAAAACTCTGCATGCATTTCGTGATCGTCAATCGAATCGACACTTACTGGTCGGAATGTTCCAAGTCCTACATGAAGTGTCACAAATGCTATTTTAACACCTTTTGCTCGAATGTCATCAAGTAAAGTATCGGTAAAATGCAATCCAGCAGTTGGAGCCGCCGCTGAACCTTGTTCTTTTGCATATACTGTTTGATAACGTTCTTTATTTTCCAACTTTTCATGAATATAAGGTGGTAGAGGCATCTCTCCAAGCTTATCCAGTACTTCAAAAAACACTCCTGTATATTCAAAGCGGAATACTCGTCCACCATGTTCTTTTAATTCGGTACAAACCGCACTTAATAAACCATCGCCAAACGAAACTTTTGTTCCAATCTTTACACGTTTAGCTGGTTTTACAAGTGTTTCCCAATGGTCACCTTCAATTTGTGTTAAAAGTAAAACTTCTATACTTGCACCTGTTTCTGCTTTTACACCCATTAAGCGAGCAGGCAGTACTTTAGTATCGTTTAATACTAAGCAATCACCTTCGTTTAATTCATGCAGTATGGCTGAGAACTTTTCATGTGTATAGATGCCCTTCGGATAATCAGCAATTAACAGCTTGCTGCTTGTCCGATCAAGTAATGGCGTTTGTGCTATTAATTCTTCTGGTAAATCAAAATCAAAATCTTCTACTCTCATTTTGCTTACATCCTTTATTAGTTGTTTCTTTCAATCGGTAACGGTATTCCTAAATGCTCATATGCGAGCGATGTAACAATTCTTCCACGTGGGGAACGTTGAATAAAACCGATTTGCATCAAGTATGGCTCGTATACATCTTCAATAGTTGTAGACTCTTCACCAATACTCGCCGCAATTGTGTCCAGTCCGACGGGTCCCCCTCTAAAACGTTCAATCATTGCATTGATTAGCTTGTGATCAATATGATCTAAACCGCGAGGATCTACTTGCAGTAGTTCTAGAGCTTCCCTCGCCATGTCGATTGATATATGCCCATTTCCTCGGACTTGCGCGTAATCTCGAACTCTTTTCAATAAACGATTGGCAATACGCGGTGTCCCTCTGGCACGCCTAGCAATTTCTCCAGCGGATTCATAATCAATGGACGCATTAAAAAGATCCGCACTCCGTACAACAATGGACGTAAGTGCTGCTTCATCGTAATAATCAAGTCGAAGTAAAACACCAAAACGATCTCGTAATGGCGCAGATAATGCACCTGCTCTTGTCGTTGCGCCTACCAATGTAAAAGGTGGCAAATCAAGTCGGACACTCCTTGCAGCTGGACCCTTCCCAACAACTATGTCTAAGCAAAAGTCTTCCATTGCAGGATATAGTACTTCTTCTATAGAGCGATTTAAGCGATGTATTTCATCAATAAACAATACATCTCCAGGCTCTAGTGAACTAACAATAGCTGCTAAATCTCCAGGGCGCTCGATTGCTGGCCCACTAGTCATGCGTATCTGGACGTCCATTTCATTCGCAATTACAGAAGCAAGTGTCGTTTTACCAAGTCCAGGAGGTCCATACAAAAGACAATGATCTAAACTTTCATTTCTCATTTTTGCTGCTTCAATGAAAATCTCTAGGTTATGCTTAATCTTCTCTTGCCCAATATATTGTGCTAATAACTGCGGACGGAGTGATTGCTCAAATGGCTCATCAAAATTAGAAATTTCGCTCGAAATCACACGTTCTGTCATGCCAAGACCCTCCTTTCCTTATTTCCCGGAAAATAATAATTGTAAAGCTTTTTTCATAAACTCATCCGTTGTTTGAAGCTCTTTATTTGTCTTCAATTGTGGACGGACTTTTGAAAGTTCACGTTCCGAATAGCCAAGTGCTGTCAGAGCAAGCATTGCTTCTTCTAATTCATGCTCTGTTTCACTATCTACAAATAAATTTGGTTCGTCGTCTTCGAATTCCATCAGTTCTATATCGATTAAATCATGTAATTTTCCTTTTAAATCTAAAATCATTTGACGAGCGGTTTTTTTCCCGACTCCTGGAAATTTCACTAAAAATGATTCATCTTCTCGTTCGATTGCTTGAATCACATGAGTCGGTTCGCCACTAGCTAAAATCGCTAAGGCCCCTTTTGGACCTATACCAGATACGAGAATAAGCTTTCGAAATAACTCTCTTTGCGCTAATGTCAAAAAGCCCATTAATTGCTGCGCATCTTCTCTTACATGAAAATGCGTAAACACTTGAATGACTTCTTCACTCTTTCTAAAGGCAAATGGATTTGGTGTAAAAAGCTGATATCCTATTCCTTGTTGTTCTAGTACTACGTACTCAGGTGTCACCCGTGTCACCTGGCCTTTTATGTAATCATACATGCCCTAAATCCCTCACAATCCATACACTTATTATACCATATCAAACAAAGAAGGCCGCCCCAAATGAGCGACCAACTCCACATTTAACTCTTATAGCTGACTTAAATTATAGCACAAATTAGCCCAATTGGTTAAAGCTTTGTTCGTATATGGAACTAACTGATCTATAAATTTTTGTTTTCTTTCTACCGGTAAACCAAATGCATATAACCATTCTCTATATAATTCATTTGGAAACATCAAAGCTTCTTTATGCTTGCTTACAATTTCCTCTAATACGGGAAATTCACTAAGTAAAAAATGAATATCGTATTCAATTTCAGGAAGTACCCGATGAATCCATAAAATATATTCCATTTCTTTAGGAGCAAGAACTGCAAGATCAAAATCAATAATCTTATACGAAGAGCCATTCGATAAAAAATTATGGTGGACGACATCACCATGCAAAATAGTACGTTCTTTCATACTAAATGGTCCAATGTTTCGAAGTGCAATCTCACCATATAACAAAAGATGCTTTGTTTTGTAATTACCGATATAGGATTCGATGAAATATGCAATTTCTGTTATTTTCAATAATCGATTTTGCCACTTTGAAACTAGATTGAATGGATAAAGAACTTTACTATCTTCCCACGAAGTCATCCGGTTTGTTTTATGCAATCGATTCAATAATGAATAGACCTCTTTCCGATCTTTTTCATTACCATAATTAACTGAGTGCGTTCCTTTAAACCAAGGCTGAATAATAAAATCGGGCTGAGAAGAAGTGATAACAGGTAATACAAATGGTTTTTCCATATATTGCAATTCATTATGAATAAAACGAATTTTTTCCGCCTGCACCACGGAAGGATATTTCTTTACGGAAAATACTCCATTTTCATTTTTCCACTTCCACACGTTCTTTTTAATTTGCTTAATGTAATCGTCCACTTATTAAAAAGCTTGATATGGTTGTGGATATGGAGGGCATGATTCTACTGGGAAGTAGCATAATTGTGAACATGGACATCCTCCGTATGGGTGCATTTGCGGATGCATATGTGGGTGCATATGTGGGTGCATCCATGGGTGTATCTGTGGGTGCATACATGGGTGCATTTGCGGCATGCATGAACACAAATATGCAAATTGCTGCATAGGTGGATTTTCATACATAGGTTGCATTTCAGGAGATGGTTCTTCCATCATCGGAGACATTTCCTGCGCAATTGGCGCTGTCATTGGTGTTGGCCTTGGTGTTGGTAAAGGCATTTCGGGTGATTCACACTCTTCACTAATTGCTTCAATACAAGTGGACTCCACTAATCTCCACCCTTGAGGAGATGGTGTCATATCTATGTCTGGTACTGGCATCATATGAAATGGAAGCGAATAAGGCTGAATTGGTTTTGGTTTATGCGTAGGGCAAACTGGCTGAACCGGTTGCATCTGTGGCATCTGTGGCATCTGTGGCATTTGCGGCATTTGCGGCATTTGCGGCATTTGCGGCATTTGCGGCATTTGCGGCATCTGTGGCATCTGTGGCATCTGTGGCATTGCTGGCATTGCTGGCATTGCTGGCATCGGTGGCGGTTGCGGGATCGGTTGTGGCTGCGGCTGCGGTTGAACTATTTGCTTTGGTTGGACTGGTTTAACTATTTGTTTTGGTTGTATCGGTTGAACCTTTACCCCCTCCTTCTTCGTCATTTCTTTTTTAACAGGCCGATTCTCGCTATACGGATGAGTCATCGATTCCGTCTTATTTGTAACCGGGATAAAAATCTTCATACCTGGCACAATATATTCCGGATTTGCGAGATGTGCGTTTAACTTTTTTAATTCTTCAAAAGAAACACCATAGCTTCTTGAAATTTTCCAAAGGGTGTCACCTTTTTTGACAATATGAATCTGCACAGTCTTCCTCCTTCCTTCCTTCTCCTTAAATTATGTGTAACACCTAAAATTGGTCACAGATTTTAAAACAAACACACTTCCCTTCATGATAAACTTATGAATAGGAACTATACCGTTATGCAAGTTTGGAGGGATTAAAGTTGAAAAAGTTAAAAGGGGCAGAACGTAGAAGTTGGATCTTTTCTTATTTAAAAGAACAAGATCAGCCAGTAACAGGGACAGAGCTTGCTAAGCAAGCAAATGTCAGCCGACAGGTAATTGTAAATGATATTACTTTATTAAAGGCTACGAATATCCCTATTGTGTCTACAAGTCAAGGGTATATTTTATTACCAGACAAAGAGAATAGTGCTTATTTTCAAAAACGTGTTGCATGTAATCATCAATCAAAAGATTCGGAAGATGAGCTACTCACATTAGTAGACGCCGGGGTTACGGTAGAAAATGTCACGGTAGAGCATCCTGTATACGGAGAAATCACCTCTGCCATCATGGTTTCTAACCGTCATGATGTAGAAATGTTTTTAAAGAAAGTTAGAGAAACAGAAGCATCTTTTTTGTTGGAACTTACTTCCGGTATTCATCTCCACCTTCTATCTGCACCAACAGAAGAAATTTTAAACCGCGGAATAGGAGCTATTCAAAGAAAAGGATATGTAATTAAAGAATAGGTGTCTATTTATCCAATAAATGGTTTAACGAGACCATTTTAGATTAAAGAGAGACCAAATTCCTTTAAAGTGCATTCATTCCCAACTAACTGAGACCAATTCCCGTAAATGCGAGACTAAATTAAATGAAACGCAAAACAGAAGCACCTCAATCTGCAGGCGCTTCTGTTTCCGTTTCGTATGTATTGTAAGATCCAAGAGACTTCACTTCACAGCCTAAAGCTTTTAATTCTTCCACTGCACCTACCATCATAGGAGTTCTTTCATCTTCTAGTACATCAATGATGAAAAAGTATTGCCCTAGTCCAGTTTTTAAAGGTCGGGATTCAATTTTGCTTAAATTCAGCTGTCTCCATGCAAAAACAGAAAGTACTTGATGCAATGCCCCAGAACGATCGTCTTTTGGCAATGTGATCATCACAGTCGTCTTTATTTGATCTGTATGGCCAGGTTGTTGGATACTCTTATTCTTTTGGGAGAGTACAAAGAAACGAGTGTGATTAAAATGAAAATCATGAATATTATGCTCAACGATTTTTAATCCATACTCAGTAGCAGCGGATGTATTTCCAATTGCAGCAATACATGCTTGTTCATTTTCAGAAACAAATTTTGCTGCAGCTGCTGTTGAAGTTGATTGTTCAAGTGGGACTTTTCTAAAGCGATTATACAAAAACTTATGGCACTGAGCGAGAGCATGGGGATGAGAATAGACAGTCGTTATGTCTTCCCATCTTTTTTCATTGGCTGGATGTACCATTAAATGCTGTTCTATTGGTGCTAGTATTTCAGCAATGACATACACATCTGCTTCATGAAATAAATAATCAATCGTTAATGGAACTGTACCTTCTAACGCATTTTCGATTGGTACGACAGCAATATCCACTTTACCACTAGCGACTGCTTCAATGGCTTCTGGTATCGTTCGTATTGGAACTAATTGATTATGTTGGAATAAACACTTCGTTGCTAAATGGGTAAAAGAAGCTTCCGGTCCGAGGTAAGCCACTTGTTGAGTTGACAATTAAAATCCTCCTTATAAAGCACCAGAACTAATAACTTCCGCTGATTCGACAAAGTCTAGTCGCTTCATTTCATTTATGAATTCCTCTAATTCCCTTGTCATTGCTGTGACATCTAGCGATAACGTCACACTTGCTCTGCCTTGAATTGGTATCGTTTGGTGAATAGTTAATACATTACATGCTGAGTCTGCTATGAGTTGGAGTAATCTTGCGAGCGTTCCTTCTCTATCTTCTAACTGTAAAAATACTGTTAATATTCTTTCTTGCACAATCGAATGGAACGGAAAAACCGCATCACGATATTTATAAAAAGCACTTCGGGATAAGTCAACTTCTTTTACTGCGTCCCAAATAGAAGATACTTTCCCAGATTGAAGAAGATGCTTTGCATCCAAAGTTTTTTGCATTGCTTCAGTAAGCACATCTTCTCGTACTAAAAAAAAGCGCTGGTTTGTAACATCTTTCATGCGGTTCCCTTCTTTCTCCTATTCGATAAACTCAAATTCAAATTTCAATAGTCTTACGATGTCTCCATCTTTTGCTCCACGTTGACGTAATGCTTCATCTATTCCCATACCACGTAATTGTCTTGAGAATCTGCGGATAGAATCTTCTCTACTGAAATCAGTCATTTTAAATAATCTTTCAACTGTCCCACCAGATAATACGAACGCTCCATCATCATCTCTAGTAATCGTGAAGTCATCTTTTTGGCCTTCATGCTTATACATAACAGACGTTTCTGTTTCTTCTTCCATCAATTGTTCTAACGGGAATTCTGGCGCTACTTCTAATAAGTCAGCTACAGAAAATAGTAATTCTTGCAGTCCTTGACGGGAAATTGCTGAGATTGGGAAGACCTTCATATCAGGGCCAACCTTTTCTTTAAATGCAATTAAGTTTTCTTCTGCATCTGGCATATCCATTTTATTTGCAACAATAATCTGAGGTCTTTCCGTTAAACGAAGATTATATTGTTTTAGCTCTTCATTGATTGTTAAATAGTCCTCGTAAGGATCACGGCCTTCCATCCCAGACATATCGATTACATGTACAATAACGCGTGTACGTTCAATATGACGTAGGAATTGATGACCTAGGCCTACACCTTCATGTGCGCCTTCGATTAATCCTGGTAAATCAGCCATTGCAAAACTACGGTGATCTTCTGTTTCAACCATTCCTAAATTAGGAACAATTGTTGTAAAATGATACGGAGCAATTTTTGGTTTTGCTGCAGACACAACCGATAATAAAGTCGATTTACCCACACTTGGGAATCCTACTAAACCTACGTCCGCTAGAACTTTAAGTTCTAATGTAACACTTAACTCGTATCCTGGTTCGCCCTTCTCTGAAAGCTCTGGAGCAGGGTTTGCTGCCGTTGCAAAACGAGAGTTTCCACGACCTCCACGGCCACCTCTTGCGATTACTGCTTTTTGACCTTGCTCTACTAAATCCGCAATAACTTGTCCAGTTTCTTCATTCATCACAACAGTACCCGGAGGAACTTTTACGAATAAATCATCTGCATTTGCACCATGCATATTCTTACTTCCCCCGTGTTCTCCACGAGTTGCTTTAAAATTGCGTTTATAACGGAAATCCATTAGCGTGCGTAAACCTTCATCTACTACGAAAATAACATCTCCACCGTTTCCGCCATCACCACCAGCGGGACCTCCCATAGGAACATATTTTTCACGACGGAATCCAACCATACCATCTCCGCCGTCTCCACCTTTTACATACACCTTCACGTGATCGACAAACATTTATTTCACTCCAATCTTTCACTTGCAATTAGTTTACATTTTATTTGGTTTTCTGTATTTACCAGTCTTTCTATTCGAAATAATTCATTCGATATTTCATCCATCCACGAATAGGGAGACCAATCTCCAGTGATTTCAATAAAAATCTCCAATAATTCATCTGAATTGATATGAACTTTAAGTAATTGCTCTTGATATCCTCTAAGGTTCGGGTAAACGGATTGAACAAACCGATCTAAATAATCCCGAAGTGCAACATCGTATTTTTCTGCTCCACGTTTTAGAAGAGATGTTTGAACATCTAAAGTCATGTGATTATACTTCATAGTAAACGTCTGCAACCATTCATTCGTTTTTAATAATCCAGCGTTATTTATATCGAAGAACTGATTACATTTCTGTGAATACATATGAATTAAATTCTTTGCTTCCTCTTGTCTACCCATATCTAGATTCATTTGAATTAGATGCATTTGATTTAAAAAATCATGCATGGAATGGCGAAGTATTTCATTTATTGTTATTGGTTTATGACTCATATTAGTATACACACTCCAACGTTTACTATCCTTGTCTAGTATAACAGGTATAGATACATTTTGCTCCAGAGTATAGGATAACTTTTATGTTTTTTGAAAATAAAAAAGGACCGCATAAATGCAGTCCTTTGATTTTTTGTTTAAGCTTCTTGAGCTACAGGATATACACTTACTTTTTTCTTGTCGCGGCCGAAACGCTCAAAGCGCACTACACCGTCAACTTTCGCAAAAAGTGTGTCATCTCCACCACGTCCAACGTTTTCACCCGGGTGAATTTTAGTACCGCGTTGACGGTATAAAATTGATCCGCCTGATACGAATTGTCCGTCAGCACGTTTAGCGCCAAGACGTTTCGATTGAGAGTCACGACCGTTACGAGTCGAACCTACTCCCTTTTTGGATGCGAAAAACTGAAGATTTAATTTTAACATATGTTCCACCTCCTACTGTTTGAAGGTTATTTTTATATATTTCCCATAATCTTGTTCAATCGTTTGTAAAGAAACAATCATCGCCTCTAGAATTAACTGTATATTAGCAGCCTTTTCCGGATTTGTAATGCTTGGCACTTCAACGTATAAATACCCTCCGTTACCTTTTTGCTCGATTATAGGTGTGATTTCTGTAAGGGCAATAATGGCATTCACTGCACCAAACGATACAGCAGAAGCACCTGCACAAACTAAATCTTTCCCATGTTCTGCAAAATCAGCATGTCCTTTCATTTCAAATGAATGAATAAGACCTGATTGATCTTTCATCACAGTCACTTTAATCATATTATAAGCTAATAGATTCTACTACTAATTTAGTGTATGGTTGACGATGACCTTGTTTTTTACGGTAGTTCTTTTTAGCTTTGTATTTGAAAACGATGATTTTTTTAGCTTTGCCATTTTTTACAACTTTCGCTGTAACTGTAGCACCTTCCACGAATGGAGCACCAACTTTAACATCATTTCCACCTACGAATAGAACTTTATCAAAAGTTACAACTTCATCAGCGTTAGCATCTAATTTTTCAATGTAGATTTCTTGCCCTTGTTCAACTTTGATTTGTTTTCCACCAGTTTCAATAATTGCGTACATATACTTGCACCTCCTCTTAGACTAAGACTCGCCTTACAAAAGGTGATCCGATTACTCGTATACTTAAACCTTTTCAGAGCGGTTGTAACAACGGGTGCTGTTACAAACAATAACATTAAAATAATAGCACATATAAAAATCCGAGTCAAGCACTTCTAGTAATACGATCAAATGCAAGTTTGTACTTTCTAAATCTCCAATAAGAATAGTTTTGAAATGCGATAAATAAAAAAATAATCGAGATGGACAGACCTTTAGGAAAGTAAAATAAACTGACATAAAAAATAAGCACACTAATCCAAATCGAAAAGCTTATTAACTCCACGTAATGATTTGGGAAAAACACGTATAATGCTCGTCCACCATCCAGTGGAAAAATAGGAAGTAGATTTAACCCTAAAATAGCCGTCTGAGTGAAAAATAGTATATTTGCTTGTGGAAAGTCTACAATAACACTAAAAACCATTAATAATAATGTACAGAAAGGACCTATTAGAATAATAAAAAGCTGGTGACTTCCTTTCAATCTGGAAAACTGCTCTATTTTTATTTCTCCACCATATGGGAGAATAGTGCAAGAACGAACTCTTGCCCCAACTAGCTTTGCTCCTATTAAATGTCCTACCTCATGTATAAGCAAAGAGCCAAATACGATTGAATAGATGGCAATTTCTCCAGACAAATAAAAAAAGAGGAAAAACGGAATCATAATAGGATGTACCCGGTAAACTGGCTTATTCATTCGATGCGGTTAACCATTCTACTAGGTCGCTCGTTTCTAATAACTCCCCTTCTTTTTCTACTTGAATATAGAGAACTTTGCTCTCTACAGACGCAAAAATATCTCCTGCATTAATAGTTGTGTAAGGTAATTGGTAAAAATCTTCTACAAAACCAAAGGTAGCGGTTTCTCCAGTATCATACAAAATAGATAGCGTTTTACCCGTTTTTTTTGTATATCCTGTGAAAATAATTAATCCATCTTCCGAAGCATAAAGTTCTTGTGTTTCATCAATGGCTAAAATAGCTCCTTTTTCAAAAGGTTGAATCGATTTATATTCGATTAAAGGAGGATTGGTCACAGGTGCACTAACACTTACTAAATCATCGGATGGATTAATCCACTCCATGACTTTCCTATACACTTCAGATGGCTTTTGAGGTGCCAGAAGTGATGTAGCGTAATCAGTAGATAACACATCATTTTTTTCGAATTTGTCCAACATTACAAACAAAATTACCAATGCAAATGCAAGCATCCATTTTTTTTTCGAAAGCATAACATTCCCCCTAAAAAGAATGTATGACAACCCAATCAAATTCATGAATATAAAAAGAAGCTAACTCCAAATTATTAATGGAAGTTAGCTTCTCGATAGTTAGTTTATTTAGAGAAGATAGATTTAATTTTAGACATTACACCTTTTTTTTGCGTATCCATTGACATTAAAGGTACAGATTCACCTAGAATACGCCGTGCAATGTTGCGGTACCCAAGTGCTGCTCTATTACTTGGATCCATTACAACAGGTTCTCCTTTATTGGAAGAAGTAATAACATTCTCATCGTCTGGTATTATTCCCAATAAATCTATGGATAAATGTGTTGTAATTTCGTTTATATCAAGCGCTTCGCCTTTCACCATTAAATGTTGGCGAATGCGGTTAATAATTAGCTTAGGAGGATCAATTGATTGCTCTTGTTCTAGTAAGCCAATAATTCGATCAGCATCACGAACTGCAGAAATCTCAGGCGTTGTGACAACAATTGCTTTATCTGCTCCAGCAATTGCATTTTTATACCCTTGCTCAATCCCTGCTGGACAATCGATTAAAACATAATCATAATCACGCTTCAGCTCTGTCACAAGCTCTCTCATTTGGTCTGGAGTGACAGCGTTTTTATCTGTCGTTTGCGCTGCTGGTAATAAGTATAACTTATCTTCAAAACGCTTATCTTTTACAAGCGCTTGATGAATCTTACAACGACCTTCCACGACATCTACTAGGTCATATATAATTCTATTTTCAAGTCCAAGAACCACATCCAAGTTTCTTAAACCAATATCCGTGTCCATTAAACAAACTTTCTTTCCTTGCAAAGCCAATGCAGTTCCAAGGTTTGCAGTTGTAGTCGTTTTACCGACACCACCTTTCCCTGAAGTTATTACGATTGCTTCTCCCACATTAGCTTCCTCCTTTAAATGTTGATATATTTGGTCTTAACAATCGAAGGTCTTGTAAACGGTCAATTGCGATAGAACCATTTGTATGTAAATAAGCACATTCCATTTCTGGTTTCTCTGATAGAATACCTGACTCCTCTGTCATCATTTCAACGACATTATCAATGATTAGATGCGTTGCCTCTAACCAAGAGGCTGCTATTACCGCATCTCTATTCCCACTAGAACCGGCATGTGCAATACCTTTTAGCCTACCGAGTACAAACACATTACCACCAGCAACAACTCGTCCATTCGGATTAACATCTCCAATGATTACTAGGTCACCTACTGCCGTTATTACTTGTCCTGATCGAACAATTCCAACGTACGTTTCTGACTGGTTTTCTAGTAATCTTCTATTACATTCTTCCACAGTCATTACTTCACTTTGAATCTTTGTTACTCGAAGATGTTCCGTTTGTTGTACACAGTTAATAATTTCTTTTGCCTGTTCGTCATTGCAATATCGATATCCCAGTTGTAATAGCACTTCAGCTTGACCTTCAAAACCTTCATCAGATACCTTTTTCGCTAACTCTTCTAAAAGCTCTGTATATGAACACTGATCGTCTAAACGTAATACAAGGCCCTCTTTCGTTCCTTTAATCGATATTAACTGCTTTTTCGTCAATCAAGTCACCTCAGATCTACAGTTTAACCAAAACTATTATTTTTGAAGAAGTAATGCTTTTTGATTAAACCGATTTAGAAGAATATATTTAAATGCCCACCCAAACATTAATAGGAATACTAGATTAGCTATCATCGTGGGGATGAGATTATATTGATAAAAATTAGTAAACGACATCGTTTTAATACCAATGAATGTATAAAATAAGAATAATAATGATTCAACTACAGCTACTAGAATTAGCGTCAAAATAGTAGCGACTATTAAGTGCTGATGGACAAACTTAACAACATAGCTTGCAACTAAACACATTAATGGGTAAATAAAAGAATATAATCCAATAATATCAATGAAAAAGACATCATACAAGAGCCCAAAAAACAAAGCGTATAACATCGCTCGTTTGCGGTCGTAATAAATGGAGACAAATATTAAATACATGATTAAAAAGCGTGGTACTAAAACATAAAAATCTCCATTTAATTCAATTGGAGAAAATAGGCCAAAAATCGGTTCCATATAAAATAATAGAACCGACACAATAATTACTAGAAAACGAATCATGAGCCGTCCCCCGCACCTTCTGTTAGATCTTTCTCTGTATTATCTCCATCAGAACCATCAACAGAATTAATAGAACGTTTAGAAATAATCACATGATCTAATATAGAGAAGCTTGCTGCTGGTTTAATGTAGGCAAGTTGTGTTAAACCATAATCATCTGTTGTTACTTCTGTCACTTCTCCAATTAAAATCCCTTTTGGGAAAATACCACCTAAACCAGAAGTAGTCACTTTTTGACCTTTTTTCACTTCAAAGTCTGAATCGATTCTTTTCATGATAAGTTCTTTACGCTTCTCATCGAACCCTTCAATTAACCCAAAAACTTCTTCTTCAGCCGCAATAACTGCAGAAACACGATAATTTGGATTTTGAGTAGATAAAAGTTCCACAGTAGAAGTATATGGTGTAGTCAATATGACTTTCCCTATTAATCCTTTAGAAGTCATAACAGCCATATTTTTTTCCACTCCATGAATTTCGCCTTTATCAATAATGATTTTTTCTTCCCATTGATCGGGATTACGTGCAATCACGGTAGATTGAATTGGGTTAAACGCTCGGAGATTTTCTTCTTTATCTACAATGTTTCTTAACTCTTTATTTTCAAGCTGTAAATCGTTCACTTCAGCCTGTAAGGATGCATAATCTTCTAATCTAGCTTTCAATCGTTTGTTTTCATCATATGTATTAAGCAAAGACTCCACATTGTTAAAAATACCAGTAACATACTGGGTCGGCTTAGAAAACACTGTTTGTCCAAAACCGACCACATCTTTAATTAATTGTTCTGGTAATGATGCATGATTTCGATCGCGCAAAGAAAAGCTGATGAGTGCCACAAGAAAGATCATCCCTACAAGCAGCAAAATTAATCGCTTATTCGAAAAAAACTGTGGCATAACTCACTTCCCCTTAATGTTTGTTTTGTTGACGCTTTAATAGCCCCATATGATCTAGTGCTTTTCCTGTTCCAATAGCAACACAATCTAATGGACTCTCGGCAATAAATACAGGCATATTTGTTTGGTCACTAATAACTTTGTCTAAATTTTTCAATAATGCTCCACCACCAGTAAGCATAATACCACGTTCCATTACATCCGCAGATAATTCTGGAGGAGTTTGCTCCAATGTCTTCTTCACACCATCAATGATAGATGAAATCGATTCACGTAAAGCACTTGCAATTTCTTTGGAAGAGATATCAATAGTCTTCGGTAATCCAGTCACTAAATCTCGGCCACGAATGTCCATTTTATCTTCAATTCCTGTTACTCTCGCAGAGCCAATTTCCATTTTAATCGATTCAGCTGTACGTTCACCAATTGTTAAGTTATACGTTTTACGAACATAGCTAGTAATAGCTTGGTCCATTGCATCTCCGCCTACTCGAACGGACTCACTTGTTACAACTCCCCCAAGGGAAATGACTGCTACCTCTGTCGTACCTCCACCTATATCAACGACCATACTTCCAGTAGGTTCCCAAACAGGTAAATTTGCTCCGATTGCAGCAGCAAATGGCTCTTCAATTGTTATGGCATCACGAGCTCCCGCTTGTTTTGCAGCATCAATTACAGCACGTTGTTCTACGGAAGTAATTCCGAATGGTACACAAATCATCACATTTGGTTTGCTCCAAGACATACCAGACGCCTTCATCGCATTTCTTAAATAATATTCTATCATTGCAGATGTCGTATCAAAATCCGCAATAACACCATCTTTCATTGGACGTATAGCTACAATCGAACCTGGCGTTCGACCAATCATATTTTTTGCATCGTTACCAACAGCAACTATATCACCGTTTTGCACATTTTTTGCAACTACAGAAGGCTCTCTTAATACAATGCCCTTCCCTTTTATAAAAACAAGCGTATTCGCTGTCCCTAAATCGATTCCAACATCTCTTGATCCAAATCCAAACACTATTACTTACTCCCTTTCTATCTCTTACAAGTTTCACTTAATTGTTTTAAAGTCATAACTCTCATTATAACGGATAGAAAAGAAAATGCACAGTGTCACATATACCCTTTTTCTTTTAAACTAATAAATTGATGGTCCCCTATGATGACATGATCAATCAATTCGATTCCCATCAGCTGTCCAGCCTCAAGCAATCGTTTCGTTACATCAATATCTTCTGAAGAGGGCGTGGGATTGCCGGAGGGATGGTTATGCGCACATATAATAGAGGCAGCGGAGCGTTTCACAGCTTCCCGAAATATTTCTCTTGGATGTACGATTGAAGCATTAAGGGAGCCGATAAATACAGTTTGTTTATGGAGAATTTGGTTTTTGACATTTAGGAAGAGTACTACAAAATGCTCTTGTTTTAACGAGGTCATATCAGGCATTAGGTATATAGCGGCATCTTTCGGGGAGCGGATCGTAAATTTTTCGTCTGTTACTTGTTGAGACAATCTTCTACCTAGCTCAACTGCTGCAAGGAGCTGCACGGCCTTTGCTTCACCAATACCTCTCACAGACATAATTTCTTCCATGGTAGTATTTTTTAATTCTTGTATTTGTTCAATAAAGTTAAGCACACGGTTCGCAAGATGTAGAACAGACTCTTGCTTCGTACCTGTACGAAGCAAGATCGCTATTAGCTCTTGGTTGGATAAACTTTGCGCACCTTGTCTAATAAGTCTCTCTCGAGGTCGATCAGCCATATGTACATCTCGGATCATTAAGGCAGGTGGTAAGTTTACGGTCATTTACTCAGCTCCTTATCAAATTCTATTATGTGAAGATTTAATAGCGTTTGAAACAAGCGACTAATTGGAAGCCCAACGACATTATTGTAATCTCCTTGGATTTTTTCGACAAATAATCCTCCCAATGTTTGAATACCATATGCACCAGCTTTATCTAAAGAATCCCCTGTAGCTACATAAGCATCAATCTGCTCATCGGTTAAATCGTAAAACTTCACTTGTGTAGATTCTGTGAAACCTAAACTGCTTCCCAGCCCTTGAATGGAGACACCCGTTATAACATTATGCACTTTACCCGATAACTGCTGCAGATACTTTTTAGCTTCCTCATTATTTGCCGGCTTAGAGAGCAGTTCATTTCCTAAACGAACCGTTGTATCTGCTCCAATAACAACTGCATGAGGATTTTTCTCTGCAATAGCAGTTGCTTTCAGTTTGGCAATGGAAAGAGCAAATTCTTCCGGTGTATGTTCCCCTTCTACTTCTTCATTTACACTTGAAGGTTGTACTTCAAATGGAATTCCTAATTTGCCAAAGAGTTCCTTCCTTCTTGGAGATTCGCTTGCTAAAATAATTTGGTGATTAGTGATGATTTTCATGGTTAATTCCCCCTTTTCAATAGCATACAAAAGAAATGAAAAAATGGGAATTGTGTAGAAATCGCAACTATTTCATTTTGGGCCCTTTTTAAGCTCAGAAACTCAATTCTACACATTTATTCTGATCTAAATAGTGGGAAAAAACATGTAATCTCATAACCGATGAAACATCTGAAAACGTTGATACCGCTTGCACGATGTTTGTTAAATCATCCGGATATTCTTCTTTTTTTACGATAGAGTCAAAAAAATTTTTCGAGATATTTTCTTCTTGTAAAACCGTCATGATTTTTTTCACTTTTGGATCTTCACATCCGTTTGTAGAAATGTATAGATTTTTAATAAAAGTAGGGAGCGCTTCCTGTTGAGAACTAGGCACGTCGTTCACAAATAATTCACTCCATACAAAAAATTGATTTTCTACTTGTACAATACTCGCTTTCACTAGAGTCGGTTCCGTAGCCATAAAATCTATAGCACTTTCCTTTGTTGTAAACATGCCATATTGTTTTGCTTTAAAAGCTAGCAAAGCATCAGCTGCTACTTCTACTTTCTCTTCGTCTTCTTCCTCCTCCTTTACAGTATTAGGAGCAGTAATTTCTTCTTCATTTTCTACTTTTTTCTCATTCGCAAAATTTAATATAAAACCAAAAAGTAAAACTCCAATTACTCCAATAACAAGCCCTTGAACGGCTGCTAATATTATCTTTTTTCTAGGATTCCGCCTTCTAATCGGCATAATATCACCTCTTTTTTCACAACCTTATCACGAAAAACATAAAAAAAGACTAGACCTATGTCGGCTCGCCCTAAAAATTTATCGAGTTAAAAAAACAAATTCATATACCAATCGACAAGTGATCCCCCATAAAAATACGAAATCACTGCAGCAATGGCAATCGAAGGTCCAAATGGAATCGGTGTCTTACGCCCTTTTTTCGCAATTCGTAATGAAATGATTCCGAAAATAGTCCCGATAATGGACGCTAAAAACAACGTCAATAATGTAGACACTGTACCTAGTACAAGTCCAATGACGAAGAATAACTTAATATCCCCGCCACCCATTCCACCTTTCGACAATACCGCAATTAAAAACAATACACTAAAACCAATTACCGCTCCAAGTATACTATCCCACCAAGGGGTTAGAGGAGCTAAAATTCTAGCACCTACTAAAGGAATTAAAAAGAATAATAGAATCTTATCCGGAATGAGCATATACGCAATATCGGAAACCGTAATAATGACAAGCAAGGAAGTAAGTAAAATGGCTACAATAAACTCTTTGGAAAAACCTAGCTGAGCAAAAGCAAATGCAAATAATAAACCCGTCACTAGTTCCATCACTGGGTACACCCAATGAATCTTTGTCCCACAGCCTCTACATTTTCCTTTTAAAAACACATAGGAAAACACAGGAACTAAATCTCGCGCAGATAGATTTCGATCACAGACCGTACAATGGGAAGGAGGACGAAGAATAGACTCCCCCTTCGGCACACGCAAGCCCACTACGTTAAAAAAAGACCCAAATACTAGCCCATATATAAACACAACCAACATTAGTGCAATTTCCATGATAAACACCTTATTTCATACTTTTTAAACTTTCTTTATCTTTATACATATTCAAATCAGCCTGATGAAATAAATCCTCAAAAGTAAGCGCCTGATCCGGATAAAACGCAATACCAATACTCGGTTCAATTTCTACCATAATACCCTTAGATTCAAAACGGTTTGCCGCAAACAAGGAGCGTAAACGCACTAACCATTCATAAAATAACTCTCTTGACGCGAAGTCATGCAAAAACAAGACAAATTCATCCCCACCAAAGCGTGCAACTAAATCATTTTTCCGAACTGCCTTTTTCAAAATATCTGCCGTATGTTGAAGCACTTGATCACCCAAGCTGTGACCAAATTGGTCATTGACTTCTTTAAAGTGGTTCAGATCAAGTAAAATTAATACACCCATAGCATTTGTTTGATTGGTAATTTCTATTAATCGTCTACGTACTTTCGTCACAAAATAAGCACGATTATGTAGATTAGTTAATGCATCATGATACGCCATATGCATAATAATCTTTTCCTTCTCTACCTCGTCCGTTACATCTCGCCACATTAAGTAATAGATTTTTTCCTCACCAGTTGACACTATCGATGCATCAATTGCAAAGTGGGAGACTCCTGCCCTATGCAAAAGCTCAAAAGACATCTCATACCCATGAACAGTTCCATTTTCTTGAAGCTCAAATGCCAGTTTTCGGAGCTTCTTTTGATTGTTCTTGGTGTGAGCAAATTTCATCATGTTGACAGCAAATTGATCATGTAAGTTTAACATCTGCTCCGCGCGTTCATTTATCTCTAAAATATCCCAGTTTGCATTAACGATCATAATGGACACAGGACTCAAGTCGAACATCGTTTGATACCTTTTAGATACATTCGGTAATAAACGATAGCGCATCACCGAAATTGATAAAAGTATCGAGAACACAAACCCTTCATAAATATACGTATAGGGAGGAAGATCGGGTGCAAAATCTAGATACCCTAGTCCAATATTCAAAAATAAGATAACGAGGGTACTTGTCATTAAAAAACGAAGTAAGTTTCTTTGCTGTATTACTCTGGTCTTCCGATAACCAGTAACTAATATAAAAAACATCACTATTATAAAAACATTCGAAACCGTCATCGTGGCATAATATTGCATGTTGAAAACAGGAACATACCAAATTCCTTTTGCTTCATACTGTGTATTGGAAATTAGATTGTAATTAAATAATTGAGCAACGATCGCTACTAAGAAGGGAGCATAAAAAATAGACGGATAAAACGGTTTTCTCATCCGCTTCTGTGAAATGGCCAAAAATGTATATAAATGAAAAGTAATACCTACAACGAGTAACCCTAAATTTCCAAAGAACAGTTTCGTCAAAGTTGCACTATATTCCATTGGTAATAAGTGTCGAAAAAACTCTTCAAAAAAAAGGAGACTGTAGATGAACACGACAGAAGCAACCAGTCTATTTTCTAGTCTTTTCGGATGCTGCGAAATAACGACACAAGCCATCCCAAATAAATAGAGAGCCGGGAGGATATATGCACACAAATATATACTTAACTGACTAATAGACATTCGCTTTACCCCTATCTTCAAAGTTCCTTATCATAGTAGATATCCACAAAAATAGAGCGAGTAAACAGTCGAACATTTACTCGCCATTGTAATAGAACGTAGTCAATTGAATTTCAGCAGAAATCGTTTCTTCAGAATCCAAATCGTACAATTGTTCCTCACCTGGCATGGAGAACCCTATTTGATCGACACGTACAATTCGTTCTAAGTTTTCAAGTTCTTCAATAAATACTTTTAGGTGGTCATAGTCTTTTGTTAGTACAGAAATATTAAAAGTAATTAGTTTTAATTGAGGAGGAAGTACAATATTAGCTACTGGTGAAACAGGTGTTTCAGTAGCTGTATTCTCTTCTGTTGGTTTAGCATTCTCTGTTTGTGTTCCTTCTTCCGTTTGCGTTGGAGCAAGTGGAGATTCAGAAACAGCTGCGTCATAATTATTAAAATTTATAGATTCTATTTTAGATTCACTAATAAGTTCTACTTCTTCAATCGAGCGAATTAGCTCGTCTAAAGCGCGTGTTAACGGAACTTTCTTTTGTAGAGCAAACGTATTTTGCTCAGGCTCTACTTCTTCGTTCGGAGCAGTTAATTGCTCATTTAATACGGCAATCTCATTGCGAACATTGCTTACCATTACTTCTTTCGTACTTTTTTCTTCGTTTAAAGGATAAATAACATAATAATAAATAGCACCAAAGACAACTGCTACTAGTGCTGCTATTAACAGAAAACCCGTTTTTTTATTACTAACTAACTCATTCATCAACGGGCACCTCCTGTACTTAAATACGTTTGGTCAATAGTGAGATCAATCATAGCAGAATAACGCGGTTGCACATCAAAATCAGTCTCATCCGTATCCGTAGTTTCTTCTGAATTACCTGCTGGTTCAAAGGTTGAAATTTCCAGCACTTTCACATCTGTAAAATAAGAACTGTTTAATAATTTTTCAATGAAAATTGAAAGGTCATTCATCGTCTCAAAATCAGCTGTAAGATTAACATCCATTTCTGCAAATTGATAGTCACGTAAATACGTGTTCTCTACTAACAATGATTGTACTTCTTCTATTAAAGGACTGACAGGATACGAGACACTCTCTACAAAAGTAACCGATGAGGATAGACTTCCTTGATCTTCAGAACTTGTTGAAGAAATTTGAGCAGCTAGCACGTCTCTTTCTGCTATTAATTGTATTTCTTCAGTAGTCAAAGCGCTAATATCTTTCTTTAAAGAGAATGATTGTATGATTAAAAATAATATAATTGCACCAAATACGATTATACTCAAGATAATTACTAAGTTATTAGACCTTTTACTTTCTATTTTTGGCAATAAATTAATTTCTGGAACCACTAATTTACCTCCTTGATTACAAGTCCAATAAGTGGAGCATGCCTAGCGTTAAGATTAGGATATAACGACTGAACCTCTTCATCCCCTATATATGTAACGGGAGTTTCATAATTGGAACGAATTTCGGATAAGATATAACTCATATCTGGAGAATCTCCTAAAACAATCAATTCATCTACTGCCTTTTCTCCTTTATAAAGCGAGAAACGATAAAAATTTAGAATTCGATCGATTTCAGCGATTTGATCCATTAATTGCATACGATATTCTTCCATATCTTCATCATAAAAAAATTGAACCATTTTCTCATCTATTTGACGTCCCTGCCATTTTTGCATAGGAGTATCTATTGTTTGGTAGCGAAGAAATTCTAACTTTCCAGGCGTATAAATACTAATGGAAACTCCTGTTATCGACCAATCCGTAATAAGATAACTCTTTTTATCCGTAAATGCATTTATCTTTTCTAAAAAACGAATTGTAGATAAAGTACGAACATCTGCAACTGTAGGAGATAGCGAGACATCAGCTAATAAACCAGCCATCTTACTTACTTCCTCCGAAGGAGCAGCAAAAAGAGTTGCCTCTCCGTCATTCGGTTTCTCATCATACACATCAATAAGCGGATGGGTAAAAGGTAAATGAATTGTTTGTCCTAACTCCATTTCGACGTAAGCTTTTAACTTAGCAGATGTCACATCAGCAGGATGCTCAAATGTCTTCATCATAACAGAACGATCTGGAACAAAAAAACGAACATCATGTCGTTTCATCCCCCATGCAGGTACAAGCTCCTTCAATTCATCAAATAAAGCCATCTCATCTCGAATCATATCTCCTTCAATAATTCCGGCTTTTAACGGATGCTCATAAACAACGGCTTGTTTTATATCTGGACTGTTCATCACGATTGCTCGGATCAGATATTCATTCACTTCCAAAGCAACAAATCGCTTCTTTTTACTTTTGAACATAGCCGCTACCCCCCTATATGTTTCTATCTATATGTGTTATTTTCACGTTTCGGCAAACGAAGCTTTCGTTTGCTGAAACGTGAAAATAAGTGACTACAGCAGCTGGAGCTGCTGTAGAAAATCTTAATTTGTTAAAATAGTATTTAATTGAGTCTCAGTAATAGTTAAATTGGCAGCCCCCGGTGTAAATCCACCACCTGTAAACTTAGTCGTATTTTTGATTTTACCTAACTTTGCATATGTTAATGTCCATGTCGTTGTATTATCTGCAGCAACAGTTTTAACTACTTGATCACCTGATGAAGCAAATGTAATTCCTTCTACGTATGGTAGTAAATTACTAGAACTACAAGTTGTAGTAGTAATATTATTAGCAGTAGTCGTTGAGCACTTTTCTTCAGTAACTGCTATTTTAGCTCCAGCAATTACATTAGAAGCTTCGGATAAAATTGCTTTATCTTTCGAATTATTAACAATATTCCCGATTGATGGTACAGCAATTGCTGCAACAATAGCTAAGATTACGATAACTGCTAGAAGCTCGATAAGTGTTAAACCTTTTTGATTTTTAAGTATTTTAGTGAATTTTTTCATTTTCATTTTCCCCCTAGAATTGGATTCATTTATTTCTTTCGGTGTTACATTCATCATTGTTTTCAAGACTTGTCACCTCCTTTAATGGAAAGCAATGATTAGATTTGTTCATACATACTAAACATAGGTATCATAATCGCCATAACGATAGTTCCAACTACAGCAGCTAATATCACAATCATGAGTGGTTCGATTAGTGATTTTAGCGTATCTACAGTACGGTCAACATCATCTTCGTAAAACACTGCAATCTTTTCTAACATATAGTCAAGTGAACCAGTTTGCTCACCAATTGCCGTCATTTGTGTTACTAAAGGTGGGAATATCCAGCTTTTCTCTAGTGGAGCTGTGAGCGTACTACCCTGTTCTAAGCTTGTTCGTGATTCCCGAACTACTTTGGCTACGACTGGATTACCAATAACTTTTTCCACAATGGTCAAAGCTTGTAGGATAGGTACTGAACTGCTGAATAAAGAAGAAAGTGTTCTAGTCATTCGAGCAATTGCAGACTTTTGAAGCAGTTTTCCAAATATCGGCATCTTAAGTAAGATGATATTCACTGAAAAATTAAAAGCTTCGTTATGCTTGTATACATAGTTAAAAACTATAACTGCAATGATAGTGAGGGCTAATAAGATATACCAAGATGATTGCAACAGTTCACTAAAACTCATCACTACTTTTGTAATTGTAGGTAGTTCTGCTCCCATATCATTAAACATTGTGACAAACTGAGGAACTATTGTTAACATGAGAAAACCTGCTACAAATACCGTCAACACTAGTAACACGACTGGATAGGCCATCGTCGACTGCACTTTCTTTTTCAAGTTGAATTGCTTTTCATATGAAAATGCCAATCTCTCTAATGACTCGTCCAAATTACCAGTCGCTTCCCCTGCACGTATCATATTTACGAATAACTGCGGGAACACTTTTGGATACTTCGCTGTCGCATCCGAAAATGACAATCCAGATCGAACATCTTCCTCAACCGAAAGTAAACTTTTCTTTAAAGGCTTACTGGAAGTTTGTTCTGCTAAAATTTTTGTTGACTCTAAAATCGAAACGCCTGCACGTATTAACGTGGCAAACTGACGACAATAAATAACAAAATCTTGGTTTTTTACGGTACCACCAATAGATAGTTCCTTATGTAGAATACTATTGGACTCTTCAATTTCCCTTGGATTAATTCCTTGTGAACGAAGTTTTGTAATAGCTGCTTGCTTAGTAGTAGCATCCACGGTTCCTTTTTTTAATGCACCTTGAGCAGTTCGACCATTGTATTTAAATACAACCATCAATACTCACCTACATCCATAAACGGTTTTGCTGATTCTAGCGAAATCTTACCTGAAGTGACCAAAGTTTGAATCGATGATTCGAGTGTATGCATGCCAAGTGCTCGACTTGTTTGCATGACATTTTGAATTTGATGCACCTTTTCATTTCGTATTAGATTGGCAACAGACGGTGTTTGAACTAAAATCTCCGTTGCCGCGACACGTCCTTTTGCATCGTTTCTAACAAAGAGTCTTTGAGAAATGATCCCTTGTAGTACGTTTGCTAGTTGAATGCGAATTTGCCCTTGTTGGTGTGGTGGAAAAACATCAATAATTCGATCGATCGTCGTTGGAGCACTACTTGTATGAAGTGTTGCCATGACTAGATGACCCGTTTCCGCTGCTGTAATGGCGGTAGAAATTGTTTCTAAATCTCGCATTTCACCAACTAAAATAACATCGGGATCTTGACGGAGTGCAGCTCGTAATCCATTGGCAAAGCTTTGCGTATCCGAACCGACTTCTCGTTGATTAATGACTGACTTCTTATGCGTATGCACGTATTCAATTGGGTCTTCTAACGTAATAATGTGCTTCGATTTTGTTGTGTTGATATAATCTATCATGGATGCAAGTGTCGTTGATTTGCCAGACCCAGTAGGACCAGTTACTAGAATTAGTCCTTGAGGTTTATCTGCTAAAGTATATAAGACATTAGGCATTCCAAGTGTTTCAATCGCCGGTATCTTTGCATCAATCATGCGAACTGCTATGGCAACTTGGTCTTGTTGATGAAAAGCATTGATCCGAAAATGACATAGATTAGGAAGTGTATATTTGAAATCAAGTTCACCATTTTCTTCGAACTCCTGCAATTTCTCAGGGGGTAATATTTCATTCAACATCGCTCTTGTATCATCTTCATGCAATGTAGATTCCCCATAAGCTTGTAGATTCCCATTAACTCTAAATACAGGAGCCAATCCAACCGTAATGTGAAGATCCGATGCTCGATCATGAAATGATTTTTCTAATAAGTCTATAATCGAAATTTTCATATCTTCCCACCTTAATCCGTTGTTGCAACACGAAGCACCTCTTCGGTTGTAGTTAACCCCACTTGCACTTTTAATAAACCATCCTCTAGTAAACTATAATAACCAGTTTCTTTCATATGGTTTCGAAGTAAGGACATGCTTTTGCCGGTTAGAATCACGTCTTTGACGAACTCATCAACAGCAAGCACTTCATGAATAGCTAAACGACCCCTATAGCCAGTGTTATTACAAGAGGGACAACCTCGTCCTCTTCGTATTTCCTTTATTTCCAGGCCTCTGTCCGCAAAAATTATTCTTTCCCGTTCGTTTGGTATCTGTACTTCACTACAATCACGGCAAACCTTTCGAACTAATCGTTGTGCGACAACTCCAACTAATGAAGAAGAAAGTAAAAATGGCTCAATTCCCATGTCTTTCATTCGAGAAACTGATTCTACAGCACTGTTTGTATGAAGTGTACTTAATACAAGATGTCCTGTTAAAGAAGCACGAACGGCTATTTGCGCAGTTTCTAAATCACGTATTTCCCCTACCATGACGACATCCGGATCTTGTCTTAATATGGATCTAAGTCCCGCAGCAAAAGTTAAACCTACTTCTTCTCGCACTTGGATTTGGTTAATACCTTCTAGTTGATATTCCACTGGATCTTCGACTGTAATAATATTGACTTCTTCTCCGTTTAAACGACTAAGTGCTGCATACAACGTCGAAGATTTACCAGAACCTGTAGGACCTGTAATTAGTACTATTCCATTTGGTGTTTCAATCATTTCTTTAAAAGATTGATAGTTTTTATCATTGAAGCCAAGTTTGTCTAGATTATTTAGTGCACTGGTTAAATCTAAAATACGCATAACTACTTTCTCTCCATAAATCGTAGGTAAAGTAGAAAGACGAATATCCACCGGCTTCATATTAACGTTTAGTTTAATACGTCCGTCTTGTGGAACTCTGTGTTCCGTTATATTTAAGTTCCCCATAATTTTAATACGAGCTAATATAACACTTTGCATATGTTTTGGTAGTGCTCGTTCTGTTTTCAAAATTCCATCTACACGGTAACGAACACGTAATTCTGTCTCTTGAGGGTCAAAGTGAATATCGCTGGCACGCTGTGCAACCCCATTAGCAACAATTTGATTCACCAGTCGAACAATCGGTGAATCTTCATCCGTAATTTGTGTATCATTTTCTAACTCTTTTGGTGTTATATCAATTAAGGCTTGATCCATTGACTCTTGCAAATCATAATATTTAGTAATCGTTCTAAATAAATCATCTTTTGCAGCAATACTCGTTTCAATTTGGCATCCCGTAGCCATTCGAACTTCTTCAATAGCAAAATAATCCATCGGATCCGCCATTGCTATAAATAGTTTATTCCGATCTTTTCGTATTGGCATAATGTTCGTCCGTTTTGCCAACTCTTTAGGTACTAGATGAATAAGCTCTGGTTCAATTGAAAATTGATTTAAACTTACGTGCGGAATTCCTAACTGGAATTCTAGTACTTCTATTAATTGCTGCTCTGTAAGTAGGTTTTCTCTTATTAAAAAGTCACCTAGTTTTTCATCTCGACTTTTGGTTGTTAACGCGTACTCTAACTGCTCGTTACTGATTACATGAGATTCAACTAGTAAATCTCCTAACCTTTTCCGCGTGTTCGCTTTCATTCTCTTCACCCCTCTACGCCATCATTTAGACTCTGGAACGATAATATTTCCAGCTTTATCGTAATAGCTTCCTTTTGGTAAAACAGTAGACTCATCCACTTCTGGTGGATTTTCAACATGTGTTTCATCCTCTTCCATTGGAGTTGTTGGAGTTGTAGTAGGTGTCTCTACATCTGGTAATCCATCGCCATTCAAATCCATTTCTAGGTCCGAATCAGTTACTGTTGGTGTTTCAGGAACGAGAGATGACTTAAGAACTATTCTATGGACAGGTGGATAAAAATCTTTACTAATCAATTCTTCTTTTTCAAAAGGGCCAGATTTCTCTGATATAGTTCTGTAGACAGAAACTCGAAGTCCAGGCTTTCCTTCTTGCACTAGCTTCTCGTCGCCAACTTTCAAATCATCGGAATAACGATAGATCGTTCTAGGCTTAATTTCTACTCGGTCGGTCACTCGATACGTAGCTGTTGTTTCAAGAGGTAGAGTATAAATTTCTACTAATAAACTAGGACCCTTTATCTGCACTTTTAAAGTTGCTGGTGCATCATTGTTATTTACAAATTTTAAATCTACATTCGTATTTTTTCGTATTTTCGCTTCGATTCCAGGCTCTAAATAATCTGGAATTTTACCTTGCGAGTGTCGTTCTAATATTTCAAAATTCGTTTGTAAAATGACGCTATAGATTACAGAAGCAACAAAATCTGCACTCTCATCATTTACGTCGAGCTCTACATCTTTTAATCGTTCCAATAGAGAAAAAACTTCACCATTTCCAATGACTTGTTCATTTAAAGTAGAAACGATGTTCTCTAAATCATTTGTACTAATCGGTATTTCCTCTATATCAAATGCAAGTCGTTCTAATTCAAATACAGAAGAATCTACAGCCACCGTCTCAATTGGATTTGGTGAAAGTAACCCAACTTGAGAAACGATATTAGCAAGAGTGTCCTCCTTATTCAATTGAGTCTTTTGTTCAATTAAATTATTCACTTCTGGATTCATACTAAATTGCAAGGGTATATGAATGGAAGGAGTCGACTCCCAAAATGTATACCAATGCTTGTCCAATTCCATTAGATATTGATCAACAGTAGCTTCCACATCAAACGTAAACCATTCTGGAAGTAATGTCAGATCTGAATCGTTTCCAGTTAAAAGAATGGGTTTTTCTTTCCATTCCAAAATTTTCGTATTTAATAAAGATACTATTTCATCTTTCTTTAGCAATTCCACTTCTTGTCCACCAATTGTAGAAATAGGTACCCCACTCTCTGCTTTCGTAAACTGTTGCAAAGTAGTGAAATTATTACTAGACCATAAATAAAAAAGAAAAAATGTTAATATTAGTAGTATAGAAGTTTTCCAAATAACTTTCACAATGCATAACTCCTTCAAATATATAGGCCAAAATAACTCTAATCGCGTTAACTAAATTCCAATTAATGTATATAAACAAAGTATAATATCTCATTCAAGGGAATTGTACATATTACTTTAGAAACACCATTTTCTAAAACCTTTAAATCAACTAATAACAATTGATTCTTTATACTTATTTATATATGATTAAACTACCAATTACAAGACTAAAAAAGTAGGTTATATAAATTTAATTCCATCTTAACATAGCTTCTTCCAAGGCATACAATTAATATAAGAATTGAGAATTATACATTTAATAGGAGAAGCACTTTTCCAATAGATTTTAGAGAGGAAATTAACTGTTAATCAAAAAAAATACACGAATTTCGCAAACACAAAGGATGAATCCCTTATGTTAAATAATATCAAAAACAAAAATGGTTTTACATTAATTGAGATTCTAGCTTCTGTCGTGCTTTTAACTATAGTTATTTCCATGTTTCTATCTATTTTCCCTCAAATGGCGAATATGAATAATCGAAATGGAGATAATTTGGATGCAGCGAATGTGGGGAAAGAGTTGCTGGTGTTGGTTAAAAAGGATGCTTATACTAGCTTTCTAAATAATGATTCGAATCTTAATATAAAAACAACCATTCGAAACTTAGCTAAAAAAGAAGACCTTACTTCTTCCATTATATATGAAGGAACATATGACAAATTGGGGCAAACATTTTTTATAAAAATACAGATAAAAAAAACAGGAGAATTTCCTCCCCCTGATCAAAGTCAATTTCACCAACTTCATCAAGTTACCATTGATGTGGATGCGAAAGAAATAAAGACAGATTCACCTACATTGACGACAACATATGGATATATAAAGGGTAATTGAAAGTTAGAGGTGATAATGTGAAGAGAATAATGAATGAAAGAGGAATAACTTTAGTAGAATTGCTAGCCGCTCTCGCATTGTTCGGAGTAATTTCTCTACTTATTTGGAATTTCTTTTTTCAAGCCTTAAGTTTTAATGAAAGAGAAGTCACAAAAAATCAATTACAACAAGAAGCAAATTTGATTGTAAATACTATGCAACAACTGCATACAAAAAATAAAATAAAAAGTATTAAAGAAATAGACTCAAAGATTAGTATTATTTCAATTAATAAAGAGGGAGAAGAGATACCTATTTCATTTGATAATAAAAACATTAAATATAACCTGATCACCCCGAATGACGAAATAATTAATCCAGGTAATATTTTCTCTTTCGAGCTTACTTTGACTTCAGAAAATCCAATAATAGAGGTTAAAACTAAAACAACATTTAGTAAACTAGCAGGACAATATCAATGAAGGGAGATGATTCATTATGAAAATAGTTCAAAATGAAAAAGGATATACCCTCTTGCTAACCCTAATAATTATTTTCATTATTATCATATTCTTTTCTTCATTTGCTTTAAGTGCAATGAATCAACAAAAACAAGTAGAAAATACTGATAATAATTATCAAGCTGTGGGAGTAGCCGAAATGGGCATTGAATATTATCAAGCAGAAATAGTGAATCAAATATACAAAATTAAATCAGATTTAGATGCAGAGATTGAAAGGATCGAGGATAACCACAATTTATCTGCATCAGAAAAAGCATCAGTTATTAGCTCCTTAGAATTAGAATTTAGCTCAAAACTCCGAACAGGCTTAGAATGCATTGACGATTATAAAGATACTAGCAGATGCCACGATACAGAAAAGAACGACATTTTACCCGTAAAAGAAATTGATACAACAAATTCTGTTAAATTTACTTTATTGAATTCAAAAATTCTATCTTCTTCAACTAAACCTCAATTAGAGATATTAGTGGAAGGAAGCGTTCCAAATAAACAAAATAAAATATCCGCTATTTTCAATATACCTGAAACTTTACTAACAGTGACCTTTATACCAGGTAATGGGCCTGGGACAGGTAATCCGATACCAGAAGTTTACCCTGACTGTAATAATGACTACATAGACAATGAATGTAAAGTTGATGGAGATGTATTATTTTCAAGCGATTTTACATTTTCTGGTGGAACTGTACAATTTAACGATACAGTAACAATCACAAAAAAAAACATTGGTAACCTCAACAATATAAACGTCTATATGGACAAATTAGTAATTACAACTGAGAAAGAGAATGGTAACCCTAACAGCATCAAACTAGGTAAGAATTCAAAGCTATGTATAAGAGAAATTTCTGAATCTGATGCAAAGAAATTAAATACTCAAGGAGGTAAAGATGGTGCAAAAGTTTATATACTATCTAATAATCCTCACCGTATAGAAAACGCTATTTATTTTGTCTCCCAAAAAGAATTTGAAGATAACTGTAATTTCATTAAAACTAACACTAATCAGGACGATTACTTGATTAAAGAAACTGATATTGAAGACAATATTACATCAGAAGTTATTTATCATTAACATCGTGACTTTGCGTCAGAAACTCTCTTCAGAATTCTGAAAGTTCACTACAAGCGGATATACGTAATCAACAGACGAGTCGAGAAAGTGTCGCAATAACTTTCTTGAAATTATTAATGATCAATCTCTTAGAGGAACAACGAAAACAGAAAAAACTTACTCCGACTAACGGTGATGTCCCTGGCATGCCATAAACCGCACTCCTGGTGAAAAAAATGAGAGAATCCATTTACTCCAGGATTCTCTCATTTTTCATTTGTTCTATTTCACATATTCCGCAACTCGATTTCTACCCGCCTGTTTCGCACCAATATAGAGTGCTCGATCCGCGTTTCGAATGAGTGACATACCCTCTTCACTGTCATCTGGTGCCGAGGAAACACCGATACTTGCTGTGATAAATATTATTTCATCTCGAGAAACATCTGCCAAGTCTAGCTGCACGATAAATGGTGTTTGTTCAATTTTTAATCGAAGCTGCTCAGCAATACGCATTGCTTGTAACTTGGTGTAGTTCGGAAGAATAACAACGAACTCTTCCCCTCCATACCTTCCAACCGTTCCATTCGGACCTATTTCAGCTTTAATTATTTGTGCAAATTCTTGTAAAATAAGATTTCCACTATGATGGCCATATGAATCATTTACTTCCTTAAATTTATCAATATCCAACATTATTAAAGACAAAGAATGATAAACACCAGCCGATAATTTTTTCATATCTATATCAATCTGTCTATCTAGATATCGATAATTATGAATCTTCGTTAACTCACAAATTTCGCTTTTGGCAACAGCATCTCGTACATAATTTGCTTTCTCCACTGATACGGCAAAATAAGAACAAAGCAAATGTACAATTTTTAATTGGTAAGCTTGAAATGCGTGTTTCTCTCTAGAAGCTAATATTAAAACGCCTTCTATTGTTTGATTACGATAGATTGGGACACACATGACGCTCTGCATATCCAACGTTAAAAATGGGGGTTTCATGTGAATCCACTCGGACTGTTTATTATATAAAATCGGATATCCCTTTTTATAGCCTTTTCCAGCAAGACTATGCTTAATATCTTCATGAGAAAATTTTATCTCTTTATTTACACCGTCTTCTATTGCTCGTAAAATAACAAACTGATTGTTAATATTATCAACAATATAGGCTGAATTCATAGGAAACATATTTGCTATACGTTCTATAAACATATCGATAATTTCTGTTCCTGTCATTCTTTCTGCTAATTCATGTCCGAACTCACTTGCCTTGTTCAGATCTGCATTTACCTTTTCCGAGTCATTGTACATACGAATTAATAATGTAATCATTAAAAATGGGACTCCTAATAGTACAAAAGCAATAGCTCCAACATAACTTTCTAAGAAAAATAAGCTTATACCAAAAGGTAGCGTAATCATTGTACAGATAATATCCCATGCAAAATCCTTTGTAAAAAAATCTGGTTTTAATCCAGTAGCTACCTGTCGAACATATAAAAGAACATGGTTGAGAATAATACTTAAAAAAGCATAAATGGATCCAAATATAAGAACATCTTTAATCACTAGAGTACCTATATCGTACCCAAGCCAAATCACAAAAGAGCCACACGCAATAGAAATTACAAAAAACATAAAAGAACTATAATACAGTTTATATCTAGTCTCTTTCATTATTTTCATATGGTATATAAGAGGTATTAAACAAAGTTGCATCGCAACAAGTTCTGCTAAAATTCCGTAATTCAAAAAAATTGCAAGGTTGACCCATTGAACAAGGATCATTGTCGCCCCTGCGATAAAAAAAGGAAAAATAGTCGTGAGCAAAGCAAGTACAACAAAATAAAAATACAGATCCCATTCAATCGGCTTACTTGAAGCGTACCTATACACCAAAAAAGTACCGATTGGGACAACTAATAGCCACATGAAGAAAATATTCTGTTTGGCTTTTCTCGAAATATCCATAGGACTATTAATCTCCTTTTAGTGTATTTTTATTGGTACTAATAGCACTTATTAAATAAATTATATCATGAAGATTCCAATAATTATCAACTACCTTTTACCTGTTTTTATCTTTAATTTCTGAAATAAAATAGAGAGACCCAGTGACAATAGTAATATCTATTCTAGAATTTTCTTCTAAATTAATTTCACCTACATCTTTAGTAACACTTTTCGCACTGTGAGAACAGTGTTTATATAAAATAGATGCTGATAGTGCTCTTTCATGATGAAAATCTACAAATTCAAAACTGGAGGCTACCTCCTCTAGCTTTCGCAACATGTAAATGTAGTCTTTATCTTTCAAAATACCGACAATACAATGGATTCGTTTATTCGGAAATTGTTCCTTTATCGTATCTACTAAAGCATCAATACTCGCTTTGTTATGAGCTCCATCGAAGTATACGTGTTCACTCATTTTTTCCATCCGACCTGGTAAGAAAGCCTTTTTAACAGCAGCTTGAACATGGCATTCCTTTAACGAAAAATTACTTTCTAATAGAGCAGTTATTGCTAGTGACATATTGGATAACTGATGTTCTCCTAACATTTGTGGGTACAAATGATGAAACTGAGTCTCTTCATATGTATAAGTATTTCCTATAATAGAAAATGCTTTATTATATTCTATTACTATTGAATTTTTCTGCATTGCTTCTTCTAGGACTATTTTTGTTGCTTCAGAGGATAAAGCCCCTATTACTAATTTGCCATTATCTTTTAATATCCCTGCTTTATGCCAACTTATTTTTTCGACAGTATTACCTAAAAAATTTGTATGATCAATGGAAATGCTTGGAATGACCGCTACAGAACGATCTATCACATTCGTACTATCAAATCTACCGCCCATTCCTGCTTCTATAAAAACAACATCTAATGTTTCTTCTTCCAAAACGAGAAAAGCAACAACAGTCAACAATTCAAAATCGGTTAACATACCACTTAAGCCAGCTTGAAACATTTTTTGAAAAGCAAGATCCATTTGTTCCGGAGTCACAGGAACACCGTTCACCTGGATTTGATCGTGTACATCGATAATGCTTGGAGATGTAAAAGAGCCATATGCAAGTCCATGTTCTTTTGCAATGGCACTTAAAAACGCTATAGTAGATCCCTTTCCATTTGTACCTGCTACGTGGATTATGCGATGCTTATTTTGTGGATTTCCAAGCTTGGCTAAAGCTTTTTGGATAGCTTCCAGTCCTGGCTTAATAATTGTTTCACTCTCTACTTTCCACTCTTTTTTATATAAATTAAAATTATTTATTTCCAACTACTCCACCCTATTCCCATCTTAGCAACTTTCGTGCTAAACTTCTTGTAAACATATTATAACACGTACCCGTGGAGGTCATTCATTATGCAGACATGTTGGATTGTTTATAACGGTAGTCTTACACATGATAAATTTATCGATCAAGCGCTCCTGCTTCAGGAAGCAGCTGAAAAGCAAGGAATTCAAGCAACTTTAGTGAAAAACTATGAGCTCCTAATGAACGTTCAGCAAAGTTTACATGCAAAACCCGATTTTGTTGTTTTTCTTGATAAAGATATTTTACTTGCACAATATTTAAAAAATGAAGGCATACCAGTCTTTAATGACCCAGGAGTTATTGAAATTTGTGATAATAAAGCGCGACAATATATGGCGTTAGCAAAAGCACAAGTTCCAATGCCTCTCACAATTATTGCTCCAAAAGTGTATCCAGATTGCTCGATTCAACATACAGGTTATTATGAACAGGTACTACAAACAATTCCACTTCCAATGATCATCAAAGAAGCGCATGGCTCATTTGGAATGAAAGTATATTTAATAGAGACAAGAGAGCAGTTTTTTGAAAAAGTCGATGAATTAAGAGGAATTGAATACGTTTTCCAAGAATTTATAGCGTCGAGCAGAGGCCGTGATATTCGCGTGAATGTAGTCGGTGGACAAGTAGTTGCTTGCATGCATCGCCACTCTGACACTGATTTCCGTGCCAACATTACAAATGGAGGTACTGCATCTCAGATTATTCTTACCGAAAGACAAAAAGAAGTTGCTATTCAAGCCGCACAAGCATTAAATGCAGAATTTGCAGGAGTCGATTTATTGTTTGGTGAAAATGAAGAACCGCTTGTTTGTGAAGTAAACGGCGTTGCCCATATTCGTAATATATATAATGTAACAGGTATTAACGTAGGAGATGCGATGATTAGTTACATTCTGTCTAAAGTAAGGATCGCTGCAATATGAACGGCTTACTAATCTACGAACCAAAAGAAATAGAACGAAATAGTAGTTTCATAGACCGTTTAATTACTGCTGCAGAAAACCTTGGTCATACACTTTCTGTCGTAGATGATCAGCAGTCTACTATTCCAGAGGCCGATTTTATATTTTTTAGAGCTAGAAACCCAAAGCTTTCTAAGCAATTAGAACAACGAAATATTCCCATGTTCAATCGTGCAGAGGTGAATGTGATTGCCAATGATAAATGGAAAGCAATGCAGCTCGTTCAGCTTCTTGGCATAGCTACTGTGCCAACTAAGAAAATACAAAGTATCTCAGAGATTTCTGAGTATCCTGTCGTTTTAAAAACAACTGATGGCCATGGTGGAATGCAGGTAGAGCTTTTTCATACACAAGAAGATGCAGAGGCTTTTATTAAACAATATGATTCTCAAACGATTATTGCACAAACATATATTGAAACAAATGCTACTGATGTACGCGTATTTATGCTCGGTACACAAGTTGTAGGTGCCGTAAAAAGAATTGGCGCTGAGAATAGCTTTAAATCGAATTTCACACTCGGTGGAACCGTCGAAAAATATACGTTGGACTCTCAGCAACTAGCTGATGTAGAAAAAATAGCAAAAGCATTAAAAAGTGACTATATTGGAATCGACTTTCTCTTATTACCGAACGGTGGCTGGCTTTTCAATGAAATAGAAGATCCAGTTGGTGCTAGATCTTATTTCCATACAACGCAAAAAGACATTGCTATACCTATCATGGAGTATATCCATAATCAAGTAACGAAAAAAGAGTGCGCCTCCATCTAAATGAGGCTGCACTCTTTTTTCGTTAATGGGTTTTTCTAACTAACAATTAAGCACAGCATTTTGCCTCGTTGCAATACTATTAGTCAACGATTTGAAAGAAAAATAGACAGCACCCATTTTATTAAGAAGCAACTGTGCGACCGAAATTGTATCTTTGGGAGCTTACTTTATAAGAAGAAAGTATTAAATTCTTTCATTATACAAAACAGAAGTAGCCTGTCACGAAAAGCTGTAGGAGGGCGAAGGACAGACGACTGCCACAAGATTACCGAAAAAAAATGGAGGGTCGTGACTTGCGTCACGACCCTCCATTCGAAATTATCCCAGTTCTTAATACTCTTCTTACAGGTTTTTCAGTTCTTCTAATCGTTTTAACACAGTTGCGTGTTTTTCTAGATAATCTTGTTCTTTCGCACGTTCTTCTGCAACAACTGCTTCTGGTGCTTTGGAAACGAAGCGTTCGTTGGACAATTTCCCTTGAACTAGCTTCACTTCTTTTGCCCATTTTTCTAACTCTTTTTCTAAACGTGCTTTTTCTGCATCGGTATCAATTAGTCCTTGTAAAGGAAGGAATAATTCTGCCCCTGTTACTACGGTCGACATACATTGACCCGGCGCTTCAATATCTTGACCAATTACAAGTGGTTCTGGGTTACAGAAACGCTCTAGATATTTTGCATTTGCTTCTAATACAGCAAGTGTTTCTGCATCCTTAGCTGAAATGTATAATGGCACTTTTTTACTCATTGGTGTTTGTACTTCTGCACGGATATTACGAACAGATCGGATAATTTCAGCAAGTAGCTTCATGCTAGCAGCTTCTTCTTTATTCGAAAGAGCTTCGTTTACTGTTGGCCATGCAGCTACTGTAATGGACTCTCCTTCATGTGGAAGGTTTTGCCAAATCTCTTCCGTGATAAATGGCATAAATGGATGCAATAAACGCATCGTGTTATCTAGTACATAAGCTAGAACAGAACGTGTCATTTGCTTCGCTTCTTCATCTTCCCCATTTAGTGGGAGTTTCGCCATCTCGATGTACCAGTCACACAAATCATCCCATATGAAGTTATACAGGGCACGACCTACTTCACCAAACTCATACTTCTCTGAAAGTCTTGTTACTTGTTCAATTGTTTCATTCAAACGAGTTAATATCCAAGCATCCGCAACGGATTTTTTCCCATCCAAATTAATCTCTTCAAATTTCAAGCCGTCCATATTCATCAATGCAAATCGAGAAGCATTCCAAATCTTATTTGCAAAGTTCCAAACTGCTTCTACTTTTTCAGTAGAATAACGTAAATCTTGCCCTGGAGATGAACCTGTACTTAAGAAATATCGAAGTGAATCTGCACCGTATTGCTCAATAACTTCCATTGGATCAATACCATTACCAAGTGATTTCGACATTTTACTTCCATCTTCTGCACGAACAAGTCCATGAATTAATACATCTTCAAATGGACGAGTTTCTGTAAATTCTATCCCTTGGAAAATCATACGAGAAACCCAGAAGAATATAATATCATAACCGGTAACAAGTGTATTCGTTGGATAATACTTTTTAAACTCTTCGTTTTCTGTATTAGGCCAACCTAATGTCGAGAACGGCCAAAGTGCAGAAGAGAACCAAGTATCTAACACATCATCTTCTTGTTTCCAATTTTCAGCATCTGCTGGAGCTTCGTGTCCAACATATACTTCTCCTGTTTCTTTATGATACCAAGCAGGAATTCGATGGCCCCACCATAATTGTCGAGAGATACACCAATCATGAAGGTTTTCCATCCAGCGTAAGTATGTTTTCTCAAAGCGATCTGGTACGAAGTTTACTTTTTCTTCTGTTTGTTGTAATTTGATTGCTTCTTCAGCTAGAGGTTGCATTTTAACAAACCATTGCGTTGATAAATATGGTTCTACAACTGCTCCACTGCGCTCTGAATGTCCTACTGAATGCATATGTTCTTCGATTTTGAATAAAACACCAGCGTCTTGTAAATCTTTTACGATTTGTTTACGACAAGCAAAACGGTCCATTCCATCATAAATTGCTGCGTTTTTATTCATTGTACCGTCTTCATTCATAACTAAAATACGTTCTAAATTATGACGATTTCCGATTTCAAAGTCGTTAGGATCATGTGCAGGTGTAATTTTTACTGCTCCACTACCAAATTCCATATCTACGTAGTCATCCCCAACGATTGGAATTTCACGACCAACGATAGGGAGCTTTACTGTTTTACCGATTAAATGTTTGTAACGGTCATCTTCTGGATGAACTGCAACCGCAGTATCACCAAGCATTGTTTCAGGGCGAGTAGTCGCAACGTCGATTGAACCAGTACCATCTGCAAGTGGGTAATGCATATGATAGAATGCACCCTGTACATCTTTATGAATTACTTCGATATCAGAGAGCGCAGTTTTTGTTGCAGGATCCCAGTTAATAATATATTCACCGCGGTAAATCAGCCCTTTATTGTACAGCTTCACGAATACTTCTTTTACTGCGTTTGAAAGACCTTCGTCTAATGTAAAGCGTTCTCGAGAGTAGTCTAAGCCTAAACCTAGTTTTGACCATTGTGCACGAATATGACCAGCATACTCTTCTTTCCATTTCCATGTTTCTTCTACAAATTTTTCACGACCCAAATCATAACGTGAAATATTTTCTGAACGTAGCTTTTCTTCTACTTTCGCTTGTGTAGCGATACCTGCATGGTCCATACCAGGTAACCATAATGCGTCGTATCCTTGCATACGCTTCATACGAATAATAATATCTTGCAGAGTTGTATCCCATGCGTGCCCTAAATGTAATTTACCTGTTACGTTTGGGGGCGGTATTACGATTGTATAAGGCTTCTTATCGCTTTCTGGATGCGCTTCGAAGTATTTCCCTTCTAGCCACCACTCGTAGCGACCTTTTTCAATCGACTGTGGATCATACTTGGTTGGCATCGTTGTTTCATTTGTCATTTTCTGTTCCTCCTAAAAAAGAATATAAAAAAACTCCATTCGTCTTAAAGGACGAAGGAGTTTGTTCGCGGTACCACCTTTATTCGCAGATGCAAAAGAATGCATCACGCTCTCAATTCGATAACGGCTTCAAACCGGTATTTGCTACTATTAGTTCACAAATACTGCTCGTGGGCTACCTTCAAATGGTGGTTCACAGAAACATTTCAGCAAATTGTTTCCTTTCTTTTGAAAACCAGATCATTTTACTCTTCCCATTCATAGCATCCATATATAGTTGTTTATATTGTATCGAATACTATTATATGCCGTCAAGTCCAGTCTTGCGAAAGGAGGATATTATCATGAGAAAAGGACCTAGATATAACCCGTATTTACTACCTGAGTGGCTTCGTAAAACACGCTTTTATTGTAAAGGGATTATTATTCCTATTTGTGGTTTCCAAACCATACGTGTATTAATTATTCCTACTACTTGGGATATTCTTTTACTTATCTTTCTACTCTTCTTCTGCTTTTTGTTTTACAAAGACATAATTTGATGGGAAGGTAAGCTTTGAATATCCATCATCCAAATTTAAAATAAATTGAAGCTCCGATTCCTCTAGATTCTCGCTTTCTTCTTGTACCTGTGCGTTCAATTCTTTTGTTTCTTTTTGTGCTACCTGAGCTACCTGTTCTTCCTGTGCTACTGCTTCTTGTACGTCAGCTTTTACTATTTGTTCTTTTGACGTTTCGTATTCACAGTTTACTATCCAAGATATTTCAATACCTTCATGGCCTGTCGTTTTTGAATTGACATTTTGAACGCTTAAGCTAGGTGTGCTACCTGCTTGGATTTTTTGTTTACTTATATCTACACTCATTGGTACTGCATATTCAAAATATCCAAACTCTCCTTGCACATCTAGATCTTCAATTTGAGTAAAATCACCTGTCCCATGATGGGCATGTTCTCCCTCTTCAAACCTAACGTAACAAGTAATATGATAAATACCACCAATTTGAATCGCGTCTTCTACTTCACTTTGCTCATATTGTGGAGTTACTTTCACCGTTTTAATTTCTTTTGGTATCCCAAAGCTTTGGGGAAAACGAAATTGCTCTTTTACTTCCCAATTTTTCACTTCCATTTGTCATCCTCCTTCATATAGGACAACTTATGTAAAGACATCGGAAAATATGAAAAAGCCTCGCAATATATGCAAGGCTTTTTACAAATTATTTAGCTGATAATTTTTCAAACACTGTATGGAAAGCTTGAACAGTCTTTTCAATATGCTCCTCTGTGTGGGCACTAGATAAGAACATTCCTTCAAACTGGGAAGGTGGTAAATAAATACCTTCCTCCGCCATTAAACGAAAATATTTCGCAAATAAATCTAAATCCGAGTTTTTCGCTTGATCATAGCTGATTACGTCCTCATTGGTAAAGAAGAAACCAATCATTGATCCTGCTCGATTCACGGTATGTGGTATATCATATTTCGTCGCTGCTTCGCGGAAACCTTTTTCCAGTAAGTCACCAAGTTTGATGAAATGCTCATATGATCCTTCGTTTAAACGCGTTAATGTTTCATATCCTGCAGTCATGGCAAGTGGATTACCAGAAAGTGTTCCAGCTTGATAGACAGAGCCACTTGGCGCAATCATTTCCATGATTTCGCGTTTCCCACCGAAAGCACCAACTGGTAACCCTCCACCGATTACTTTCCCTAGACATGTTAAGTCAGGAGTAATACCGAAATAGCCTTGTGCACAATTATATCCAACACGGAAGCCAGTCATCACTTCATCAAAGATTAATACTGTTCCATTTTGCTCTGTTAGTTCGCGTAGACCTTCTAAGAACCCTTCTAATGGAGGAACAACACCCATATTTCCTGCAACTGGTTCAACGATTACTGCTGCTAAATCGTCCCCAAAGTTTTCGAATACGTAACGAACGCTCTCTAAATCATTATAAGGTACTGCAATCGTATTTTTCGCAATGGATTCAGGAACACCTGGACTATCTGGTAAGCCTAATGTAGCAACACCAGAACCCGCTTTAATTAGTAAGCTATCTCCATGACCATGGTAGCAGCCTTCAAATTTTAAAATTTTGTTTCGTCCTGTAAACCCACGCGCTAAACGAAGTGCGCTCATTGTTGCTTCTGTGCCTGATGAAACCATACGTACCATTTCAATGGAAGGGACGCGTTCCATCACAAGTTTGGCAAGTTTATTTTCAATTAATGTAGATGCTCCAAAGCTAGTGCCTGTTTCAGCCACTTGTTGGATCGCTTTTACTACATTTGGTTCTGTATGACCTAAAATAAGAGGTCCCCATGATAATACATAATCGATGTATTCATTGCCATCTATATCTGTTAAAATTGCACCTTTTCCACTCTCCATGAAAATAGGGTCCATATCTACGGATTTAAATGCACGGACTGGACTATTTACGCCACCTGGCATTAGCTCTTTCGCTTCTTCAAATGCTTGCTTGGATAATTCATATGATTTGGTCATTATTTCTCCTCCAACCAACGCGCTACGTCTTTAGCATGATACGTTAAAATAATATCTGCTCCTGCACGTTTCATTCCTGTTAACGTTTCTAAAACAATTTCTTTTTCGTTAATCCAACCATTGATAGCAGCAGCTTTCACCATTGCATATTCTCCACTTACATTATACGCAACGATTGGAGTTGCAAAGTTATTTTTCACATCACGAATAATGTCTAAGTAAGAAAGTGCTGGTTTCACGATTAAGAAATCGGCTCCCTCTTCGATATCAGATGTTGCTTCACGTATTGCTTCCATACGATTAGAATAATCCATTTGGTATGTTTTACGGTCGCCAAATTTCGGTGCACCGTCCGCAGCTTCACGGAAAGGTCCGTAATAGGCTGAGGCATATTTTACTGCATAAGACATAATTGGCACATCTGCAAATCCAGCCTCGTCTAAACCGTGACGAATAGCAGCAACAAAGCCATCCATCATATTGGAAGGCGCAATAATATCCGCACCCGCTTGTACTTGACTAATTGCTGTTTTTGCCAATAAATCAAGTGATGGATCATTTAAAATTCTTTCATTTGCATCCACTACTCCGCAATGCCCATGATCGGTAAACTCGCAAAGACAAGTATCTGCAATAACTACTAATTGAGGATGACGTTCTTTAATAAAGCGAATTGCTTTTTGCACGATTCCATGATCATGATACGCCTGTGTACCAACTGCATCTTTCACAGCAGGAAGTCCAAATAAAATGACAGAAGGAATACCTAGTGAAACTACCTCGTCCACTTCTTCTCCTAAACGATCTAGTGAAAATTGAAAAACACCTGGCATAGAAGCTACTGGATTCTTAATGTTTTCTCCGTCCATGACGAAAATTGGATAGATTAAATCTTCTTTATGTAAGTAAGTTTCTTTTACCATAGCTCGTAGGCCAGCTGATTGTCTTAAACGACGATGACGTTGAAAAAATAATTCTGTCATTTTTCTCTCCCTTTCCATTGCGCTAATTTATTGACTACTTCTGTTAAAGTGTATGTGTCGGGCATTACATGAACCGTAACACCTAATGATTTTAAATAGTCTTTCGTGATATGACCAATTGCACAAATCGTGTAGCAATTATAACCCAAATATTGTCCAATACTTTGGTGAAATACTTTGGCAGTGGATGGACTAGTAAAAATAATCGAGCAGCTTTGGTCACCTTCTAAAATTTTTCGTAATTGCTCCTTATTTTCTTCCACTTCCACTGTTTCGTAAATCGTCCAGACGTCTACAACATTGGGTATACCATCTGAGATTGTATTCTTTGCAAGATTCCCTCTAAAAAATAAACAAGTATCATCCGCTGAGACGAAAGCAGGAAATTCCTGCACAAATACATCGGCGCTAAACGTTTTTGGAGTAAAATCTACAGTAAAACCTAATCTCTCCAAAGCAGAAGCTGTTTGAGAGCCAACTACAGCAATTCTCGCTTGAAAAAACGAGACATCTAGCTTATAGCGTTTCATTTTTTCATGAAAAGCCTGCACGCTGCTTTGACTCGTAAAAATAAACCAATTGTACATTTGGCTTTCTAGAAGCTTCTTTTCATCCTCTGTCGAAACGATTTCTGCTGTCGATATAAGTGGTGCAATTACCGCTGTTCCTCCAAGCCCTGAAGTAAGATCCGCTGCTTCTTTTGATCTTGGTATTCCAGTAAAAATGACAAACTCATCCTGCAGAGGAAAGACTTTAGACATTTAAATCTGCCTTAACTTTTTGGATTAGATCGTATGCTCCTTGCTCTGTAATAAGACGAGCAACTTCTTTACCAGCTGCTTCTGCATCCTTACCTGTGATTACTTCTTTGTATACAATAGATGCATCTGGAGCTGCAACTAAACCTGTAATCGTAATTTCATCACCATTGATCGTTGCATAGCCTGCAATCGGCACTTGACATCCACCGTCCATAGCTGCTAAAAATGCACGTTCCGCATGAACAGCATTCCATGTATCTTCATGGGAAAGCTTACGAAGTTCTGCTAATAACTCAGCGTCATCCTCACGACATTCTATCGCAAGAGCCCCTTGTCCAACAGCCGGCACACAATCTTCTGTTGATAAATATTCCGTTACTACTTCATCACTCCAACCAAGACGTTTTAGTCCTGCTGCAGCTAAAATAATGGCATCATATTCGCCATCTTTCAGCTTTTGTAATCGAGTATCTACATTCCCACGAATCCATTTAATTTCTATATCCGGACGTAGTAATAATAATTGCGCACTTCTTCTTAAACTACTTGTTCCCACAATAGCACCTGATGGAAGGTCTGCAAATTTCACATTACCAGTAGATATAAATGCATCGCGCTCGTCAACACGTTTAGGTGTACATCCCATGACTAATCCTGCTGGTAATACAGATGGCATATCCTTCATACTATGTACTGCAAAGTCGATTTCTTTATCATATAAAGCTTGTTCAATCTCTTTTACAAAAAGCCCTTTACCCCCAACTTTAGATAACGTTACATCTAAGATTTGGTCCCCTTTTGTAACAATTTCTTTCACTTCAAATTCAAAGGGAGCTCCCATATCTTTCATTTGTTGAATAAACCAGTTGGTTTGTGTCAGAGCTAATTTACTTCTTCTAGAACCTACGATAATTTTACGCATTATTTCGCTACCTCTCTTTAATACCATAAATGGAATTGTGATAATTGACTACCCAATAAAAAATTTATTAAGACAAATAAAAATGCATATATGTGAATCCAGGCATAGTTTGTCCCGATAATAGTTGCTCGTTTCCTAAGTAATAGCACAACAATATAAATAACTAATACTATAAAGGAATTGACAATCTTGAAATCAAAAATAGAGAACATTTCTATTGATACATATCCCCATTGTAACCCTAGAACTAAACTTACAAACAATAAAGGAATGCCAGTCACAATGGACATTGTCATGCCATTCTCCGCTTGATTCAGGGAGGGTAATCTTGAAAATTGCTTAGTCCACTTTTTCTTTTTTAAAACTCGAAACAATATCAAGTATAAAGTAGAAAAAACAAACGCTAAAGCAAAAGCTGCATATGCTAAAAATGCAAACGTGATATGAATAAATAATAATTCAGATCGAAGTGCATCACCAACATGAGACTGTTCCATTTGATTTGGTGCAAATGTGTGGATGGTCATAAAGATGAACCCAATCATATTCAAAAAGAATGCTGGCAAATCTAAACGAAATACGAATTGTAGCACAAGTGACAACAAAATAATTAGCCATGCATAAAAGTAAATCCCCTCAAATAAGGAGAGTATTGGAAAGCGCTTCATTTCCACCATATACATAACCAAAAACACCGTTTGCAATAACCACACAATGGAGAGCAGCCCCACTGCAATGCGATGAGCTAGACGCTCTTTGTTCAAATAATCAATAAAATAAAAAACAAGGCTTACGGATTGGAGGATGACCATAATCTCGTGTAGCCTTGTCATCGTCAAATCAGCCATACTATTCTCCCTTTACACAATAAAAAGGCGTTTCATATATCTATTAGTTTCCATAAGATACAAAAACGCCTCCTTTTACTTAGTTTAATGACAAATTTCCTTCTAAATCTTTTGATTCCACCAGTGACTGCTTTAAATTAATTTTCGCTCTTTCTGCTTGAACGACAATTTCATTTTGCACATCTTCTTCAATTCCGAAAATCTGTTGGAATAGTTGAAGCTGGTCAGCTGACCCTTTTGCTGTAGATAATTCTTTTACCTGCAAGATTGGATCTTTTAAAAATTGATTAATAATCGATTTCGTATGCTTATTTAGAATTTTGCGTTCGCGATCGGTTAAATTTGGCATTTTATTTTCAATAGAATTCATCGTTTCTGTTTGAATTCTATTCGCTTTTTGGCGCAACGCCGAAATAATTGGTACGACCCCAAGTGTTGTTACCCAATCATTAAATTGAACAATTTCCGCTTCAATCATTTTATTAATTTGTGCTGCAGCACGTTCACGTTCTGCTAAGTTTGCTTCTACAATTCCTTGTAAATCGTCGATGTCGTATAAGAATACATTTGGTAAATCACCAATACGTGGATCTAAATCACGAGGTACAGCAATATCGACCATAAATAACGGTTTCCCTTTACGCAAGCGATCAACAAATTGCATTAATTCAAAGTCAATAACATATTCTGTTGCGCCTGTTGAACTGATTAGAATATCAGCATCGAGCAATGCACATTGAAGCTCGTCCATTGGCTTGGCGTTTCCATCAAACTTAGACGCAAGCTCTTTCGCTTTTTCAAATGTACGGTTAATTACCGTCACTTGTCCTGCACCACTCCCGTGCAAGTTTTGAATCGCAAGTTCTCCCATTTTCCCTGCACCTAAAATCACAATATGCTTATGATTTAAAGAACCGAAAATTTTCTTCCCTAGTTCTACTGCTGCATAAGAAACTGAAACAGCATTTTCACCAATTGCCGTTTCCGCATGGGCACGTTTTGCAAACGTCACTGCTTGTTTAAATAATTGGTTGAAAACAGTACCTGTTGTTCCATTTTCTTGTCCATTTAGAAAGCTCTTTTTTACTTGTCCTAGAATTTGTGTTTCACCAAGTACCATCGAATCAACGCCTGCTGTTACACGAAATAAATGATTATTCGCTTGGTCGTCCTCGTGAATAAACAAATAGCTAGACAGGTCTTCTAAAGGTATATCAAACCAATTGGCTAAAAACTGCTTTACATAGTATTTCCCTGTATGCAATTGATCTACGGTTGCATAAATCTCCGTACGATTACATGTAGAAACTATGACGTTTTCTAATACACTTTTTTGATCCTGTAATGCTTGCATCGCATTCGGTAGCTCATTTTCAACAAATGACAGCTTTTCTCGAATTTCGACAGGAGCAGTACGGTAATTGACACCAACCACGATTGTATGCATGGAATCATGTCACCCTTTCACGTTCATTTCATAGTCCTATTATATCATAGCTTTTCTTTCATTCATTATACATTTGTGAACAAGCTATGAAATCTTAATTAGAATTATTACAAATTAATAATAGCAAATACTATAGACCGATACAATCATTCTGCCCAATTTTATCGAAGTCTAACTATTCTAATAAAATAATCGCTAAATTTCCAACTAACCCCATTAAAAGGACGCTAACTTTGCAATAATTGCAAAACATTAGGTTCTGTTAAACAATAAGAGCTAATTGACGAAAATCCACTCGCTTTCCGCAGACGAACTGCCAAGCCTCCTCGGGGCGGATGTTGGTCACGAATTTGTTGAGGCCCACAGGATGTGGGTCATGCAATCGTTGCCGCAAATGTTCTTTTGCGACGAGCTTTGCGAAGGAGCAGGATGTGGCGAACTTAGGATTTGTTCCTATACTCGTTGCGGGGTCTTGGCAGCCCGTTTTTCCGCAGGAGTCTCACAGATTTTCGTTTCACTAAATATATTTATCTATAATACAACAACCTAATTTATCAGTTCTAAATATTAAAACTGGTCGTATAGAAAATATAATTTCCTAAAGACCAGTTCTAATCTTACATTATAGGTAGATACTTTAGAACGAATAAAGTGCGTTTAACAACAGTATGTAATTACATTCTGCTCTCTATTTCTGCCCAAGCAGCGTCAAAGCCTAATCCTGTTTCCGATGAAAATACAATTAATGGGTCATTTTTGTCCATTTGCAATTCATCTTTTACCATCTTTTTATGCTTATCCCATTTCCCTTTAGGAATTTTATCGGCCTTTGTTGCAATAACGATACAAGGGATATTGTAGTGCTTCAAAAAGTCGTACATCATGCAATCATCAGCACTTGGTGGATGTCTTAAATCGACAATTACTACAACCGCTTTTAACACATTGCGAGAGGTAAAATACGTCTCAATCATTTTACCCCACGCTGCACGCTCTGATTTTGATACTTTCGCGTAACCATATCCAGGTACATCCACAAAAATTAAATCTTCCTCCAGCTTATAAAAATTTAATGTTTGTGTTTTCCCTGGTTTAGATGAAATACGCGCCATGCTTTTTCGACCAATCATTTTATTAATGAAAGACGATTTCCCAACATTCGAACGTCCTGCTAGAGCAAATTCGGGTAAGTCCCCTTCTGGATATTGAGCTGGTCTTACAGCACTTATAAGTAGTTCTACGTTATGGATTTTCATTATTTTGCCTCCTCTAATGCTATTTGAAGCACCTCTTCAGCATCGGAAACAAAATGAAACGTTAATACTTCGCGAACACTTTCTGGTATATCTTCAATATCGCGTTCATTGTCTTGTGGACAAATAATAGTCGTTAAACCTGCGCGATGTGCACTTAATGTTTTTTCTTTTAAACCGCCGATCGGTAATACTCGGCCTCTCAGTGTTACTTCTCCAGTCATCCCCACTTCACGACGAATTGGACGTTTCGACAAAGCAGAAACTAAAGCAGTAACCATTGTAACTCCCGCAGAAGGTCCATCTTTCGGGACTGCTCCTTCTGGAACATGAATATGAATATCCTTGTTTTCATGGAAGGTTGGATCAATTCCAAATGCTTCTGCTTTTGAGCGAACATAAGATAATGCAGTTTGAGCAGATTCTTTCATGACATCGCCAAGCTTACCTGTCAATTGGAGTTTGCCTGTTCCAGCCGATAACGACACTTCTATTTGAAGTGTATCTCCACCAACTGTTGTATATGCAAGTCCTGTTGCCACTCCAATTTGATTTTCTGTTTCTGCTTGTCCATATCGGAATTTTCTTTTACCAATGATGTCTTCTAAATTTTTGGTCGTAATCGATACACGCTTTTTATCAAGGGAAACAATTTGAAGTGCGGCTTTTCGGCAAATATTTGCCATCACACGCTCTAAACTTCGTACACCAGCTTCACGCGTATAATATCGAATAACATCTAATAGAGCGTCCTCTTTAACTTGAAGCTGCGATTTTTTCAAACCATGCTCTTTTAATTGCTTTGGTAATAAATGATTTTTCGCAATAGAAAGCTTTTCGATTTCCGTGTATCCTGCAATAGAAATAATTTCCATACGGTCTTTTAATGGACCTGGAATTGTACTTAGATCATTAGCAGTGGCAATAAATAATACATTGGATAAATCATATGTTTCTTCAATATAATGGTCACTAAACGTATTATTTTGTTCAGGATCTAGCACTTCTAACATCGCTGCAGAAGGGTCTCCTCTAAAATCATTGGACATTTTATCAATTTCATCTAATAAAATAAGTGGATTGATCGTCCCTGCTTTTTTCATTCCTTGAATAATACGACCCGGCATCGAACCTACATAAGTTCTACGATGCCCACGAATTTCCGATTCATCACGAACCCCGCCTAATGAAATCCGAACAAAATTACGTCCCAAAGATTCCGCAATTGACTTTGCAAGGGAAGTTTTCCCTACTCCAGGTGGTCCAGCTAAACAAAGAATTGGTCCACGTAAGGATTTCGTTAATTGGCGAACAGCTAAATATTCTAGTATTCGTTCTTTTACAGGTTCTAATCCATCGTGATCACGATTTAAAATCTGTTCAGAACGCTTAATATCTAACTGATCTTCCGTTGATTTTGACCATGGAATAGAAACAATCCATTCAATATAATTCCGAATGACACCACTTTCTGGTGCTTGAGACGGTAATTTTTCATAACGCCCCAATTCTTTTAAGACATTCATTTTAGTCGTTTCTGGAAGACCCGCTTTTTCAATTCGCTTCTTCAACTCTGCAACTTCACCAGTTTTACCTTCTTTATCACCAAGCTCTGTTTGAATTGCCTTCATTTGTTCTCGAAGATAAAACTCTTTTTGCGTTCTTTCCATTGCATTTTTAACACGCGTATGAATTTTCTTTTCTAAATTTAGTATCTCTTGTTCGTTATACAATTGACCTATTAGTGCTTCTAGACGTTCTTTTACATCTACTATTTCTAAAATTTCTTGTTTGCCAGAAAATTTCAGCGGCAAGCTTGATGCAACCATATCAGCTAATCGACCAGGTTCCTGTATTTCTGCAACGGATAAATACGTTTCTTCCGATACTTGCTTTGATGCCTTTGAATACTTTTCAAAATTATGTAATAAAGTACGCATTAGCGCTTCTTCTTCTTTGTCCGCTGTTTTAGGTTCATTATATGCAGTTACTTTTACCTCATCAAATGTATCTGTGACTTTATAATCGTCCCAAATCGCTCGTTGCAAACCCTCTACTAAGACTCTCATTGTTCCATTTTGTAACTTCACTATTTGCTTAATATGCGCTAAAATACCGACATTATATAAGTCTGGTTCAGTCGGTTGTTCTATGCTCATATCTCTTTGAGCAGAAAGAAATAACTTTTCTTCACGTTCCATTGCTTCATTTAAAGCTGCGATTGAACGTTCTCGTCCAATATCTATATGCAGAATCATGGTTGGATATAAAAATAATCCTCTTAGTGGTAATAACGGATAATATGTCACATTGTTTTTTGTCATCTGGGGAAGTCACCTCCATCTTATTCTGTCCGATTTATCAAGTAATAATACAGTTATAGCGTATCATTTAGAGAATGTATTATTAACCGACAGTTAATACGAATCCTAACATAAGGAGAAAAAGCTGACATCCTTGCTTACGCTAAGCACGCGTAGTTTGGAAGCCAGCTTCTTCAATGGCTAATTTAAGCCGATGTTTTTTCGTTATCTTTTTCTACTTCAGTTCCATCTGCTAATAATAGCTTTGGATGTGTGTGATCTGTAATTGTTTCTTTCGTCACAACACATTCCACAATATCTTCACGTGAAGGTAGTTCGTACATCACATCTAACATCGTGTTTTCTATGATAGAACGAAGACCACGAGCACCTGTTTTACGTTCGATAGCTTGCTTTGCAATCTCTACTAATGCATCATCTTCAAATGTTAACTTAACATTATCCAATTCAATCATTTTTTGATATTGCTTGACAAGTGCGTTTTTAGGCTCAGTTAATATTTGTACAAGCGCTTTATCATCTAACTGCTCTAAGCTTGCAAGTACTGGTAAACGACCAATAAACTCTGGGATAAGTCCAAATTTCAATAAATCCTCTGGGATTAACTGAGCAAGTACAGAACCCGCTTCCACTTGAGCTTTGTTTGGATCTGCACCGAAACCAATTACTTTTTCACCTAGGCGACGCTTAATAATTTGTTCGATTCCATCAAATGCTCCTCCAACGATAAATAAAATATTCGTTGTGTCGATTTGAATGAATTCTTGGTGTGGATGCTTCCGTCCGCCTTGCGGTGGAACACTAGCCACTGTACCTTCCAAGATTTTAAGAAGTGCTTGTTGAACACCTTCACCTGAAACATCTCGAGTAATCGAAGGATTTTCAGATTTACGTGCTACTTTATCTATTTCATCGATATAGATTATCCCTTTTTCTGCTCGTTCAATGTCGTAGTCTGCAGATTGAATAAGCTTTAAAAGAATATTCTCTACATCTTCTCCAACATATCCTGCTTCCGTTAAAGAAGTAGCGTCAGCAATAGCAAATGGTACGTTCAATATACGCGCTAAAGTTTGAGCTAATAATGTTTTACCACTACCTGTAGGACCAATTAAAACTATATTTGATTTAGATAGTTCTACTTCATCAATTACGCTATTGGAATTAATACGTTTGTAATGGTTATAGACAGCAACAGCAAGTGATTTTTTTGCTCGTTCTTGGCCAATTACATACTCATTTAGAATAGCTAAAATTTCTTTTGGTTTTGGAACTTCTTTAAATTCTACTGCTTCTTCTATTCCAAGTTCTTCTTCTACGATTTCAGAACACAAATCGATACATTCATCACAAATATATACACCTGGTCCCGCAACTAGCTTGCGAACTTGCTCTTGTGGTTTTCCACAAAAAGAACATTTTAAATTCCCTTTTTCATCATTGAATTTAAACAAAATATTCACCCCTATTCAAGCCATTATCTTACAAGATTCTTAACACGGAATCAAATAATAAGTTTAAGTATGTTTTATACGACAGGTACACTATGTATGGTATAAAACAAGGCACAGACAATTTCCTGTACCTTGTTTTATATTATAACTCTTTAATGACAAATTATGAAATTTTAGCGTTTTCTACTAAGAATTCAACTGTTTTTTGGAAACGAAGGTCATTAGCAAGAACTTCAGTACCACCAAGTGCTTTTTTAATGTCTTCAGCAGCCATGTTAAATTGAGCAGCCATTTTTTCAAGTTCTGCAGTGATATCTTCTTCTGAAGCTTGAAGCCCTTCTTTTACTGCAATTGCTTCAAGTGTTAAAGAAACTTTCACACGAGTTTTCGCATCTTCACCCATTTGAGCGCGTAAAGCAGCTTCGTCTTGACCAGAGAATTGGTAGTAAAGGTCTAAATTCATGCCTTGTTGTTCTAAACGTTGACCAAATTCTTGTAACATACGATCAGTTTCTGACTTAATCATAGCTTCAGGAATATCTATTGTTGCGTTTGCCGCAGCAGCTTCTACTAAATCATCGCGAAGATTTTGTGCGGATGATTGTTTCTTCTGTTCAGCAGCAGCTTCTTTTAATTTTGCACGTAATCCATCGATACCTTCAACTTCAGCATCTACTTCTTTAGCAAAATCATCGTTTAATTCAGGAAGTTCTTTCCCTTTTACTTCTTTAATAGTTACTTTAAATACTGCTGGTTTGCCAGCTAATTCAGCTGCATGGTATTCTTCTGGGAAAGTTACTTCCACGTCTTTTGCTTCACCAGTTTTCAAACCAACTAATTGCTCTTCAAATCCTGGAATGAAAGAGTTAGAACCGATTTCTAATGCGTAATCTGTTCCTGCTCCACCTTCGAATGCAACTTCATCAACGAAACCTTCAAAGTCGATTACAGCAGTATCGCCTTCAACGATAGCATCTTCTTTAACAACTAATTCAGCTAAACGAGCTTGTTGGCTTTTTAATTGTTCTTCGATTTCTTCGTCTGTAACAGTTTCATCTAATTTTGTTACTTCAAGACCTTTGTAATCTCCTAATGTAACTTCAGGTTTTACAACAACTTTAGCAGTAAATACTAAAGGTTGTCCTTTTTCCATAGTTACGATGTCGATTTCTGGTTGATCTACAGGATCAATTCCAGCATCTTCAACAGCATGACCATAAGCATGTGGAAGAATGATATCTAAAGCATCTTGGAATAAAGATTCCACACCATACATTTTTTCAAACATTTGACGAGGCATTTTCCCTTTACGGAAACCTGGTACGTTAATTTGTTTTACTACTTTTTTAAACGCTTGATCTAATCCTTTTGAAACTTCTTCTGCAGTAACTTCAACAGTTAGTAAACCATTGTTTCCTTCTTGTTTTTCCCATTTAACTGACAAATTCATTGACATATATTCTACCTCCAAAAATAAATTACAATAATTTAGCAGCCTGTATTTTCAAGTACAGGACAGTTTTACACTAATTATATTGACAACTTGTATATTATAGCATAGATGACTAGAGTTTCAACATTATTCATTATCTACTACTTCTAAAGAATCTTCCACTAATTTGATTAAATCCAATAACGGATTTGATTGCAATGAACCTTCTCCAAATAAAGTATCCACATAATCAATATACGTTAAAGCAACCGTTTCATCCTGATAGCCTTCCCACTCAAAAGGAAATAAGGCATATGCATGACGATGCACTAGTTCTGTCGTTAATGCAAGTTTGGAAGGATCTTTTTGTAAGAATTCATGCACACACTCTGTAATGGCATCTCTACGGCCTATAGCTGTATTAGCTGGAAGTACAGAAGGATTTACTTTTCCCTTGAAACCAAACTTTTTCATTGTAACTTCATCGCTTACCCCAGCACTGCCAAGAAGTAAAAGAGCTAGTGTTTGGATCGTTGGAGCTATGCTTTCACTTTCCGCAATTGCTTTAATCTCCGAAATTGAATCTATTATATTTTTGTGAAAAGCCTGTTGTAACAATTGTTCTTGCTGTGGAAAACGAAGACTTGTAAAGTATTCGAGCTCGAGTTTTTCTTTTTCCATTTCGATCACTAGAGGACTATCTTCGACTTCTATTAAAATATCTTGTTCAGCTGCAAGTCTTATGCTCAAGTCTTTTAACTGGAGAAGACTATCTATTCGATCTTGTGAAAAGTTATAATCTCTCAGTAAACGAATTAATACATGATCGAGTTCTTTATACTCTTTCAACTCCACTAATATCGTTAAATATAATTCGACCATTTGTTCAAATACGGGAGATTTTTCCGCTAATAAACTCTCACATATCTCTTTCGCCTCTCGAGGTCGTCTTGTTTCTAATAACGTGAGAACATACACGCTCAGAATCATATCATCTAATTTAATATACTTTTTTGCCTCATCAAAACACAATGCTGCTTTTATATAATTACTTTCTTCCGCAAACGCTAAACCATCTGCAATTAAAGTTTCTACCATTCCAGGAAAAACAATCACGTTTTCCTTTTTTTGAAGGAAACGATGCTTTTTCTTCAATTTAATCGCCCGCCTTTACGTTCTATGTATACTTAATACTATACCATGTTATTTTCATTGTCTCATTCATAATAGAAGACTTATAAAGGGCTGTCCCTAAAGTCATACATTAACTGAGAAATGGTCCCTTTTCCAATGTATTGATTTCCGTTCCAGACGGACGCTTTCCGCGGGCATGGCTTCAGTCTCCTCGTCGCTTTCGCTCCTGCGGGGCCTTCAGCTCATGCTATTCCCGCTGGAGTCGCCGTCTTCCACTACAATCAATTGCCCTCTCTATTTTTTCGTCATTAGTGATATTACAATTGTGAGAATTGAGGTAGAAAATTATTTTCTTAATGGTAGTTCTTTAAAGTACTTGAAAACAAGCATTTAATTCATTGGAGTATCTCAACTTTAAAATCTCACGAATACTGGATTCAAGGAACTTCCATTTTATGAACTAACTTATCTTAGTACAAGGCTATATTAAATTAGACTGCTGTTTTCTAGAAGTTAAAAGAGCATAGTACAAAGAAAAAGGATATCCTAAAAGTCAAAGATAGACCAAGGATATCCTTCCCTTTATTTCATACTTCCAACTATATAAAGTTAAGCTAACCAACCAACTTTAGTTTTTAGTATGCCAAGCTCATCTACTATCTTTTTGTCTACTTGTTGTATTGTCTAAACTAAAATCACGTTCTCCGCGATTTTGTTGTTCCTTCTTTTTAGAGGTAGCTTCTACGTATTTATGCTCCTCTTCTTCCCTATACTTTCTGTTTAAATCGTTTTCTTTGGTAGTCATAAATTTAATCCTCCTCTAAAAAAAATTAAGCTAGTAAAGTAGCTTAGTCCTTATATTCCCGCTTATTTAAGAAATAAACATGTAAGTTATTATTTTTTAGAGTTTAATAGTTCCTTTAGTTGGCTAAGTACAACTGCAAATTGCTCATTATCTATTTTTTGTCGAAAGTCACGAAATGGATTACCCTTTTTCTTTATTCGTTCTAGAACAGTAGGGATGGAAAATAAATCTGGTCTTAAAGATTCACATACCTCATCCCAATTTAATGGTGTAGCAACAAGTCCCCGCTCATTTCCCCTTGGAGAAAATGGTGCTACAATCGTTTTCCCTTCCTGATGCTGAACATAGTCCAAGTACAATTTATGATGACGATTCTTTTTCAGCCGCTCCGTTGTAAACCATTGTGGTTCCTGCTCACATAAAAAATCACAAACAAATTTCGTAAATAAACGAGTGTCTTCGTACGAATAAGTATCTATTGGTAAAGGGATATAAATTTGCAACCCTTTCCCTCCGGACGTTTTCACAAATGATGGGAGCTCAAAATGATCAAAAATAGCTTTCATTCGTATAGCTGCTTCAATAGCTAATGAAAACTCATGAACAGAAGGAGGATCCAGGTCAAATACTATTTCGGTTGGCTTAGCCGTTTGAGTAGGTTGAAAAGGAATATGAAATTCTAACGCCAGCTGATTTCCTAACCAAAGTAAGGATTCCACATCATTACAGAGTACATAACGGATATCATCCACCTGCTCCGTTGCAATAAAACCTGGAAGATGATCAGGCCAATTTTTTTGATAAAAACTTTCACCTATTACGCCATGAGGATAACGAATAACAGTCAATTGACGGTCACGTAAAAATGGAAGTATATATGGAGATACATGTTGTAAATAAAACAAGTAATCGTCTTTTTGAATACCACTAGCTGGCCAAATAGGTTTTTCCGGATGCGTCACATGTACCTTTTCAGGAAGTGGATACAATTGTCGTTGCATTTGCTGCCAACTACAATCACTAGGCTCCTTATCTAGATTAAATCCATGGAACCGTGGTTCTCGTAAACTTTTTCCATCGAAGTCTATACAATCTATCTCTACACAGATGGACGGTTCAATCTCCCACGTGCTTGCAGTCCTTTTTGTGCCATTCGTTTGAAACAACGTTTTTAATGTATGTAACTCCCCTTCTTGTAAGCCATGACGGAAAGCTACTACTTCTACAAGCACCTCTTTTTCGTATACTGCTCCATGGAAATAGTTATTGCTTTCGTCATATTTTATTAAGATTACACTTATATATCGCCAATTTTTTATTTTTAACCAGTTAATCGTTCGTTTATCGCTATTCCAACTACTCGTTTGATGCTTAGCTACTATTCCTTCACCATGATTCACAACGATCTTGTTCCATAAAACATCACTATCATGAAACACATCAATTAGTTGAATTCGATTTATGTCTTCATAGTTTGTAGAAATAGGAAGATGAAGCTTTTGAAATAGTGTATGAAGTTGCTTCTTGCGAGTAGCAAGAGAGTCATTTGTTCGATTTTCTCCATGATAATTCAGTATATCAAACACAATATAATGGCAAGGAAATGCTTGTGCGTGCTTCTCAATCACCTCTTGATTGCGCATGCGTCCTCTTAATTGAACAATTGAAAAGTTACTTTGAAAATGATTCGTTAGATTTACCAACTCTCCGTCTAGAGTCAAGGGCAGGAAAGGTTTTACTCGTTCATACATTTCATGACAGAAGTTAATAATCTCCGGAAACATCGCATTAAGTATATTTCCATTTCTACTTATAAGAATTGGTTCATCTTCCCATTCTAATATGCATCGAAAACCATCATATTTTGCTTCATACAGCCAGTCTTTCCCTAAAGGTATTTCTGTTGCAACAGTTAAAAGCATTGGCTTCAAATGGTTAACCTACTTTCCTATTTTGCTTATCTTTTGATCAATTTACATTCCTAATACATAAAAACAGCCAAAAGATTACATAGTAAGAAGAAAAGGAATAGTAGGAGGAAATAAATGCATACAGTTTGGAAAGGAAGTATTAGCTTTGGTCTTGTTAATATTCCAATAAAGCTTCATACAGCAACGGAAAATAAGGATATTAAATTACGTCAACTTCATAAAGAATGTCATACACCCATTAGTTATGAAAAAGTTTGTGAGGGCTGTAAAAAAGAAGTGCAGAACGAAGACATTGTAAAAGCCTATGAGTATTCCAAAAATAAATTTGTCGTTTTGGATGAGGAGGAATTAGAGAGGTTAAAAAAAGAAAACGAAGATAAAGCAGTGGAAATAATAGACTTTGTCAAATTAGAGGAAATAGATCCTATTTACTTTGAACGAAGTTACTTCATGGCACCTGATAGTGGCGGTGGAAAAGCATATTCCCTTCTAAGAAAAGCCTTACAGGAGTCCGGCAAAATTGGAATAGCCAAAATCATTATTCGTTCGAAGGAACAGTTAGCAATAGTTCGCGTATTTAAAGAAACACTCCTAATGGAAACCATACATTTTCCTGACGAAGTAAGAAGTGCCGCAGACGTCCCCAATATCCCTAGTGAGCAAACAGTTGTTCAAAGGGAGCTAGACACAGCCCTGCTCTTAGTGGATCAGTTAACAACTGCTTTCGACCCTGAAAAATATACAGATGAGTACCGTACAGCCTTAATGGATTTAATTGATGAGAAAAAAGCTAGTAACCAAACAGTAGCATTGAGCGAAAAACAACCAGCTGCTCCTTCTAATGTGACTGATTTAATGGCTGCCCTCCAGGCCTCTTTGGATAAAACGAAGACGAAAAAACCTCCTACAAGAAAAAGAACGGCGAAGGCAAAAACGTCTTAAAATAATAAACTAGCGACCAACTCAACAGAGAAGGTCGCTGTTTTATTCATAATATTTCAATCACCTTTTATCAATTTTTTTGACTCTTACAATCTACTTCTTTTTCCGTTTCTTCACTTCATCTTCGTAGAAGACACTGAAATTTGGGTCGATGGTACCGATATTTAAATACCTCGCTTTATAATCCCGAAGTAGCTCAAAGAATTTTTTGCTTAGTATTAAAATAACGACTAGGTTTACGAATGTAGGGATTGCCGTTGTAATATCAGCAAAATACCAAACCGCTTTTCCTGGAAGGTTATACGTTACTGCATATACAACCATTAAAAAACCTGGTACAGGGTAAAGCCACTTGAATAGAGTTAGAATTTTATATTTTAAGGTAATCTTTTTTTCTGTATTAAATACGTGCCTTAACAATATTTCATAGTACGTATACCAGCCTGTGGAAGTTGTCAATCCAAACAAAAAGATAGACACGGTAAGAATTATTCTACCGAACTCACCAATCCCAATTTCAAATGCGGACAAGGTTAATGCCGCACCATCAAGTCCAGAAGACCATACGCCTGTGATGATAATTGTAAAAGCAGTAATCGAACAGACAATAATGGTATCAACAAATACTTCTACTGATCCCCACATCCCCTGTTTTATCGGGTGATCTGTTTTCGCTGTGGAGTGAATCATCGGAGAAGTTCCCCAGCCTGCCTCATTACTATAAACAGCCCTTGCAACCCCCATCCGGATTACTTGAGCAATAACAGCACCGGTAAAACCACCGACAGCTGCCATACCGGAAAATGCACTATCGAATATTAATGCGAAAACAGGAATAATTTCAGTATAATTTTTGAAGATAATAAACAGACCTGCTATAACGTAAAACATACACATAAAAGGAACGAGTAAAGATGCAATCTCCCCAATTCGCTTAATTCCACCGTAAATAATAATATAAATAATCGTTAAATAAATGAACGAAGCGGGTATCATTCCAATATTAAATGTAGAGCTTAACGCTTCCGAAATAGTATAGTTTTGTAGCGTAATAAAAAACGTTGTAAAAATGCCGATACCAAAAAGAATGGCAGGTACTTTCCAATACTTAAAGTTCTTTTCTTCCCCAAGCCCTTTTTCCATATAGTAAGTAGGTCCGCCATATGGATTTCCTTTTTCATCCGTATTCCGGTAGTAGACGGATAATGTTACTTCTACGGTTTTTGTTATCATTCCTAGAAGAGCAGTGATCCACATCCAAAAAACTGCTCCAGGCCCACCAATTGCAATCGCTGTAGCGACACCTCCTATATTCCCTACTCCGACACTGCCACCAATCGCCGTACTTACAGCTTGAAATGGTGTTAATAGTCCTTTCGAGTCCTCGGATTTGTCTCGTTTGGAAAATACTTTTCCGAAAGTCTGTTTATAAATATGAGGTAAATAGCCGAACTGGAATAACTTACTGCCTATTGTGAAATATACACCAACAAATAAAACAGTAACAATGAGTGGTAATCCCCATAACCACCCGACAATCGTTTCAAGTATTGCATCCATTTTCTTGCCCCCCTTTAGTTTTTACGAACAATTCTCCCTACCATTATTTTCGGTACTTCACTTCTCCCCCGATAACTGTCATCTCCACATCGGTTGTCAAAAGCTCGTCAGCACTGTCCATGGAAAATGGATTACGTGACAGGACAGTCATATCGCAAAGTTTACCAATTTCGAGTGTTCCTTTGTCCATCTCCTCGTTTGTTGCGTAGGCACCTCCTAACGTAAATAATTGAACAGCCTCGTACATCGATAATCTTTCTTGCTCATTGAAACCGTTGTGAATATCCCCATGTTTCTTTCGTGTTACAGCAGCATGAATACCAAGCAGTGGATTTAGTGGCTCAATCGGGGCATCAGAACCTCCTGCACACCATACACCAGCTTGAAGAAGTTTTTTAAACGGATAAGAATAATTTGATCTATCTTCACCTAATCTATCAACAATCCAAGGATAATCACTTGGAACAAATTTGGGTTGAATGTCAGCAATACGATGAGGATTCTTAAGTCTACTAATCAATTCTTCATTCAAAACAGAAACATGGATGAGCCTATCACGATGTCTAACAGGTTCAAATTGATCTAATGCATCTAACACATTTGTTAAAGCTTGATCTCCAATGGTATGAATTGCAACTGGCATTTTATATTCTCTTACCACTTGAATCATTCGATATATTTCCTCATTGTTATACATGGCATTTCCGAAATTTCCTGGGTCGTCTTCGTATGTCTTTGAAAGAAGAGCTGTACGCCCCCCTAAAGCACCATCCGCATAAAACTTAATTGCTCCAATCATTACCTTGTTATTTCCATAGCCAGCAAACATTCCAGAGCTTTTCAGTTCGTCCAAATAGGTATAGTCTATTAAAAGGTTACTTCTCGGACCAATTCCTTCTTGGTTTACTAGCTCATCGAATAGTTTATAAGTTTGATTTGCACCATCTAAATAATTCGGATCATTTGTGTGAATACCCGTTAAGCCGAGGCGAACAGCGTCATCGAGTGCCGTTTTTACTGCACTTTTTAACTGATTGTAATTCTTTTTAGGGATATGTTTTGTAACAATATTTGAAGCAGTCTCCAATAACAGACCGGTAGGTTTTTTTGTAGTAGGTTCTAAGACGACAGTACCACCATATGGAATTGCCATATTGGAGTGATATCCGCATTGTGCTAGCGCTCTGCTATTGACCAAAAATGCATGTCCGCATATTCTTGGCAAGAAAAGAGGAGAAAAAGGAGCGACATAATCAAGTTCTTCTATAGTTGGAATTCGTTTATCCGGAAAAATATTTTCATCCCATCCACGACCTAATATCCATTCATCAGGATGTATGGATGCAGCCTTCCCTCTAACTGCAGCCAATAGTTTATCTCTTGACTTTACACCAGTAAGATCTAACTCTTGCGAATTAATGCCTACACTCGAAATGTGGAGGTGACTATCTATTAAACCTGGAAGGACGGTTCTCCCTTCTAAGTCAATAATTGTTGTTCCATTTCTCCCCCATTGAAGAAGCATATCTTCGTTATTGCCTATCTCAACGATTCTTTCATTACTTGTAACAATAGATTGTGCCATAGGTTCGTTAGGATTCATCGTATAAATATTGCCATTGATATAGATGGTTTTCAAAGTCAATTACTCTCCTTTTATTTCTAAAGTAGTATCATCATTTTAAGTTGAATATTTTAAATATTCAAAAATTATTTTTTATTTGAGGAAAGTATATGAAAAAACCGAAATCAATAGAACGATTGGAATTACATCAATTATAAATCGTTCAAGCTTGAACTACATTTCTAGTAAATAAACTTGTAGTAAGAGCAACAAACATGATAGTAATAACAGATAGAAACAATGTATCGGTCGATAATAAAATACCTCCAAGCAAAATAACAAATGAATCAATGAAAAAAATGAGTATCCCCACATTTATACCAGTCTTATCACATAGGAACTGCGCAATCAGATCCGTACCTCCTGTACTCGTCCGAAACCGAAGCATTAAGCCTATGCCACTTCCCACTAAGACCCCTCCTAGAATCGAGCTATACACAGGATTAATCAAAAATAGCGAGTCATTTGTTTTTAGGAAGTCTATAAAAAGAGAAGATATTATCATGCCATGTAAACTATTGTAGAAATAATCTCTATAAGATACCCAAGCAATTATAAATATAGGGATGCTTAAAACTATAATTGTAAGCCCAGCTTTAAGTCCCCATAAATAATTTAAAATTAATCCAATTCCAATAATTCCCCCATCCAACACCTTATAAGGAACTAAAAAAAGATTTATCCCTAAAGATATAAGGATGCTACCGATAACAATGACGATGCTTTTTTTCACAAAATACATTTAAATTCCTCCAAGAATTGGATCTGTATTTAATTTATGAAAAAACCTAACTCAAGATGTATAAAAATCCATTTATCTATTTATCCAAAGGGTATAATGTACATACTTTAAAAGAAAACAGAAAAAAGGCCGTAAACGTTGATTAACAACATTTACAGCCTTTTCTTTACTTATTTTATTTACGTCCCAGGAGAGATTCGAACTCCCGACCGACGCCTTAGAAGGGCGTTGCTCTATCCAGCTGAGCTACTGAGACTTATGTATGACCAAATTTGCCTACTTACCTATTATAAAGGAAATTTAACAAATTTCAACCCTTCAGGAAAAATTTATTTACAATTGTTTTACCTTAACTTAATACCAGTTTAGTTTTGTACTATTCTAAAACAACATATCAATTTTAAAATTAAATTCACTGTTGTTTTTAGAAGAATATAATTTGTGACGAAAATCCGCAAGACTTCTGCGGAAAAACGGGCTGCCAAGACACCGCAACGAGCTTATAGGAACATATCCTAAGTTCGCCACATCCAAGTGGCAACGGGAAAAAAACACCTCTTAATCTAATATTAGAAGATGTTTTTTCATCGCAAGTTTCACTTACGTTCCAGGAGAGATTCGAACTCCCGACCGACGCCTTAGAAGGGCGTTGCTCTATCCAGCTGAGCTACTGAGACAACGCACCTGTCTTACCAAAGAAAATATCTATTTTGTTTTTTTGTCAGTAATTTGTCAAGGGATATTATCATTTTTTATTCAATTGTTTCCTCAAATGATTTTCTACCTGAATAAATCTTACCTACCACTACATTAAGATCATTTATAGAATCTTCGCTCAATCTTACCTTTCCATCTGTTTGTTGTTCCTTCCACGTTTCCACTTTTTGTCGATACACATACTCTGATAAACGGTAAATATCAATCTCGTTTTTTAATCCTTCTTTATACGTGTCTTCAATCTCTTTCTTCACTTGTTTGATAACACCTTTCCGTATTTCTTCGGGTGTTATTTTTCCCTGAAACTCGCTAACTAAAACATTCACTCTTATATCGATATCAAAATTGACATTATCTCTCGTAACTATCGGTTTTACTTTAACATCAAGATCATCTAAAATTACAGTCATATAACTTTCTTCATGAGGATCTATTTTGAACGTTAATTCCGATCTAACTGTTTCCTCCGTCATCCATTGCAATCCTCTTATTTTATCTCCTTGAATAAAACCCTTAAAATCGGTCGGGGAAATCACACCTACCCCTAATATAGAAGCAGCCTTATCTAATTCTTTTTCCGTCTCCCAATTTTCTTTAATAGTAATTAACGGGATTTTCACTTCGTAATTTGGCTCGTTTAACATAATAATTAGCTCTCGTAAATCAATAGGCTCTACTAATGAATCTTGCTTGTAAGAGTTTTCAGGATCTGAAATCTTAGACAGCGTCATCGCTTTGTTGAATATCGGTGTAAGGAGCAATACATCTTTTATTGGATCTGTCGTTGTATAGACCCATGTTTGATATCTCGTTTCTCTATATCGGATAAACCCATTAATTACCGGATTTGCATTCCCATTCTTTAATACTTCTTCCGAAAAAATAAGATAACTAAAATGCCCCCAAAAAAGCTTTAAATCCATCGATCGATACAAGCTAAAAATTGCATCATCAATAGTTTTTCCTGAGCCATGACCCACCTCTATCTGATTTAATTCAAGATTTGGTTGTTCTGACTTAGCTATATTTGCAAAATTAACAATTTGAGCATATACCTCATATTTATTATCTTTATAATCCACACCTACTCCATAAATATAGAGCATTCTTTCAGGTTCCGTCACATCCCAACAGCCTGATATAAATGTCATTAATATAAAGAGGATAATCATTTTTATCCTTTTCATTTCTCAGCCTCTTTTGTCCGAGTCTTATCTTGTGGATCTAAAACATTCGGACGCTTCTTATACTTCTCCGGAGACAATCTGAATAACGATTTTTTAATAGTTGTCCAACTTAAATCAGTGGCAATATTCATATAAGGAACCCCAAATATTCGGATATTCGCTAAATATAGCAACAGGAAATACAGCGCCATAAAAAATCCGAATAACCCTAAAATTGCAGTGATTAAAATAAATATAATACGCGTAATACTTACAGCTGACACAAGAGATTGGTTAACTAGTGTAAATGTCGATATGGTAGAAATCGCAATTATAACAATCATTGCAGGACTAGTTAAACCTGCTCGTATTGCAGCATCTCCGATAATGAGTCCTCCTACAACACTTATCGTCCCACCAATTACGCTCGGAAGACGTAAGCCTGCTTCACGAAAAAGTTCAAACATTAGGAGCATTAAGAGCATTTCAATCGCGGATGGAAGAGGTAAACCTGTATTTGATTGAACTACAGTAGTAAGTAATTGAAAAGGCAGTTGATTTTGATGAAAAGTAGTCAATGCAAGCCAAAATGAAGGAAGAAGTACGCCGATTAGAATACCTGAAATACGTAGTGTCCTTTCCAATGAACTAAACGCTACAGGATATTCTGTATCCTCACCTGACTTTAAAAGTAAAAATAAATTCACAGGGGTAATAACAGCGTAAGAAACTCCATCAACTAATATGATAAACCTTCCTCGTACGAGTGATTGAACAGCGAAATCTGGTCTCCCTGTATAATCAGTCCTTGGAAAAATTTTAGAATTTTTATTCACTTCTTCCATTAAAAACTCACCACTAAAAACAATATCTGTGTCAACTTTATTCAACTGTTCTTTAATCTCATTTAATATATCTTTATTGGCGATATCGCTAAAATATAGAATGGCTACTACAGTTTTGGAACGCTTTCCTAGTATAAGTTTTTCTACGCACAACGAATTCGTAGGCAATCTCTTACGTATTAATGCGATATTCACAGAGATATCTTCAATAAAGTTATCCCTCGGACCTTTAATGAGTACCTCCATCCTCGATTCTTCAGGATTTCTATTTGGCTTTTTAGAAATATTACTTGAAAATAAAAGATTGCCTTCCTCGAAGTAAAGTAACAAATGTCCCTCGTATATTAAAGAAATTGCTTCCTCTTGATTCTCCACTTTTTTTAAGTCGGGTATGTGTAACTTCTCAATAATTACTTCTTCGAGTGATTGCTCCGTTATGTTGTCGCAAACTGACTGAACTCGATGTACAATGACTTCATTTAATAACTGCTGGTCAACCATCGCCTCACAAATGAGAAACTGTACTTTATGTCGATGGAATGAGTATCCCTGAAATTTAACATCCGCGGAATATTGAAATAACTGCTGCAATGCTTGCAAATCCATTGTACTTTCAGCCGATTGCATTGTCTTTTCACTTCTTTCTAAGCAATATTATAATTACACGTTTTTGGCAGTTTTTCTGGAAGCGAATGCAACTATGGTTAAAAAGAGTGATAGTACGATTAAGAATACAAAAGTACATATTAAGAAATAATTTCCTTTTATTTCCAAAAACAGATCATCATTCAACAGAGATAATGATAAGCTAAGGAAGAAGAAAGGTGGTGCGATCATCGTCCATATCCGTTTCCTATTCTCATTCAAATTGAATAGATCTACTACTATAAACAACAAAAATCCAACTCTAATAAATGCACCTGTTAACCATTGATACACTGAGAAAAAATCCATATGTTCAATATATCTTCCTATCGTTGCAAGTCCCCATTCTTCATAAGCTGGATAACTTTGTTTAGCTGCTTCAACTGGCCCGAACTCTGTGATTGCTCCGATAAGTGGCCCCATCGTCAATCCCATTAAAATAAATAGCATAATAGCAAAATGGTACCAGCGAATCCTGCCCTTATAGTGATGCTGAAGGAACAAAAGCAAGAGCAGTTCAACAAATCCAGATGCAGGATATACCGCTCCTGTAACAATCGGTTGAATCCCATGTTCAAAAAAAGGTCTTAACAATTCATAATCTTTTACTTGCATATTGACAAATGCCACAAAAAATCCTAAAACAATCACTCCGAATAAAACAAGTACATTCACGATAGCAATAGTTTGAATATTTGTTGATATAAGTAGGATGCAAAGTATTGTAAAAATGGTCAGCAAAAGTAACATTGGAGTATTTGGTAAAAATGTCGTCTTCACCCATTGCAATGTTTCTCTTATTGTAAACGCACTAAGGACGATTAAATAAAATCCAATCATATAAAGGATAATGGTATATCCGACTTTTCCAATCCTTTGTTTTAACCAATCTTTCATTGGCAACTGATGTGATTTGTTATGAACATATAATAAAAGAAATAACCAGGGAAACATAAAGAGCCCAGCAAACAATATTGCAGCCCACCCATCTCTGCCTACAACTTGCAATATCGGAGGAATAATTGTCACATGATTCTTTAAACCAATAACAGTCATCGATAGAAAAATTACGTGCAATATACTAATTGGTCCGACACCTGTTCCTCTCACTAAAAAACCCTCTATCATTTGTTGATATTATTTAGTTTTGACAATAAAACGAGATATTATAAGTTCTAGAATGAAATAATCTAAATCAACTAATGGAAATAGATAATATCGGAAAACAGAAGTAACTTATTAGAAGTGTAATAAAGTCTAGCAAAGTCATAAAAAAAACCTTCCAATCAAATGATTGGAAGGTTTTTTTATGTATAGAATGAACGTCCCAGGAGAGATTCGAACTCCCGACCGACGCCTTAGAAGGGCGTTGCTCTATCCAGCTGAGCTACTGAGACAAGTACTCCCCACCACAAAGATAGGAAAGACAAGATTTATTATATAACGATCACAAGTTAAAGTCAACGATATTTCAAGTAAAGTTAAAATTTACTTGTTCCAATAGTTTATGTTCATCGGTATAGAATAGAACACTCCATGCATTCTCCAGTTTTTGAATGATTGCATAGCTTTTTTCTTTACGCCCTCGAGGCTTATGTAAGCTGCCTGGATTCACAAACAGGATACCGTTTTGCATTTCTGTACCGAGTAGGTGTGAATGACCAAAGCATACGATCGATGCTTGTACCTCTTGTGCTCGATAATTAAGGGGCATTAGAGTTGATTTTACGTTATGCTTATAGCCATGAACCACTAATACTTTATTATTTGCTAAATCGAATAAAGCTTCATCCTCAAAAAGCTCATCAAAGTCACAATTTCCACGAACGATATGAATGGATGTACCTTCAAAATAAGCAGCATCTAATTCACTATCGCCACAATGGATAACCGCATCTACATCCTGGCAATGCTGAATTACTTGCTCCATCGTCTCTGTATCTCGGTGAGTATCACTAAGTACTAATAATTTCATTCCCAGACCTACGCATCTTGCAGCAAGTCAGTTAAATTAGAAGCAAGCTGTTTTATCGCATTTCCTCGATGTGAAATAGCCCCTTTTTCTTCTGCTGAAAGCTCTGCCATCATCTTCTTCTCAGATGGAACATAAAATATTGGGTCATAACCGAAACCATTATTCCCTTTTCTTGCCGTAGCAATCATACCTTCACAAGTACCCCTTACAGTAAACGGCTCTTTCGTAGGAGAAGCCACAGCTATTGCACAAACAAATCTAGCAGATCGTTCTAATTCTTTAACATCTTTAAGCTCTTCTAACACTTTATCGATATTTGCTTCGTCGCTTTTATCTTCGCCTGCGTATCTTGCAGAATAGATGCCTGGACGGCCGTCTAAGGCGTCAATCTCAAGTCCACTATCATCTGCAATGACAATTGTTTGCAGGTGATCAGCAAGGGCTGTTGCTTTTAATAGAGCGTTCTCTTCAAAAGTTGTTCCCGTCTCTTCTACGTCCATCTCTTCCGCTACATCATGTAGAGTTAACACGTCATACCCAAGTGGACCAAAAAGCGCTTCAAAATCCTTTGCTTTTCCTTTATTTTTCGTCGCTATTATAATTTTTTTCATTCGAAATCAAGTCCTTTCTCCCCGATTTTAGACGCTAGTTCTCCTAGTGCCTCACGTTGGATAGCCATCAGTTGTTGAATTCCAATTTCACCAAACTCCAATAACTCCAGCAATTCCTTTTTAGAGAAGGTTGCTTCTTCACCAGTTCCTTGAAGCTCTACATATTCCCCATTACTTGTTTGGACAATATTCATATCAACAGAAGCAGAAGAATCCTCCTCATAATTTAAATCTAACACAACTCCAACGTTTTCAATTACTCCTACGCTTGTCGCAGCTAAATACTCACGTACCGGAAATTTAGGAAGTTGTTTCCTGTCATATAACTTTCCAAGGGCTATCGTTAATGCAACAAATGCTCCTGTAATACTTGCTGTTCGAGTTCCACCATCCGCTTGAATAACATCACAATCAATCCAAATCGTTTTTTCTCCAATGACTTCTAAGTCAACTACGGAGCGCAATGCTCGTCCAATAAGACGTTGGATCTCCATTGTACGACCAGTTACTTTCCCTTTGGAAGACTCACGTTGCGTACGTGATTCTGTGGCACGTGGTAGCATTGAGTATTCCGCCGTGATCCATCCTTTACCTTGTCCTCTTAAAAATGGGGGTACACGATCTTCAATCGTCGCATTACAAATAACCTTAGTTTGTCCTACTGTTATTAAAACAGATCCTTCTGGATGCATTAAATAATCCGTTTCAATCTGTACATCTCTCAATTGCTTAACTTCTCTTCCATCAGTTCTAATCATAAATAGCTCCTTTTTATATACCCTTACGCAAAAGAAGACCCCGCTATATCGAGGATTCTCAAGCTAACAGGGTCAATTGAATGAAATTGTTCGTACATCTGCATTCGGTAACTCTAACCACTTCTCTACAATTGTTTTAAATATTGGTACCGAGCCTGACGTATAAAATACAGGTGTTTTCACTTCTTTTATCGGATTGTGCATTTGGTGGTAATCTAAGTATTCCATGACATCATGAGCCGTTTCTTCTGCAGAGGAAAGCACACTAACATTATTCCCTACTACTTCTTCGATATGCTTTTGTAATAATGGATAATGCGTACATCCAAGAATAACCGTATCAAATTGCTCTGCCCTTAATGGCAATAACGTTTCAAATACCATATTGCGAGCAAATTCCCCTTCATATTCATTACTTTCTACGAGTGGAACAAACGTAGGGCAGGCAAGTGGTATGACTTTACTTGACGTATTCAAAGCCGCTATAGCTTTTTCGTACGCCCCGCTCTTAATCGTACCGCTTGTACCCAACACTACAATTTCATTTCTTTTTGTAGCTTTAATAGCTGCTCTCGCTCCTGGAAAAATAACACCAATAACAGGAAAAGGCATTTTATTGTTTAATGAATTAAGCGCCACTGCTGTAGCTGTGTTACAGGCTATAACAAGCATTTTTATATTCATTTTAGACAAAGCAATGGCCAATTGCCATGTAAATTTCCGTACTTCTTCACTTGATCTTGGTCCATATGGACATCTAGCTGTATCGCCAATATAAATTATTTCTTCATTAGGTAGAAGTTGCATAATTTCTTTTGCAACGGTTAAACCACCGACTCCAGAGTCTATAACACCGATTGGGGCATTCACTTTAATTCCTCAGTTCTTTTTCATCTCTTGGTGTAACTTTTTTAACAATATTGCTAGGTTCGCTGCTTCGTCTTGATCAAATTGATCTAGTATATCTTTTAAGTACTGTTGTCGTTTATCGATTACTTCTTCGATGATTCGTTCGCCTTCTTTTAATAAATGAATACGTACGACACGACGATCTTGTTCATCTCTTACTCGTTGAACAAGTTCACTTTTTTCCATTCGGTCAATTAAATCTGTCGTCGTACTAAAAGCTAAATACATTTTATTAGATAAATCACCAATTGTCATGTCTCCAAGTTCAAATAGCCATTGAAGTGCTACAAACTGAGGTGGCGTAATAGTATATGCATTTAAAATTTGACGCCCTCTTTGCTTAATAATCCCTGATATATGTCGGAGTTCCTTTTCTAAAAAAGCAACATCATCTTGACTATGATCATGTCTAATACTATTTATTTCATCTGCCATATAATCCTTCACTCCTCAAAACAATACTAACTATTTAATATTGTGACTTGTTCTGAGGAAAATGGCAAGGATTCAAATCAATTTAAGGATAATTCACCTAATCTTAATAGTTCAACAATTGCTTGTGACCTTCCCGATACCCCTAACTTTTGTATTGTATTAGAAATATGGTTTCTTACAGTTTTTTCACTAATAGATAGCGTTACTGAAATATCTTTCGTAGAATTATCCTCTACTAGTAATTGAAAAATTTGACGTTCTCTGTTCGTCAGTATTGATCGATGCTGATTACTATCGTACAATGCCATAGCCCCCTATCCACTCTCCTACTAACGTATGTAGCATGAGGATAGTAGGTGACGGCTAGTTAACACTCTTTTGAAAAACTTCTTTATCTTTTTCTGTCCATTTTGATGCTTTTCCTGTTTTCTTATCAATTTGAACAATTGCCCCTCTACCAGTGAAAACAATTTCCCCTTTTTCATCTTTACCCATGTAGTGAATATCTACAGAGGAGGACCCAATTGTATTTGCCTTCACATATATACGCAGTTTTTCATCAAAGAAAACCTGTTTTACATAATCACACTGCAAATCAGCCACGACAGGAATTTTTTCTCCCTTAGGATCTAACCAATCGTTCATTAGATTTATATGTTTGAAGTATTCAATGCGTGCATACTCAAAATAAGCAAAGGTCACAGTATTATTTAAATGTCCATACATATCCGTTTCTGAAAAACGAACGCTAACCTCTGCGTAAAAAGCAAATCCTTGTTCCCAACTCGCAGCATCTTCTATGTAACTAGGTCTCATATACTAATCCCCCTACGTTGAATTATTAGTGGATTTTTCAGGTTTAACATTCTGAAAACCGATAATTATGCACTTATTGTATCAGAGAAATAAAAAATCTGCATAGAATAATATTCTACGCAGACTTCCTAATAAAGTATTAGTCAACCATATGATCGCTTCCGAAGAAGTTTTTGAACATTTGAACTGTTGTATCGCGGTTTAAAGCAGCGATAGAAGTTGTTAAAGGAATACCTTTTGGACATGCAACTACACAGTTTTGTGCGTTACCACAGTTTGCAAGGCCTCCATCTCCCATAATTGCATTTAAGCGCTCATCTTTGTTCATTGCCCCAGTTGGATGCGCATTAAACAGACGAACTTGTGAAAGTGGAGCTGGCCCTATAAAGTTTGAACCACTGTTTACGTTTGGACAAGCTTCCAAACATACACCACAAGTCATACATTTTGATAATTCATATGCCCATTGACGTTTGCGTTCCGGCATACGTGGACCTTCTCCAAGATCGTAAGAACCATCAATCGGAACCCATGCTTTTACTTTTTTCAAAGCATCAAACATACGTGTTCTATCTACTTGAAGGTCACGAACTACTGGGAATGTTTTCATTGGTGCTAATTGAATCGGTTGAGTCAATTGGTCTATAAGAGCAGAACATGATTGACGTGGACGACCATTAATAACCATAGAACAAGCTCCACAAACCTCTTCTAAACAACTCATATCCCAAGCTACTGGAGTAGTAGCTTTTCCATCAGCGTTTACTGGATTTTGACGAATTTCCATTAAAGCAGAAATAACATTCATATTTGGACGCCAGTTCACTTCGAATTTTTCCCAATATGGTGTGGATTCAGGTGTATCTTGGCGGAAAATTTCTATCTGTACTTTTTTCGTTTCAGTTGCTGTAACCATTATTATTTCTCTCCTTTCGTAGAAGAATAATCACGTTTACGAGGTGCAATAAGAGATACATCTATTTCTTCATAATGGAAAATTGGAGCCCCTGTTGCAGGATCAAATTTTGCCATTGTCGTTTTCATGAACTCTTCATCATTACGCTCTGGGAAGTCAGGTTTGTAATGTGCTCCTCGGCTTTCGTTACGTTGAAGTGCTCCTATCGTAATAACGCGAGCTAAGTATAACATGTTCTTCAATTGACGAGTAAATGAAGCACCTTGGTTCGACCATTGTTGTGTATCATTCATATTGATATGTTCATATCGTTCAAGTAATTCTTGAATTTTTTTATCTGTAGCTTCCAGTTTGTCATTGTAACGAACAACCGTTACATTGTCTGTCATCCACTCACCTAGTTCTTTATGAAGTAAGTATGCATTTTCAGTACCTGACAGCGCCATTGTTTTATCCCATTTCTCTTGCTCAAGTTTAACTTCCGCTTCAAAAATAGTAGCGTCCATATCTTCAGCATGAGTATCAAGGTGTTTCATATATTTTACTGCATTAGGACCAGCAACACTTCCTCCAAATACAGCAGATAGTAGTGAGTTTGCTCCTAAACGGTTTGCACCATGTTGTGAATAATCACATTCTCCTGCAGCAAATAAACCAGGAATATTCGTCATTTGATCTTCATCTACCCAAAGTCCGCCCATAGAATAGTGAACTGCTGGGAAGATCTTCATTGGTACTTTACGAGGGTCATCACCTGTGAATTTCTCATAAATTTCGATAATGCCACCTAGTTTTACGTCTAGTTCATGAGGATCTTTGTGTGAAAGATCTAGATACACCATGTTTTCTCCGTTAATACCAAGTTTTTGGTTAACACATACGTCAAAGATTTCACGTGTTGCGATATCACGTGGAACCAAGTTACCATACGCAGGATATTTTTCTTCTAAGAAGTACCAAGGCTTGCCGTCTTTGTAAGTCCAAATACGTCCACCTTCACCACGTGCAGATTCTGACATTAATCGTAATTTGTCATCACCAGGAATTGCAGTTGGGTGAATTTGAATAAATTCTCCATTTGCATAATATGCACCTTGTTGATAAACGATAGAAGCTGCTGAACCAGTGTTAATAATGGAATTCGTCGTTTTCCCAAAGATAATACCAGGTCCACCAGTAGCCATAATTACTGCATCCCCACGGAAAGCACGAATTTCCATTGTTTGAAGATTTTGCGCTTTAATACCGCGACAAACACCTTCACTATCTTTTATTATACCAAGGAATTCCCATCCTTCGAATTTCGTAACAAGACCATCTACTTCAAAACGACGCACTTGCTCATCCAAAGCATATAGAAGTTGTTGACCAGTTGTTGCACCAGAAAATGCTGTACGGTGCATCAAAGTACCACCAAAACGACGGAAATCTAATAATCCTTCCGGTGTACGGTTGAACATAACACCCATACGGTCAAACAAGCTAATAATTCCAGGAGCAGCATCAGTCATTGCTTTTACTGGTTTCTGGTTTGCTAAGAAGTCTCCACCATAGACAGTGTCATCTAAGTGTACAGCTGGTGAATCTCCTTCACCTTTTGTATTTACAGCCCCGTTAATACCGCCTTGCGCACAAACAGAGTGTGAGCGTTTTACAGGAACTAATGAAAATAGATCTACGTGTGTGCCATCTTCGGCTGCTTTCATTGTTGCCATTAATCCAGCTAGACCACCGCCGACAACAATAAGTTTACTTTTTGCCATGCTATTCTCACTCCTTATTTAATAGTAGTTGAATGTGTAGAGGGTTCCTTATACGAATGCTAAAAGAGCTTGTACACCAACTACAGATAATGCTAAGAAGATTACCATTGTTACATATGTAGCAATTTGTTGTGATTTTGGTGATTGAGTAATACCCCATTTAACTAAGAATGACCAAATACCGTTAGCTAAATGGAATGAAGCTGAAACTACCCCTACAATATAGAAGCCTAACATCCATGGATTTGATAATATCTCTGCCATCATATTAAAATTAACTTCTTTTGCTCCAATAGCAGCTTGGAATCTTGTTTCAAATACATGCCAAGCGATGAATACAACAAGAAAAATCCCAGTAAAACGTTGTAAAATAAACAAATAGTTTCGAAGTGTTCCAAAGTTTTTCGGATTATTTTTTGCAGTAAATGCAATGTAAATCCCGTAAAACGCATGGAACATTAATGGTAAGTAAATTACGAAAATCTCCAGCATTAATTTGAATGGAAGACTCTCCATAAAATGTGTTGCACCATTAAATGCCTCTGGTCCTCTTGTAGCAAAATGGTTTATTACTAAATGTTGCGCCACAAACAATCCAACAGGAATTATTCCTAATAAAGAATGTAATCGGCGCATGTAAAATTCGCGATCTTTCGACAAAACAGGTACCTCCCTCATATTTACATTCGACAAAGATGAATTACTATCGTAATAGAACAATAGGCATCATCACTTGTTCACATATTCATGTTACGAATTTATGACATATCCATTGTACTCTCATCATTTTGGAGCGTCAAGGCAGGATTAATTATTTCAGCAATCTTTCTACTTTCATTCCCCTATAATGATTGAATTATTTTTTCACAAACTATTCGGTTACCAAGACAAATTTATTTATGATAAAATAAACAAGATAGATTAATATTTTTTTTGGAAAGATGGGTTGCTACTTGAATGAAAAAGAACATTCACATGTAACTTCCTTTGGATATGAATTAATAAGAGACCACGTGCTTGCTTCTATTCTCGGAAAACATGAAAAAGACATATTATATTGGGCTGGAAAAGATCTTGCTCGCAAATTTCCACTCTATTCGATGGAAGAAGCCATCTCTTTCTTCCAAGAAGCAGGATGGGGTACACTAGAACTCGATAAAACAACAAAGGATTCTGCTTACTATACATTACATACGTATAATTTACCCCAAAGCGGGATAAGTCGCAGCCACCGACTAGAAGCTGGCTTCTTAGCAGAGCAACAACAAAAAATATCTGGTTACTTAACTGAATGCTATGATGAACAATTAAAAAAGAATGGAATCGTTACTTTTCATATTAAATGGGATTTAAAAAGTTAATAATCCAACGAAAAGCAATGTACATGTCATAGACTATGTACATTGCTTTTTTTCGCTTCTTACTGGCTAAGTCCTAATTTAAATTCATCGTGTAAAGCATTAGCTGCAAGAATCATATTTTGTTGGGGTACCACGACGGAAACTTTTATTTCAGAAGTACTCACCATTTTCACCGGAATATTTTCTTTACGCAAACGATCGAACATTTGTGCAGCGACACCAGGATTAGAAACCATACCAGACCCAACGATTGAAACCTTTGCTAGACCCACCTCAAAATCAGCAAATGTAAAACCAAGCACTTCTTTATGAGTTTCTAAAACTGTAATTGCTTCTGATAAGGATTCTTTTTTGATAGAAAATGAAACAGTTGGTTTTACACCATCTACAATGGATTGAACAATAATATCTACATCTATATGATTATTAGCAAGTGTAGTAAAGATAGAAGCTAACGAACCGTTAAAAGGCACTTCGTACTCTATCGTTAATCGAACAATATCCGATTCAAATGCTACTCCACGAACTACTAAATTTTTTTCCACGTCTACTTCCTCCTTTAAAATAGTACCCTCATTTTCTACATAGCTGGAACGAACTCTTAATGGAATTTTATAGTTTTTTGCAAATTCCACTGCTCTTGGATGCAATACACCTGCACCTAAATTAGCAAGCTCAAGCATTTCGTCATATTCCAACTGCTCTAATTTCCTTGCATTTGGGACGAATCGTGGGTCCGAAGTGAATACCCCTTCTACATCTGTATAAATGTCACAAATATCCGCCTCTATTGATACAGCAATTGCTACTGCAGTTGTATCTGATCCACCTCTACCAAGCGTCGTAATTTCTCCATCGCTTGAAACCCCTTGAAATCCCGCAACAATGACTACTTTACCTTCCTCTAACAAGTTCAGAATTTTAGAGCCATCCAAATTTTCTACTCGAGCATTTCTATATACATTGTCTGTTTGTAAGCCTGCTTGCCAACCTGTTAAAGAAATGGCATCAATGTCTAAAGCATTTAATTGGATTGCAAGTAAAGACATCGTTACCTGTTCTCCAGTGGTTAACAGCATATCCATTTCTCTTTTAGTGGGACTTTCCGTTATTTCATGTGCTAGTTTCACTAACTCATCTGTCGTTTTCCCCATTGCTGAAACGACAACCACAATATCATGACCTTTTTCTTTTTCTTTGCGTATTCGATTAGCTACATGTGCAATTTTTTCTGTAGTCCCAACAGAGGTACCACCAAACTTCATAACAATTTTACTCATGAACATTATCTCCCTTTTTTATCTGCAAGGATTAAAAAATGCTTTTCACATATTGTGAAAAGCATTGTCTCATACACGGTCAAAAAGTAATTGTCCATGTGAGATAGCCCTCCAGAATATCAAATTCTGACAATCCTACATCTCTTAAATGCAGGACCAACATAGAAAAGGAAAAGCTTTTCTATATTTCGGCGAATAACCCTTTTCTCAACAATCCTAGGAACTTTTCATCCTCCTGATGAGTACTCTTGTTAATTCGCACCTCTATCTTCACTTTTGAATAGTGAATATTAAATTGTTTCAACCATAACACAACATTATTCTGAAGACAACGAATTTTTATTAAAATGATTTATCATAACGTCTGCGAGCTTACTGGAAAGTCCAGCATCTATATACTCTTCTTTACTAGCAGCTTCCATCTTCTTTAAAGATCCAAAATGCTTTAGTAATAGTTTTTTTCGTTTTGGTCCGATTCCTTCTATCCCGTCTAACGAAGAAGCTATTGTATGCTTTCCACGTTGTTGACGATGGAATGTAATAGCAAATCGGTGCACTTCATCCTGAATACGTTGGAGTAAATAAAATGCTTCGCTCGTACGCTTCATCGGAATCATGTCAATTGGGTCTCCATACAAAAGCTGAGAGGTTTGGTGCTTCCCATCTTTCGCAAGGCCAGCAATCGGAACATCTAGGCCCAATTCATCTTCGATGATTTCACGAGCAGCCTCTATTTGTCCTTTCCCTCCATCAATAATGATTAAATCTGGTAAAGGTAATTGATCTTTTAGAACTCTTGTATATCTTCTACGAACAACTTCTCTCATAGCACCATAATCATCATGCTTCGCGGCAGTCTTCGTTTTATATTTACGATAATCTTTTTTGTACGCTTTTCCATCTACAAAAACAACCATAGCAGAAACAGCGTCCGTACCATGGATATGCGAATTATCAAAGGCTTCTATTCGATTTGGAGTTGAAATCCCCATTATATCTCCTAATTCCTCTACCGCACCTATCGTTCGTTCCTCACGTCTTTCAATCAAATGAAACTTTTCGCTTAATGCTAATACTGCATTTTTTTCTGCCAAATCAACTAAATCTTTTTTTGTACCTTTTTGCGGAATAATCACTTTCATTTGTAATAGCTCCGAAGCTAAATGCAAGTCTGTATTAATCGGAACAAATATTTCTTTTGGTTTAATATGTTCTGGCTTGGCATAAAATTGACCTAAAAATGTCAGGAACTCCTCTTCTGGATCACGATAAATCGGGAATAGTGAAACATCTCTTTCGATTAATTTACCTTGACGAATAAAAAATACTTGAACACACATCCATCCTTTATCAACCGTATATCCAAAGATGTCTCGATTTGTGAAGTCATTCATCGTCATTTTTTGCTTTTCCATTACCATTTCAATATGTGCAATCTGATCTCTATACTCTTTTGCACGTTCAAATTCTAATTGTTCTGCTGCAGACTGCATCTTTTCCGTTAAGTCCTTTTTTACATTCGCATGCCCACCGTTTAAAAAACTAGAGATTTCTTGAATCATTTCTTTATAAACAGAATCTTCAATTTCTTTCACGCAAGGAGCTAAACATTGTCCCATATGATAATATAAACAAACTTGGTTAGGCAATTTTTGACATTTTCGCAAAGGATATAAACGATCAAGGAGCTTTTTCGTTTCATTTGCAGCATGTACATTTGGATAAGGACCAAAATATTTGCCCTTATCCTTCTTTACTTGCCTCGTGATGATTAGCTTTGGATTTTTCTCAGCCGTGATTTTAATATATGGATACGTCTTGTCATCTTTTAACATAATATTATATTTCGGATCATGTTTTTTAATAAGATGAAGCTCGAGAATTAATGCTTCTATATCAGACGATGTGACGATATATTCAAAGTCCACTATTTCCTGTACTAATCTTTGTGTTTTTCCATCGTGAGACCCCGTAAAGTAAGAGCGCACTCGATTCTTTAGTATTTTTGCTTTACCGACATATATAATGGTTCCTTGGCGGTCCTTCATTAAATAACAACCAGGTTGATCCGGTAATATAGCACATTTTTGTTGAATTAAATCGTTCATTTTATCACCCGTTTAAAAAAACCGGGACCTTAGAGGACCCGGTTTTATTATTATGCGTTTTTTTCTACAAATTGAACTAATGCTTCTTTTGGTTGGAATCCAACAGCTTTGTCTACTGGTTTACCATCCTTGAATAATACTAATGTCGGAATCGACATAATTCCAAACTCGCTAGCAGTTGCTTGATTTTCATCTACATCTACTTTTACGATTTTGACTTTATCGCTCATTTCAGCGTCCATTTCTTCCAATACAGGAGCAATCATTTTACAAGGTCCACACCATGTTGCCCAAAAATCTACTAATACTAATCCTTCTTCTATATCTTGATTGAAAGTTTGATCTGTTCCGTGAACTATTGCCATTATAATTTCCTCCTTTTTTTAACTATAAATAGATTATAGCAGACAGAAAACACTACTTCTACATTTTAGCTTACAGGCAAGTAATATGAAAAAACTCGGCCCTTTTAATAGAACCGAGTATCATTTTTATCAGTGGCTCTGTTAAAAAAAGTGTTGTTACCTGCCGAAAATCCGCTCGCTTTCCGCGGACGAACTTCCAAGCCTCCTCGGGGCAACAGGATGTTGGTCACAAATCCGTTGCCACATGGATGTGGCGAACTTAGGATTTGTTCCTATAAGCTCGTTGCGGGGTCTTGGCAGCCCGTTTTTCCGCAGGAGTCTCACGGATTTTCGTCACAAATTCTAAAAACACAGCCTACTCTTTGTAAGAAAGTGACAACTGAGTAAAATCTATACTAAATAGAATGGTGCGAACACCTTTCTATTTTCTTATGCATTCACTTTTAGTTTTTTAAATTCTTCCGTAAGCATTGGAATTACTTCAAATAGGTCGCCAACTATACCGTAGTCTGCTACTTTGAAAATATTAGCCTCTGGATCTTTATTGATTGCTACGATTATCTTCGAGTTAGACATACCAGCTAAATGTTGGATTGCTCCTGAAATACCAGCTGCGATATAAAGGTCTGGTGTAACTACTTTACCTGTTTGGCCAATTTGTAGTGAGTAATCACAGTAATCAGCGTCACAGGCTCCACGTGATGCACCTACTGCTCCACCTAACACGGCTGCAAGCTCCTTTAAAGGTGCAAAGCCTTCTTCACTTTTCACTCCACGACCACCAGCAATAACTACTTTTGCTTCTGATAGATCTACACCTTCGGAAGATTTACGAACAACCTCTTTGATAATGGTACGAAGGTTCGTTATATCTACCGATAAGGAAGAGACATCACCTGTTTTGCTATCATCTTTTGCAAGAGGAGCAATATTATTTGGACGAATTGTAATAAATTCGATTCCGTCTTTTACTTTAACTTTCTCAAACGCTTTACCAGAATAGATTGGACGAATGTATACAGCTTCATCGCCTTCCCCTTCAATAGCTGTAACGTCAGATACTAAACCAACTTGTAATTTACTTGCAATTTTTGGCGATAAGTCTTTTCCAAGGGCAGTATGTCCGAAAACTATCGCTCCTGGTTTTTCCTGCTCAATGACAGCAAGTATAGCTTGGCCATACCCGTCTGATGTATACTGTTTTAAATGTGGGTGCTCAACAGTGATCACGCGGTCAGCACCATATTTAGCAAGTTCAACAGCTAGCTCTTTCACTGAATCTCCTAGTAGAACACTAACTACTTCCCCACCATCAGAAATTTGCTTTGCAGCGGCAATAGCTTCATATGATACATTACGTAAAGCACCCTCACGCGCTTCCCCTAATACTAATACTTTTTTAGACATGTTGTTTTCCTCCCAGTTTGAGTATGAATTCGAATCAAATACACCTTGGAGCAGTTGCTACCAGAAGTGACCATCTGTTAAACCAAGTTAAATGACTTTTGCTTCCGAATGAAGTAAGTGAACTAACTCTTTCACTTGGTCAGCTAATTCGCCCTCTAATACTTTTCCTGCTTCCTTTTTAGGAGGAAGATAAATCTCAAGGGTTTCTGTTTTAGCTACGACCTCGTCTTCATCGATATCAAGATCATCTAATTCTATTTCATCCAAAGGTTTTTTCTTCGCTTTCATAATTCCTGGTAATGAAGGATAACGTGGTTCATTTAAACCTTGTTGAGCAGTTACTAAAAGTGGTAAAGAAGTTTCTAATACTTCAGTATCCCCTTCTACGTCACGCTTAATCGTAACAGTTGTTCCGTTTATTTCTAGGTTTGTAATTGTTGTTACATAGTTGATGCCTAATAATTCTGCAACACGTGGGCCTACTTGTCCAGATCCACCGTCAATGGCAACGTTACCAGCTAAAATTAAATCAGGACTTTTATCTTTTAAGTATTCAGAAATGATCTGTGCAGCTGTAAATTGGTCCATTTCTTCTACGTCGTCTTCTAAATTAATAAGAACAGCTTTGTCTGCTCCCATTGCAAGCGCTGTGCGAAGTTGTTTCTCTGCATCTTCCCCACCCATAGTGATTACAGTTACTTCTCCACCCTGTGCGTCGCGAACTTGAATTGCTTCTTCAATCGCATATTCGTCATATGGGTTAATGATGAATTCTGCACCGTCTTCTTGAATTTTACCGCCGCTTACGACAATTTTTTCCTCTGTATCAAATGTACGTTTCACTAAAACATAAATATTCATTTAGAAATCCCCCAATGTGTATAGTGTTGTTTCCTTCTCAACAAGTAATTATTTCCCTTTAAAAATAGGCTGTCTTTTTTCTAAGAACGCTGAAATACCTTCTTTTGCATCTTCTGAAACGAATACCGTTCCAAAAGCATTTGCTTCTGCTTTCACACCTTCATAGTAAGAAGCTGGTTTCACATATTGAAGCATTTCTAGCGCAGCTTTTACAGCTACAGGACTTTTCTTTGCAATTTTGGTTGCTAGTTCCTTTGCGCGAGCAAATAGTTCTTCTTCTGGGTAAGCATGATTCGCTAAGCCAAATTGAGCCGCTTCTCTCCCACTAATCGGATCGCTACTTAACAGCATTTCTGCCGCCTTTGCAAATCCAACATAACGTGGAAGACGCTGTGTTCCAGCAAAGCCAGGGATTAACCCCAACTGTAATTCAGGAAGGCCAAGCTTTGCATTTTCCGAAACAAGTCGAATATGACAGCTCATCGCTAATTCCAGACCTCCACCAAGTGCAGCACCATGAATTGCAGCAATCACTGGTTTTGGGAATGTTTCAAGTTTTTCGAAAATTAATTGCCCACTTGTAGCTAATTCCGAAAATTCTTCTCCTGTTGATATAGAAGTGAATTCCTTTATATCTGCTCCTGCAGAAAAGAATCTTCCTTCTCCTTTAAGTAAAACAACTCGAACGGTATCATCATTTGCTACATCGTCTAGAAAGCTATTTATTTCTAGAATAACTCCGCTAGCTAATGCATTAGCTGGTGGACGATTAAGCGTAACTATCGCTACATGATCTTCAATAGTCCATGATAAAAATTCCATTTGCTCACTTCCCCTTTGTTATGCTTTTATCACGGCTTAACAGGCTGTAATACCCCCACCACAAATTTTGCGAGAGAAAATAGGTGGGGATAAACAACCTGTAAAACCCCGATTGGTTCAACTAACCATCAGTGGGGGATGAAGACCCCCCCACTGATGGAAGTTTCACTTTATCCCCTTTAACAATAGACGATGTACTTTTTCTGTTAGGTCAACTAAATTATATTTATATTCATTCATGACCCAAGTAGTTGTCGTCTCATCAATTGTACCAAAAACCATTTGTCTTGCTAAGCGAATATCTAAGTTATTTTCAAATTCTCCCTTTTCGATGCCTTCTTTTAGTATGGTTTCTAGGAAAACTAAATAGTTTTTTAAAATGGCATTTATACGTAAACGTAAAGCAAGATTTGATTGTCGCAGCTCCAATTGCGTGACAGTTGCTAAGTGATGATTGCTAGCAAGTACCTTAAAATGATTTTCAATCATCTTATATAATTTTTCTGAAGCGCTCACATCTTCTTTTATTATTTCTTGTAAATTATTAGCGAACATCTCCATTTTTTCTTCAAATACGGATATTAATATATCTTCTTTGTTTTTGAAGTATAAGTAAATCGTCCCGTCTGCTACACCAGCTTCCTTGGCAATTTTAGAAACTTGCGACTGATGATATCCATTTTCTGCAATGACGATAATCGCAGCGTCAATAATTTGCTTATACTTAGGTTTATCTTTTTTCATTGAATTCAGCCCCAAAAATAAAAATATGAATGATGATTCATTCATATTTTTATATTATATTTAATTTTCTATTATGTCAATAAACAATTAACTCTCTAATGCCACTTGTTTCAATTTTTCTTTTTCTTCTTCTATTAGGTTTCTTCTCAATATTTTACCAACTGCTGTTTTCGGCAACTCTTTTCTAAATTCATATATTCTCGGAACTTTAAAAGCTGCTAAGTTTTCACGACAAAACTTATCTAACTCCTCTTCCGTTGTAGCGACTCCATCTTTTAGTACGATATATGCTTTAACCGTTTCACCGCGATATGGATCTGGTACTCCTGCCACAACACATTCCTGAATAGCCGGATGTTCGTAAAGTACTTCTTCTACATCTCGAGGATAAATATTATACCCGCCAGCAATAATTAAATCTTTTTTACGATCGACAATAAAAAAGTAACCGCTTTCATTCATGTAACCTAAATCCCCTGTTAAAAACCATCCATCTCGCATCGTCATTTCTGTATCTTCCGGACGGTTCCAATAGCCTTTCATAACTTGTGGACCTCTTACTGCAATTTCTCCAATTTCACCAGGTGGAAGAGGGGTTGTAGATTCTACTCCTAAAATAACCGATTCTGTATCCGGCCAAGGAATGCCTACAGAACCTTTTACGCGTTGATCGCTATAAATTAAATTTGCATGAGTTACAGGTGAAGTTTCTGTTAGCCCATAACCTTCTACTAATTTACCACCAGTAACTTTTTCAAATTTATCTTGAATTTCTACCGGTAAAGCTGCTGAACCACTTAAACAAGCAACAATAGAAGACAAATCATATTTTTGAACATCCGGATGGTTTAGAATACCAATGTATATAGTAGGCGCCCCTGGAAACAAGGTTGGCTTTTGCTTATCAATTGTTTTAAGCGCTGTTTCTACATCGAACTTTGGTAATAATATCATTCTATTTCCTAACAGAACAGAAAGTATTAAAACTGCAGTCATCCCATACACATGGAAGAATGGTAAAATCCCTAAAATACTTTCTTCGCCTTCTTTACATTTGTACAGCCATGCGTTGCACATGGACGCATTAGATATTAAGTTTTTGTGGGTTAGCATAACACCTTTCGGAAATCCTGTCGTTCCACCAGTATATTGTAACAGTGCAATATCTTCTTCAAAATCAAAAGGCATTTCGATTGGACTTGGTTTCGCAACCTTCATTATTTCAGTGAATAAATGATTCATTCCTCGATGTTCTACCTTCACACTAAATCCATATTGTTTCTTTTGAATGAAGGGATAAACGAGGCTCTTCGGAAACGGTAAATAATCTTTAATACCTGTTAGTATAATATTTTCTAAATCTGTGTCTTTGATTACTTTTGAAATTCGAGGAAACAAAATATCTAATGCTAAAATTACTTTAGCTCCTGAGTCTTTCATTTGATACGATATTTCTCGTTCTGTATAAAGTGGGTTTGTTTGTACTACAATTGCCCCTGCAAATAAAGCTCCGTAATAGCCTATTACCCCTTGCGGACAATTTGGTAACATGATTGCCACTCTGTCCCCTTTTTGAATACCTAACGACTTCAAATAATTAGCAAATTTCAACGACGATTCATATAGCTCTTTGTATGATACATCTCTTCCCAAAAAATGAATGGCTACTTTCAGTGGAAATTTCTTGTATGCTCGCGTTAAATATTCGTGAACTGGAATAGATTCATAGTTAAGCGTATGCGATATTTCCGGTGGATAATGTGCCAGCCATGGTTTTTCAGTCAACTTATTGCCCCCTTTTATTTTTAATAATAAGAATATTAATATTTTTATTATAGATAAAAATGAATGACAATTCAATTCTTTACATAAAAAAGAGACTGCTTGAATTCGCTTATTCATTTACATGAGTGGAAGCGTTACTAACAGTCTCTGAATGAGTTGATAACTCATTCTATTAATTCATTACAACATATATTATTCCGATGGCAACAAAAAGTATGCCTACAGCAATTAAAATTTTCGACAATTTCTCCATCTAGATCGCTCCTAATCAAATACAAAAAACATTTTTGCTGAATTAAGTTAAATACTTGCACCAATAACAAATGATAAGCCAACGGAAATAATAAGAGAAATTAATCCAACGGAACGATTATCATTTTCTATTTCTTTATCAACATTAAAAGTCGGTGTTAGAAATTCAAATAACCAGTATGCCACTATTAACAGGGAGAATCCAAATAGTCCCCAGCCAATCATTTCAAATAATGAATTATGCTGTTCAATTGAATAGCTGAAAATATTACAAACACCAAAGATTTTTCCTCCAGTTGCCAAAGCAACTGCAATATTCCCGTTTTTGATTTCTTGCCAGTTTTTATATTTCGTCACAATCTCAAATAAAACCATTGATACTACTAAACATAAAATGACTACACTAAAATAACCAGCAGACTCCACTAGTGGGTTTGACCAAAAACTAGATAGTAGCAACATAATAACCCCTTTTACACTTTTCTTTCTATACGGTTTGACCGATAAAAGGTTTCATTTATTTTATTATTTGGCTATGATAAACGATCCTGTTGTTATTGACGAAAATCCGCTCGCTTTCCGCGAATTTTCGTCAATAATTTATGCTTCTAAAAAACGACAGCCTAATATAACAGAGGCTATTATTTTAATTCAACAACCGTTACACCATGTCCACCTTCTCCTGCTTCACCAAAACGGTAGCTTTTGACACGAGAATGATTTTTTAAGTACTGTTGAATCGCCTGTCTTAAAACACCTGTCCCTTTTCCATGAATAATGGAAATACGCGGGTAATTTGAAAGAATGGCATCGTCTAGATATTTTTCTGTTCGAATTATGGCATCCTCATATCGCTCTCCACGAAGATCAAGCTCGAGTTTCACATGTGAATCTCTACCACGAACAGCATTGACAGAAACAGTTTGTTTTTGTTTTTCCGGCTTTATATATTCTAAATCAGACTCATCGAGTTTCATTTTTAACATACCAATTTGAACTGACCATTCAGAATTAGAAAGTTTATCTAATAATGTTCCTCTTTGACCAAAACTTAGAACCTTCACTTCATCTCCGGATTTCAGTTCTTTACCAAGTTCGTTGAGTTTCTTTTGCTTTTTAAGAACTGGATTGTTCGGAAGTGCCTCTTCTAAACGTTTTTTAGCATCAATTAGTTCATGCTCTTTTACGAGTTTATGGGTATTCGCTTGCATTTTTCGCAGCTCAATAATAATTTCATCTGCTTCACGACGTGCATCGTCTACAATTTTTCGCGCTTTATCTTTTGCTTTTTGCTCTAATTTCTCTTTTTTCTCATCGAGCTCAGCTAATCTTTTTTCTAAATCTTCTTGTATTTGTTTGGCTTCTTCTAATCTTACTTCTGTTTCTTCCGCATCTTTTTCGGCTTGTCTACGACTATCTTCTAATGAAGCAATCATGGAATTCACTTCTCCGCGGTCGGTTCCAGTAAATGTTTGTGCTTGCGAAATAATATGACCCGGAAGACCAAGGCGCTCGGAGATTTCAAAAGCATTACTACGCCCAGGGACACCTATTAGTAATTTATAAGTAGGACTTAACGTTTCAATATCAAATTCTACACTTGCGTTTGCCACTCCAGGACGATTATATCCATATGCTTTAAGCTCAGGATAATGTGTTGTAGCCATCACCCGCGCGCCTGTTCCGTGCACTGCATCTAAAATAGAAATTGCAAGAGCTGCTCCTTCTTGAGGATCTGTTCCAGCTCCAAGCTCATCAAATAATATCAATGATTTTTCATCATATTTCTTCAAAATATCCACAATATTGACCATGTGTGATGAAAATGTACTTAGACTTTGCTCGATGGATTGCTCATCTCCGATATCTGCAAATACTGATTCAAATAATGCCACTTCTGAACCGTCTAATGCAGGTATAGGAATCCCACTTTGCGCCATCAATGTACATAGTCCAACTGTTTTAAGCGTCACGGTTTTACCACCTGTATTAGGTCCTGTAATGACGATTGCCGTAATATCTTTTCCAAATTCAATCGTATTTGTCACTGCATGATCAACCGAAATGAGTGGATGTCTTGCTTTAACTAAACGGATATATCCACTATTATTAATTTTAGGCATCGTACACTTTTCAGCTTGTCCATATTTTGCTTTCGCCAAAATGACATCAATTTCCCCTAGAATATTGACTAATAGGAATATTTCATGTCCTACTACTTCTACTTCTGCCGTTAATCTAATTAAAATACGGTCAATCTCTTCTTGTTCTTTTATTTTTAAACCGCGAATATCGTTATTTATTTGCACAACTGCAGATGGTTCAATAAATAGAGTTTGCCCAGAAGAAGACTGATCGTGAATTATCCCACCATAATGGCTTCGATATTCAGATTTTACCGGAATAACATATCGGTCATTTCGAATGGTAATAATCGAATCGGAAAGCATTTTAGATGCATTTGCACCTCGCGTATAGCTTTCTAATTTTTCGCGAACTCGACTAACTTGGATTCGTAATTGCTGGCGAATTGAACGCAATGTACTGCTCGCACTGTCTAAAACAGAACCATTTTCATCGATGCAATCATTTATTTCATGCTCTAGTGCAGTTAATATTGGCATTGCGTCTTTTTTCTCAATAAAATGAGGGATTGCTACATCCTCTGATTCTGCTACATTTTCTAAAAATAGACGGAGAATTTTACTTGCTCGAATGGTACTAGCTGTTTCCATTAATTCGACGGGACTTAGCATACCACCAATTTGTGCGCGTTTTGCATGAGGACGAATATCTGTAATCCCGCCCATTGGTACATTTCCTCTTAGTCGAAGAACCGATAATCCTTCATCCATTTCTTCTAAAAGCTTTGCCACTTCTGCAAAATCGACAGATGGTACAAGTTTATCTATATGACTTTTTCCGATGGAAGAAGTACAGTATTTCGAAACTTCTTCTCGTATTTTAAAATATTCTAATGTTTTCAGTGCTCTTTCAGCTATCACTAAGGCACCTCCTATTTATTTCTTTATGAATTGCTTAAATTTTTCTAATGACCATGTGTTCACGACATTATCTTTGTGAAGCCACGCTTTTTGTGCATATCGGACACCAATGTCCATGTATTTTAATTGATTGATATGGTGTGCATCTGTATTAATTGCAATTGGTACACCTTTTTCTTGTGCTATCTTTAAATAATCAGTTTGTAAATCCAAACGGTACGGATTGGCATTTAACTCTAAAATTTTTCCATATTCCTTTGCCCACTCAATGAGTGTAGGGACATCTGGATTATAGCCATTACGCTGTTCAATAATTCTACCTGTTGGATGCGCAATCATATGCACATATGGATTTTTGACTGCATTTAATAGTCGCTCCATAATCTTTTCTTGTGGCTGACTAAAACTGGAATGGATCGAAGCAATTACAAAATCTAATTGCTTTAATAATTCATCATCAAAATCAAGCGAACCATCCGGAAGAATGTCCATTTCTGTTCCTGCAAAAATTTCGATATTTGTATACTTGGCGTTTAATGCTCGAATCGTTTCGATTTGGTTTAATAATCGCTCTTTTGAGAGACCATTCGCAACTTTTAAATAGTCTGAGTGATCTGTAATGACGATATGGGAATACCCTTTTGCTAAACAAGCTTCCACCATTTCTTCTATCGAGTGTGCCCCATCAGACCATGTGGAATGCATATGAAAATCACCTTGAATATCATCTAACGCAACGAGGAATGGCAATTGATCGAGCTTTGTAAATTCCGAACCATCTTCTCGAACAGTAGGAGGAATAAAAGGCAAGTCAAAATAAGCGTAGAAATTCTGCTCAGACTCAAAATGCTCCACTGTTCCATCCTCAAGCTCTACACCATATTCACTAATTTTCTTTCCTTGGTCTTTTGCAATTTGTCTCATTTTAATATTATGATCTTTTGAACCCGTAAAATGGTTTAGCGCAGAAGCAAATTGATGTAATTCCACTAGTCTAAAGTCTACATCTACTTCGTTTTCTACGTCCAATGTAACCGATACTTTCGTATCCCCAGCTGCTATTACCTTTAACACGGGAAGCTTTTTTAATAGTTCTTCTCGAACTTCTTGAGGAGAGCTAGTAGCAATAATAAAGTCGATGTCTTTGCTGGCCTCTTTTACTCTTCGATAAGAGCCTGCTACCGAAAATTTTGCTATCAAAGGAATAGCAGTTAATGTATTTTCTATTAATTCCACGATTGGTTCTAGCTGCCAAACTGCAGTTCGTTCCGGTTTTGATTGAAAGTTTGCTAACTCTGCTAGTATTTTCTCTTCTGTTTTTGCAGCAAATCCTGCAAGTACTTGTACTTTACCTTCCTCACAAGCTACCCTTAAGGTATCAATGGAATCTATTTGTAATTCTTTATATAACTTGGCGATTTTCTTGCCACCAAGTCCAGGTATTTTTAACATCGGAAGTAATCCACTAGGCACGGTATTTTGTAGTTCCTTTAATAAAGAGGATTCCCCAGTTGTCATTAAATCTTCTATAACTGCACCCGTGGCAGCCCCTATACCTTTTAAGGAGGAGATATTGTCCATTTCTGAAAGGCTTCGTGCATCTAATTCTAATACTTGCGCCGCTTTACGAAAAGCAGACACTTTAAAAGGATTTTCACCTTGTAGTTCCATATATAAAGCAATTTTTTCTAATGTTTTAATAATCGTCTTTTTATCCATCACTAGGACTCCTTTCATTCAAAAAAACTTCCCTCTACTGAGAGAAGTTTTTATTAGAGACGCTGAAATATTTTACTGTTGTTTTTAGTGTACAATTTGCGGTAGAATCATTGTTCACAGATTATCTGAGCAAAGTTACTGAAGTTACTTTTCTATATAAATAAACCACCATTTTTTTACTAGTTCTGATAATATCGGCGTATGTTCAAGCATCCATCCTGTTAAAACGGAGTTAGCTATTAGATTCTGTATCAAATCAATTGGTAAAAGGGCCAATACGTATAGTAGAACAAACATAATAAAATAAAACTCGATAAATCCTAAAATGGCCCCCGCAATATTGCTAACAAAACCTAGTATTGGCAAATACTTTAAAAAATCAAACATCGACGCGAGTAATTGTAGTGCAAATTTAACCGCAATAAAAATAATGGCAAACGCAATAATTCGATAAAAAGTTTGATCAAGATCTAAGCTGTCCACTGCAATTGTTAACTTTGAACCAGTAGTTATTGCTGGAAACGGAATCCATAACACAAATTTCTCTGCAAGTGGTTTATAATATGTGTAAGCCACTATAAGTGCGATTATAAAACCAGTCATATGAATAAGTTGGACAATTAGTCCTCGCCTTGCACCAGTTATAAAACCAGCTACAAGTAATATAAGTATTATTATATCTATCATTTTTTCAGTCCTTTAACCTTTTCAATTCTTCTTCTAAAAACTCTAGTTGTTCTTTTATTTTTATATAATCATGCACTGCATTTACAGCAGTAAGCACTGAAAGCTTCGCAATATCTAGTTGACCATTATGAGAATGAATCTCTCTCATCTTATCATCCACCATGGAGGCTACAAGTCTCATATGACCCGAAGATTCGGAACCTACTATTTTATAATTCTGTCCATATATATCAACAGAAATTCGTGTTTTTTGTTGTTCTGACAAAGACGTACCCTCCCCCAGAAATTCCTATTTATAATAATACACGAAATAGATTACGATGTGAAGAAAGGAACAAACGAATGGCAAATGAAGTCCTAGTTTTACAACCACATGAAATAGAAAAAGTAAAAGCTCACTATCTAAAATACAAAGTAGAAAGATCAGCACCAGGTGTCGTGTTTGCAGCAAAAATCGTAGATACAGCAGTTACTGTCTATAAATCTGGCAAAGTCATGTTTCAAGGTAATGGAGCAGCACGTGAAGCTTCTCTTTGGGGAACTACCAGCAAATCAGTAGAAAAAGTAAATAGTGGCACGACAAAAGGTGATACATTACCACCAAGTTTCACCTCTCTATCGGTCGTTGGTTCAGATGAGACAGGAACAGGAGATTACTTCGGACCAATAACAGTTGCTGCATGTTTTGTAAGGGCAGATCAAATTGAACTCATTAAAGAGCTTGGAGTGAAAGATTCCAAAATGCTAACAGATGAGGTTATGCGTAAAATGGCCCCGGATTTAATGGCCACTTTAACCCATAGCGTTCTTGTTTTAAAAAATGAAAAATATAATACTATACAGGGACGAGGTTGGTCCCAAGGAAAAATAAAAGCACTGATGCACAACCAAGCACTTAAGCATGTGTTGAGTAAAATGGCCCCTGAAAAACCTGCGCATATTTTAATTGATCAGTTCGCTGAACGAGGCATTTATTATAATCATATTAAAGCCGAAAAAGAAATCATACGTGAAAATGTACTGTTCTCTACAAAGGCAGAACAGTTGCACGTTTCTGTTGCCGCTGCTTCCATTATTGCAAGATATGCATTCTTAAAAGAAATGGACCGTCTAAGCGAATTGGCAAATACAACCATCCCAAAAGGTGCCAGTGCAAAAGTGGATGAAATCGCAGCAAGTATATATTTGAAGCATGGAGAAGCATTTTTAAAGTCCATTACAAAATGGCATTTTGCGAATACACAAAAAGCAATGAAGCTTGCAAATAAAAGAAAATTTTAGTATACGGAGGGACTACATGGAAATCGTTTATGAAACAGAGCGTTTGTATTTATGTGTGTTTGAGGACGCCCATTTAGAGTCATCTAAACAATTTTGGGGAGATGAAGAAGTGATGACACTATGCGCTGGACCTGCTTCCCATGAAGTATTGCATAAAGTTATCGAAGGATATCGCAAATGTCATAATGTCCATGGTTTATCCGTTTACGCTGTAAAAGAAAAAGAAACCAATGAAATTATTGGAGCGGCTGGATTTAATACATCTGGTTCATTAATTGAAGTAGAATTAATTTATCATTTTAGTAAAAATTCTTGGGGAAAAGGTTACGCAACGGAAGCTGCAAATGCTTGCTTGGAAGTAGCTAAAAACCATGGGGATGTACAACTAGTGACAGCCTCAGCGAGCCCAGAAAATGAAGGCTCTTTAAAGATTTTGGAAAAGGTTGGTTTTAGATTTAAAGAGATGAGATACTTTGATGATACGGAGCAAGAAGAGCCATACTTTGAATACGTAATATAATGTAAAAAATTGAGATAGACTGTGGAATTAGCGTACCGTATACGCTTATCTACAGTCTTTATTTTTCGTATAATTCCATTTTTATAATTCTAAATATTCTAATTTTATATTAATAAAAATGTTAAACTGTAGTATAATAAGGTATAAAAATGTAGGCGTTAAGGAGGAGGATAACATGGAACTCGTTCTTAAACAAAAACAAGAACTAGGTTTTGTCATGACTTTTCAATTAAGACAGGCAATTGAATTATTACAATATTCCACTTACGATCTTTATCAATACATAAAAGAACAAGAGTTAGAAAACCCATTAATAGAATTGGTAGAACGCACAAATAATTTTATAGATTCGGAAAAATGGAAAGGTAAAACTATATCAACCAGTTCATCTCAGCAACTTATTGACTTTGTAAAAAGTAATGACATTGGAATGAGACATAAATTATATGAACAAGCTAAGTTTCTTTTTAGAAATAAACAAAATCAACAACTTCTTAAGTATCTCATCAACAATTTAGATGATAATGGCTATTTACGTTTAAAGGAAAACGAACTTTTTGATGAAACTACTATTGAAAAAGGGATTCATCTTCTGCAACAGATTGGACCTATTGGAATAGGCGCAAGAAGTTTGAAGGAATGTTTGCTCTTGCAAATAACATACGAATATCCGGAAAAAAAATTAGCGAAAACCCTAATCGAAAATCATTTAGATCTATTAGCGAATAGAAAATGGAACGATATCGCACGTTGTATGAGGATTTCATTAGCAAGTGTAAAAGAAACGTATGATTTCATTCAAACACTTAATCCAAACCCATGCTCTGATATTTCTGATTTTTCAGTAGAATATTTAAATCCAGATATCATTGTTGAATACAAGGATGGAAATCTTGTCTATTACTTAAATGAAAGTTATTTACCAGAAATTCATTTTAACAACCAGTACTCGAATCTACTTAACTTAGAAGATGAAACGTCCAAATATATTAGCAATCAATTCACTAGCTACAAATGGTTATTAAACAGTATAGAGCAACGTCGTATTACTATCTTGAAGATAGTCGAAGTACTTCTGAAAAAACAAGAAAAGTTTTTTATAGAAGGAGTTCGCTCAATAAAGCCTTTAACATTAAAAGAAGTAGCCACTGAAATTGAAATGCATGAGTCAACCGTTAGTAGAGCAACTATGAACAAAGTTATCCAGACCCCTCGAGGCTCGATTGACATTCGGAAGTTATTTACATCCAAATTAGAAACGATAGACGGAAATTCCATTTCACAAACGGAAGTTAAAGACCTTTTAGAAAAAATTATTAAGAAAGAAAACAAATGTAAACCTTTATCAGATCAAAAAATAGCAGATTATTTTAACACTGAAAAAGGGGTTACCATTTCTAGAAGAACTATTAGTAAATACCGAGAAGAACTTAATATTCCTTCTTCCAATCTACGTAAAGAAATAGATCTTTAGGGTTTAGAGTTTCTATTCAAAAGAAAAAGAGGTTTCGGGTGCACTTCAATTTTCACCCATAACCTCTTTTTCTAATGGTATACATTACTTTTATTTGACTATTAACTAAACTTAAGTGAGTCTTGGTTCTTATTGCAGATACTATTTTAAATCGTCTGCCCGTAAGATATATTGTGCCAGCTCTTCCATTTGATCTGAAATAGCTCGGTCCCCATCTAAAGGAGGGCAAATTCCTCGAACGATGTCTAAATATTTTCTGGTAGCCGGTGCTAATTGGTTTTCTGCTTTTTCTAAATAGATAGCTTGTGATGCACAGATCAGTTCAATTGCTATCACTCGAGCACTGTTATGAATAATTTCTCGCGCTTGGCGGGATCCGATTGTCCCCATACTTACATGATCTTCTTGATTAGCTGAAGTCGGAATAGAATCGACACTTGCTGGGTGTGCAAGTACTTTATTCTCCGAAACAAGAGCAGCTGCTGCATATTGAGCAACCATTAACCCGCATTCTAAGCCCGGATCCATGGCTAAGAATGGCGACAAACCGCTTAGTTGCGGATTAACAAGTCGTTCCGTTCTTCGTTCTGAGATATTCGCCCACTCTGCTGCACCAACTTTCAAGAAATCCATTGCAAGAGCAATCGGCTGACCGTGGAAATGCCCACCTGAGATGATTTCTCCATTTTCCAGAATTACCGGATTATCCGTCGCTGAATTTATTTCAACTTTCAGTCTATCTTCTACATAGTTAAATGCTTGCCAAGACGCACCGTGCACTTGAGGAATGCATCTAATCGAATAAGCATCTTGCATTCGAACTTCCCCTTGATGCGTAATTCGTTTACTTCCTTCTAACCAATTTCTCATTCGTGATGCAACGAATTCCAACTCAGGATGAGGACGGACAGCTAACAATTCACTATCGAATGCAGATATAATTCCTTGCAGCGCTTCCATCGTTAAACAAGCAGCCATATCCGCAGCCAATCCTACACGCTCTGCTTCATTTAAGGCTACAACTCCTACACCTGTCATTGCCTGCGTACCATTTATCAAAGCAAGTCCTTCTTTTGCTTCCAATGAAACAGGTTTTAATCCAGCGCGTTTAAGTGCTTCCCCACCCGAAAGAACTTCTCCTTCATATTCCGCTTTTCCTTCACCTATCAATACGATTGCAATGTGAGATAAAGGTGCCAAATCTCCACTCGCACCCACAGATCCTTTACAAGGGACAACTGGATGAACCCCTTTATTAATCATGTCAATTAACAATAAAAGTGTATCTTCTTTAATTCCAGAAAACCCTTTCGCAAGTGCATTGGCGCGGAGAATCATCATTGCTCTGATCACAGGCTTTGGCAATGGCTCCCCGACACCCACAGCATCTGCACGTAATAAATTCAATTGTAATTTAGCAATGTCTTCCTTCTCAATTTCGATATCGCTTAATTTTCCAAACCCTGTATTAACCCCATATATTACTTTTCCATCAATAAGTTGTTTTTCGATTCTCTCGCGACTAGCACGAACTCGTAGTAAATCTGCTTGCGGAATGATCACTTTTGCATTTCCAAAAACAACCATTTCTATCTTGTGTCTATCTAATGTAAGACCATCCAATTCAACTATTTTTTGACTTTCCATGTAAGTCCACTCCCCGTGTCTTTTGCTATTTTGTTCGTATACTATTATTTTTGTTTATGACTCACATACCATTGTTCAATCAATTCAGCTGTTAATCTACCTGTATTTATTAAGTTTTCCACACTTATGCACTCTCTAAATGAATGGATATTTTGAAATCCATTTCCGAGGGTAATACAAGTCAATCCATTATCATTTAGCACATTTGTATCTGCTCCACCTAATGTTTTTGTTAGATAAGATTTTACATTAATGTTGCTTGCCGCTTTTTCAACGGTTACCGATAGAATATGATCTTTAGGAATATCAAATCCACTGTATTTCTTTTCAATTCGTACAGTTAATTTCCCACCACTATTCGTAACTACCTCTTGCATCGCTTCCTCCATGTGCTTCAGTTGAAGTTCTAATTTATCTTTGGAAAAGCTTCGGACCTCTCCCGCTACCGTTACACTACCTGGAATAATAGATGTCAATTCTCCACCGTTAATAATACCTATATTAGCTAGCGTTTCTTCATCAATTGTACCAAGATTCATTTTCAGCAATCCCTTTGCAGCAATGAGAAATGCACTATTCCCTTCTTCCGCATTCAATGCAATATGTGCTGCGCTTCCTTCAACCTCCATCCATATACGACTGCTGTATGGCCCTTTTAAGATGATTTGCCCTACGTCACCACTGCTATCGAAAATATAACCAGCTTTGCTTTTGACCTTGCTATAGTCCATATATGTTGCTCCTACAAGGCCAGGCTGTTCGTTCACTGTTAAAATAAATTCAATCGGACCATGTGGAGCGCCACTTTCAATAATCGCCCGAATCCCTTCTAAATACGCAGCCAATGCAGCACGATCATCAGCACCTAATATAGTTGTGCCATCTGAATAAATAACATCATCTTTAATTACCGGTTTCAATCCTTCTGTCGGAAGTACTGTATCCATGTGTGTAGAGAAAAATAACGGAGGTATAGATGAATCTGTTCCTTCATGCCAGGCAATCAAGTTCCCTACTTCACCGTCAAAGTGCTTATATGCTTCATCAAAGTCTAGTGTAAATCCCAGTTCAGGTAATGCGTTTATTAAATAATCGGCTACCAGTTGTTCCTTCGTGCTTGGTCCGTTAATTTTTGCAAGCTCTAGAAATAAACCTAGCAATCGTTCCTCATTTACTTGTTTAGCAGCAGAGACAATTTGTTTATTAGTCATTGAAAGTCCTCCAATATTAATTCATTTTTGTTTTATCTACTTACAACTATTTTTCCATCTTTAATAACCTTTTCTACAATATTCGTTCCAAGTTCATAGGCAACATGCTGGTATGTAGGGATATCCCATATCTGCAAGTCCGCAAGTTTGCCAACTTCAATAACGCCTCGATCACTTAAATTTAGAGCACATGCTCCGCCATATGTAGCTGATTTTATTGCTTCTTCTACGGTAAATTTATATAGACGGCATGCAAGGTTAATAACAAATTGCATAGATTCTGTATAACATGCTGGGCAAAGATCCGTTGCAAGTGCTATATTCATCCCTAAGTCAAGCATTTTCCTAGCATTAAAAGGGTGCTTATGGCCAACTGCAAAATCCAGTGCAGGCATTAACACACCAGTTACTTCTGATTTTGCAAGCTTCTCCATCACTTCAACAGGTGTAAAGTTAAGATGATCGACAGAAACCATGTTCATTTCCACCGCTAAGTCCGAACCACCGATGTATGAATACGCATCTGCATGTAATTTTGGTTTCATTCCATATTGTAATGCGGCTTGTAAAATTTGCTTCGATTCTGCTGCTGTATAATAACCTTCATCACACCAAGCATCACAAAACTCTGCAAGTTCACGCTCACCAACTTGTGGAATCATCTCATTAATAATTATGTCAAGGTATTCACTTTTCGACATTCCTTTTGGAAAACCGTGTGCACCTAGAAATGTGTTTAGCACATCTACTGGTGTTTCTTTCCCAAGTCTCCTGCCTACTTCAAGAATTTTAATTTCACTTTCAGTCGTTAAGCCGTATCCACTCTTGCTTTCAATTGTCGTAATTCCGTAATCTAGCATAGACAATAATCTTTTTTTCGATTGTTGAAATAAATCTTCCTCCGATGCATCACGTGTTAATTCAATTGTCCGATTAGGTCCTGTTGTAATGCCAAGCTCTTTCAATTTTTCAGGGTCATTGCCAGTCAATTTTGCCGCATATTCTTCTACACGTGTACCATTAAAGACGAGATGTGTATGGCAATCAACAAACCCAGGTGCAACGACTTTCCCAGTTGCATCGATAATTGTCGAATTCTCTAAAGCAAAATTGTTGCTCACCTCTTCTTCGGAACCAACTCCAACAATTTTGTCATCTTTTATAGCAATCCAAGCATTTTTGATGACTTCAATGCCAGCCATGCCTTCACCTGTACAAGTAATTGCTTCAGCGGCATTACTAATTACTAAATCAACTTTTGATTTCATTCCAAAAACTCCTTTCACTTCCAAACTAACTTTTGGTAATAAACTTAAAGTAGTAAAAATGCAAGTGGCGTAATAATAATGAGTGTTAACACTGTTCTCAAAAACCAAATTGCTAACATATGACTCATTTTTATCGGTATTTCCGTAGATAGAATACATGGAATCAACGCTGAAAAGAATAGAATGGTTGATATGGAAAGTGAACCTATAATGAATCGGGTTTCTAAACTAGCCTCTAGTACGACCAATGAAGGTAAAAACATATCAATCAAGTTAATTGCTGCAGCCTTTGCGGCAAGAAGTGGTTCTGGAATTTGAAGAATCCAAGTTAAGGGATAAAAAATATAGCCAAGGAAATCGAACACAGGCGTATAATTGGCCAAAATTAGTCCCAATAATCCAATAGACATAATGGACGGTAAAATACCCATTGCCATTACTAAGCCATCTTTAACATTTTCCAAAATGTTATCCTTTAGTTTCGGAGCATTGTGAGCAGTAGTCATTGCTTGCTCCCAAGCATACTTTACTCTATTCTCCTTTATAATCTCTTCTGGAAATCCTTCTTCTGTGTAATATTCATCACTCATTTTGTTAATAGGCCAAATTCTAACAGTTATAGCGGTTACAACGAAAGTAACTAAAAAAGTTAGCCAAAAATAAAGATTCCAAATATGCATTATGTCTAGAGTTTTTGCCACAACAATCATAAATGTAGCTGATACCGTAGAAAAGCCAGTTGCTATAATGACAGCTTCCTTCTTTGTATACTTACCTTCTTTATAAATCCTGTTCGTTATTAACAGACCAATTGAATAACTACCGACAAAAGAAGCAACTGCATCAATAGCAGATCTTCCTGGTGTTCGCCAAATCGGACGCATAATCGGTTGCATGAAAATACCGATAAATTCAAGTAACCCATATCCAACTAACATTGCTAAAAAGATTGCACCGATTGGAACGAGCACTCCTATTGGAATGAGTAAACTATAATACCAATATGGCCCCATGTCTTCGGCCATTAACCAAGCTGGACCTATTTCAAACAAGACTAGAAAAGCAGCAATTGCTCCTAATACTTTAAATCCAGATAACACCATTTCCACTTTACTTTTCCTCCAAGTTTTAGTGTAAAATGGGTAAGCTGCACCTAAAACTACTAATATCATTGCATAGTAGGCATTCACAGTATGAGACAACGACCGAATCCACGTAACTAAGTGATCTAATGGAATGGAGTTTTTATCATTTATATCGATTGGAATAAAAAACATAAAGATTCCAATTGTACTAAAAATGAAAAATTTCAAGAAGTTTTGAAGCGAGTATATATTTTGTTTTTCTTCTTTGGCAACTTGACGATTATCATATGATTCTGGAATACTGTTCATTTTTTCACCCCATATGCTGTAATAGCAAATTTATAAATCTTTATTCACTCTCTGCAACTTACTATAAAACCTTACTTAAGAATGATTTAGTTCGATCTTGCTGTGGGTTTTCAAATAAATCTTTAGGGATATTTTCTTCTACAATGAAACCACCATCCATAAACAGCACGCGGTCCCCGACTTCACGAGCAAAACCCATTTCATGTGTCACTACCACCATCGTCATTCCCTCATTGGCTAGCTGTTTCATAACTTCGAGTACTTCTCCTACCATTTCTGGATCCAACGCTGAGGTCGGCTCATCAAAAAGCATAATTTTCGGTTCCATCGCGAGTGCCCTTGCAATTGCGACACGCTGTTTTTGCCCACCAGATAACGAATCTGGATATGCATCTGCCTTTTCTTTTAGCCCTACTTTACGAAGAAGTTCAAGGCCTCTTTCTTTTGCCTTTTCTGTAGATAACTTTCTAACTCTCATTGGAGCGAGGATTATATTTTCTATCACGGTTTTATGTGGAAATAAATTAAATTGCTGAAATACCATACCTACCTCGGTTCTTACTTTATTAATATCTGTCTTCTTGTCCGTAATATCAATGCCTTCGATCAAAACTTGACCATCAGTTATGGACTCTAGTAAATTCAGACATCTTAAAAAGGTAGATTTTCCTGATCCAGATGGTCCAATTACCACCACAACTTCCTTTGGTTTAATGGATACATTAATATCCTTTAAGACTTCATTACTTCCAAACGTTTTTTTTAAATTCTTTACTTGAATCATTCTGTTGCCAACCTTCTTTCAAGACGATTTAATAAGAAACTCAAAGAAGTAGTTAACACTAGATAAATAAGCGCAGCTGTAAGGTAAGGTTCCCATACACGATAATATTGACTTGCCAGTGCCCGTCCATAATACATAAGCTCAGGAGTTGCAACTATCGCTGCAAGTGAGGACTCTTTAATAAGTACTATAAATTCATTCCCTAAAGGTGGAATCATTCTTTTAAAGGCTTGAGGCAAAATAACATCTTTCATTGATTGAATATGATTCATACCAAGAGAACGTGACGCTTCCATTTGCCCCTTATCAATTGACTGGATTCCTGCTCTGAAAATCTCTGATATATATGCACCCGCAATCAACGATAGCGCAATAATACTAGCTACTATCCCGTTTGTATGCCCTATTAACATAGGCACGACACCAAAGTGAATCAATAAAATTTGCACAAATAGTGGAGTTCCACGGAAAAATATAATATAGCAGTTACAAATAAACGAAATAAACTTATTGCGCATCATTTTTCCTAAACCGATTAATAATCCTAGTACCGTCCCTATTAAAATTCCTATAAGCGATAACCCGATTGTCAGTAAGGTCCCCTTTAGAAAGAAAGGGATATATTCTACTATGATGTCTAATCTAAAATCCATTGATTTCCCCCCTAGTGAAACCAAAATTGCGCAACTACTCTTTTAGTGTTACGCAATTTTATTATTCACTTAATTCTGTTGTGCTAGAATTGTTGCTACATCAGGTTCTGATCCGAACCATTGCTCATAGATTTTTGCATATGTTCCGTTTTCAAGAACCTTTGTAACGGCTACATCAAAATCCGCTTTAAGTTCACTGCCTTTTGGAAACATAATTCCGTAAAATTCTTTTTCAAAGCCATCATCATCTGTAATAACAACTAGGTTTTGGTCTGGATTATTTTTTGCATATTCCTCCACAACTGCATTATCAGCTACAACAGCATCTGCACCGCCACTTAGCATTTCCATAATTGCTAAATTATTATTATCGAATTTTTTTATATTCGCATGATTTTTCCCTAAAATGCTCTCCACTGCTTCTTGACCTGTAGTTCCACCAAGCACAGCTACCACTTTATCATTTTTTAAATCTGCAGCATTCTTTATGTCGCTGCCTTCTGGTACTAGAATTTTATTTGTAGATAAATAGTATGGAACAGAAAAATCATACGTTTGTTCCCGTTCGTCATTTATAGTTATCGCACAAATACCTAAATCGGAGAGCTTACTTTTGACTTCAACAAATAAAGGATCCCAACCAACATTGACAAGTTCAATTTCATAACCCGCTTCACTTGCAACAGCATTCATAAAATCTACGTCAAATCCAGTCATTTCCCCTTGATTCAAATAGACAAATGGTGCATAGTTTGCCTCTGTTGCAACTTTAAGTTTTTTCTTATCCCCATTTGAACCATTACTCTTTTCAGCATCAGCTTGATTATCCCCACATGCAGCTAGTATGAGAGAGAAAATCATGACAATTGTTAGAAATACCTTCTTTTTCATTTCATTGTCTCCTTAGAATTATTCTATTTTTTATCCATTAGACCCATAATAGAAAAATAATTTCATTCGAAATTTCGAGTAAAGTAGGGATAGAGATCCAAGTAACCTTAGATCTCTATAATCTGTTAAGTTTATTTGTTAAGCCTTCACTTCTTCTTTATGAAGGTCCTTTGGTCCAAATGTAGCTTCAGGTTTCCACCATAATGGTATTTGGATGCTCTCTTTCGTTAACTTTCCTTTTCCATTTGCAACGTCCTGGGCAATTTCGTAACCTGCTTGCGCATGACGAACAACCCCAATTCCAGAGTCAACGGTCATTGCCACTTCGAGTCTCATATCCGATTCAGCCGTTCCATCCGCAACCATTGTTACACCTGTATGAACCGCTTCTCCCATAGAATAGTTAGCTTGGATTGCAATTAGGTCACACATGCCGACAGCATTTAAAAGTCCGTTCAACATCGGCCAGTCAGAGATCAAATCACTACCGTCCTTCATGTTTTCGGATTCGAATGTTGGGTTCACGATAGAACCAGAGTCTAAGTTGTCACGTGAGAATGCAACTGGACCAGACAACTCTCCACGGCGAATCATATCATTCACTTCCAGCGCAAAAGCCTTACGCTGACCGAAGCCCATATAACAAATACGAGCAGGTAGTGCTTCAATTGGAATATGCTCTTTTGCAAGCTTGATCCAACGTGTCACTAGGTGATCATCACCGAATTTTTCCAAAATCATGTCATCAATTTTGCGTAGATCTTCCGCTTCTCCTGATAGACAAATCCAACGGAACGGCCCACGCCCCTCACAGAAAAGTGGACGGATATATTCGGCTACGAAACCTGGAAGACGCTTCGCTTCTTTTGCATCCATGCCTGCATCAATACATTCTTTCCGATGGCTTGTACCGTATTCGAACGAGTGAACACCTAGATCCATGAATTTAATTAACGCTTTTAATTCGCGAACCATCGTTTCACGTGCTTTTTCTAAATACAATTCGCGATTTGAATCACGAAGCTCTTCAGCTTCTTGAACTGTATAGCCCGATGGCAAGTAAGAAATTGGGTCATGTCCTGGTGTCATGGAAGTAGAGATATCCGGCAACCATCCTTTTTCAAGTACTTCTTCATAAATATCTGCAGCATTTCCTACAACAGCGATACCTAGTGGTTTACCTGCAGCCGCATATTCTTTTGCCTTCGTAATTGCTTCGTCTAAAGAATTAGCCACCTCATCGATAAACCCTTTGTCGATACGACGTTGAATGATTTCAATATTCGAATCACAAAGAATTGCTACTCCTCCGTGCATTGTCATCGCACGTGTTTGGTTACCACCCATTCCCCCTGCACCAGCAGTTAAAAGGATTTTCCCAACAAGTGAGTCATTGTAATGCAGGCGGGCAATCGCAGAAAGTGTTTCAAACGTTCCTTGAATTACCCCTTGTGTACCGATATATTCCCATGGTGCTGCTGTATAGTTGGCGTAAATAGTTAAGTTTTTGTCTTGTAAATCATAAAATGTTGGCCAGTCTGCTTTCATAATGTTTGTCGTTGCCATCACTACAGTCGGAGCATATTTATGTGTTTTGAAGATAGCCACTGGCATACCAGATTGCACGACAAGTGTTTCGTCATCTTCCAACTCTTTTAATGATTTCACTATTGCATGGTAGGATTCCCAGTTGCGGGCTGCTTTCCCGATTCCACCGTAGATAACAAGCTCTTCTGGCTTTTCTGCATTTTCCATATTATTTTCTAGCATGCGTAAAATCGACTCTTGTCTCCATCCTTTACAACGTAATACTGGACCTCTTTGTGCCTTTACTGAGTATAAGATTTCTGGTGTTGTCATCGATATTTCCTCCTAAAAGAATAATTTGTGTTTTACACTTTTATATACTGCAAGAGTCGTGCCAACTTTCTTCATTCGACAAAAAATAAAGCTAAATTTTCATATAATCGTGTCTCATCAGTGTTTTTTTTACTTTCATCATTGAATCAGTAAATCTTAAATGGTCTTCAGTGCAAAAAGACATTACAATAGCGCAGATATATTTGCATTATTAATCTCAAAATTCAGTAAATATTTTATATTTCCTTGAGGACAATGCTTTTCATCTAGTGCAGATAAATTTTACATGCAGACTCTTCTAAATAATCAGAAGATTATGTTATACTATTGATAATTTTATTTTAGGAAGGAGTAAAACTACCTTGACTGTTGCGTCTATAGGAGCGATTATAAGAAGTTTTGTAGATGGAGTGATTGCTTTAAACGAGCAACGTGAAATTCTTTGGCATGATATTAAAGAGGATATCCCTATTAATATTTCAAAAGGGATGACTATTAGTAGTTTTATGGAATGTGATAACAAACATTTTATAAACAATGAAACATTTCTTCTTGATTTAAACGGAAAACAATTATCGTTTGACGTCAAAGTTTTATCTACGGAGGATACTATTATTTTCTTATGTCTAAAAGATTTAACTAATGAAACGACTAATCTGGAAGAGCGATTGTATTGCTTGGAAAAAATTATTGATTCTCTCGATGAAGGTGTCATGATGAGCAACTCTGAAGGAGAAATTACTTTATATAATGAAGCACAAGAAAAAATGGAGGGATTAATCAGTCAAAATATTATAGGCAAGCATTTATGGTCTGTTTACAATTACAATCCACAATATTCCGAGCATAAGCATACAATTAAAACAGGAAAACCAATTTTCTCAAGGTATCGTGCACATTCTACCATCAACGGAATACCGAAATATGTAAACTATAGTACATATCCAATTCAAAAAGATGGAAAAACCATTGCTGTGTTTTCACTGAGTACAAATGAATCAAAGCTTAAAGACCGACTTCATCAAACAATCGAACAAAAAAGACAAGCAAATGTTACACACCAAGAGAAGGTCCATTCAAAGAACGGTACAATTTTTACGTTTAATGATATAAAAGGGAAAAGCCTTGTACTTTTAGATCTCATAAAGGAAGCCCAAAATGTATCTATCCATAATGCGGATACATTGATTGTCGGAGAGACGGGAACTGGCAAAGAATTGTTTGCGCAAAGTATGCATAATCATAGTCCTAGAGCTAATAAGCCATTCGTGGCAATAAACTGTGCTGCCATTCCGGAGAATTTACTGGAAAGTACTCTATTCGGAACAGTAAAAGGTGCATTTACTGGTGCAACGGATCAAATAGGACTGTTTGAATACGCTCAAGATGGAACCCTTTTTTTAGATGAAATTAATTCCATGCCCATTACTTTGCAAACCAAATTAATGCGTGTATTACAAGAAAGGTTAGTTCGAAAAGTAGGTTCTAATGATGTGGCACCTGTGAAATGTACTATTATTAGTGCATGCAACGAAGATCCGGAGAAACTGATTGCGGAAAATAAAATGCGTATTGACTTGTTTTATCGAATTGCACATACAAGCCTTTACATTCCTCCACTTAGGGAACGCATAGAAGATGTACATTTTTTTATAAATTATTTTTTAGATACATATCAAAGAAAACTAGCAAAATCAGTTCCAATACTTTCTAATTCATTACAAAAAAGTTTACTTCAATATTCTTGGCCAGGAAATATAAGAGAGTTAGAGCATATGATTGAAAACCTAATTATTCGCGTGCCTGAAAATGCTACAGCCATTGAAGTTAATCATCTTCCATCCTATATGCGAGGAAAGATATTAGTGGTGCATTCTACTACTTCATTTGAAGAAAGTAACGAAATAAAAAGACCTCTTAAAAAAATCTTTAAAAGTTCGGAAAAGCAACTAATTGAAACAACGCTGGTACAGTCGAATTGGAATGTATCACAGGCTGCCCAAAAACTTGGTATCACTCGGCAAAGCTTGCAATATCATATAAAAAAGCATGATCTTGAAAAACCTACTATTTAAGTTAATTTCATTGATGGTAAATTTTACAATAAAGTAAAGTTGATTTCCGTTATAGGCGGACGCTTTCCGCGGGGTGAGCGATAAGCCATCACCGCCGCTCATGCGTCGTTTGTGATGTCTTATCTGTCTCACTCATCTCGCTGGAGTCGCCGCCTGCCGCTTCCATCAACGAAGTGATAAATGTTCGTATTTTAATGACAAAGTAATATTCCTTTAGTATTGTTCGTGTTTTTTTATGTAAATTAGAATTATGAAATTGATTCATTTAATTTAATAAAAACACAGAATGGAAGTTTCTAAATCAAACTTCTTTCTGTGTTTCTCTTAGAGAACCATATATGAAAGACTATTACTTCTATACATTTATAGAAATCTTTCTTTATTTCGTTTTCACTTTCCAATCATTATAAAAATCAGCATCTAACCCTAAATTATTTGTTCTTAACCATTCAAATGCTTTCAACACTAAAGGTGAAGCATTTTCAATGGATACCTCTTCTTCAGAAATCCATATAGCTCCTAGTGAGTCTTGGCCTTGAAATTGTTCGGGCTCTATTAAACTGCCCCCTATTTGCTGAACTAAATAAAATACTGCGATATGATGAACATCCATCAATCCTCTCCAGTTAGACGAAATCATGAAATCCGTGGTGCCTATGTTTTGTATAATTTCAATTTCAAGACCTGTCTCTTCTAGAAACTCTCTTTTCATTGCAATTGTTAAACTTTCTCTTTCTTCTAAACTGCCCCCTGGGAGATCAAAACGATTTATATAAGGACCTCCATTTTTATTGATAACTAGCAGCTTCTCATTTTGGACGCAAATTCCATAGACACCAAATGCACGATGAAAATTTCTTTCCTTTTCAATACCCATATACCATCTAATTGCTTTTTGTTCGATTTCCATCGCTAATTGATCTTTTCCATTAATATACGAATCTACGTCATAAGGAAACTTCTTTGCTAACGCTTTTTTTAAATCTCCGTATTCTTTTGCATCATCATGATGTACGCGTAAGTAATCTCGAAATGCAAGATGTCGCTCAATTTCTAGATTTCCCGATTCATACATATGGACATGATGCGTCCGATTATCTCCACCTTTTTGGAAATATCTACGACCAGTAAGCCCATTTTCTCCTTTTGGTTCGTATCCTATAGCAATCATTGCATGGTTATATGTATGAATTTTCGTTATATCCCGAACAACCGGCATTATATCGATAATTGGTTTTGCATATAATCCATGTACGGAAGTACTACCAATATGGTGAATAGCAATGATTTCTGGACCAAAAATTGCTTGAAGCTGCATTGCTTCTTCCTCAAACTTTTCCTTCCAATCCGCTGAAAATGCTAATACCTCCACTTTGCGCATTCCTATCTTCCTCCCTCTATTTAAGAAGTTTCGTTAACATCTCCTTATGAATCTTTGAATAGTTAAGTAAATCAAAATTTCCTTCTGTATTACTAGTAGTAATTTTATTTGCTTGAGACCAAGCCAAGTTATACATCCTTTGATCGATCCAATCATTTATAAGGGCTTCTTCCAGTTCATCTTCATCTTGCTGAATGACCTCTCCTGTAGGCAATACGATAATATCCAGAAACAAATCATCCCACCAAGGAACATTATTTTCTATTCCTATTTCATTGCAAATATCTATATACCACTGCACTACTTCTCCATTCGAATCAAACATGGTAGTTACGGAGTAATTTTGTCCATCTGGAAAGTGCTGCAGCCACATGTATCCATCATCTACAATACAGACACTTTTTTCATCATATTTTACCCATAAGGGCTCCGTAACCTGAATTAAGCTTAGTAGTGTTATATATCCTGTGAACTCCTCTTTCTCAACAAACGATTGTGCATACTCTCTTTTAATAATCCGCTTCCAATCCGAACGATCTCCATACCTTCTTTTTAACATACCTATCCCCCTTTACTACTATTTTTTTCTGAATCAAAACAAAGTTACATCTATCGTGAATAAAGGAAGGTTGATTTTATTCAACCCATAAAGTTCTATAATTTCTGCTATTTCGGTTGGACTCTCTACAACTATCGATATAGTATTACCTTGTACAATCGTTTCTCTTCCTGCCGCATCAAAAAGCACATCTTCGTTTTCAATGCGACCATCTGAACAGAGATACATATACACAGCTACAGATGTATATTGAATAAGGATTCCTATTTCCTTTTCATCTATGAATTCGTCTTCCCCATCATTAATTTCTACTTGTTCCTCTTTTTTAAACAGATTAAACAACCTATCTTCCTCCTTAACGTTTTTTAGACTAGATTTGAAAAATGTATGGAACGGCTGATTTTAGTAAACCTTCTACTCCACCAGGATAATAAGGCATTAGTTCATTAGCGGTTTTCCTATCGACCCATTTTATTTCTGAAATTTCGTCCTCATACTGAATGAAGATTTCTCCTTCTATTACATTCGCGATAAAAGTTATAAATAAAGCATGTTCTCCCTTTTGTTCAAAAAACTTTTCATTTAATGATACAACTTCCCCCACTTGTACTACTAAACCGGTCTCCTCTTTGACCTCACGAATAAGCGCTTGTTCCAAGGTCTCCCCATCTTCTACTGCACCCCCAGGAAGTGTCCAACTTGCTCCAATATTATGGACCATCAACACTTTCTTCTTATCCTCATTTAAAATCAAAGCATACACGACGTTTACTCTTCTCATTTTTAACTGTCACCCCTTAATACTACAAATTATAACAGATGGACTCTTCTGATTTATTAGTAAATTGAAAAGTGCTCCTTTATTACAATAAAAACAGCTATTCGATAGGAAAATCAGTTACAATATTCAATGGTATTATCTTAATAAAGATGGAAGGCAAGCATTTTTACCTCAGAAGGAGAAATTTTATTGAATGTACAAGTATTATTAAAAGGTTATAATTTTTTGTTTTTCGGTTTACTTGCGCTCTTTATTCCATTTTTACCTGTATATTTGGGTGAAAAGGGTTTATCAGCGAGCGAAATAGGTCTGATTATTGGAACGGGGGGCTTTGTGACATTAATTGCACAACCGCTATGGGGTTTCATTAGTGATAAAACAAAAACAATTCGTAAGGTAATGCTATTACTCGTTAGTTTAACAGCAATTTTCGGTTACTTTTTATTTAACGTAGATAGCTTCATGTTACTTATTATTTTTGCACTGCTTGTTTATTTTTTCTTGATGCCAATTGATCCACTTACTGAAAGCCTCAATTTCACTGTTTCTGAAATGGCACGTGTTAGCTATGGCTCTATTCGTACATATGGTGCTCTGGGTTATGCGGTGTTGGCATTAATTTCCGGCTTTGCAATGGATTATTTTGGTGTGAGCAGTGTATCTATTTTGTTTATTATAGTAGGAATTATTTCATTTGGAGTTATTTGGTTTATGCCAGAAGTACAAGCCTCATCAAAACCAGTGACAATGGAAGGCTTTAAACAAGTATTAAACAATAAAGAAATGCTTCTATTTTTAGCGTTAGTGTTTATTAGCGCTATACCGGCTCGTATGAACGATACATTTTTAGGCATTCATATAAAAGCACTTGGCGGGGACACATCATTAGTTGGAATCACCTTCTTCATAGCTGCAACAAGTGAAATTGTTATTTTTGCGTTAAGTTTTTGGTGGTTACGAAAAGGAAAAGAAATGGAAATCATCACGATTGCTACATTTTTTTACTTTTTACGTTTTTTGGCCTCAGGTTTCGTAACGAGTCCGATCGTTCTTACATTGCTACAAGTGTTACAAATGCTAACGTTCCCAATCTTTTACACCGCAGCAATTCAATACTTATATCAAATTATGCCAAAGGAATGGCGTGCTACCGGACAAACCATTCTTGCACTCTTATTTTTTGGATTATCGAGTATCATCGCATCTTATGCAGGTGGATATATTTATAATGAATTTGGTGGGCATTCGTTTTATTTCATCATTTCGGCTATGTCCTTCATCGGCGTGTTATTTGGTATACTATTGACGATTCGTAAACTTAAATTAAATAAATAAACATAGGAGTAACACGAGTAATCCGTGTTACTCCTATGTTTATTTTCATATTGAACATACCCATTGTGGTCTTAAAATTTTCTATACGGACAGAAATATTTTTATCCGGTCACATTTTATTCCTATCTAGTCAGAAATATTTTTATCCGGTAACAAAAATCAAATCCAATAAAAAGAGCAACACCATGGTATCGGTGCTGCTCCTGTTTATGTTTATTATCCTCGTAACTCTGCTCCTGCTTGCTCTGCAAGTGCTTTTAATACTTTGTTATGTGCATTTACTACTTCTTCATCTGTAAGGGTACGTTCTGGATCGAAGTATGTGAGAGAGAATGCAACCGATTTTTTGCCTGGCTCCATTTTTTCTCCTTCATATAAATCGAATAGATGTACACCTTTTAATAATCTTCCACCAGATAACTGAATAATTGCTTGTAGTTCGCCAGAAGCTTTCTCGCTGTCCACTACTAATGCAATATCACGAGTAATGGATGGGAATTTAGAAACTGGTGCATAGTATAATGTTTCCACTTCTTTATTTAATACTTTTGCTAAATTCAATTCCATTACATACGTTTCTTTTAAGTCACGTGCTTTTTGCTCAGATGGGTGTAATTGAGCGATAAGCCCAATCTCTTCTCCAGCTAACTTGATGGAAGCAGTACGTCCAGGATGTAACCCGTCTACTACTGAACGTTCAAATGTAAGCTCACTTGTATGTCCAAGTAGTTCCATTAATCCTTCGACAATTCCTTTTAATACGAAGAAATCGACAACTTTTTTCTCAGCTTGCCAGCTATGATCTAACCATTTACCTGCAATTACAGCTGCTAAATGCTCTTGCTCATGAGGTAAGCCTGATTCTGTTTCACCTAGGAATACGGAACCTACTTCATAAAGAGCAACTGTATCCGCTTGGCGAGCCGTATTATACGTAACAGCCTCTAGTAAATGCGGGATTAAGCTTTGACGAAGGATACTGCGTTCTTCACTCATTGGCATTAATAACTCAGTTACTGGAGCAGTTTCTAATGCAAATTTTTGAGACATTTCTTTTGATGTTAATGAATACGTAATGGCTTGATAAAGACCAGCACCTTCCAAGTAAGCGCGAACTTGACGACGTTTTGCTTGATAAGATGTTAATCCACCTGGTTTTGATTCTTCCACTGGTAATGTCATTGGAATTTCATCGTACCCATACATACGAGCAATTTCTTCTACAATATCTTCTTTAATTTTAATATCTTGACGACGAGTTGGTGCCTTAATATACAAGTATCCATTTGCCGCTTCGAAATCAAATTTAAGTCTAGTTAATATAGAAGTCATTTCTTCTAATGAAATTTTCATTCCTAAACGATTATTAATAAAGTCAGGCGACACAACTACTTCAGCTGGAGTTTTATCTAACTCATCAACTACTATTGAACCAGCTAGGACTTCTCCACCAGCAAGCTCTGCAAGAAGACTTGCCGCACGTTCTGCAGCTGGAATAACACGATTCGGATCGACACCTTTTTCAAAACGGGCACTCGCATCACTACGTAAGTTATGGTCCTTAGAAGTTTGGCGAACGGATCCGCCAACAAAGTATGCAGATTCGATGACAACCGTTGTTGTTCCTTCATGCACCTCTGAATTAGCACCACCCATAACACCAGCAATAGCAACTGGCTCTTTGCCATTTGTAATAACTAAATGATTAGATTTTAGCGTACGCTCTTGATCATCAAGCGTGACAATTTTTTCTCCTTCATTTGCAAGACGAACGACAATTTCTTTTGTTTCCAGTCGGTCATAATCAAACGCATGAAGTGGTTGACCATATTCCATTAGCACATAGTTCGTAATGTCTACTACGTTATTATGTGGACGAACGCCAGCAGCCATAAGTCGGTGCTGTAACCATAGTGGTGATTCTTTTACCACTACATTTTTCACTACTTTTGCTACGTACATTGGATTTTCTATATCAGCATCTACACGTAAGCTTAAGTAATCAGAAGCTTTCTCGTTACTTTCTGTGTATGTTGCTTCTGGATATTTCATATCCTCTGATAGAATTGCCCCAACTTCATAAGCTACTCCAAGCATACTTAGAGCATCTGAACGGTTTGGTGTTAAGCCTAACTCTAGGATTGTATCGTCTAACCCCAATAAAGGAAGTACGCTTTCTCCAGCAGTTGCTGTTTCTGGAAGCACATAAATACCTTCTGCATATGCTTTTGCTACCAGTCTGCCTTCAATTCCAAGTTCTTGAAGCGAACAAATCATACCATTTGATTCTTCCCCACGAAGTTTTGCTTTTTTAATTTTCATGCCACCAGGAAGCACTGCTCCTGGACGAGCAACGATAACTTTTTGACCAGCTGCAACGTTTGGAGCTCCACAAATAATTTGTGTTGTTTCATCTCCAACGTCTACCTGACAAATATTCAACTTGTCTGCTTCTGGATGCTTCACACATTCCTTCACATAACCGACTACTACATTTGTCATTCCTTGAGAGCGATCTATTACTGCATCGACTTCAATACCTGAACGAGTAATTTTTTCACCCAATTCTTTTGGATCAAGTCCTTGTGTATTCACATAATCTGCTAACCATTTCGTAGAAACTAACATGTCATTTCCTCCTTACACTTCTGTTCGGTGGAATTGCGATAAGAAACGCACATCATTCGTATAGAAATGACGAATATCTTCCACTCCATATTTCAACATTGCAATACGCTCTGGACCCATACCGAATGCAAACCCAGATAGTTTTTTCGAATCATAGCCAGCCATTTCAAGTACGTTTGGATGTACCATACCAGCACCTAAAATCTCAATCCACCCTGTTTTCTTACAAACGTTACAGCCACTTCCGCCACATTTAAAGCAAGAAATATCCATTTCAACAGATGGCTCTGTGAACGGGAAGAAACTTGGACGAAGACGGATTTCACGATCATCACCGAACATTTTCTTCGCAAAGACAGAAAGTGTTCCTTTTAGATCACTCATGCGAATATTTTCCCCAATTACAAGTCCTTCGATTTGTGTAAATTGGTGTGAATGTGTCGCATCATCATTGTCACGGCGGTACACTTTACCTGGACAAATGATTTTAATCGGCTTGCCTTCTTTTGCTTCCATTGTACGAGCTTGTACTGGAGAAGTATGTGTACGAAGAAGAATATCCTCTGAAATATAGAAAGAATCTTGCATATCACGAGCTGGATGACCTTTTGGCAAGTTTAAAGCTTCAAAATTATAATAGTCTTTTTCCACTTCCGGACCTTCCGCAATTTCATATCCCATGCTAATAAATAAATCTTCAATCTCTTCTACTACACGAGTAAGTGGATGATGATTACCTGTTTTCACTGGACGCCCTGGTAATGTTACGTCAATAGATTCTTTTTCTAACTGTTCTTGGATCGCTTGGTCTTGAAGCAATGTCATGCGAGCTTCAAGTACTTCTGTTACTTCTTCACGTACTACATTTACTAATGCCCCCATTTTCGGACGTTCTTCTGCAGGAAGTTTACCCATTCCTTTTAGTAAGTCCGTAATCGGTCCTTTTTTACCTAAATATGCAACACGCACATCATTTAATTCTTTTACATTTTGAGAAGCTGCAATTTTTTGAATTGCTTCCTCTTTCAACTGTTGAAGTTGTGCTTCCATCTGATAATCCTCCTTAATCAAATTCGCCTTGGCGTAATGGAGTCCAGGTTTTGCATCAAGCTAGCTCGATGAACTGAACTGCTTTGCAAATCTGTGACATCCGCCAGAGGCTATGATTTCATTCAACATTACTCGGCTGAATGAAATTTTACAAAATAAAAAGCCCCGCCCCTATAAAAGGGACGAGGACTAATTTCGCGGTACCACCCTGATTATTGCACAAAAGTAAGTGCAATCACTCAATTCGACTAACGGCTCTACACCGGCACACCTTTACAGCAATCGCTGGTCCCGGTGGCAGCTAACGGGGTGAACTTCTATATGCATTCTCTATTTACACTTTCAGTCACGGTGTAAAATCCCTTTTTTCGAATCGTCATATATACTTTTCCCGATCACAGCTTTTTCTATTTATCAAATTATAGTCTATTATACGTATTTTTAGACATTTCTTCAAGTGTCTTTTATTTTAATGTTAATCCATATAGAAGAATTCCGGTTGCAACTGCTACGTTTAATGATTCAGCTTGACCTAAAAGGGGTACTATAATATTCTGATCCGTTTTCTGTAGTAGCTCAGCATGTATGCCGCTTCCTTCATTCCCAACGATTAACGCAAACGTATCACCTTTTTTAACTGCATTAAACGGTGTAGAATTTTCAAATGCAGTTCCGAAAACTGGCACTTGTCGATTTTTCAACTGATCCACCCAATCGTGTAGATCCCCTTTTACTACAGGAATATGAAAATGAGATCCTTGTGCAGATCGTAGTGTTTTGGAATTATATGCATCCGCAGATCCTTTTCCAAGAATCACTGCGTCTATTCCTGCAGCATCTGCCGTGCGTATCATTGTGCCAATATTACCTGGATCTTGAACGGCATCAATTAATAATAGGCGACTCCAGTTCGTTTGCTCTTGATCAACCACAGTTTGTTGTTTACAGTGAGCAAATATACCTTGTGTATGCTCTGTTTCAGCAAGTTCTTTTTTTATGACATCATTGATTTCAACCATTTCAATATTTTCTACATCCCAATTCACTGGAATCTCACTAGTATCACTTATCATAATCGTAAGCACGTTTTCTTTTTGTTTAATTGCTTCCTCTACTAAGTGAAAACCTTCAATAATAAATTCACCTGTTTTATCCCGTTCTTTTCTAACACTTAATAATTTTTTCCAATGCTTCACCAGTGAATTTTGTGGAGATTCAATTCGTTTCATTTATGTGTGACCGCCTTTTTTTTAGATAACAAAGTATAGCTTTTCTACTTAGTATCTGTCTAGTTTATATGTAGGATCTGTTAAGCGATAATGTCGTTATGGACGAAAATCCACTCGCTTTCCGCGGACGAACTGCCAAGCCTCCTCGGGGCAACAGGATGTTGGTCACGAATCCGTTGCCACATGGATGTGGCGAACTTAGGATTTGTTCCTACAAGCTCGTTGCGGGGTCTTGGCAGCCCGTTTTTCCGCAGGAGTCTCGCGGATTTTCGTCACAAAATATATGCTTCTAAAAAACAACAACCTAATTTAAAAGAGCCTATATGTAAAGTGCTCATTGGAGACACCTTAATAATACCTTACACTTTTCTTGATTAATTGTAACAAATTCATGTATAGCTTGCGAGAGTTTGGATAACATAATTGCGAGGAGTGATGAAAATTGGATTTTCAAATTCGAGAAGCAATAACTGCAAATTTGAAAGGCAATTCGACAACTGATATTCGAGAGGTAGTCGAAGATGCCATTCAAAGAGGAGAAGAACATTTACTACCTGGACTTGGAGTAATCTTTGAAAAATGGTGGAAAATGGCGGATGATACAAAACGAAATTCCGTATTAAATGAACTCGCAACCGCATTCAAATAAAAATAATCCGTGAAGAATAATAACTCTTCACGGATTATTTTTATTACTCTTCGCTGATAAGCATATATTCAAAAATAGCGATATACTTTAAGAAAAAAATTATTCGTTACGCTTGCTATTTTTTGAATGCGGCCTTTAAGTGCATCTTGTCTCCATTGTTTCTAACGTGCTTTTGACGGCACGTTTGCTATATTATTACCGGGAAAGTTTTAAAAGAGGGACGCCAGAAGATACAATTTCTGGCGCTCTCGCGTCCAGTAACATTAAAGTTGGTAACTTTGTATTAAAGTAGGTTACTGATATAGAAATTTTAAAGAATACAAAGTTTAGTTTGAATTAAATAAAGATGATTAAAATCACCTCTCTAGTTTATCTGACAGGTGATTTTTTTTATTGGATATTTATGTTAAAACAACTATAGTTTATGAAGGATTTCACTTAAACTAACGCAGCAGGTTAGTTTAACAATAAATTAAAAGCGTTTTTATGCGATTTAAGAATTAAGTTAATGTAAACCAAATTTGTTCTAAAACAAGGTCAATAAGTATATAGATACTGGGAACTGATTATTGTCCAAAATAGCATGACTAAATTAACTAAATTGAGTAAAGAATTTATGGCTATTTAAGCGAATTATATTAAATGTATAACTAATAACGAATTGAAAAATATTCTGGGAGGTTAGTGAGATGAGAGCAGCTGTTTACACCTCGTATGGATCCCCGGAGGTCCTTAGGATAAATGAAGTTGAACTGCCATCTATAAAGAATGACGATCGGGTACTAATCAGAGTGCATAACGCTTCAGTCAATCAATTTGACTGTCTATATCGGAAGGGTTATTTGCCTACCAGATTAAATAATGGTCTTAAAAAACCAAAATCGTCAATATTGGGGATTGACGTTTCAGGCATCGTTGAAGCGGTCGGTAAAAATGTACAAAGATTTAAAGTTGGCGACTATGTCTTCGGAAGTTGCTTCGGATCCTACGCAGAATATGTCTGCCCTCCACAGAGTGGATTGAGTCATATGCCGAAAAACATAACCTTCGAACAGGCTGCAGCCGTGCCATGTGCTGCTCAAACAGCTCTTCAGGCGTTGCGAGATGTAGCAAAGATAAAATCGGGACATAAGGTTTTGATCTACGGAGCTTCGGGCGGTGTCGGGCACTTTGCAATTCAGCTTGCCAATTACTACGGGGCTGAAGTAACCGCGGTTTGCAGCACCTCGAATCTGCAGTGGGTGAAAGATCTCGGTGCACATTACGTGATCGATTATACGAAAGAAGACTTCACAAATAACGGACAAAAGTACGATATCATACTGGATGCTGTTAGTAAAACGACCTTTTTTAGTTGTTTACGTTCACTAGCTGAGAATGGTGTCTATATAACAGAAAACCCCCTCTATCCTATGTATCACCCAGTTCAGTTATTGGTTGGTTCCTTAATCGGTCGAAAGAAAGCTAAGCTGCATCTTACAAATCCTAATGACATGGATCTAGAATTCATGCGTGGGCTTATAGAGGAAGAGAAAGTAAAACCAATTATAGAGAAGTGTTATCTCTTGGATCAAATCGTAGAGGCTCATAAGCATGTAGAAAGTGGACGTACAAAAGGGAAGGTAGTCCTTCAAATCATATCTCAATTAGAATGCGTTGATCCTTAAAGGATTAACGCTATTTTTGTTGAATTTAATTTAACTATAGGGACTGGTTAATTAATATTCCTTCTTCAACTAACTGGTGTTTTAGTTGAAGAAAAAACTGTTTGAAGATAAATAAAAAGGCTATGTTCTATTCTATTATGGTAGGACCTAACCAATTACTTAAACCCACCAGCACCCATGTGTTGCCGCATACACTCCGCACAAGTCTAGTGCGTCTCGAACTCATTTTAAAAGAAGATAGCTAATCGTTTAGATGACAACTACTCCATTTGGGTAGGGATATATGACATACTTTCGTAACGGGAGATTTATGTCTTCAAAGTTAGAAAATAGACTAAAACGTCCGCACATTTTCATGACCCTTTTTTATTACTAAGTTTTAAATAATTTTTACAAATAAATACGACTTTTTTATCTATGCGGATAAATCACATATGCATATGAATGGTAGTTTGGAAAAGTGGTGTAAAGACGTGATTAGGTAGAATTATAGTGAAACTCTGAAAAAACACTTGACCGTAATGTGTCCTCATACTATAATTTCATTTAATATTCTAAATAGCAAATGAGCGATGACAAGAACATATTAAGCCGGGTCTCCCTGTTGACAGAGAATCAGTGGTTGGTGGAAACTGATACATAGATTTTGGTGAATTTCATTCTTAGAGCTTTTTTTATACTTCATCATAGAGAAGGTAGTATAAAAACGGATTAAACCGTTATTTTACCAAGTAAGTGGGAAACTAGATTTGTTTCCAATTAGGGTGGTACCGCGTGAACAACCACGTCCCTATCGTTAAAGATAGAGACGTGGTTTTTTTGTCTTTTCCTTTGTTTTTTATGAGGAAAAGACGTAATAAATATAGATTGGATTGGTAAGTATTAAAACATCAGAGCAATGGTCATCTAAGATTGGATTTATTTTATCTGCAGCAGGGTCAGCTATAGGAGTAGGCGCAATATGGAAGCTGCCCTATGTGACTGGCATCAGTGGAGGGGGAGCATTCTTTCTACTGTTTATCCTTTTTTCATTATTCATAGGTTTTCCGCTGTTATTAGCAGAGTTTGTCATTGGTAGAAGCACTCAAAAGGAAGCAGTTAGTGCTTATCGTACTTTAGCTCCAAATACTAAATGGCATTGGATCGGCAAGTTAGGGGTATTCACATGTTTCCTTCTATTGTCTTTTTATAGTGTAATTGGTGGCTGGATTGTTATATATTTTGCAAAAGGTTTGTTTGGTGGAATTATTAGTGAAGGCGCAGATTATGGATCTATTTTTAACGACACAATTGGAAATCCAATGTTAGTTATCGGAGCTCAATTTGCATTCCTAGCCTTCACAGTTGTAGTTGTAGCAAAAGGGATTCAAAATGGAATTGAAAAAGTAAGTAAAATTTTGATGCCCGCTTTATTTATCCTATTTTTTGTTCTTATCATTCGTTCACTTACACTTGATAATGCTATGGAAGGTGTGAAATTCTTCTTAGCACCTGATTTCGCAAGTATCACATCTCAAAGTATTCTGTATGCAATGGGACAAGCTTTCTTCTCCCTAAGTGTCGGTGTATCAGTAATGGTTACTTATAGTTCGTATCTTTCAAAAAAAGAAAGTTTAATTCAACCGGCTATTTCAATCGTTTCAATGAATTTATTCATCGCTTTATTAGCAGGTTTAGCAATCTTCCCAGCTGTATTTTCATTAGGTTTAGAACCTGCTGAAGGACCTGGTTTGCTGTTTGTTGTATTACCTGCTGTTTTTGATCAAATCATCTTTGGAGAAGCTTTTTTATTAGGATTTTTAGCCTTATTTTTATTTGCCACATTAACCTCGGCATTTTCTATGTTAGAAATTATTGTAGCTTCATTAGTTAAAGGAAAAGAAGAGAAGAGAACAAAATATGCTTATATTGTTGGTGTTTTAATATTCGCAGTTGGAGTTCCATCTGCATTATCATATAGTGTTTTTGAAGATATTATCATCTTCTCAAAGAATATATTTGATTCCGCAGATTATTTAGTTAGTAATATATTAATGCCACTCGGCGTATTTTTAATCTCTATTTTCGTACCACTTAAGATTAAGAAGAGTAAATTACGTGAAGAAGTATTACAGCATTCTAGTTTGGGTGCTACTGCATTTAACATTTGGTTCTTTATCATGAGATATATTATTCCGTTAGTAATTATCATCGTATTCCTTGATATAACTGGAATACTAGATAAAATTATTTCTATCTTTTAAATAAGAAAACTATTTAAAGAAACCCAACAAAAAGTGCTGAAGCTAGCTAGCAGAAATTCTGCTTAACTTCAGCACTTTTTTGGTGCGCCCAGCATGGGTAATAACTAGTCGGTGAAAGTCCGATACACGCCCGACAGATTGGTGAATAAATATAAAGTAAAGTGAATTTATACGCAATTTTAGAATAATAAAAACGACTAGGAAAGCATCTATTTTAGCTTTTCTAGTCGTTCCTTATTAACTAAATGTAATTTTATTTACGGCATCTCAATCTAGCTTTTTAATGACTTCTACTACAAGCTTCACTGTATTTTCATAATCATCGCGATGTAGAATTCCTGCATGAGAATGAATATATCGAGTAGTAACTCCAATCGACAATGATGGAACACCATTTAAAGAAATATGCATAGAACCTGCATCCGTTCTAGGTGTGCAAAATATAATCTCAGAGTTAGTCTCTTATTCTAATTATAAAAATATTTTTTATAATGCGTCCGTTTGCTCATTTCCTACTGGAAGGTATTGCATTAACCCGATATCAGCTAATCCATTTTTAATTTTCGATGTGTACCCTAGGTTTTCATTCGATAAATAGGATGCTTTGGAAGCAATCATTTCCTCCAGTAACGGTAAATAGGTTGGGTCTATATCTTTCCAAAGCTTATACGAATTAATTAAATCCTCTAAAGTAAGGTGCTTATAGTCGTCACCTTTATAATCTTGAACTGGAGAAATACGGTACCAAATATCCCCGTTATCTCGAATCCAATCATCCTTATCCTTTGCAATCGCTGTTTGAATGGCATGTGCCGCCTCTAAATATTTCTCATCATGAAACTCATTGTAAGCCATTAGTAATATATTCATACCTCCTAACACATGATTCATGGAAGCATGTGTTGTGGTATCTTGCACGACTGGGAAGTAATCAGAAATGTAATAAGATTCATCATCTACTGGAATGACATTGCCTTTACTTTTCTGTGATACAAGTAAGTCTGCATAATTACGAAGGGGCTCTTTTCCATTTTCAATTCCAAATGCATCCGCACTATTATAATAAAACAACGCAATTTGTTCGTTAAAGCGTGTATCAATAAATGGAGCGGTAATTTCATATAAACTTTTCAAATACGTACTTGTTACTTCTGTTTCCCAATATCCCTTGTCACCTTTAAAGTTCTTTAAGTTAACAAAAGAATTATAGATTAAGTTCTCAAAATAACGGTCTTTTTGTTGATTATATAAGACTAATGCGCGATCCTCTTTTTGTAATAATAAAATTCGTCCGTATCCTTGACCAGACTCTGGCATTGGTTCGGTTGTTGTAGCCATTTTACTGTATTGACCGTCTGCGGTGTACCACTTATTACGCTTTTTGTAGTTCTCCGACGATTCGAGCATCCAGTTTTCCATATGCTCATTACTAGAAAATAATGGATTATCTGCATTCAAGTACCACTGTTCAACAATATCTTTACCTTCAGATTCCAATGTATGAATGGACATTAATGTCTCACCAACTTGTGCATACGATAACGCTTCTTTTTCAGCAAGCAAATCGCGCATATAGCTTTGTCCATTATTCGGATACGTTAAAGATAACTGTTTAGATATATACGATTGACCTACCATACGCTCTTCTACTGTACCATCTTGCTTCACAAAGCGAAGTAATCCTGTTGGATAAGACGTGATATCACTTCCAAAAACATCCTTACTACTGCGTTTAATTTCGTAGCGATCATAACGGAAGAGTTCTAATGAATCAACTTGATTTTCCTTTTGAATAACATCAACTGCTACAGCAGAGTTAGTTGGATTATCGATTTTGGAAAATAAAAAGTAATCCCCATTATCAAAAGAACGAACAGTTAACTCAATTGTCGCACCGTTCATACCTACATCATAGGTATAATCATTATCACGTGAAAATGAATTATCAATTCTTGTATGATTTGTAAACACAATATTTTCAGTCGATCTTAAATAAATTGGGTGTTCATCAAACGAAACTTTCATTAAATTTGCTTCTGAATGGAGTGGACTGTAATTATTTGAAAACGATAAATTCTTTAGGGAGTAATTCTTAATCGTATTTATGGCTCCACTTTTAACTAGTGCTTCATGTAACATAACTGCGAATGTAGCACGATCGATCGTATTATTCAAATTTGAGAAATTATTTTTATTAATGGAGGGTGTGCTAAGTAGGGATACTAATTCACTTTTTCCTTCAAGAAGCGAACTATTATTCTCCTCTGTTTCTGTCACGTTAATTGCGTGTTCTAGTGCAGCTTCTACTTGCTTCATCGTTACAAAGTCTTTCTTATCTCCCAAGAGATAATTTCTTAACATATGTGGCTCTAGTTTAAATGCTTTTGTCAATACTACTTCTGCTTCTTCGACTGTCACAAATAAATCGGGTCGAAATTGTAAATCTCGATCCCCAGTCATTATTCCCATGTCTACAAGTTGCATAATTTCATTTTTTGCCCAGTATGCATCGGAGACATCTGTAAATTTTGCGTCCATTGTAACTTCTTGAATCTTGTTGGTAGTATCGCTAGCTGCAAGTACGTTTCCATAAGCATTCGGAATAAATACCATAAACAATATTGAAAATAATAAAATATAAATTGTTCTCATATTCTTTTAAAACCCTTTCCACTTTAATGTAATTAGTAGTATAACATTTATTTGGAAATATTGTTTTTAAATATCTATATTTAGGAATATTGTTACGTAAAAAAAAGAGTGATTCAGCGTCTCCCGAATCACTCTTCCTATGTAGCGATGAAGCCATCCATCTTGACGATCGACATCGCGTTTATATTATAGCAGACCGCTAGGCAAACCCTGCCATCACATTCTGTTGTACATTATGCCATTACGGAAGCAAGTACCGCTTTTTGAGCGTGCAAACGATTTTCAGCTTGTTGGAAAATATATGAGTTTGGCCCATCAATTACAGATGTAGTAACCTCTTCCTCTCGATGCGCAGGTAAGCAATGTAAAAACATATAGTCTGATTTTGCATTGGCTACTAGTCCATCATTGATCTGGAATTCTTTAAAGTCAGCTAAACGCTTCTCCGTTTCCTCTTCTTGCCCCATAGATGTCCAAACATCTGTATAAATAATATCCGCATTCACTGCAGCTTCTACTGGATCATTCGATACAAATAACGAACCACCGTTTTCTAAAGCAATTGCTTTTGCTTTTTCGATAATGCCTTCATTCGCTTCATATCCAACCGGAGTTGCTACTGCAATATGCATACCCATGTATGCGGCTGCTATAACTAAGGAGTGCGCTACATTATTCCCATCCCCGATATATGCAATTTTCAAACCTTTCGTATATCCCTTCACTTCATGAATCGTTAAAATGTCCGCAAGAGCTTGGCATGGATGATAAATATCCGTTAATCCGTTAATGACAGGAATACTTGCATGTTCAGCAAGCTCTTTCACCATTTCATGCGAATTGGCACGAATCATAATCCCATCTAAATAACCAGATAATACATGCCCTGTATCATAAACCGATTCCCCACGACCGATTTGCAAATCACGCGCATGCATAAACATACCATTTCCACCTAATTGTTTCATGCCGACTTCAAAGGAAATTCTAGTTCGTGTAGAATGTTTTTCAAAAATCATCCCTAATGTTTTACCTTCTAAAAGAGGGGGGCATTTTCCCGCTTTTGTTAGATTTTTCAAATCAACTGCAAGCTGAATTAAATCTTCTATCTCCTCTTTTGAGTAATCAAAAAGCGTCAATAAGTCTTTTCCTTTTAAACTGTCGACAATTTTTAAGTTCACCCATTCTAATAATTTCATTTATAAAAACTCCCCTTTACGTATATTTATGTAATTATCATTATAATTATGAATAAACATAAAGTCAACTGAATTTTTATGCAAAAAATAAAAAGAAAAGTTAATCAGGTTTTCCGAAACTTACGGCTCGCTTTCCACGGGAATCGAGCGGATGCTTCTCCGAACACTTATAAAGTTCAGACTTCTGATCATTCTTATTACTTCTGTAAAAAATACATTGTACGCAACATTGATTGACTTCACACAATATATGAGTAGCTAGCAATTTTCCGTTGATTGGAGCGGAAGGCGGCGACTCCTGCGGGAATAGCTTGAGCTGAAGACCCCGCAAGAGCTAAGCGACGAGGAGGCTGATGCCAAGCCCGCGGAAAGCGTCCGCCTGAAGCGGAAATCCACTTTGTTCGGATTTCAATATTTAGTTCCCTATTATGAAATTTATTCACTATATTAAATAAATAAAAAACGTCTAGAAAAGCATCCACTATGCTCTTCTAGACGTTTTAAATCAATCAAATGTAATTTTGTTCACTGTATCGCGATCTAATTTTTTAATTACTTCTACGATTAATTTGACTGTATTTTCATAATCATCGCGATGTAGAATCCCTGCATGAGAATGAATATATCGAGTAGCAACTCCAATCGACAATGATGGAACACCATTTAAAGAAATATGCATAGAACCTGCATCTGTTCCCCCACCAGGTATCATTTCAAATTGATATGGTATGTTGTTTTCTTCCGCAGTATCTACAACGAAATCACGTAATCCCTTGTGTGACACCATAGACGCATCGAATAACACAATTTGTGGACCTGCACCCATTTTACTTGTCGATTCTTTCGCTGTTATTCCAGGTGTATCCCCTGCAATACCTACATCTACTGCGAAGCCGATATCCGGATTTACTTTTACGGTAGAAGTTTTTGCACCACGAAGGCCAACCTCTTCTTGCACATTTCCAACTCCGTATACAATATTCGGATGTTTTTCATCCTTTAACCCTTTTAATACGTCGATTGCAATGGCACAACCAATGCGGTTATCCCATGCTTTTGCAAGTAATAGTTTTTCATTGTTCATCACAGAGAATTCGAAATAAGGTACGACCATATCTCCCGGTAACACTCCCCATTCCATTGCTTCTTCTTTGGAAGAGGCACCTATATCAATGAACATATCTTTTACATCTACTGCTTTACTTCGTGCATCCGGTGTTAAAATATGTGGCGGTTTTGAGCCAATCACACCTGTAATTGTGTCTCCTTTACGCGTAACAATTGTTACTCGCTGAGCAAGCATAACCTGTGACCACCAGCCTCCAACCGTTTGGAAGCTTAAAAATCCTTTATCATCAATTTTGGAAATCATAAATCCTACTTCATCTAAATGTCCTGCTACCATAATTTTAGGACCGTTCGCATCGCCTACTTTTTCAGCGATTAAGCTCCCTAAATTATCGTACTCTATTTTATCAGCAAAAGGTGTTATGTACTTTTCCATCACTTGGCGAGGTTCACGCTCATTCCCTGGAATCCCTTTCGCATCTGTTAATTCTTTCAACATTGTTAAGGTTTCATCTAACTTCGTCATTATTTCGCCCTCCTAAATATACCTGCAATAACTATTATATTCTAAATTCATTCTACTTTCAAAATTAAGCGCTATATTTTAATCGGCTCCTGCCCCTCCGCCGCCGCTATCACCACCGCCACCATCGCTATAAGCTCCTCCTGAATCGGATGAACCGCCGCTGGATGTAATGCCTGTAGACCATTTCCATGATTTCGTTACATAGTCCATTGGATCGGTTCCTGTTATTAATAATGCTGCTAATGGGATTGCTTCATCTGCAACTGGTATATGCACATTTTTTCTACCAAATAAATATGCTCGTATCGTCCATTTCTCCTGCTCTTCTTTCGTAAGTGTAGCAGGAATTCCGTTTCCCATACTTCTCTGGAAAGAACGAATATTATCTTTTACACGAACAGCATTCATCGAAAGAATATTTTTCGGAACTGCGATATACAAAAGAATTGTCGCAAAAATAGCACCAATTATCTCACTCATCAATTCATCATTTACTGTATCTCCTACCATTAAACTGAGCAAAATCATATAAGCGATAAAATATCCGTTAGCGCTCCATTTAACCCAATAGATAATAAGAAAAAATATCGTAATGAGAGCAATGAACACAATACCTCCACCGCTGCGAAGGTCTGCATAATTACTGAAAGCTACGAATGTTGACAACAAAATAATCGTTAAACTAATTATTAGCTTAGGTAATTTAGGATGAAAAGTTTCAGCTTCCACTAGTTCCTCTTGTACTTTTTTATGCCATGTTTTTTGATTCTTTTTAAAGTCTTTCGTTCTTGCATGATAATAATTGGACATTCCTCTGTCACTTTCTTTTCTTGGTGCACCAGCTGCATCATGTAAATGAAATGCCCATTTACTCGAACCACTTCTTGTATTAAAAAGCCATTGAATCAAATAGTTCTCAGATGCACCCTTTGCAATACCTCCATTTTTCAATCGAAAAAATAAAGTATCTTTTGGTGCTTTCGGGTCGTTTTTAAAACGTAATGCCGCTGCTGACGGTTTTACGATGGCAGCTTTTTTTTCAACTAGCGAAAATAAGCCAGCTAAAAATCCTTTCTTATTCCTCTTTCCAGTCTTATACACAGAAAATAAATATAAAATATCGATATCCAGTATATTTTCACCAGTTCCTTTTCGCCAAAAATGCCTTTGAGGTAAAGCAATAATGAACAGTATTGCTATGATCACTAATGCGAGTGAAAATGTAGGTATTAATTGCATGAGTGCAGGAATATTGGATAACTTTTTTTGCATAGCATCCGCCAGTTGCTTTTCGTTCTCAAAAGCCTCGTTCATAGAAACATCACTTTTCGTTTTCTCCATACTCGTCATTACAGTAGAAGGAAAAAAGAAAGTTGTTTTCGTTACAGAAGATTCCTCCGAAATCGGTGTTGAAAATCGAATTCCATATTCGGACTTGCCATTTTCTACTGCGTTTCGATCAAAAAACACTCCATCGAATTTGGATGGATCCATCGATTGAGGAAGAATATAATCGACTGTTACTTGGTGATAATCTTGATCATGTGCATCCCCATCTTCAAAATACGTAACATTTGCAACACTGTAAGTATCATATGTTTTCACTGCATTTTTAAGGGTATATACATACATAAAAGAAACTTTTTCATTTGTTTTGTTTATACTTGTTCGATATACTCCATTATCAATGGATATGTTTAACGGAATTAACGTATTATCTTCAATAAAACCCGGCTCTGGACTTAATGTAGTTAATTCATAAGCGTAAAAATCTTCCACGTTTCCCTCATGCTTTTCTGGAAATGATCGCCTTAAATTTGTATAGCTCCCCTCAAAGTTATATGTGAATACTTCATTGACTAAAAGATCGCCATTTGGTTGAATCCAAGATTTAATATGTACCGTGTCTATTGAATAAGATCTCGCTTCCGCAACTATACTTGGTGAAAGAGCTAACAAAAAAATAACAATTAAAAAAAAGAACTTTTTCATTGATTCACCTCAACATCACTAATTTTTATGTTAGTTTGTTTACGGCTTACATTTGAAAAAGTTCCAATTATTTTACTGATCAATTACGCTTCTGCGTAACTTCGTCCAGATTTTGATGTGAGTTGGGGCTCACTCTGATTAAAATGCATTCTGGCTTTCATCCCTCCTCTTCTAGAAGAGAAGGAATTCTGCTCCTGCTCAAGCTCATCGCAAAAGAACATTTGCTGATTCAAGTTAATACCCACTCTTTTGTCTTTCATAGTTTGTTTCATTTTTAGAAATGTACGCTTGCAATACATCATGACTACTAAACCCTAGGTTTTCTGCAATAGCGCCATATAAAATCCAAATCTTTTCATATGTACTTTTCGTTGTATGATGTAAAAATGCTATGATAGCCGCGTTTGTTAATAGAAATAACGTAGTTAAATCTTCTTCTTTCTTTTCTACTGGCCACTCTTTTAAATCATCAAAGCCTTTTGTAATACCTAGTGACAATAGAAAATGAATAGAGTCAACATACTCTTCTAAAATAACAGTCCTTTCAGAAGGTCCCTTCTCACTCCAAAATTTAAAACAGCGAGTTTCATTCGCTAGTTCCGCAAGTTCTACAAGAAGTGCCAATCCTTTTTTCATAAAAACATCTTCGTCCACTTGTTTGTTTGTTTGAATATATTCATCTAATGATTGCTGCATTGTAAAAAGTTTTTCTAAATTCATCATTTCCTCCAAAAAATTTAATTTATTTTGAAACCAAACTACTCCTTCTATCGTATAGCAGATACAATGTATTTTACAAGGAGGACATTAAGGATGGTCCATATATTTCGATTGCTTATAATTGTCATTATTATATATGTATTTTATAAGATTCTTCGCTATTTATTTGATCCTAAAAGAAAATTAGATGAAGCATACGAGAATGAAAGCTACTATTATTATGATGATATAAAAAATGTCCGTAAAAACTTTTTTATTACCTATAAAGGTGCTTTATTTGAAGGAGAAAAGTATCTAGGTACGACCGATCAAGCATTTGAAGTCGTTTCTATTTTCGTTTGGACGAAAGATTCCTCTAAACTTCAAGGCTTCACAAAAGAAGACTTCCGATTTCTACAAAATGAAATACGTATGAATTATCCTTCTGCCAAAATAAATTGGAAAAGCCCTATTGAACAATTAATGAATGATGAATAGAAACAGACAGTCCTAAGAAATAATAGGGCTGTCTGTTTTTAATAGCCAAAAAACCAAGAATATATATGCAATTAATAACATCAAAAAGCCAACACGAAAATTAGTATGCTTTGTTTTATGACGAAATAATTGCATTCCTAAGTAGGCACCAATTCCTCCACCTACTAAAGCTAGCATCCATAATGTACGCTCAGATACTCGTTGCCCTTTTTTCTTGGCTTGTGACTTATCATACCCCATTACAAAGAATGCGATAATAGACATTATTAGAATAAATATTAGAATGATTTCTGTCATTGGATTCGACCTCCTTAATAAGAAAAGCGTAAGCTCCTATGTCTGCCCCAATAGGTACTGACTGAAGTCTGGACAGTTACATTGTAGAAAAATTATACTTTCTTATTTGCAAAAAAAAGGCTGATAGAATCTCTATCAGCCTTTTCATCTATGCTTATTTACTAATCGCTTTTTTTGCTGCATCTGCAAGTTGTGTAAATGCAGAAGCATCATTCACAGCTAGGTCAGCTAACATTTTACGGTTAACTTCGATTTCAGCTACTTTCAATCCGTGCATTAAACGGCTATAAGAAAGTCCGTTCATACGTGCTGCCGCATTGATACGTGTAATCCATAATTTACGGAATTCACGTTTTTTGTTGCGACGGTCACGGTATGCATACATTAAAGATTTCATAACCTGTTGGTTTGCTACTTTATATAATGTATGTTTTGAACCGTAATAACCTTTAGCTAATTTTAAAACTTTTTTACGACGTCTTTTTGTTACTGGTGTGCTTTTTACGCGTGGCATGATTCATTACCTCCTGCTATTCTTTCGAATGATTGAATTTCTTTTATTATTTCATGTAAGTAAGTAAAGTTTTGATACGTTTGTAATCGCCTGAAGAAGCTACTTTAGTTTTACGTAGTTTACGTTTTGCTTTAGTAGATTTGTTTGCGAATAAGTGGCTTCCAAAAGCACGGTCATGTTTTAATTTACCAGTACCTGTCTTTTTGAAACGCTTCGCAGCTCCACGGTGAGTTTTCATTTTCGGCATGTCGAATTCCTCCTAAACAATTGTACTCTATTACTGTTTTTCGTTCTTTGGTGCAAGCACTAAGAACATACTACGGCCATCCATTTTCGGTTTTGACTCGATTGTAGATACTTCCGTACAAGCTTCTGCAAATCTATCTAAAACTCGTTGACCAATCTCTTTATGAGTGATGGCACGACCTTTAAAGCGAATAGATGCTTTCACTTTATCTCCTTTTTCAAGGAACTTAATCGCGTTTTTCAATTTCGTTTGGAAATCATGTTCATCGATCGTTGGGCTCAAACGAACCTCTTTCATCACGATGATTTTTTGATTTTTACGAACTTCACGATCTTTCTTTTGCTGCTCAAATTTGAATTTACCATAGTCCATGATACGAGCGACCGGTGGCTTGGCTTGAGGAGCCACAAGGACAAGATCCAAATTTACACGACCTGCGATTTCAAGTGCTTCGTTACGTGTTTTTAAACCTAATTGATCACCATTTTGATCAATAACTCGTAGTTCGCGTGCTCGAATGCCATCGTTCACATACATGTCTTTGCTAATAACAATCCACCTCCAGATAGTGTCGCGAATACATGGTTTGAGGCATAAATTCCGTAGAAACGAATTAGCCGTTTTCGATCCAATAAAAAAAGCGGACAGACATAAGTGTTATGTCTGCCCGCCGATATGAGAACATGTAGCAACTACATGTGCAGTGATCGTGTGCTTACCAGTCAACAACTTAATGTGTCGAACAGGTGAGAAGCGGGCAGCCTCTTCTTATACCACAAACTTGTATTCAATAACCTTAATAACTATAGCACGTACCTAACAGTATGTCAACTATATTTCTTAATGTTGTACTTCTTGCTGAACACGCGCTAAGAATTCTTCAAAAGGAATACTCTCTGATTGCTGTTCTCCGTATTTACGTACATTTACATTACCAGCCTCTAACTCTTTATCGCCGAGTACAAGCATGTATGGAATTTTTTGCATTTGTGCTTCGCGAATTTTATAACCAAGTTTCTCTTCGCGGTCGTCCATTTCCACACGTAAATCAGCAGCGACTAGTTTTTCCTCGATTTGTTTTGCATAATCGAAATGTACTCCATTAGATACTGGAATAATTTCGACTTGTACTGGTGCTAACCAAGTTGGGAATGCACCTTTGTATTCTTCGATTAAGAATGCAACAAAACGCTCCATCGTTGAAACTACGCCACGGTGAATAACAACTGGACGATGTTGCTTTCCATCTTCCCCAACGTAAGATAAGTCAAAACGCTCTGGTAATAAGAAGTCAAGTTGTACAGTTGATAAAGTTTCTTCTTTACCAATCGCTGTTTTTACTTGAACGTCTAATTTCGGTCCGTAGAACGCTGCTTCGCCTTCCGCTTCAAAATAATCTAAGCCAAGCTCATCCATTGCTTCTTTTAACATACTTTGCGCTTTTTCCCACATTGCATCATCATCAAAATATTTTTCTGTATCTTGTGGATCACGGTATGATAGACGGAAAGAGTAGTCTTTCAAGTCGAAATCTTTATATACAGAGATAATTAGCTCTACAACTTTTTGGAATTCAACCTTAATTTGGTCAGGACGTACGAAAAGGTGGGCATCATTTAAAGTCATCCCACGTACACGCTGTAAACCTGACACAGCACCTGACATTTCATAGCGATGCATTGTACCTAACTCTGCAATACGTAGAGGTAGATTACGATAAGAATGCATGCCGTTTTTGAAAATCATCATATGGTGAGGACAGTTCATTGGACGCATTACAAGTGTTTCATTGTCCATTTCCATTGGAGGGAACATGGAATCCTGATAGTGCTCCCAGTGACCGGATGTTTCATAAAGCTCCTTCGAACCAAGAACAGGTGTGTATACATGTTTGTAGCCTAGCTTTAACTCTTTGTCTACTATGTAGCGCTCAATTACACGGCGAATTGTCGCACCATTTGGTAGCCATAGTGGTAAACCCTGTCCTACTTTTTGAGAATTCATGAAAAGATCTAATTCTTTCCCAATTTTACGGTGGTCACGCTCTTTTGCTTCTTCTAGCATTTGTAGATGCGCTTGTAGGTCTTCTTTTTTGAAGAAAGCAGTCCCGTATATACGTTGAAGCATTTTGTTGTCACTGTTTCCGCGCCAGTAGGCACCAGCAATACTTAATAATTTAAATTCTTTTAACTTTCCTGTAGATGGTACATGTACGCCGCGACAAAGGTCGAAAAATTCACCTTGTTCGTATATAGAAACTTGTTCTCCTTCAGGAATTGCTTCTAGTAGTTCTACTTTGTATTCATCATCTTTAAATTTATCAAAAGCAACTTGACGAGAAACGTCATGTCTAACAATTTCAATATTTTCATTAATAATTTTTTTCATTTCTTTTTCGATTAACAGTAAATCTTCTGCAGTAATCGGTTCAGGTGAATCAATATCATAATAAAACCCGTTTTCAATAACTGGACCAATTCCTAATTTTACATCTTTAAACAAACGCTTTACAGCTTGTGCAAGTAAGTGAGCTGAACTATGACGAAGAATTTCTAAAGCTTCATCGGATTCTGGTGTAATAATTGCAATGTCGCCATCTTCTGTAATTGGTGTTTTTAAATCAATTAGTTGACCACTTAATTTACCCGCCAAAGCTTTTTTACGTAATCCCGGGCTAATCGATTGAGCTATTTCTTCTGTTGTTGTAGACATCGGAAATTCCTTTACTGCTCCATCTGGGAATTGCAATTTAATAATTTCTGCCATTTTGAACACTCCTCTTAAATAAATGTAAAAAAAACAAAAAACCCCATCCCTAAAAAGGGACGAGGTTCAATCGTGGTTCCACCCTTCTTCTGTCTATCCAAAATAAAAATAGACGAAGCTCTGCATCGGCTAACGGGCCGGTGACCGACAGCTGCTAAATAATTAGTTCACAGCTATTGCTCCAAGGTGGTAAATCGATTGCCGATACTTAAGAAGCTTCCAGCCAAGGCTTCTCTCTCTTAAAAGTCGTACAAACTGATTGTTGTCCTCTTCAACGCATTTACTTATTCTTATGAAAATGATTATACGCCACCAAAAAACCATTTGCAAGTCGTTCTTAAGAAAATCACAAGGCTCACTTAATTCTACTTGAGCGTTTTGGTTCGATTCCGACGAAACGATTGTTCTTGCGCAAGTTTATCGCTGAAAATTACTAAAAAAAGTTAATTTTCTCTCCAGTTCTTCCCTTTGAGTGAAATAGGAATTGTTAGCGCACGGATTCTCTCCATTATTCTGCCGGCTTTCACCACTTCTTTTTCACCACGTTGGGTAAATGATAAATGATGCTGCAATTCATCATAATTGAAGTTGGACGACATAAATGTAGGTAATTGCTCTGACATTCTGAAATGAAGGATGGTGCCTAAAATCTCGTCTCTTGTCCAACTCGACATCGTTTCCGCACCTATATCATCTAGCATAAGAACAGGAGCACGCTTTACAAATTCAATTTTTTCAGCAAGTGACTGATCTTGAATTGCTTGTTTCATTTCCCTTAAAAATTCCGGAACGTATACAACTACCGAGTGTATATGTCTAGCTGCCAACTCATTAGCTAATGCCCCTAACAGATAGGATTTCCCAACCCCAAACTGTCCGTAAATATAGAGCCCTTTTACTGGCAATACATTCGTACTTTCCCACTCGTTTAAAAAGTCTTTTGCAGCGCGAACTGCTACTACACGACTTCCATCCTCTAAATCAACACCAGAAAGACTAGCTTCCATTACTTCTTTCGGCATATGAATGCTATCTATCATAGATGTTACTTTCTTCCGTTCATCCTCAATGACGCCGCGCTTACAGCGTACATATTCTGAATCAATTAAGTTTCGATCCAATACAAGTTTTGGCTCATATCCTTTTAGGTGATTCACGCATTGCTCTAAAGAAGGACAGGACACACAATCATGGGATTGAGACTTATACTCATAGAGTTTACTTAAGCTTCTATCTACAATTTGCTTGGAAATATCGGCAGCATTTTCTTCCAAAAACTTTTGTACTCCTGGATTTTCTAAAACTTCCTGTTTCATGTCATCTAATCTAGAGGTAAATTCCGGTGATATGACTCTTTTTAATGTTTCATTTATTCGTTCCATCTGCGTCACCTACCTTTTCTTGACACCTAGTTCGGCTAGTAGTTTTTGTCGTTCTTCATCTATATTTTGTATTCCATTCGTTTCGTTTCCAGATTGCTTTGTTTCCCCATTTTTTTTGTAAAACCAGTCCGGAACTTTTTCTTCGCGTGTTGGTTTTTTCGCATAGGATTTCTGCTTAGAGCCTTCATTTTTCCATTTAATATATTGTTCATGTTCATTTCTTGCCAGCTCCATTGCTTGCTTTGCTGTTTTTACATCTTTTCGCATCCAATGGGAAGCAATTTTTTCTGCATAGTTTTTCGTCAGCTTCATATCCGTTCGAAGAAGTACATATTGCAATAAAACATTTACAACACCAATAGGCATTTTATAGTGAGTCACAAAATAATTCGCTAGTTGGACATCCGCAAGAATGGGCTCTTTTCCATTTGCAATATCTTTTAATACAACTGTTGGGGAAGTTGTTTCTAAATAATGTATCAGTTCCTCTTCTTTCGATAAAGGTTGACTATTTTTTGGAATTGGCTTTACCTGTTGTTCCATTATTTTCTCAATGACTGGTGCAGTTTTGGAAACAGTAAGTTTATAGTAGTCTGCACATGCTTTTTTTAATCTAGCCTCTGAAAGATGTAATTCGTCATCCAAAGCAAGAATAACCACTTTTTGCATTTCAATTGGATTTAAATTATATAAAAACCCAAGTTTAGCAATCACTTCTTTTGCTTCAATGGTCATCGCAGATTTTGGTACCAATTGTTCGGATAAACCTTCTTGTAATAAAGCAAAATCGAATTCTTCATAGTAAAAAGGAATAGAAGACTTTCTTTCTTTTGATTCAAATTCATCTGTATGGGAGATAACACTTCCGGTTTTCGTAGACGGTTTAAAAACATCCATAAACGTTCGAGAAACATCTGTAAATCCATTATTCCAATTTGCTTTATGTATATAGCGGTTTCGCAATTGTTTATAAGCATTTTCTCCAATTTTATTCAGCAAAAACATGGACAATAGAGGGTCCTTTAAAAAGGACTCTGCGTCTAAGGGAGCAGCGAGCTCGTAGTAAAAAACACGGCCATCTTCCTCTGACTTTTGCCATGTACGAAGCAATCCTATAGCTTCGAGAGCTATTCTCGCCTGAAAGATCTTGCCTATTGAAACACCTAATACATTCATGAGTTGATAATGCGGCCATTGTTCGTTGTTTCTTAATTCTCCATCTGCCCATAGTGTTAAATACAGGCTAATGCCTTCAGCTCCAACTAGTGGTTGATAAAATAAAGTTAATAACTGACGATCATAGTCTGAAAAAGAATATGGCAAGCGAATCATATACAAATCTGCTGGCTGTAGCTCCTTATATAACATCGACAATTGCGCCTACTCTCCTATAACTTATAATGATGGATTCTTTTTAAGAATCTCTTTTAGTTCATCAATAAATACATTTATATCTTTAAATTGACGATATACAGATGCAAATCGAACGTAAGCTACCTCATCTATTTCAGCTAGCTTGTCCATCACTTTTTCGCCTACTTCCTCAGACTTCACTTCGGAATTACCAGTTCTTCTTAATTCCTTTTCAATGGAAAACACAACATCTTCTAATTGATCAAGCGCAACTGGTCTTTTTTCGCAGGCACGTATTAATCCACGCAATATTTTTTCACGACTAAACTCTTCTCGTGAGCCATCTTTTTTTACTAATATTAAAGGAGTTTCTTCTACCTTTTCAAATGTGGTGAATCGAAACCCACAGTCCTCGCACTCTCTTCTTCTTCTAATCGCCTTGTTGTCATCCACTGGACGAGAATCGACAACTTTTGTCCCATTAAAATGGCAAGCTGGGCATCTCATATAGACCTCTCCTAAATCTTCACGTTAATTTATATATCTATTATAGCAACATTCTTCAATAAAATCGAAAAAGCAGAGGAATCTCTTCCTCTGCTCAATCATTTAGGATAAAGTTTATTACGCTTGAACTGTCATACGTGATTTAGGTGCATTTACTGGACCCATACCACGAGGCATTTCCAACGTTTCGCGTATTCCAGCATTAAGAGCATCTGCAATATAGTTAGCTGCGATTGATGGATCTAAATCACCACATGTATATACATCAATGCTCGCATAACCATGCTCTGGAAAGCTGTGAATCGTTAAATGCGATTCGGAAATAATAACGACTCCACTTACACCTTGTGGTGCAAATTTGTGAAATGCAACTTCTCTGACTTCTGCTCCAGATTTCAGTGCAGCATCAACAAATGTTTGCTCGATAAATTGCATATCGTTAAGTTTGTCGAAATCGCACTCCCATAGTTCTGCAATAATGTGACGTCCCATTGTTTCCAATGTCCGTTTCCCCCTTTGATTAGTTTTATTTTGAACATCAAAGTTGACTACCACGGGGGAAAGTTAGTCCTAAGAGGTCCTAACCCTTTAAGTAGTCTGTGAACGTTAAGTAACACGATTCTCATTATATGTTGTTTTAGAAAATTATGCAACATATAATAAATCCTTTTTCTAAAAAAATTAGAAAAAGGATCCACTATTAAAGGCCAGTAGCAACTTTTTTCGTTAAGTCTACGACACGAGCTGAATAACCCCACTCATTATCATACCAAGCAAGAACTTTAACTTTACGATTTCCGATTACCATTGTAGTTAGGCCATCTACAGTTGAAGAGTTTGTTGATGTATTAAAATCGATAGACACAAGTGGTTCCATCGTCAAACCAAGAATACCTTTCATAGGTCCTTCCGATGCATTCATAAATGCAGCATTCACTTCTTCTACAGTTACATCTTTTTTCAAATCTACTACTAAATCTACTAAAGAGACATTTGGAGTAGGTACACGAAGTGCCATACCATGAATTTTCCCTTGTAGTTCAGGTAAAACCAATGTTAGCGCTTTTGCAGCACCCGTAGAAGTAGGTATAATCGATTGCGCACATGCACGAGCTCGTCTTAAATCTTTATGTGGATTATCTAAATTATTTTGATCATTCGTGTAAGCATGAACTGTAGTCATTAGACCATTCTCAATTCCAAATGTGTCATTTAACACTTTAGCAACTGGTGCTAAACAGTTAGTCGTACAGCTTGCGTTTGAAATAATATGGTGAATAGCTAAATCTAACTTGTCGTCATTTACACCCATCACAATGGTTGCATCTTCATTTTTGGCAGGAGCAGTAATAATTACTTTTTTCGCACCAGCTTTTAGGTGAAGAGATGCTTTTTCACCATCATTAAATTGACCTGTTGACTCTATAACAATATCAACATTTAAATCTTTCCAAGGTAAGTTTCCTGGATCACGCTCGTTTACAATTTGTACACGTTTTCCATTTATAATAAGTGTATTTTCTTCAATCACTATTTCACCAGAGAAAGTCCCGTGTGTTGAATCGTATTTAATCAAATGCGCTAACGTTTCTAATGGGTATCTTGCATTGATTGCGACAACATTTAAATCCTCTTGTACTATTGCTTGGCGAAACACCATTCGTCCAATACGACCAAAACCATTAATTGCAATTGAAGCTGACATATTTGAAAATCCTCCTGTAACTGTGTGATACTTTATGTTTTATTGCCATGCATTAGTATAACACATTTTTCGAATTATGCACTCCCAATTGACACATTTAATTTTTTTCTCTTTGTCAGCAATTAGCAGTCCCAACTATCTAAAACTTTTTTCAACTGTTCTTCTGTAGATTGTAGCGTTCCATTATTATAAATCACTGCATCTGCCCCTTTTTCTTTAATCGAAAGAGGTAGTTGAGACTGGATTCTTGCTTTTGCTTCCTCTAATGAATAGTTATTCCTAGCCATTAGTCTTTGCAACTGTGTTTCCTCTGTCACTGTAACCACGAGAATTTTATCTACATAAGATTGGAGCTTACTTTCAAATAACAAAGGAATATCCATCACAATCGTTGGATGGCCATCTTTTAAAAGTTCTTCTTTTTGACGAATCATTTCTACACGAATTGCGGGGTGTATAATATCATTTAATTGTTTTCGCTTTTGTGGAGTTGAGAAAATGATGGACCCTAATTTCTCACGGTTAAGTGAACCATCCTCTGAAATGACTTCCTTCCCAAATACTTCCTTAATTGTTTCCAGCGTCTTTGTTCCTTTCTCTACCACAACTCGTGCTACAACATCAGCATCAATAATTGGATAGTTTAACGCTTTTAACATATCCGAAACTGTACTTTTCCCACTTGCAATACTTCCTGTTAAACCAATAATCATGTGAATCCTCCGTTACCTCTGACATATCCCGCAATAAGTTGAAGTTCGACCAGCAATCGTTTTCTGCTTCGTTTTCGTCCCACATATAGGGCAACTCTTTTTACCATACATTTGTAGTCTATTTTGCATATTCCCGGCTTCCCCGTTAATCGACCGATAATCGGAAATGCTACTTCCTCCATGTTCAATACTATCTAATAGGACAAGGACGATTTCATTAAATAATTGTATTCTTCTTTCTTTACTAATACGTTTTACTTTTCGAGCCGGGTGAATTCTCTTATTAAATAACGCTTCTGTTGCATATATATTTCCGCAACCAGACACAACATGTCCATCCATTATGAATTCTTTGATTGCCTTATTCTCATACTTTGGCAAGACGCTCATTTCCAGGAAATGCTCTAATGCACCGTGGTCAAAAGGTTCTGGGGCCATGAGCAATAAAGGGGGGTAATCCGCTTCGTTTTCTAATAAACGAAGCTCTCCGAAACGACGAATATCAGCGTATACGAGCATGTCACCTTCTTCAAAATGGAAGATGACATGTACGTGCCGCTTAAATTTTTCTTCTACTATTTCATGGAGATTCCTTACGTAAAACCAGGCCCCAGACATAGCAAGGTGAGAAACGAGTAACTGTGGGATACCGTCTTTAGTTAAATGAAAATAAATATATTTAGAACGTCGCTCTATTCTTTCAATTGTCTTTTCGGGTATCGCTTTTCGAAAAGATTCCACGTCCGCCCCTTTAATAATTGCTTCCTTCCCATTTGCTTTCGAAGTAATAATTGTTTCCGAAACATCTACCGATCGAATTATTTTACCCGTTACAATGGGTTGTAACGAACGAACGAGTCCTTCCACTTCAGGTAATTCAGGCATCTAAAAAACTCCTTATTTCGTATCGTACCAGGATGAACCAAATGCATAATCTACTTTTAATGGAACGATTAACTTAATTGCAGATTCCATTACTTCTGGAACTATTTTTTCAAGTAATGCAATTTCTTCTTGTGGTGCTTCAAAAATTAATTCATCATGCACTTGCAATAGCATTTTCGTTTGCATATTTTCCTCTTTTAAACGCAAAGCCATGTTAATCATAGCTTTTTTAATAATATCTGCAGCGCTTCCTTGAATAGGCGTATTCATCGCTGTTCGTTCCGCAAAGCTGCGAAGATTAAAGTTAGAGCTTGTTATTTCTGGTAAATATCTTCTTCTATTTAAAATCGTCGTAACATACCCTTTATGTTTAGCTTCTTGGACAATTTCATCCATATACCCTTTTACGCCAGGGAAGCTATTTAAATATTGTTCAATAAATGTTGCTGCTTCTTTTCTAGTAATATCCAAGTTCTGAGATAAGCCGTAATCGCTAATCCCGTAGACAATTCCGAAGTTAACCGCTTTTGCAGCTCGTCTCATATCCGACGTCACATCTTCTTTTGCTACATGGAATACATCCATTGCCGTTTTGGTATGAATGTCCATATCGTTATTAAATGCTTCCACTAAGTTTTTGTCTTCAGACATGTGCGCTAGTACGCGTAGTTCGATTTGAGAATAATCCGCTGCAAACATAACCCATCCTGCATGAGAAGGAACGAATGCTTTACGAATCTTTCTCCCCTCTTCTAAACGAACTGGAATATTTTGTAGATTTGGATTTATGGAACTTAAACGACCAGTAGAAGTAAGCGCCTGCTGATAGCGTGTATGAATCTTTCCATCTTGTTCATGTATCTCTTTTAACAATCCTTCAATATAAGTTGAGTTGAGTTTACCTAATTGACGGTAGTGAAGAATTTGTTCAATGATTTCATGCTCACTTGCTAACTTCTCTAGTACATCCGCTGCAGTTGAGTAACCAGTTTTCGTTTTCTTTAAAGGAGGCAATCCTAATTTTTCAAATAAAATAACGCCTAGTTGTTTAGGTGAATTAATATTAAATTTTTCTCCTGCTAATGCATAAATATCTTTTTCAATGGATTGCAACTTTATTTCTAAATCGTGGCCCATTTCAACAAGAATTTGTTTATCTACTTTTACGCCGTCTGATTCCATCGTCCCAAGAATGGACGCGAGTGGTAATTCGAGTTCTTTATAAAGAGCGTACTGCTCATTTTCTTCTAATTTTTCTTCTAGAATCGGCTTTAACTTCCACACCGCTTGCGCTTTTCTTGAGGCGTGTTCTGCAAGCTTGTTCTGTTCAGGAGTTGTCTTTTTCGCGCCTTTTCCATAAATATTTTCATTCGTTAACACATTATAATAGCCAAATTCTTTTGCAATGATAGATACGTCATCAGATGAGATCGATGGATTAACAATATAGGCTGCTAAAAGTAGATCAAATTCAACCCCTTGAATGCTTACGTCGTATTTTTTACTTACAGCTTGGGTCGCTTTCGAGTCGGCTAAATACTTCTTCTTGGAATCATCCTCTAGCCACTCACGAAATGCTTCTGACTGAAATGCCTTAGCTTCAGGAACGAAATATGAATGTTCCCCATCTGATAACGCAATCCCTAATAACTCTGTTGTATGATATTGTTCGTCATACATTTCAAGATGCACGGCCATTTCATCCTGTAAAATAGCAGCATCTATTTGCTCTATTACTTCAAACTTAGTTTCTGTTGTAGTTTGTTCTTCTGCAACATACTCCGATTTTTCAAGAAGTGTTTTAAATGCTAGCTCTTTCCAAATAGTGATCACTTCATCCATATTCGGACCACTGTATGTTAAATCTTCTAAAGAAACATCGATTGGTGCATTTGTTTCAATCGTCGCCAGAACTTTACTCATTTTCGCTTGCTCTTCATTAGCCGTAAGTTTTTCTTTCAACTTCACTCCACTGACTGTATCTAGTGCTTGATAGAGATTTTCTACAGAACCATGTTCTTTTAATAATTTTATAGCTGTTTTTTCACCAACTCCGGGAACACCTGGAATATTATCAGAGGCATCACCCATTAATCCTTTCATATCAATAATTTGAAGAGGAGTTAAACCATATTTTTCTCCCACGTGAGCTGGCGTATACTTTTCAATATCTGTAATTCCTTTTCTCGTAATGTACACAGTCGTATTGTCCGTTGCTAGTTGCGTTAAATCTTTATCACCAGAAACAACGATTACTTGTTGGCCCTTCGCTTCCGCTTGCTTACAAAGCGTCCCAATAATATCATCTGCTTCGTACATTTCTAACTCATATCTTTTAATGCCATATGCATCGATTAACTTACGAACATACGGAAATTGTTCGGAAAGTTCTGGTGGAGTCTTCTGTCTTCCACCTTTATATTCACCAAAAGTAGAATGTCGGAAAGTTGTTTTACCAGCATCAAATGCAACGAGCATATGCGTAGGATTTTCTTCGTCCATAATTTTTTGAAGCATCAATGTAAAACCATAAACCGCGTTTGTATGTATTCCATGTTCATTTGTTAGTAAAGGTAAAGCAAAAAAAGCTCGATATGCAAGACTATTCCCATCTAATAAAAGAATTTTTTCGGATGACATATATTTCACTCCTTCAATTTGAAATGTGGCATTTTTTACGAAGAGCTATTCTCAGGGACAGCTCCTCTTCTGAATTTATTTATACAAATAAAAACCGTCATTCCCTATATCTTACCATGAGAGTAAGGGGAATGACGATTCATAACCTATTCTAAATAACCAGAAAGAATTCTAGCGTAAGGAGAATCAGATGGAATAATAATCATCGAATCTTCCCCAATTGTTTTTTTATACGATTCTAGCGTTCGGTATAGGGAATAAAACTCAGGGTCTTTTGAAAAAGATTTGTTATAAATCTGCGCTGCCTCTGCTTCTCCCTCTGCTTCAATAATAGCAGCATCTTTTTTAGCAGATGCAAGCATTTCTCTCACTTGTCGATCAGTTTCAGCTTCAATACGTCGCTTATCTGCATCCCCTGTAGATAAGAATTTTTGTGCAATACTCTGTCTTTCGGATATCATCTCATTATAAACCGATTGTTCATTTTCTTCTGGTAAATCTATACGTTTAATACGCACATCTACTACTTCAATCCCATACTTATCCTTTTCGAGTAGTTCGTTGACATGCTTCGTAATTTGATCGTTTAGGCTACCACGAGATGAGTTTTCATCATTTATAATATCACTATATTCTAGTTGGCCAAGCTCTGAACGAACGACGGAATAGATAAATTCTTCCATACGAGAACTAGCACCAACTAAGCTACCTGCACTCGAAATCATTTCTTTTGCATTTACAACGCGCCAAACTGCATAGTTATCAATGATGATACGTCTCTTATCTTTCGTGTTAATCTCTTTTTCAGAAAGTTTATAGTTCATTTGATATTTTGGAACGGTTGTGACACTTTGAATGAATGGTACTTTCATATGCAAACCAGGCGTCTCTTTTACATCTTTAATTTCACCGAACTGGCGGATTATTTTGTATTCGCCTTCTTTTACAACATAAATATTAGCAAAAGCTATGACAATAACGACAAACATTATGAAAATAGCAATAAATGACTTTGTATATTTTTTGTAGTCAATTGGAGTCTTTTCTTTTTTAGGTTTATTTTGTACGGTTTTAAATTTGGATTCCATATTTGCAAAAGGATTATTATTATCTGCCATTATTGCCCACTCCCTTCCTCAGCCTTAGTTTCTGTATCCTTTGAAGTTGGTGGTGGTGTTTGTTTTGTAGATTCTAGTGTTTGAAGTGGTAAATACTTCATCGTGCCACCGTCGTCATTCATAATATAGATTTGGGCATTCGGTAAAACAGCATCTAATGTTTCCATTACAAGTCGTTGTCTTGTAATCTCTTTATTATTTTGGTATTCCGCATAAAGCTTATCAAAAAGCGCAATATCTCCTTTTGCTTGCTCGATACGAGCTGTCTTGTACCCATTTGCATTGGAGATAATGGCATCTTTTTCACCGATTGCTTCACTCATTTTTTGATTCTCATATTTCTCTGCTTGGTTTACTTTCGTATTTTTCGTTTCCTCTGCGTCTGTTACTGCTGTAAAGGCTGAACGTACCTCTGCATTTGGTAGCTCTACATCTTGTAATTTAACAGTCAATACTGTAATTCCAATATCATATTTTTCTATTAGGGATCCTAGCAATTCATTTGTATCTGCTTCTATTTGTGCTTTTCCGGATGTTAAGGCATCATCAATTTTCGAATTCCCGATTACAGAACGGATAGATGCTGATGTTGCATCATGTAATAATTCTTGTGGACTCTCTGAATTAAATAAATAAGCTTTTGGATTTGTAATTTTCCACTGAACGACTAAATCTGTTAATACAATATTGTCGTCTCCAGTAATCATTTTTGTGTCCTTATCAAAAGAAGTAACCTCTCCATCAGGTGTTTGTTTATAGCCGAATTTGAGACTAAATGTTTCTTTTGAAAGTTTTTCTACTTTTTGAATCGGCCAAGGTAATTTAAATTTCAGACCAGATTCTGTGATCGGATCACTTGCTTCTCCAAACGTTATGACTATTGCTTGCTCCGATTCATCAACTGTATACCACGATGTAAATACTGCAGATAATAAAATGATTCCAATAATGGATATAGTGATGATCGTCATCAATCTTTTTGTACTCATATCTTTTCCCCTTTCGTATGTATACCTTCTTTACGCATTCAAATTGTAATAAGTTTCAAAAAAATAAAAAAAGCTAGCGACAAGCGCTAGCTTCTTTGGGTAAATCGTTTGGAAAAGGGGTCTAATTAAATGTAACAGACCATTGTAAATACTTTGTGAATAATTTGTAAATTTTTCATCACCAATTATTATTTTTATATTTTCTATAATAATTAAACTGGCGGGCAATCAAATAGAACTTCCGCTTAAAATCTTTGTCCTGTTTATAAAATAAAGGATTACCCCATTTTCCTGCTTTAAGTAACATGCGAACTTCTTTTTGAATTTCTTTATTGTCAACAAATTTTTTTAATACAATCTTAGGGACTACCGTAAACAAATAATGTTCATTTAATAGCGTAAGGGGTTTTTCTTTTTCATGGATCACGTCATCCACAAAATACCGTGCCATATTATGCCCAAGAGCTGTCGTATAATAACTAGAACGTCCTTGTCTAATATTTACTTCGAACACTTTAAATTTACCGTCCCGTTCATCAAACTTCAAATCAAAGTTTGCAAAACCAACATATCCTACCGCTTCTAAAAAGTGTTGAAGCTTTTTCATTAGGTCTTCATTATATCTCGTGATAAGTGCTGTATAATTTCCAATAGCAGTCACTGTATGTTCTTGTAACACTACTTGTGCTAGTGTGCTCAGTTGCGCTTTACCTTTTGAACTCATATAAAAAACAGAATCCCACATATATGTGTCATCACCAGGAATGAAATCTTGAATAATTAGATCCTCTTCATAGCCACTTGCATTCACTTGGTTGATTACATCATTTAACTCTTCGTGCGTTTCTACCTTGTATACCTTTTGTTGCCCTGGAAATTTATTTTTATAATATTGAACACCATTACTTGGCTTAATAATTAAAGGGAATAATACTTCTTCAGTAAAAGGCTCTTTTTTTGCGCAAGAATAGTTATAGGTTTTTGGGGCATCTATTCCATGCTCTTCACAAAGTTTATAAAAATTCGATTTTACAAGAAGATTATTCATCAATTCTTCCGACATATAGTTAAACACATACATTTCTTTTAATGCTTCTGTATTTTCTATAATTAAACGAACATAGAAATCATTTGTTCCGATTAATAATAATTGTTTGCCAGGTGCTTGATATTTTTTAGCCACTTCACTTAAAACTGCAACAAATTCTGTTTTGTCCCATAAGTTAGAATGAATTTCTATTCGTTCAATAATACTGCTCCATTTAGTAAACGACATTTCCTCTTTACCAACTAAGATTGGCTTAATACCATATTCTTCATGAAATGAAATTGCCATATTATAGGCATTTATATCTGTCCCAATAATAATCGGGATAAAAGATTGGTTCTTCATATTGACCTCCATTAACTTTTAACAAGTGGGATGAACACAGTAAAACTTGTCCCCTTCCCAACTTCACTTTCTACTTTTATCAAACCATGATGTGCTTCTACTAAATGCTTTACTATCGCAAGTCCAAGACCTGTACCACCTGAGTTTCGACTTCTCGCACGATCTACACGATAAAAACGCTCAAAAATTCGATTTATCTCTTCTTTGCTAATGCCAATTCCTTGGTCTTCTATTTGAAAGATGCCGTATTTCTCGTTTTTATAAATGGAAATATGTACAGTAGTATTTTCAATTGAATAGTTAATCGCATTCGTCAGTAAGTTCATCATAATTTGCATGATGCGGTTTGGATCTCCGAGAACCTCTACACTCTCATCTATGGTTGCAGCTATGTCCATATTTTTTTCTTCTACTAAGTGTGTTGTCATTTCAATGCTTCTATTTAACACGTTGTTCAGCTTCACTTTTTGGAGTGATATTTCAAATCCAACTTGCTCTACTTTTGAAAGATCCAAAAGATCATTAATAAGCATTTGCAAACGATTACTTTCCTTATGAATAATTTCTAAAAAAGAAAGTAATGTTTCTTCATTTTTGTAAGCACCATATAATAACGTCTCTGAAAAACCTTTAATAGAGGTAACAGGCGTTTTTAACTCATGCGAAACATTAGCAACAAAATCTTTTCTAATTTGCTCCAGCTTAACAAGCTCTGTAATATCATGCATGACCACAACAATACCTAGCCATCTTCCATGTTCACCAATAACAGGAGCTCCATACGCATTCATATAATAGGTATGTAAATTACGTTGAATCTGTATTTGCTCTCGATTTAAAGATTCTGTTAAAAATAACTTATCAATAAAAGCTTCTATTTTTTCAGGAAGTCCGATTTTACGAAATAGCTTGCCATCTACATCCTCCAATGAAATTTGCAATTGATTTAAAAATGATCGATTTACGATAGTGACAATACCATTACGATCAATCATAATTAGACCACTACCCATGTTTTCAATTAACGTTTTCAAACGCTCTTTCTCTGTTTCTCGCATAACTGAAATATCATGTAAATTACGGGCAAGTATATTAATAGAATTACTCAGCTTCGACATACCAGAAAAATCGTCTTCAAAAGCTCTAATTCGATAGTTCCCCCTTGCAAGTTCCATAGCAGTCTCCGTTAAATGCTCAATAGGTTGTGCATATTTTTTAAATATATTGGAACCAAGAAATATTGCAAGAATAAACGCTATAAATAATGCAAAAAATAAATATAACCAAAGCGAATGTTGTTCATTTGTCATATCTTTATAATGAATTGTAGATGACAATATTTCCGTTATATCTGCTTGCTCTTTTTTAGAAAGTCCTGTTGCATCTAAATAATCGGCTACATCATCCATTTTAGCATCTAAATGGACCTTTGTTGAATGTTCCCAAAAAATAGGAAAAAGCTGTCCAAGAATAAGACCTAGACCAGCTAATATTAACCCAATTATTATAGAATACGTTCGTAATATTTGGGATTGAAACGACTTCTTCATGAAGACTTCGGCTCCTCAAACTTATAACCAAGACCACGTATTGTTTTGATAAAGATAGGCTTTCTGGTATTTTCTTCAATTTTCTCTCTTAAATGACTTATATGAACGTCAACAATTCGTGTATCTCCCGCAAAATCATAATTCCATACCGCACTTAGTAGTTGATCTCTCGTAAGCACCCTATTTTTATTTTCAATTAAATAAACAAGTAACTCAAATTCCTTTGGAGTAAACTCAATTGGTCCGTTGTTTAATAATACTTCAAATCGTTCAGGGAAAACTTGTAAAGAACCAAATGTATAAGTTTCTTCGGAAGTTTGCTTTTGGCTATTTTGGTGGTCAGATGACATACCAGACCGACGAATCATTGCTTTGACGCGTGCTGTAACTTCTCGAGGACTAAACGGTTTTGTCATGTAGTCATCCGCGCCTAATTCTAGGCCAAGTACTTTATCGAATTCTTCATCTTTTGCTGTAAGCATAATAATTGGTGTTTGGATTTTTTTTATACGAAGCTCTTTACATACTTCCATTCCATCCATATGCGGCAACATCCAGTCTAACACGATAACATCTGGATTCTCCTCTACAGCAAGATTTAGTCCTTCCAGCCCATCACTAGCAGTTATTACTTCAAAACCAGCATCTTCTAGATTGTATTTTAATAATGTTACTATTGAGCTTTCATCATCTACAACTAATACTTTTTTCATTTTTTTAGCCTCCAAAGTCGATTTGAAACCCCCATTCCAAATCATTGACTGAAACATGAACTTTGTATAGGAACTTCTAGTTTTATTTAACTGGTGGTGTCACATGAAATATACCGTCCACGACCGTATCGTTTTGCTCATTTTGTGCGTTTACATAAATGACTACTTCATTTGCATGTACATGAACCTCTTTTACTTCAAAATTAAACGTTACAATTGCATAATGATAGGTTGGCGTCGGAAAGGAGACGATTTGCCTTGTTAAATGAGAGCCTGGTCCAGGCAAATACTTTGATAAAGCAGAAGTAATTATACCCGTCAACATGATCGGTGGAACAATAGGATTTTCGTAAATTGATTTAGAGGCAAAATCGTGCTGAATATACAAAGGATTATTATCATTTGTTAATCCCAAATAAAGAAGTAAGTCTTTGTCTTCTATTTTTTCAGTAATCATTAATTTTTCTCCAACAATTAACTCTTCAATGTTTCTTCCCATTTTCCTTATTTTACCCAACAACGATGCTTCATCCCCTCGTCAGTAAACTACTTCTATCTTAACAATAAGTACAATAAAAGTGCAAGGTGCTAGAGTATTGACGGTTAATGTAGCAGTATTTACCTAGACAATAAGAAAAGCGCAAGCGCCCTCTAAGTCCAAAACCTGTTTTGTATCGTTTTCGGAGGTCTTTGGACAGACTTATTGCTTTATCATTATCGATTGATTTTTAAGAGAGCTATCTTTGAAGAAAAGCGCTCAACTCATTACTCACATTAAAAGCCAACTCTGTTTTCACACGTTTTATAGTCTCCTAAAGCACAAAAAAATCGAGCGAGTTTATCTCGCTCGATTAATGTTATTATAGATTATGCTAAAACGTCCATTACTGCTTTAACTGATTCAGCAGATTTGCTTAATAACGCTTTTTCATCCTCTGTTAGTTCTAATTCAATAATTTTCTCAATGCCACCTGCACCTAGGACAGTTGGAACACCAAGATAAATTCCGTTCATACCATATTCGCCTTCTAAGTAAGCGATTGATGGTAAAACACGTTTTTGGTCTTTAAGAATAGCTTCAGCCATTTCTACTAAAGATGCAGCAGGAGCATAGTAAGCAGAACCATTACCAAGAAGGTTAACGATTTCAGCTCCACCTTTACGTGTACGGTCAACAATTTCTTCTAAACGAGAAGCGTCAATTAATTTTTCTAATGGAATACCACCAGCATACGAATACCTTACTAGAGGAACCATGTCATCACCATGTCCACCAAGAACGAAACCAGTTACATCTTTAACAGATAGGTTTAATTCTTGCGCAACAAACGTACGGAAACGAGCTGTATCTAGTACACCTGATTGACCGATTACGCGTTCTTTTGGTAAGCCTGATTCTTTATATACCGTGTAAGTCATCGCATCAACAGGGTTAGTTAATACAAGGATTGTTGTATTTGGAGAATATTTTACGATTTCGCTTGTTACAGCTTTCATTACTTTTTGGTTTGTTTGAACTAAATCGTCACGGCTCATACCTGGTTTACGTGCAATCCCAGCAGTAATTATTACTACGTCTGAGTCTTTTGTATCTTCATAATTTGAAGTACCGATAATGTTAGCGTCAAATCCTTGAACTGGACCTGCCTCCGCCATATCTAAAGCTTTCCCTTTAGTTGGGTTTTCAGCTTGGGGAATGTCAACTAATACAACATCTCCAAGTTCTTTTTGAGCTAATAAGAATGCAGTTGTAGCACCTGTAAATCCGCCACCGATTACTGAGATTTTATTTCTTTTTAATGTCATTAGAAAACTCTCCTTTTGTTCTAACGTAAAGGAAGGGAAATTCCCTTCCTAAAAACCAAATTTCGTTTTCAGCTTACATGTTTTTAATTAGTTCGTCAGCGAATTCGGAACATTTCACTTCTGTTGCGCCGTCCATTAAACGAGCAAAGTCGTATGTTACTACTTTAGACGCAATAGATTTTTCCATTGAATCCATGATTAGTTTTGCCGCTTCATTCCAACCAAGGTGTTCAAGCATTAATACACCTGAAAGGATTACAGAAGATGGGTTTACTTTATCAAGACCAGCATATTTTGGAGCTGTTCCGTGTGTTGCTTCGAAAATAGCATGACCAGTTACATAGTTAATGTTTGCACCTGGTGCGATACCAATACCACCAACTTGAGCAGCTAATGCATCAGAAATATAATCTCCATTTAAGTTCATTGTAGCAACTACATCGAACTCTTTTGGACGAGTTAAAATTTGTTGTAAGAAGATATCAGCGATTGAATCTTTTACTAATATTTTTCCAGCTGCAAGAGCTTCAGATTGTGCTTTATCAGCAGCTTCTGTGCCTTGTTCTTCTTTAATTTGATCGTATTGATTCCAAGTGAATACTTTATCTGCGAATTCTTGTTCAGCTACTTCGTAACCCCAAGTTTTGAAAGCTCCTTCAGTAAACTTCATGATATTCCCTTTATGAACTAATGTTAAAGAAGTACGACCTTCTTTAATGATGTAGTTTAAAGCAGCACGTACTAAACGCTTAGTTCCTTCTTCAGAGATTGGCTTGATCCCGATTCCAGAAGTTTCAGGGAAACGAATGTTTTTAACACCGAATTCTGTTTTTAAGAAATCAATTAATTTTTTAGCATTGTCTGTTCCTTTTGCATACTCGATACCTGCGTAGATATCTTCTGTGTTTTCACGGAAGATAACCATATCTGTATCTTCTGGACGTTTAACAGGAGAAGGTACTCCAGTGAAATAACGAACTGGACGTAGGCAAGTATATAAGTCAAGCTCTTGACGTAATGCTACGTTTAATGAACGAATACCTCCACCGATTGGTGTAGTTAAAGGACCTTTAATAGCAATTAGATACTCATTAATAACATCTAAAGTTTCTTGAGGTAACCATTCGCCTGTTTGGTCGAAAGCTTTTTGACCAGCAAGAACTTCTTTCCATTCAATTTTCTTTTCACCATTATAAGCTTTTTCTACTGAAGCTTCTAATACACGTGATGCTGCAGCCCAGATATCCGGACCCGTTCCGTCTCCCTCGATGAAAGGAATTACTGCTGTGTTTGGTACGTTAAGAACACCGTTTTCTACTGTAATTTTACCTGATGACATTTGTTATTTCCTCCTACTATTATAATCATAGGGCCATAAAGACAATATGTTAAAGCCCTTTCTATTTAAAAAATTGTTCTTATCTTTCTTCGATCGGAATATAAGTTTGCATACCCGGTCCAACATATTCAGCACGTGGACGAATTAAACGGTTGTCTGCATATTGCTCAAGGATATGAGCAGTCCAACCAGATACACGTGAAACAGCAAAAATAGGTGTAAATAGGTCATGATCAATATTTAGAGAATGATATACAGAAGCAGAATAAAAATCTACGTTAGGTGGAAGTTTCTTTTGACCAGTAACTATTTCTTCAATGCGAATCGACATATCATATAGTTTTGATTCTCCACGAAGTGTAGTCAGCTTTTTAGACATTTCACGTAAATGTTTTGCACGTGGATCACCTTTTCTATATACACGGTGACCAAAGCCCATAATTTTTTCTTTATTATCTAATTTAGCTTTAATATACTCGTCCACTTTATCAAGTGAGTCGATTTCAGTTAACATTTTCATTACTTGTTCATTAGCTCCACCGTGAAGTGGTCCTTTTAGTGCACCAATTGCAGCTACAACCCCTGAGTAAATATCAGATAAAGTTGCCACACATACACGCGCAGTAAATGTAGATGCATTTAACTCATGATCTGCATGTAGTACAAGTGCTTTATCAAATGCTTCGACTTCAATTTCTTCTGGAAGTGTACCTGAAAGCATGTACAAGAAGTTTGCAGCGTATCCTAAATCAGTTCTAGGAGCAACTGGATCTAGACCTCTACGTACACGTGAGAATGCAGTAACTAAAGTGGAAAGTTTTGCTTGCAGTTGAATTGCTTTTAAGTAGTTTGCTTCCTCGGACATATCTTCAGCTGCATCATCATATAATGCTAGCATAGAGACTGCTGTTCTTAGAGCAGACATTGGATGAACTTTATCAATTGGATAAGTTTTGAAATGATTTAAAACTTCTTGAGGGACTGCCATATTATCAGCTAATTGTTGTTTTAGTTCTGATAGCTCTCCTGCTTTTGGTAGGCGCTTATGCCACAGTAAGTACACAACCTCTTCAAAGCTTGCATTAGTTGCTAAATCATCGATATCATAGCCAACGTATGTAAGTGTGTCATCAATAATAGAACTGATGGCCGTCTGCGTTGCTACAATTCCTTCTAAACCACGAGTTGCTGTCATTTCTAAATCTCCCTTTCAACAGTACAATAATTCGCTCTACCTCTTTCGTAAACCGAAATACTATCTGTATGTATTATATTTCCTGAACTGCGTACTCCCATATTATATATCATAATTGGCGAATTTGTGAATGAAAACGCTTGAAATAAAATAAATAAGAAATTTCAATCTCCTAATTTATTGAAAAGAATGGATGAAAATGATTGCTCTGCAAATAAATAAAAAAGAAATTGTGACTTATTGGGTTCCAATAGGAATAATTATACTAATACTATTTATAGCTTACCCTCTTTCATTGGCTATTTTATGTGGTTACTTTCTATTCCCAATTACAAATTTCTTTTATAATAAAATAAAAATGCCAATTATTTTTAGTGTTTTGTTAACAGAAGCACTGATTTTAACAGGAGTTTTATTATTTCTATTCTTTATAGTGCAGACATTAATAGATCTCATCCCACTTATACACGACCATGTAGTCCTATTACCAATCGATCAATTACAAAAACATCCAATCTTTTTAATGTTTGAAGGGGAGTTTCAGGAATTATTAAATAAGTTATTAAATAATCTATTAATAAATCTCACCCATCTACCTTCTTATTTTTTTGAAGTATTTCTTTTTAGTATTGGGTTATTTTTTTCACTAACCGAATCTACAAAAGATCGTCTTTGGTTTCTCGTTTACTTTCCTAAAAAATCTCGCTCCTTTTTTCAAAGGGCTCTGATAAAGGCCTCTGTTGTCGTAAATAAATTTTTATCTGTGGGGTTAAAACTTTTTTTACTAACTTTTTTGCTATTATCCATTGGGTTTATCGTTTTAGGCTTACATAATCCCATAAAATACGCTTTTCTAATTTCATTAGTAGATAGTATCCCTTTCTTAGGTACTGGCCTCATTCTAATTCCGCTTAGTGTATATTTCTTTCTTATGGATGAACAGATAGTCGGTACAATCATTTTACTTCTCTATCTATTTGTTCAATTAACAAGACATATTGTCGACTCTATGCTTTGGTCTGCCTCTATGCAAATAAAGGCTGTCCACGTATTCTTTCTAAGCGCGGCAGCCATATTATTATTTGGGTTTATAGGTATATTATTTAGCCCATTTATTTATTTGTTCGCAAATAAGTGGGAGAGCCTTACGAAGACTTCTACTTCATCACAATAACTTGACCATTTTTCATTTTTTTTCGAATCCATCGATAAATAATTGGTTTAAATAATTTTCGAGTTGGAGCAAATAAAAGCATGAAGCCAAGGATATCTGAAATGAAACCTGGGAGCACTACTAAAATCGCTCCAACAAAAATGCATATTCCATTAATGGCAGCTTGACCGGGTGCTTGATAATTCTTCACACTATCTGAAACTTCTCGGAATGCTTTCATACCTTGTTTTTTCGCAAAATACCCACCGATCACTCCACTTGCTATTATTAAAAGAAACGTATTTCCAACACCTATTGTTTTACCGGATAGGAGTAAAATATATAACTCAATTGCAGGAATTATGATGAACAAACTAATAATCCATTTCATACATTCACCTTCCATATATATAATAATTGCCTCACCCTTTTGGGTGAGGCATATTGTTGTAGAAAAATCTTAATTTAAGGTGTCACCTCTGACTGTTTTGAAAACGTAAGTCAGTCGAGGCGCGCAAGCACCGCTTTTCTGCGACGAGCTTCGCGCAGGAGTAACGAAGAATGAAATCATTTGTCAACAGTCTGTTGCCTCACCTTTTGGGTGAGGCTATTACTATTAAATAATACTTGCATGGCCATGATAAATTACACCAGTTACAGCATCTATCGTTAATTCTTGGCCATTTCCAATTAATTTAGTCGCATTTTCAACGCCGACAATGACTGGAATTCCTAAGCTTAAACCTACTACTGCCGCGTGACTTGTTAAGCCACCCTCTTCCGTAATTAGTCCTTTGCATTTTTCAATTCCAGGAATCATATCTTTGTCGGACCCAATTGTTACAATAATACTATTGGAAGTATCTTTTCCTTCTAACTCTTTCGCACTATTTACAACAAGGGCTTTACCAAATGCAGTCATTCTACCGATTCCTTGGCCTTTTGCAACCATGTCACCAATTATATGTACTTTCATCAAGTTAGTAGTACCAGCTTCTCCAACAGGAACTCCTGCTGTAATGACCACAAGATCTCCATGAGTTACATAATGATGAAGGATACTTTCCTCGACTGCTACTTCTAAAATTTCGTCTGTAGATTGTGCTTTCCTTCCAACTATCGGGTAAACACCCCATACAAGCGTCAATTTTCGAGACGGTGTAATAGAGGAAGTGACTGCAATAATTGGAACTCCGGGTCTAAACTTAGCAATCATTTTAGCAGTATAGCCACTTTCTGTAGGTGCAATTACAGCTTTCACTTTTAAGTTGATCGCTGTATGTGCTGCAGCTTGTCCAATCGCATCTGTTAAGTTTACTTCTCTTGCTTTACTTAGCTTCGTTACATTCGCCCGATAATCTACAGCGTTTTCTGTTCGCTTTGCAATTTTGTCCATCGTTTGAACTGCTTCTACTGGATATAAACCAGCTGCAGTTTCTCCAGAAAGCATAATTGCATCTGTTCCGTCAAAAATTGCATTTGCAACATCACTCGCTTCTGCACGAGTTGGTCTTGGATTACGTTGCATAGAATCTAACATTTGAGTTGCAGTTATTACTGGCTTTCCAGCTTCATTACATTTTTGAATAAGACTTTTTTGCACTAATGGAACTTCTTCTGCAGGAATTTCAACACCAAGATCTCCCCTTGCCACCATTAAGCCATCCGAAACTAGAATAATCTCATCGATATTATCTACGCCTTCTTGGTTTTCAATTTTAGGGATGATTTGAATTTGAGCACCATTATTTTTTTCTAAAAGCTCTCTAATTTCTAATACATCTTTTGCACGTCGTACAAAGGATGCCGCGATGAAATCTACGTCTTGTTCTATTCCAAACAAAATATCCTTTGCATCCTTTTCTGTTATTCCTGGTAATTGGACAGATACTCCTGGAACATTTACACCTTTATTATTTTTTAACGTACCAGCATTTTGAACGAATGTTGAAATAATTCCATCACTTATATTAATCTTTGTCACAACTAACTCAATTAATCCGTCATCAAGTAATATAATAGAACCTTCCTGTACGTCTTCGATTAACTTCTCATAGGAAATAGAGAAACGTTCTGTGTTTCCTAACACTTCCGTCATCGAAATATCGATTGTTTGTCCAGAAATCAATTCAATAGAATCATTCTCCATTTTATGTGTTCGAATTTCAGGGCCTTTTGTATCTAATAAGATCCCAACAATTTTCCCTAGTTTTTTAGATACTGCTTTTATTGTTTTAATTCTAGCCGCATGCTCTTCGTGGCTACCATGTGAAAAATTTAATCGGGCAACATTCATTCCAGCTTCAATTAATTTTTCTAACATTTCCTCCGATTCACTTGCAGGTCCAATTGTACAAACTATTTTAGTTTTTCTCATAGTACAGTCCTTTCTAATTAAAGAAATATTTAGCTGATTAAATAGATAATTCTTTCGATAATTGATACATATTCGTATCAAAATCTTCTATCTTTTCAAATGCTTCCATCATATCATAGTCTACCACTTGATGATTCTGGATGCCAACCGCACGCCCTCCGTTACCTGATAGTAAAACTTCGACTGCCCTAGCACCGAACATACTTGCTAGCACTCGATCGCGACCGGTTGGAGAACCCCCACGCTGAATATGACCAAGCACGGAAACTCTAGTTTCAATATTTGCATGTTCCATTAGTTTTAATGCAAATTCCGAGCCACTCATAACTCCTTCTGCCACAATAATAATACTATGTTTCTTACCACGTGCATGTCCACTTTGTAAACGTTCCACAACTTCTTCCATATTTATTTCAATTTCTGGAATAATAATTGTTTCCGCACCTCCTGCAAGACCTGCCCATAATGCAAGATCACCGGCATCCCTTCCCATTACTTCAATAATAAACGTTCGATCATGTGAGGTTGCCGTGTCTCTTATTTTATCAATACAATCTATAACCGTATTAAGCGCCGTATCAAAGCCTAATGTATAATCTGTACCTGGAATATCATTATCAATAGTCCCTGGTATACCAACGCATGGAAATCCATTTTTCGTTAAGGTCATAGAGCCACGATAAGAACCATCGCCTCCAATAATAACTAACCCTTCAATATCATTTGCTCTTAACTGCTCTATAGCTTTGCGTTGTCCTTCTTCTGTCCGAAACTCTGGACATCTAGCAGAATATAGCTTCGTTCCTCCACGTTGAATAATATCACCCACAGAACCGAGATTTAGCAATTCCATATTCCCATCAATTAAGCCCTGATAACCATGAAATATACCTACTACTTCAAGTCCTTCATAAATTGCTTTTCTGACAACTGCACGAATTGCAGCATTCATGCCCGGAGCGTCTCCTCCACTTGTTAATACACCAATGCGCTTCAACTATTTCCCCTCCATCCTATGTAATTAATAGAATAAGCTTATCACGAAATGGCTAAAAAAAAAAATGCGCCTTATCTAGACGCATTTCCCTCCGTGAACTCCCCAATATTTTTAAACTTAGCATAACGATTTTCAATCAATTCATCTGCTGAAAGCTTACATAGTTGTTGTAAAGAGTTTATAAGTGCTTCTTTCATATACGTTGCTTGTGCATCTAGGTCTCTATGAGCACCTCCATGTACTTCTCGAACAATCGTATCAATAATATTCATTTCTTTTAAATCCGGTGCTGTAATCTTCATCGCTTCAGCAGCTTGCTTCGCAAGAGATGCATCTTTCCATAAAATAGAAGCTGCTCCTTCTGGTGAGATTACGGAGTAAGTAGAGTTCTCTAACATATGAATGTGATTAGCAACTCCTAAAGCTAGTGCTCCACCACTACCACCTTCACCGATTACGACACTAATTACCGGAACTTTTAAGCCAGCCATTTCTACTAAGTTCCTAGCGATTGCTTCACTTTGACCTCGCTCTTCTGCAGCTTTACCTGGATAAGCTCCTTTAGTATCGATAAAACAAATAATTGGACGATTAAATTTTTCCGCTTGTTTCATTAAACGTAATGCTTTTCGGTATCCCTCTGGATGTGGCATCCCAAAATTACGTCTAATATTTTCTTTCGTATCCAGACCACGCTGATGCCCAATAATAGTAATTGGTTTTCCGTCTAATAAAGCTATTCCGCCTATGATTGCCGCATCATCCCCATACAAACGGTCTCCATGAAGTTCAATAAAATCTGTACATAATAATTGAATATAGTCTCTTGTCGTCGGACGATTTGGATGGCGGGCTACTTGTACACGGTCCCAAGGTTCCATATTTTCATAAATTTCTTTTTCTAATTTTCTTAATCGATCTTCTAAATTTTCAATTTCTACTGTCATATCTACTTCTGCATTTACAGTGTATTCTTTTAGTTCAATTATTTTATTTTTCAGTTGAATAATTGGCTCTTCAAAAGGTAGTGCTTTTACCATGGGGATACCTCCTTACGCTCATGCATTTGAACAAGTAATGCTACTGTTTCTCGCATATCTTTTCTGTGTATTACCGCATCCAACTGACCATGATCCAATAAAAATTCGGCGGTTTGAAAATCTTCTGGAAGTTTTTCGCGAACAGTTTGCTCGATTACTCTTCGACCTGCAAATCCAATTAAAGCTTTTGGCTCTGCAATATTAATATCTCCAACGGAAGCAAAACTTGCAGAAACTCCTCCTGTTGTCGGGTGAGTCAAAATCGAAATATATAGAAGACCATGATCACTATGTCTTCTTAACGCTACGGAAGTTTTCGCCATTTGCATGAGGGATAATACCCCTTCTTGCATCCTTGCTCCACCACTAGCAGTGAAAATAATGAAAGGTACACGAAGTTCTGTCGCTTTTTCAACTGCTCTTGTAATTTTTTCTCCGACTACCGAGCCCATTGAACCCATTCTAAAATGGGAATCCATTATAGCAACTACAACTTGTTGACCTTCTAGTTGTGCAATACCTGTTAAGACAGCTTCATTTAGGCCAGTCTTTTTTCCATCTGATTTAACTTTTTCCGTATAACCAGGAAAGTTTAGCGGATTTATTGTTTCTAAATGGTCATCCATCGATACAAAGGACCCTTCATCTAAAAAGCTTTCAACGCGTTCAAAAGCCGTCATTTTCATATGATGATCACACGAAGGACAAACTTTTAAATTTTTCATGAGGTCCTTTGTAAACACATTTTTTCTACACTCCGGACATTTCATCATAATTCCTTCTGGCACATTATTTTTCTCGGTCGGAATCGTTGCATATTTCTTTTTCTGATTTTTTCTAAATATATCTCGAATACTCATTTAAACTTCTCCCCTATTCATTAACAAAAGCCATTCATTATAAAAAGATACGGCAAGCTGCTCATCCCCATTTTGCAAGGATGTCAGAAGCTGTATCCAGGCTCTTTTCTCTTCTGAATCCATGTAACTGCGATATGGCTCTCCAGCAAACTGTTTTAATAAAAACCAAATTTTTAATCCAAGTCTATTATCAGATATAATGAGTATTTCTCTAATAACATCCTCTCGAAGCACTTCTTCTTGTAGTAATCTTTCTACAAATGCATCCCAGATTGTTAGTTTTTGAAGATGCTCTGTCAGACAAATCGTTCGAATGGCATCTTTTTCTAAAGCCTCTCTTGTCGTGTGAACATCTTCCTTCGACTTAGACTCTTGCAATATAAAAGTGGATAATAATTCCACTAATTGATGTTTACGATAATCGGAAAGAAAAGTTCCCTCTCCTCTTCTTGTTTCAATTAATCCTAGTAGCTCTAAGCTTCTAAGTGCTTCCCTTACAGTTGATCTACCCACTTGTAAACGTTCTGCAAGTTCTCTTTCGGAAGGTAGCTTACCACCCACCGCAACTTGTTCATCATGAATAAGCTGTCTTAGCTGCTTGACTATTTCTAAAAACATTTTTCTTGAGTTGTTTTTTGGATTCATCCAATCCTCACTCTTCCATTTATTACAAAGTGGTCAGACCACTTATATGTATTAGCATACAAAAGATTTATTAAAACGTAAAGAAAAAACTGTACAAAAAAATGTACAGTCTAGAGATAAAGTTAATATTTTGTTCAAAAGGTCTGTTAAACGATCATGTTGTCACCTGCCGAAAATCCACTCGCTTGCCGTGGACGAACTACCAAGTCTCCTCGAGGCAACAGGATGTTGGTCACTGCGCCCATTCTGCGTCGAAAGCCGTAACCGACAGACGCAAATCCGTTGCCGCATGGATGTGGTGTTCTAATAAATATCCGCAAATTAGATTTAGCACGACTCTGTTCGCTTTCCGTGGGCGAGCGCCGAGCCTCCTCCTACGCTACGCTTCGTGCGGGGTCTCGACTGTCTCGCTTTCCCACTGTAGTCTCACGCCGCCGTGCTAAATCCTATAATACACAGTATCGTCACATCGAATATTTATCATAAAAAAACTATAATAGAGTTTTTCAGTGCCCTCTGGCTTATCGGAACAAATCCTACATCACCATTTTTCAGTGCCCTCATAAGCCCGCTATTGGGTTATGGCAGCCCGTTTTTCCAGGATGAGTCTCGATGATTTTCGTCTTAAAATAGATGCTTCTAAAAACAAAAGCCTAATTTAACATAGACTATTCAAAAGTATTTTTTTAACAGTCTAAAATGGTTTTTGTTAAAATTTGAACTTTTCCATTTCGTCTTTCGCATTTGCCTTCGACCAAAATAATAGAAAGCTCACTTAGAAGATTATTGTACTTGGCGTATTCTTCAGGAAATAAAGTAATAGAAAGACTTCCGGTATCATCTTGAATAGTGACAAAAGCCATCGCTTCACCTTTTTTCGTACGGATTCTTTTTATTTCTTGGATTAATCCCACTACTCTTACTTTCGAGTCTTTTGTAGATTGCAGTATGTTCCATATATTATTAATTGGCTCAGTAATATTTTTCTTCTTATCTATCGTTGGATGTTCAGAAAAATATTGTCCTAATACTTCTTTTTCAAATTGGAGTTTTAGCATTAAAGGCAATGGTTCTGACTTTATATATTTGGATTTCCCAAAATGTGAAGCATCTCCTCCAAATAAGTCCGTTTCTTCTGCAGGACTTACAAGCTCTGCATATTTTGCTGCTGCGTCTAGTGTTGCAAGTAAGGTCGAACGTTCCACACCAAAATCATCTAATGCACCGGCCTTTATAAGCGGCTCTATATTCTTTCTTGTAAAATGAATAGCGGATATACTTGCAGCAAAATCAAATATATCTTCCCAATTCATTGATCCATCCATCCTCTGCTTCAGTAGTTTCTGCGTAAATAGATGAGAAACCCCTTTTATTGCTTGTAAACCAAATCTTACTCCATCATTTTCAACCGTAAAAAATGGTAGGCTTTTAAATATAGATGGAGGAAATACCGGAATCTCTTTTTGTTTCATCTCCATAACTAGTTGGTTTAACTTTTCTTGATTTCCTGTAGCTGTACTTAATAGAGCGCAGTAGAATTCCAGTGGAAAATGGGCTTTCAAAAAGGCCATTTGATAGGATATGAGACTATAGGCAACTGCATGACTTTTTGGAAATCCATAGTCTGCAAATCGAACGATAAGGTCATAAACAGAAGAAGCTGCTTGCTCTGAATGACCAAGTTGAATTGCTTTCTGGACAAAATGAGTACGTTCTTTTTGTAAAATATCTCGATTTTTTTTACTTACAGCTCTTCGCAATAAATCAGCTTCTCCAAATGTAAATCCAGCCATTTGGGAGGCAATCTGCATAATTTGCTCTTGATATACTATAATGCCATACGTCTCTTGTAAAATAGGCTGCAAAACAGGATGTTCATACGTAACCGGTATTTGGCCTAATTTACGTTTTGCGTATAATGGAATACTATCCATTGGACCTGGTCTATATAATGCATTTACTGCTACAATATCTTCCAATCTAGTGGGCTGTATCTGTTTCAGCGCATTTCGCATCCCAGCTGATTCTAACTGAAAGACACCTGTCGTATCTCCATGTTGTAACAAGTGAAATGTACTTTCGTCATTTAGTGGAATATCGGTTAAAGAAAACTTCATAGAACGATTATTGTTTATAAGGTTTAAAATTCGTTCAATGATCGTCAGATTCCTTAAACCTAGAAAATCCATCTTTAACAAGCCTATTTGTTCTACTTCCTTCATTGGCCATTGTGTTAAAAATATCTCATCATGTCCGTTTTGAATAGGCACTACATCCACAAGCGGAACAGGAGACAACACAACACCTGCTGCATGGGTAGATGCATTTCTTGGCAACCCTTCTAAAGCAAGAGCCACTTGAAACCATTTCTTTCGAATATCCTCTGTCTGTATGAATTCTCGTAATTTTTGTGATTGCTCGAAAGCATCTTGTAAGGTGATACCTAATTTATTTGGAATGAAAGAGGAAATAGCCTCTAATGTAGTAGACTCAAATCCAAACACCCTCGCAACTTCTCTGGCAACTGCTTTCGCAGATAAGGTTCCAAACGTAATAATTTGAGAAACGTAATTTTTCCCATATTTCTCAGCAACGTAATGTATTACTTCCATTCTTCTAGAATCAGCGAAATCAATGTCTATGTCAGGCATAGTTATTCGTTCAGGATTTAAAAAACGCTCGAAAAGTAGCCCATAAGTTAAGGGATCTACATCCGTAATAAATAAAGAATAAGCCACAAGTGAGCTTGCAGATGAACCTCGACCAGGTCCCGTTAAAATATTGGCTTGCTTTGCAAATTTCATAAAATCTTGCACAATTAAGAAGTAATCCTCATAATTCATTTGATTAATAATTTGAAGTTCGTAATGAAGTCGATCTTTATACCGTTGCGTCACTTCTTGTAAACGTATTTTTAGTCCTTCTTCGCATAGCTCTCTTAAGTAATCTTTTGCTAGCACGGATTCCGGCAAGGGGAATTTCGGCATAATATGTGCTTGATGATCAAAGTTCACTTGACATCCTAACAACATTTCCTGCGTATTTTCAAGCCAGTGAGGAACGTCTGAAAACCACTCGTTCCATTCTTCATTTGTTAAAACATGATACGAATGATCCGAAGGCTTTAGTCGATTATGATCCGTCATTTTCACGGATTGGTCCATTGCATTTAATACTTCGTAGGCAAATGCATCTTCTTTTTGTACATAGCGACTCATATGAAAGACGGTTATTTTTGTAGAGGTTTGCTGCGCGGCCTGTATTATTTCCACTTCCAATTCAAGCTTCTGACCATTTGGACGCTCTATTCCAATATATAGGGAAGAGATATCGAAAATAGTATGTAACTCTGAAAGTGCTTCAGCAGAAAAATGGTTGTCAGCCTTATAAACAGCGATTAGACCAGTTTTATAGGCTTGTAACCATTTTTTAGGAAGGATAGTAAGTTCTCTTGTCTCAAGACTACTAGATATTTTCAATAAGTTCTCGTAGCCATCATTATTCTTTGCATATAGAACGACAACAACAGATTTACTTTCTAATTGGACATTCAAGGAAAGACCTATGACTGGCTGAATTTGATGTTTACTTAATTCATGCCAAAAAGGCAACAACCCATACAATCTACTGTTTGTAATGGCAGCTGCCTTTGCATTATTTTCTTTCAACTTTTGAATGAGCTGCTCCAATTGAATTGTACTTTTCAGCATATCCGCTGATGTGACAATTTGTGGATATACTGTTTTCATAATAAACACCTCAATTTATAGCTTTTTCAAATCTTCCACGACTTGATCTGCTTCATCCCATGTTTGAACGCTAGCTCCTGAAGCGAGCGGATGACCTCCACCACCGTACTTCTTAGCAATTCCATTAATAACCGGACCTTTAGAGCGTAAACGAACACGAATAGCGTCTGCATCTTCAATGAAAAACACCCAGCATTTCATTCCTTTAACGTCCGCTAACGCACTTACTAATAAAGAAGCCTCTGACTCAGCTACCTTATACTTTTGTAGGAGTTCTCTCGTCAATTTCACATGACCGACTCCTTTGTCATCCATCTCAAAGTTTGCATAAATATAGCCTTTGAGTTGAAGTAGATTACTTTCCACTTCGTACATGCCATTAAAAAGTGCTGTACGATCAAAACCATAGGAAATTAATTCACCTGCAACGTTCATCGTTTGTTCTGTCGTACTTTGGAACATGAATCTGCCTGTATCCCCTACTATTCCTGCATAAAGTAATCTTGCTATGACAGCATCCATTTTCCAACCTTTATATTCTCTAGCCTCAGCAAACAATTCAAAAATCATTTCACTCACAGAACTGGCATCTGTATCTACCCAAAGTAAATCTCCGTATGCATCGTCATTTGGGTGGTGGTCAATTTTTAGGAGATAACTACCTAGCTTATAGCGTTCGTCATCTATTCTTTCCGTATTTGCTGTATCCGTTACAATGACTAATGCGTTTTGAAAGTCTTCATCTGTCACTACATCTGGATGAGCAAGAAAGTCTAATGTATTTTCATGGGTTCCTGTTGCAAATACTTTTTTGCTTGGATAGTTAAATGCTATTAATTCTTTAAGACCTATTTGTGAGCCGTATGCATCGGGATCTGGCCTAACATGACGGTGTAAAATTATTTTGTCATAGCGTTCGATTGTGTCTATGATTTGTCTTTTCATTTATTTTCCCCCATTGAGACTCGTTTACTATTCGCATTTTTTGAAATTTCCTTTACAATAATAGAAGATTATCTTTTATTGGAGGTTCATTATGTTTCTAAATGTACTATTCGTAATTGCTATAGTTGTCTCATTTGTTTGGTATTTTTATTATAAAACTAAACAGCTACGCACAACTTTACCTATTCGTAAAAAATGGTTCGCAGCAAAAGCTTCTGCATGTCTTGGAGCATTTTTACTATTTTTTGGGCTTAACTTTTTATTTGTTTACCAATCCGGTGTAACCTATGTTGTTTCTGGACTATTCATTTTACTAGGCGGTTATTTTATGTATCATAATTTTAAGGCTGCAAAACACTATGGTCAGTTTGTAAAAGAGGAAGTTTCTCTAAATCAATAATCGTCTATGATGCAGCCAAATGCTGCATCATTTTTTTATTTACATAGAATCCTTACACTTTATCTTTCTAACAACTGATAGGTTACCATTGCTTTTCCGACTAGTTGTTTGTCATTAAATACTTCGATATCCATCTTCGCTACTTTTCGGCTCATTTCTAAAACACGAGCGTGAACTCGAAGAATACTTTCCAATTGAATTGGTTTTGTATAATAAATCGTCATATTTTCAACAACACTTTCTCCACGCTTCCGAATCTTCAATGTTTGCGCGCCAGTTTCTGTTAACAGGATAGTAAAAGCTCCGTAAGACATCGCTCCATAGTGATCCGTCATTTGCGGAGTTACTTCAAACTCAAATAAAAATTCCTCCGTGGATATAACTTTTATTTGCTGTTTAACGATATCATCGATTGTCTCTCCATTTTGGGGCTGTCTAGAAGCGGCTTGTAATGCTTTTAAAACATCTTGTCTACTAATAACACCTTCTAAATAATTACTATCCCGCACTACTGGCAACAAATCGATTCCTTCCCAGATCATTCGATGACTAGCAGATGCAACACTTGTTTTCATCGTTATGGATATTGGGCTTTTCGTCATCACTTTTTCAATCAATTCATTACTTGATTTCCCTATTACATCTCTAGCAGTAACTATCCCGACTAATTTATTCGATTTATCTACTACTGGAAATCCACCATGTGTCGTTAAATGGTTTAACTCCCGGTATTGCTTAACTTGGTCCGTTGTATATAGAAAGGACGTTTCTTGTATGGGTACATATATATCTTCGATGAGTAAAACATCTTTTTTAATTAGTTGATCGTCTATTGCTCGGTTAATCATTGTTGCCACTGTGAATGTATCGTAACTAGTTGAAATAACGGGCAGTTCTAATTCATCTGCTAGCTTTTTAATACTGTCTAAAACATCGAATCCACCTGTGATTAATACTGCTGCTCCTGCTTGTAATGCAGTCTCATGGACTTTTAAGCGATTCCCAACTATCAGTAAGTTACTCGGCTCCACATAACGCATCATATCATCCAGCTGCATTGCACCAATTACAAACTTATTCAATGTTTTATATAGACCCGTTTTACCACCCAAAACTTGTCCATCTACAATATTTACAACTTCAGCAAAAGTTAGTCTTTCAAAATGCTCTTTCTTCTTTAGTTCGATTCGAATTGTACCAACTCGTTCAATCGTACTAACTAGTCTTCTAGTCTCCGCTTCCTTTATTGCTCGATAAGCTGTACCCTCACTGACTGCTAAATCCTTTGCAATTTGTCTAACGGATATTTTATCTCCAACAGGAAGATTTTCTATATATGCTAAAATTTGCTCATGTTTTGTTGTCATGTAGTCACATCCAAACGATTGTTATACGTTTATTGTACCACAATTTTCACTATATCTATTTATGTGACAATTGGACAAAGTCCCCTGCATTCAATACTTGTACATCTGCAGTTTTCACAAGGTCTTTAAACTCATTTGGATTCTGCTTTATCGCCGGAAACGTATTATAGTGAATCGGAACCACTATTCTTGGGTTAAGTAATTGCACAGCATATGCAGCATCTTCAGGTCCCATCGTAAAGTTATCTCCAATTGGTAAAAATGCTACGTCAATGTTATTTCGTTCCCCGATTAACTTCATATCTCCGAACAATGCGGTATCTCCAGCATGATAAATAGTTATTCCTCCAACTGTGAGCAGGATTCCCGCAGGCATTCCACCGTAGATGGTCTTTCCTTCTGTTGTTGTAAATGATGAGCTATGAAAAGCTTGTGTATATTTTACTTTTCCGAAGTCAAAGTCAAATGCTCCGCCTATTCCCATTGCATGCACCTTTACTCCTTGTGATTCTATATAATTCGCAAGTTCAAATGTGGCAATTACAAATGCATCATTTCTTTTTGCGAGGTCCACCGTATCTCCCACATGATCATTATGGCCATGCGTTAATAAGATGACGTCGACACTTTCTTCCGAAGCTTTTAAATCCGTTTGTCCATTTCCTGTAATAAATGGGTCAATTAAAATTGTGTGTGTGTTTGTTTTAATCTTGATTACTGAGTGTCCATGGTAGCTAATGTTCATGTCATCATCTCCTTAAATAATTTTATACTTTCTCTTATTATTCATTCAACGTAGATGCTAGAATTCCTTTATTCTGCTATTCTTAATTATATAAACCAAAAAGAGGTGCCTTTATGAATCAAATAGAAAAAATTCAATCGTTTTTACAATCTAATAAAACGGATGCTGCTTTTATAACTACTCCAGACAATGTGTTTTATTTTACCGGCTTTAGAAGCAACCCACATGAACGCTTATTGGGGGTTGTTATTTTTAAAGATACCGCTCCCTTTATTATTTGCCCTAAAATGGAAATTCCAGACGCAAAAGTTGCTGGGTGGACAGGTGATATAGTAGGACATCAAGATACAGAAAATGCTTGGGATATCGTTATTCAAACGATCCAAGAAAAAGTTGGAGGCATAAATACGCTTGCCATCGAAAAAGCACATTTAACAGTGGAGAGACTAGAAGCACTGGAGGAAAGAATCCCTTCTTTACAAGTTTCTAGAATTGATGAAAAGATAAACGAGCTTCGTGTGATTAAATCGGAAGAAGAATTAGTGAATATGCGTAAAGCTGCAGAGCTTGCTGATTATGCAATTGAAGTTGGATGCAAAGAAATCGCAGAAGGTAAAACAGAGCTCGAAATATTAAACGCGATAGAATTAGCAGTAAAAGAAAAAGGTGCTGCACAAATGTCCTTCGATACAATGGTATTAAGCGGACCTAAGACTGCTTCTCCTCACGGAACTCCTGGTGATCGTAAAATCCAAAAAGGTGACTTTATATTATTTGACCTTGGGGTTGTTTACAATGGCTATTGCTCAGATATTACACGCACCGTTGCTTTTGGTGAACCAACTTCGGACAAACGTGAAATATACGAAACAGTTCGTCAAGCGGAAGAAGCTGCAGTACAAGCTGTTAAACCAGGTATTACTGCGATGGAACTAGACAAAATTGCTCGTGATATTATTACAAATGCAGGATATGGAGACTATTTTACACACCGTTTAGGCCATGGACTTGGTATTTCTGTTCATGAGTTTCCTTCTATTACAGGAGTAAATGATATGAAACTAGAAACTGGGATGGTTTTCACCATTGAACCAGGAATTTATCACCCAGAAATAACTGGCGTTCGTATCGAAGACGACGTTGTAGTAACAGCTGATGGAGTCGAAGTGCTAACTAAGTTTCCAAAAGAATTACAAATTCTATAATATAGAAGCGCCCTTTTAGGGTGCTTTTTTACTGTCCAATCATATAGCCAATAAACGCAAATGCTAGTCCCCCTAAATAGGTAGTAGAAAAATAAAGAAGCCATCTCATCGGATTCTTTTGGAGTGTATATAATTCTTTATTGAAGGTAGAAAAAGTTGTAAACGCCCCTAGAAAACCGGTCCCAATCATTAATAAATAAAATTCTTCCATGTTAATCCCAATAATTATCCCAAGAAGAAATGAACCTACAATATTAACTGATAGCGTCCCGTAAGGAAAGCCCCCATCCGATTTATCGTTCCATTTCTCTGAAATGTAAAACCTAGCAATTGCTCCTACAAATCCCGCGATGCCAACAGCAAACAAATAGTAGAGACTCATCTACTCACCTCTTTTTTCCACCCTATGTTACTCATTAAAATTCCACCGACCATACTTATTCCAATATAAACGAAAGCAAGAATAGTATCACCATTGTGAAACAAACGGACTGTTTCGACACTAAATGCTGAAAACGTGGTAAAAGATCCTAAAAATCCAGTCCCGACTGCTACTTTTAGTTGTTTAGAAAACATACTTCTAGACGTTATAAATGCTAAAGCAAAGCACCCCACTAAATTTACACATAATGTAGCGAATGGAAACACTGATTGTGAGAAAAATATATTTCCTATAACATATCTTGCAATTGCACCCATTGCGCCTGCAACCCCTACGTAAAAAAACATCATTTTTTCATCTCCATTGATGCTAATAATCAGAAATCACCCAAGCCTGTACAGGTTTGGGTGATGACCTTTTACTATTTAGTTTAAAAGAGTTGCTACATCAACATAAGGCAAGCCTTGTGCTTCCGCAACAGCCTTAAATGTTATGTTGCCTGCTAAAGTATTAATACCTTTTTGTAAAGCAAGATTATCTAAGCATGCTTGGATATACCCTTTGTTTGCAATTTGAACTGCATAAGGGACAGTAGCATTTGTTAACGCCATTGTGGAAGTTCTAGGTACTGCTCCTGGCATATTAGCAACTGCATAATGTACTACGCCATGTTTTACATAAATTGGATTGTCATGAGTTGTAATGCGATCCGAAGTTTCAAAAATACCACCTTGGTCAATTGCAATATCAATTACAACAGAACCAGGAGACATAGATTTAATCATTTCTTCTGATACAAGCTTAGGGGCTTTGGCACCAGGGATGAGAACTGCTCCTACTACTAAATCTGCTTCTTTTACCGCTTGTCCAATATTATAAGGATTAGAGATTAATGTTTGAACATTGCTACCAAATAAGTCTTCTAATTGACGTAGACGATCAGCATTTAAATCGATAATTGTTACTTGTGCTCCCATACCTATAGCTATGCTAGCTGCGTTTGTACCGGCAATACCTCCACCTATAATCGTAACCTTTGCACGTGGTACCCCTGGAACTCCTCCAAGTAAAATACCTTTTCCACCATTAATTTTCTCTAAGTATTGAGCACCAAGTTGCGTTGCCATACGACCAGCAACTTCACTCATAGGAGTTAGCAATGGTAACGAGTTATTTGGAAGTTGAACTGTTTCGTATGCAATAGCAGTTACTTTCTTTTCCAGTAATACTCTCGTCAAATCTTCTTCAGGAGCTAAATGCAAGTAAGTAAAAAGAATTGATTCCTCACGAATAAGTGAAAATTCTTCATGAGTAGGCTCTTTTACTTTCATCACCATCTCTTGATTCCATGCTTCTTCTGCTGTTTGTACAATTGTTGCACCTGCAGCAATATAATCCTCATCCGCAAAACTTGAGCCTAATCCAGCGCCAGCTTCGATAAATACTTCGTGATTATAAAGTTTTAAACTCACTACTCCTGCTGGTGTCATTGCCACACGATTTTCATTGTTTTTTGTTTCTTTCGGAACCCCAATACGCATTTTTTTATCCCCCTATGTAAGCATTTTAATCAAAGCAATAATAAATGAAACATTTAAACAAGTCCATTTTATCATTAATAAATCAAAAATGCTCAACAAATAAAATAATTAAAAGGAAATGTTCACAAATTGTGCAAATTAAATAAATAATAGTAGAAGGAATATACCAATAAATCTCGAAATATATATATATAACAAGTATAGGAGGTTTTAATAATGACATTGAAATATAACCAAATTATTGTAGCGGTGGATGGATCAAAGGAAGCAGAGTTTGCATTTAAAAAATCAGCATCAATCGCAGCTAGAAATAACGCAACTTTAAATCTGATCAACATAATTGACACTAGATCATTTGCTGCAATCGAAGCATATGACCGTTCCATTGCCGAAAGAGCACAAGTATTTGCTGAAGAATTACTAGAAGGCTACAAAAAACAAGCAATTGCAGCAGGGGTTAAAAAAGTTAATATTATAGTGGACTACGGTTCACCTAAATCAATGATTTCCAAAGACATCGCGAAAAGGGTAGAAGCAGATTTAATTATCTGTGGTGCTACTGGTCTGAATGCTATGGAAAGATTTCTAATCGGAAGTGTATCCGAATATATCGTTCGTTCCGCAAATTGCGACGTATTAGTAGTTCGTACAGAAGAAAAACCAGATTAAATATTAATTCATGAAGGATAGTCAATTACGGCTATCCTTTTTTTACCCCTGCAATTCTCATCGTATCTCTCGCAATCATTATTTCTTCGTTTGTAGGTATCACGATTTATACAAAAAACATATCGAATATTGATATGACAATGTTTCATTGAATTCTTAACCCCAAATTTATCATTTCAGTTGTGATTGCTCTACGATTTGAAAAAATGGTTATGATTGCTTTTTTATGTACACCACTCTAATAGTACTACCATAAATCCAGTTTAAATTCTAAAAAAAGCCTATCATATCTAGTTTATGTCGCTTCTTTGCTACTCTTATTCTATTGTTCTCTTCAACCTTGAACTTTCACTAGCCTTCTACCATACTTACTGCTCACTTTAAATAATGATTTTACACTTTAGCTCAAAAAAAAAAAAGAGAGCAATGATAGCTCTCAATTACAAAATTAATATCATAATTTATCATCTATATCAGATGTATCTACATCATCCCCAAACCAATCCTTTAACTTATCTTTTGCTTGTTTTTTTATATCTGCATCAATGTATATAGCCACTTGAAATAATGCTACCATAACGAGAGATAGATCATCAATATAACCTACCCCCATAGCAACATCTGGAATTATATCTATTGGAAGTATAAAGTACCCTAATGCCCCTACAATTGTAGCTTTTACTTTCAAAGGTACCTCTGGTTTCTGCAATGTAAAATAAAGAAGTAGAACAGCATATATAACTGAAGAGCCAGCTCTCTTAGCGAAATTTCTGATTTTTTTCCACAACTTATCTTCCGAATAATACTTTCCGTGATTTTGAATAGCTTCTTCTTCCATATTTTCTGCATCAAACTTTAATTCTTCTACCTCTTTTTCTTCAAAATCTAATTTTTCTTCTTTCTCTACTTCCTCAAAATTTACTCCATCTATTATTTCTTCCTGTGTCACTTCCAATTCATCATTTTGTTTCTTTTTTCTAAACATCTCAAACAATTAATATCCCTCCATTAATATTCGGTTATTTATTTTTTACAAATATAGTTAATATTTTTCTCCCAAATAAATATACCATATTACCTGAATAAAAATGCTGTTCACTTTTATTTTTCTCTTTTCATTTAATTAAGCAAAAAAAATATATAAACACGTAGTTTATACCGCTCTATCTCAAAAGGTTACGCTCACGACAATTGCTCTTAAAGTGTGAAACCTTCCATTATTTTGTTGATTTCTATGTATTTCAACTTCACAAGGTTGCTCTCGTATCGCTGCGTATTCCTTTTGGTATGGGTGTAGTAGGTAGCTTGGATTCTTCATTCATACTAATCAAATTATCGGAAAATACCCCCTACCTGAATCATGCCATCCGGATCTCGAAATGGCTCTGTGTGACGGTGTGACGGTCTGACGCTCCCATGACGGAATATCAACCTCACCGCGTAGGAACACACAGGAGGCGTGTGTGGCTCTACACATAGCTCTCTGTTGCATGGCTTAAATAAAATATAAATTTTAAGGGGCTATCTGTTATGAATAAACATACAGAAAAGCCCCCATAAATCGCCCATTCTCTTATCAATTACCCCAACGGAACCTTTCTAAAATTCCATTAATCCATAAGAGCTTCTATTAATTTTCACAAGTATTTATAAACGGTTCTGTCACTGACCTCTAAGTAGTGCTTATTGATTGTTTCAAGGTTTTTGTGACCACTTTGCTTTGCGATTGTTGCTAGGTCTGCTCCTGCTTCGTGCATAGCTGTAATTTGAGTTTTGCGTAATGTGTTATCATCAATTGAAAAAAGAACTTCGAATAAGAAAAACATAGGGAGATTTTAGTCTTCCTATGTTATCATTCATATTATTTATCTGTTTGTTTTTGCTTCTTTTTCAAATACTCCGCACGTATTTTTTCAAGTTGCTGCTTTTTATCAAATTTTGCGGGCTTGTGTTTTTCATGATACTTTGTCACAGCTACCTGACCTTTAGTATCCAATTGATATTTCCCCACTTTGTTCACCTACTTTTCTTGTCTTTAAAGAGAATCTATTCAACAAATATAATATACCTTATTTTACTGAAGTAAACCTTATTACTTTATTAGAGTACTGCTAACCTTGCATATATCTGTAAAAACATTAAAAACTTAGTAAAATAATTCATCGCCAAATAGTATTCATTATACTTATCTTTACAACCTTGAATTTGCACTCAAACCCTTTATACTCCTGCAATTCTCATCGTATCTCTCGCAATCATTATTTCTTCGTTCGTTGGTATCACGATGACTTTTACAGGAGAGTGTGGGTAATTAATAAACCCTTCCTTACCATTCAATTTGTTTAAATCGGGGTCCATATAAACACCCATGAATTGAAGTCCTGTCAACACTTTTTCGCGAATAACTTCACTATTTTCACCAATACCAGCTGTGAAGATAATGGCGTCTACACCGTTCATACGGGCAGCATAAGATCCGATATATTTATGTATTCTATTAGCAAATACATCAAGTGCTAATTGAGCACGATCATTTCCCTTAGATGCCTCTACTACAATATCTCTTAAATCACTTGAAAAACCAGAAACACCAAGCATTCCAGATTTTTTATTCAACACATCTAATATTCCCTCAGCACTTTTTCCCGTTTTCTCCATTAAATAAGGAATGAGAGCGGGATCAATGTTACCTGACCTAGTGCCCATCGTTACACCTGCAAGTGGTGTAAAGCCCATAGATGTATCAATCGACTTTCCTTTGTGAATTGCAGCGATGCTTGCCCCATTGCCCAGATGGCAAGAGATAAAACGAGTAGTTTCCAACGGTCGATTTAACAGTTCTGCAGCTCGATTCGCCACATATTTGTGAGATGTACCGTGAAAGCCGTATTTTCGGATTCCATATTTTTCATAGTAATTATAAGGAATAGAGTATAAATAAGAACTTTCTGGCATCGTTTGATGAAAGGCGGTATCAAACACGGCTACGGCAGGAACATTCGGCAATTCTTTTGCAAATACCTTAATACCTGCCACATTTGCAGGATTGTGAAGTGGTGCAAGCTCGGACAACTCTTCTAAGGTCACTAAAACACCCTCTGTTATGAGTACAGAGTCACTATAAACCTCTCCTCCATGGACGACACGATGTCCTATTCCTTGAATATCGTCTAATGATTCAATCACACTTTTATCCAATAATATGTTTATTAATAATTTGACTGCTTGTGCATGATTTTCAACTGTTTGAATCATATGAATCCGCTCGTCTTTAGTCGTCATTGTAAAAACTGGATCACTTAAACCGATTCGCTCTATTAAACCTTTTGCAATTACTACTTCTTCTGGCATTTTAAATAATTGAAACTTTAAAGAAGAACTTCCTGCATTTACTGCTAAAATATTTGGCATAAAAAAACGCCCCTTCTTTGAACTAGTACTTTAATTGTACCGTTCGTTTTAGGGGCGAGCAACTTTCACTTGGCATTTTCTTCTTGCCAGATATCTATTTTTTGGAAGAAGAGTTCCATTGCTTCTTTGTTCGACATATTAGGAACTTTTGCAAGCAACACTTCTCGTGGCGCTTTCAGTGCCTCACTTTTCTTTTGCAAAATGAGCAGGCTTTTTTCTTGTCCTTTAGTTTTAAAGATGGAAGATGGAAATTGAATGACTGCTTGGATCCATCCCTGTTCCTTAATAAATTTATGAAGCTGTGCTGCTTGTTTGGATTCAAAAATAGTAGCAGGGACTAAAAAGTATAGATAACCACCTGGTTTTACATGCTTCATCGACTGTTCCATAAATAAGTGATGTGCATAAGACATTTCATCTTTACTATGTAGAAAATAGTCTTGTGCAATTTCCTCATCCGGATAGAAACCAACCGGTAAATCACTTATTACGATGTCCACTGGATCAATTAATAAAGGTTTTAGAGCATCCTGTCGAAACAACTGAACATCATGTGTTAGCAGTTCACCTGTTTGGGCTGCAAGTTGAATCAGTAACTCATCAATTTCAACACCAAAAGCGTAATTTTCTGTAGGTATGGCATTCATTATGGTATACAGCAAATTACCTGTTCCAAGCGCAGGATCTAAAATAGAAAGTTCTTTTTTGCCTTTCGCCATTTCTTTTACAAAATAACTTACTAATAAACCGATGGCATCTGGAGTCATTTGATGATTCACTTGAGCTGATTTTTTCATTCCTTTTAAGATGGCCAACTGAACTGCTTTTCGAATCTGTTCTTTGTCTGGATTATATACGGTAGGAACTTTTTTCTCTTCTAGCCATAGTTCAAGAGCGTACACAACGCCTTCTAAATAGGTTGCTGATTGTTGTTCTTCTATAAACGTACTTTCTTGATCAATAAAGGTAAAAATTTGTTCAACATTTGTATGCATAAATATCCCTCATATGAAAACCCACTCTCAACTGCGAGTGGGTTTCGTGTATTATTAATTCGTTGCTGCTTTAACAGCTTCTAGCGCTTTTTCATAGTCTGGATGATCTGTACCTTCGCTTACATATTCAGCATACGTTACAACATCGTTTTTATCTACTACAAATACAGCGCGAGCTAGTAAACGTAATTCTTCCATGTATACACCGTAAGCTTCTCCGAATGATAGGTCTCGGTGGTCAGATAATGTTTGAATTGCGTCTGCTGCATTTGCCCCACACCAACGTTTTTGCGCGAATGGCAGGTCTACTGATATTGTTAAAATAACCACGTCGTCACCTAAACTAGCAGCACTTTGATTGAATTTATTAGTTTGGATAGAACAAACACCTGTGTCAAGGGAAGGAACTACACTGATTAAACGAACTTTATCAGCAGAGTCTTGAAGTGTAACGGCTGATAAATCATTTGCTAATACTTTAAAGTTTGGCGCTTTTTCTCCAACTATTATTTCTTTACCTACTAAAGTTACTGGATTATTTTTAAATGTTACTTGAGCCATATATGTAGCCTCCTTTTTCATTATCTTTATCTTACTAGAATACATTCTCCTCTTGCAACTCTTTTGCAGTTGAAGGGTGTTCATATTCTACTTTTTCCTTTTTCTCGTAAGATGCTTCATATACCACTAAAGTATCGGCGATATAATCGTGAATTGCTTGTTTCTTTGGTGTAAATCCCACGACAATATACGGAATATTAAATGGAATTACGGAAATAAGACGTCCAATCCACTCTCTAAACAGAACAGTACTCCATGTTAATTTTCCGCCATCCTTTGAAACTACTCGAATGCCAACAATTATTTTCCCTACTGTTTGATGACATAACTTCGTCATTAATACAAAGTAAGTGTAAAAAATGATTGCAGTAATTATGGCAAAAGGCGCGTACCATTTGGAATCATTAAGATCTAATGAAAAAATACGGAACACAGGTTTTATTAGTAACATACCGATGGATGACAATATAAGGATGTCTATTGTATAAGCCCAAAAGCGAATCCAAAAACCAGCAGCTTTCGGTTCATATTGTGCTGTTCGATGAACAACAACCTTTTGGGTTATCGATGTGTTCTCTTGCACATCATGCTCATCTGTCTGTACAACTTCACTCATCTGGACCCCTCCTTATTCATTCCCGTATAAATACATCATTTTTGGTGCATTATTATCTGTTATTAACTTAGCAATTATCTTGGATTCCATATCAACACCTAAAAGTGATTGAGCTTTCATTTTAAATATGGAACCAAAACTTTGTGTATAACCATATTCAAATACTTCAGCATTTTCTAAGTTATAATCTGTTTTAATAGCTTGCACTACGTCTTCTAAAAATCCAAAATCATCCGCTAAACCAGCTTCAATCGCTTGACGTCCATTTACGATTCTTCCATCTGCCACTTTTTTCACTTCAGCTTCCGTCATGTTACGACCTTCTTCGATAATATCGACAAAATCCTCATACGATTCGTTTAACATTTCTTGTAACATATTTCTCTCAGCTTCTGTCATTTCTCTTGTTGGACTCATGATGTCTTTGTATGGACCAGATTTAATCGTTACAAATTCTACTCCGTATTTATCTGCCAGTTTTCCATAGTTAATGCTTTGCATGATAACACCAATGGACCCTGTAATTGTTTCTTTGTTCACAAAAATTTTATCTGCTGGTGCAGAAATATAATATCCACCAGAAGCAGCCATACTTCCCATTGATACATAAATTGGTTTTGCTGTTTCTTCTTGTAATTCCTTAATTTCTTTATAAATTTGGGCTGATTCTACAACTCCACCCCCTGGTGAATTAACTTGTAGTACAATCGCTTTCACCGATTCGTCCGTTTTCGCTTGTTCTAATTGTTGTAAGAAGAATTGATGATTATACCCTTCTGCTCCGAATAGTGTATTAGCACTTCCTGTATCTTGAATTACTCCGTCAACTGTTAATAAAGCTACGCGTTCGTTCACGTTTCCTTCTTCTATTACCGTTTCAAAAAAATCTGAACTGGCAACAGATGCAAAATCATCCATAAAAGCTGTCCAATCTGTTGAAAAGGCACTTGAAAGCGTGTTAACGCCTATCGAAATTACCAATAATATGGTCGCCCCTAAAATAGCAAACCAGCGTTTCATATTCATAAATGTTACTCCTCCTTTAACTTTCCTCTTTTTATACGTAAAAAATGTCAAAACGTTTCATGTAATGCTAAAATATATATAATTATATAAAAAGGAGAATACTTATGACCTCCAGAAATACAATATATTTATATACTAAGAATGACACAAAGTCTTTGCAAATAAAAGCTACATTGGAAAAAGCAATTATACAAAATGGATTTAAAGTCGTAGAAGAAGATCATCATGCTTCAATCATAGTAAGCATTGGAACAGACGGTTCTTTTTTACAAGCCGTTCGCAATACGGGTTTTAGACAAGATTGCTTGTATGCTGGTATTTCAACGTCAGATTCCTTAAGTATGTATTGTGATTTCCTTGCTGATGATATTGAGGCAATGGCAGAAGCTGTCTTAACTAATAAAATTGAAGTTCGTAAATATCCTGTCCTAGAAATTTCGGTAAACAATAATCCAAAATTTTTATGCTTAAATGAGTTTACAATACGGTCTAATATTATCAAAGCATTTGTATTAGATATTTTTATTGACCATAAGCATTTTGAATCGTTTAGAGGAGATGGCATGGTCATATCGACTCCTACTGGTAGTTCCGCTTATAATAAATCGTTAAATGGGGCTATCGTCGACCCACTTCTACCATGTATTCAAGTTGCAGAGATTGCTTCTATAAATAGTAATGAGTTTAGAACATTAGGCTCTTCTTTTATATTAAGTGGTAATAGATCATTAGAACTTCAGTTACATAAAGATTGGAATGATTACCCTTCCATGAGTACAGATAATGAAGCGCTAAGTATTCAACACGTAGAGTCTGTCACCATCTCACTCAGTGATAAAGTAGTAAAAACAGTAAAACTTAAAAATAATAGCTATTGGGAAAAAGTTAAACGTACCTTTTTATAAGGCTAGGTTAAATTACTCTGTTATTTAATTATAAGAATAAATTTTGTGACGAAAATCCGCGAGAAACCTGCGGAAAGACCGGCTACCAAGACCCCGCAACGAGCTTATAGGAACAAATCTTGTTGCCCCAAGGTGGCTAGGAGTTCGTCCACGGAAAGCGAGCGGATTTTCGACAAGTAACAACATGATCGTTTAACAGAGCCTTTTAGAAAGTAAAACAGGTAGTTTCGTCGTCAAACGTAAACTACCTGTTTTTTCGTACTTCCACAATTTTTGAAATAGTAAATAGGATTAATGCACACCAAATGAAAGAAAATGACAAAAACTCAATTTTACTAAATTGTTCATCGTACATGAAGATACCTACTAATAACATAATCGTTGGTGCAATATACTGAATGAATCCTGACATATAAAGTGGCATTGTTTTAGTCCCTTTTGCAAAAAATATAAGTGGGACCGCAGTTGCTACACCTGTTAATATTAACAAAATGACCGTAGATAAATCCGATGAGAAAAACATAGCTTTGTCCGTTGCAACCAAGTATCCAAAATAAATTAGCGCTACAGGAAGTACAAAAAATGTTTCAATCGTTAGTCCTCTTGATGCATTAATCTTCAAACTTTTTTTAATAAGTCCATATAATGCAAACGTAATTGCTAATGTAAAGGCAATCCAGGGAATCTCACCATAAGAGATTGTTAAAATTAATACACCAGCAGCAGCAATTACTACAGCTAATTGTTGCGCCTTTGATAATTTTTCTTTAAAAAATACTATACCGAGTACGACAGAGAGTAAAGGGTTTATGTAATATCCTAGGCTTGTTTGTACAATATATCCTGCATTTACTGCATATATGTATGTAAACCAATTTCCTGTTATTAAATAAGAAGCGATGACTAGGCTCCAGAAATCTTTCTGATTGCCCCATAACTCTTTTAAATCCATCATAAGTTGTTTAAAATTACGACCAACTATCACAAGCAGTAAAGTAAATATAAAAGACCAAATGACTCGACCTGATAATATTTCATCACTGGATACATGGTCTAGTAACTTCCAATATATTGGCATGAATCCCCAAAATACATAAGCAATTACGACCATTATTATTCCTTGCTTTTCTTCCGTTTGCAATACTTCACCTCATTATTTTGAAACACGAGATTCATTATATTGCTTTAGCTCTTTAAAGTAAATAACAAAGCACAGAGATTAATTCGCTCTCCGTGCTTTCCTCTTCTATTTTTTCATTTGATCTTTCTGTCTTAACTCGATTCTTCTAATTTTACCGGATGTTGTTTTCGGTAGTTCAGCAATAAATTCAATTTCGCGTGGATACTTATAAGGAGCAGTCATGGCCTTTACATGATTTTGCAGCTCCTTCACTAATTCAGCTGAGCCTTGAACAGTTGAATCCCTTAAAACAACGTATGCTTTTACAATTGATCCACGAACTTCATGTGGACTTCCAATAACCGCACATTCTTGCACTGCGGAATGTTTTGTTAGTGCATCTTCTACTTCAAATGGTCCAATCGTGTAACCAGAGCTAATAATGATGTCATCTCCTCTACCTTCAAACCAGAAATAACCATCTTCATCTTTTTTCGCTTGGTCACCTGTAATATAATAGTCTCCTCTAAATTGCATCGAAGTTCTTTCAGCGTCTTTTAAATATTCCTTGAATAATGCAGGAGTGGTTATGTGGACTGCAATATCCCCTACCTCGCCCGGTGCGCAAATTTGGCCATGTTCATTAATAATATCCACTGTATTTCCGGGTGTCGGTTTACCCATAGAGCCTGGTCTTGCTTCCATGCCTTTCATTGTCCCAACAAGTAATGTATTTTCGGTTTGGCCATAGCCGTCTCGGACTTCTAAATTGAAAAATTTACCGAATGTATCAATAACTTCTCTGTTTAAAGGTTCACCAGCAGATACTGCGCTATGAAGGGAAGAAAGATTATAGTTTGTTAACCCTTCAACTTTCGCCATAATACGATACTCAGTAGGTGTACAACAGATCACATTCACTTTATTCTCTTGAATAATTTTTAAATATATATTCGGTTCAAATTTCCCATTATATACATACCCAATTGCCCCACTACCAAGAGTTGCAAGGAAAGGACTCCAAATCCATTTCTGCCATCCAGGACTCGCAGTTGCCCAAACAATATCGCCTTCTTGTATACCAAGCCAGTTAGGAGCAGATGTACGCAAATGTGCAAATGCCCATCCATGTGTATGTACAACTCCTTTCGGATTACCTGTTGTTCCACTTGTATAAGATAGGAATGCCATATCATCTTTCAATGTATCTATCGCTTGAAACTCATCTCTTTCATTTTCCATTTCATTCGTTAAAGAAGTCCAGTTTCCATGACCATTCCCAATTACTAATAATAATTTTTCCTCCAAGTGTTTTACATCGTTAAATTGATGTAAAAATGGCTCATAGGCAATAATTGCTTTTGCTTCACTATGTTCTAAACGATACTCAATATCCTTTGCTCTTAGCATTTCAGAACTTGGTATTACAACTAATCCAGCTTTTAAAGCTGCAATATAAACTTCATAGGCCTCAATTAATCGAGGTACCATTACTAAAATTACATCGCCTTTTTGAAGGCCTTTTCTCGTAAAAAGATTAGCAATTTTATTTGCTCGTTGTAATAATTGTTTATACGTACTTTTTCGCGTCTCGCCTTTTTCTGACTCCCAAATTAATGCTAACTTGTTTTCATCAGCAGTAAACTTTTCAAATTCACTTACTAGGTTATAATGCAATGGAGCAATCAAATCTTGTTTTAACATTCCAATTCCTCCTTTAAGTTATTTAAATTATAAAATAAATTATGTAATAATTAAATATATATTTAATTTTCTGATATTATTTTAACATAACATTTAAACGTTGATTAAACTATAAAAAAGTAAAACCGGTAGCATAATCGCTACCGGTTTTACAGTTATACTATTTTAAAAATCCATTCATTTGTTGTTGAGCCTGTTGCACTAATCGCTTTGTAATTTCTCCGCCTACGGATCCGTTGGCACGCGATGAAGCATCAGGTCCAAGTTGTACTCCAAACTCTTGAGCAATTTCATATTTCATTTGATCAATCGCTTGTTTTACGCCTGGAACTACAAGTTTATTGTTGTTTGGCATGTCTCTCACCTCCTTGTGAAATTAGAATGGCTTTTATCATTCAAATCATGCACAGGTTCAAGGAGGTATATTTTGCTATTTTTTAGCCGTTGTAATATTGTGCTGTTGTTGTTTTTTTGCATATAATTTGCGAGAATCCGCACAGGCTCCTGGAGGCTTATCGGTTCGCCCTCGAAAAGCAAGTGGATGCTACCAAATAACAACCATGTAGTTTAACAGTGCTATTTCTTAAAGTAAGTTTTCGAAATTACTGTTTTTTCTCATTGGAAACGAAATCACTTCTCTGTTTTCAACTGCTTCTTTTATCAGATCATCAAAATCCTTAAAGCTTTCATAATACTCCACTTTTTCAAGCTTTGGTTTTGTTTTTGGACAAGATGGCGTGAAAATCGTACAACAGTCCTCATATGGTAATATGGAAGTCTCATACGTATTTATTTCCCGGGCAATATCTATAATGTCTAATTTATCCATTGAAATTAGTGGTCTAAAAACAGGAGTTGTAGTAACTGCATTTATTGCAGTCAAGCTTTCAAGTGTCTGACTTGCAACTTGTCCTAAGCTTTCTCCTGTCACTATTCCTAATGCTCCTATTTCTTCACGAACTATATCGGCAATTTTCATCATCATTCTTCTAGTTGTTGTCATAGTTACATTTTCTGGAATTTGCGATTGTATGCTTTGTTGAATATCTGTAAAAGGAATAACATGTAGTCTCACTGTTGCTCCAAAATGACTTAGCTGATTGGCTAAGTCCATTACTTTTTCTTTTGAACGTTCACTTGTAAATGGAGGACTATGAAAATGAATTGCATCCAGTCGAACACCACGCTTCAACAGCATATAGCCAGCAACTGGACTATCTATTCCACCAGAAAGCATTAATAAGGAGCGTCCATTTGAACCTAATGGCATTCCACCTGCTCCTGGAATTACTTGCGCCATCATATAAACCGCATCTGCCAACACTTCTATGCGTAGATCAATTTCCGGTTTTTTCATTTGCACTTTTAAAGTAGGATGTTGTCTTAAAACATGGCTAGCAATGTTCTTTTGCAATTCATATGTATCCATCGGAAAACGTTTGTCTGTACGTTTTACAGTTACACGGAATGTTTTATCTTGACTATCCAGACTTTCCATTATTTGCAGTGCAGTTGCTTGAATATCCTCTAAACCCTGTGAACAAGATGCAACTGGACTGAAAGATTGAATGCCAAATATTTTTGGAAGTCGTTGAATTAACTCTTGAATCTCTGAGTCCTCCGTCGAAGTTAAAAACATTCGATCTCTTTCCGCGTGTACTTTAATATTTGGTAGATCAACAAATGAAAATTTGATGTTGGTTCTCAAATGGCCAATAAACTGTTTCCTATTTTTCCCTTTTGTTGATAATTCACCGTATCTTACTAATATTTTTTCCCATTTCATAAAATTTAGTCTCCTTTAATTACATTCATCACATGTGAAAATATTTTTTTAAATTGTTCTATTTCTTCTTCCGTATTAATAGAGCTAAAACTTAATCGTATTACTCCTTTAATGTATTCGTCTTGTATATGCATAGCTTTTAATACATGGCTCGTTTTCGTTTGCCTAGATGAACAAGCGCTGCTCGTTGAAACAATAACATCTTTTTGTTGCAATGCATTAATCAAAACTTCCCCTTTTATTTTGCTTACGGAGAACGAAACAATATGTGGAGCTCTATCTGGGGGAGAGATAATTTTAATATTTGGAAAGGAATTTAAAAAATGAATAAGGTTATTAGTCATTTTTTGCATCTTTTCCGCAACATTTTGCATTTGCTCACTTGCAAGTCTTACTACTTTTGCAGTACAGACTGCTAACGGAACAGGTGTTGTTCCACTTCGTATACCTGATTCCTGTCCACCACCAAAAAGGATCGGTTCAACTTCAATGAATTTATTTAGTGCAAGTAGGCCTGAACCTTTTAAACCGTGGATTTTATGAGAAGAAATCGTAAGAGCATCAATATCGAATGCTTGAAAATGTACCGGTAATTTACCAAAGCTTTGTACAGCGTCTACGTGAATCAACGCTCTACCTTGCCCTCTTACAATGCTCGATATTTGTTGGATTGGTTGGATTGCTCCTGTCTCATTATTCACATGCATAACACTTACTAAAACAGTATTGTCACGAAGTAGATTTTTTAGCGCATCTAATAATATAATTCCTTCCGAATCGACAGGAATCCACTCTACTTCATATCCAACTTTGCTTAATTGTTTTGCAGCTTCTAGCACAGATGGATGCTCAATTTCTGAAACAAGTACATGATTTCCACGATGCTTATATTTAGTGGCCAATCCAAAAATGGCTAGATTATTGGATTCTGTACCACCGGATGTAAAATAAATTTTATCACTAGACGTGTGTAAAATATCTGCCACTTGCTCTCTAGCAGATTGCAATAACTCATTTGTTTGATGACCAAATTCATGAATGGATGCAGGATTCGCCCAAAAATTTTCATTTACCGCCACAAATGTTTTCATAATCTCAGGATGCACTTTTGTTGTGGCGCTATTGTCAAAATAAATCAATGTATTCCTCTCTCCTTTTCGGAAAAAAACCACCATCACAATTATAGTGAGGTGGTTCACGTTTGTATATATATCTGTTTTCTAAAGTATATACTTAAGTCCAGTCTAGATGCCTATCCATGTATCAGACATATAGTTATGTACGCCAAGCAGTTTCCTTTATTAAAACTTCAATTTTCTTTAAAGCACCTGGTTCCACTTCTTCCACCGCTGTAGCAGCATCTTCCAGGGCTTTTGCGTACCGTAGCTGTCTAAATGCTTCTTCTGCTTCCAGTAAGCGTGCATGCATAGTGGGGTGAGTTGCTCGATAACGGTTACCATATTGAATAATTTTCTCTGTTAATAACACATTTTCTAACATTTCTTTTGCTCTTTTATGGACCTCTTCCATACAAGCTTCCGCTTTCTCTAAATAATTGTCTACTAACGTCATATTTAGTGGAACCTCTTGAAGACTTTGCATGGCTACATATATATGTTCTTCTGCTTCCTCTAACCGAATGTCCATCTCTTCAGGAATTCCAGGAATATTCGCTTTTTGCAGCATGCGATCTGTATCATGTAGTAAGTTCTTTAATTCTTCCAGCTTCTCTCGTGCATGATTTTCATCAATTCGAAGATTTTTTAATCGATTTGCAAATCGGTCTTGTTCATCATATAAACGATCAATCTCTTCTGCTATTTCGTTCAACTCTTCTTGTAAGCTAGAATAAGCAGATCTTTCTTCTTCTACACGAGTGGAGAGAAGTTCAAATTTCTTTTCTAATTCCTCTAGCTCTTTTAAGCAACTTTGGGGAATTTCAGCTTCTTTTTCTGGTAAACGATAACTTTGCTGCACAAAAGCTGCTTCTTCACTTATTGCTCTAGTTACAGAAGTTACTTCTCTCAACCGATGAGCAGTTTGATCTTTATAATTATCCACGTACTTTTTAGCTAATACTTCTTTTTCTAATAAATCATAGAAAGTTTCAATTTCATCCTTTATTTCTTCCACACGTGTGATGGATTTAGCAACTTCAAGCTCTACAATCGCAGCTTTTAAATCCACTAACTCTATTTCAATCGCATCCAATTTTTTAGTCATTTCAAGATGCTGTAAATAATACGAGCTTTCTTCCATTTCTTTTTGACCATTTCTTAATTCGTGAATAGTAGCCGGAATCTTATGTTGAATTTCCGTAAGTATTGTCGGAATAACATGCAATTTATGAAAGAATTTTTGCCCTTCATCTTGAACTGCCATTACAATCTCTCGAGCACTTAAATAATTGCCTGTCTCAGTCAAATTATCAAACTCTTCAAAATGAGGTATAAATGATTCTAACTTTCTTTCTAATGCTGGCACTGCTTCTCCGAATGAATACTGATGAGCAAGTAATGTCTTTCTTGCAGCACGATGCTGCTCTTTTAATTGTTCCATTTCAATTCGGTTCTTTTCTTCACTGCCAATCAGTTCTTCTAATTCTTTCAAAATTCCAGACATTTTGACGTCACATAGAGAAATTAATGTTTGAATCTCCCTTTCAACTTTGGAAGCTTTTAAGAAAAGAAACCTATCTACAGTTTCTTCCGCGTCAAATAATAGAACATCGATTTTAGGCATATGAACATCCATTACTTCTGTCCATGTATTTCTCCATCCCTCGAACATTTCTTCCGTTTGCCCGTTCATATTCAATTGTTTCACTTTCGTCATTTCTTCTAAAATAGGTTTATTTTGAATTTGATGCTTTTCATGTTCTAACCGCGATATTTCTGAATTATGTTTTCTTCTAATAATAAACGCAAAAATTGCAATTACTAAAAGTATAATGATTGCTGGGATGATATACTTCATCGTAAGCCCCCTGTTCCAAAATCAAAAAGTTCCAATTCAAATGTGTTACTCTATATCTTACCATGCTTTTTATGTTATTGTTTCATAAAACACTAGAAAAGCAATGAATTCTTTGAAATAATTGTCTTTCAATGATAAGGAGGTCGGTTTTTTTGAAAAAAGATGGTCATATACATACACCATATTGTCCTCATGGAACGCTTGACCCTTTCCATTTATACATTGAAAAAGCTATTAAAAATGGGTTTCATGAAATCTCATTTACCGAGCATGCGCCCTTACCTATTAATTTTATCGATCCAACACCAGAAAAAGATAGTGGAATGGATTTCAAACAGTTGGAAAATTATATTTCCGATTTAGTCAAGTTGAAAAGACAATACAAAAAAGATATTGTTATTTCAACTGGATTAGAAATAGATTATATTTCCGGTTTTGAACAAGAAACGATTTCCTTTTTAAATTCATACGGGAAATACTTGGATGATTCTATTTTATCCGTACATTTTTTACAATTTCAGCAAACCTACACATGTATCGACTTTTCTAAATCTACCTATTTAGACTTTATTCATCAAGTGGGAAGTCCGATGTCTGTGTATAAATTGTATTATAAAACAGTAATGGATTCAATAACGAGTGAATTAGGAAGATATAAACCAAATCGAATCGGTCATATTACACTTGTCCATAAATTTCAACATGCACTGGACGAAAAGGTAGATGATCACGAGGAAATAATCTCTATATTAACAGAGATGAAGAACCAACAACTTGCACTTGATGTCAATAGTGCTGGTTTAGCGAAAGCTTATTGTCTAGAAAGCTATCCACCCCCAGCCTATATTGGTTTCGCAAAAAAACTAGGGGTACCGCTTGTATTCGGCTCGGATGCGCATCTAGCAAATGATTTACATCAGTATTATAATGAATTTAGTACTTTTTTTGAGAATGGAGGATAAATCATGTTTACAAAATCAACCTATTCAGAAGATGCAATAGCGAATTACACGATGTTATCAAAGCAATTAGACGCGCTATTAACTGGGGAGACAAATGCAATTGCTAATTTAAGTAATGCGTCTGCACTTTTAAATCAATTCTTTGATCAAATTAATTGGGTTGGCTTTTATTTAATGGAGAATGGCGAATTAGTTTTGGGTCCGTTCCAAGGCTTACCAGCTTGTGTAAGAATTCCACTCGGAAGAGGGGTATGTGGAACAGCTGCAACTAATAAAGAAACGGTTATTGTTCCAGACGTTCATGCATTTCCTGGTCACATTGCTTGTGATGCAGCATCCCAATCTGAAATTGTCCTACCTATTTTAAAAGATGGGAAGTTAATAGGGGTCCTTGATATCGATAGCCCAATTAAAGATCGTTTTTCTGACCAAGATGCTGCAGGCTTAGAGCAGTTCATTGAAGTGTTAGTTAAACATATATAAAAAAACGGAAGGAGATTTTCTCTTTCCGTTTTTCTAAATCAATTTCATAATTCCAATTTATATGAAAAAACACGAACTATACTAAGGTAGCTAAAGAAATATATTTTACACGGAATAAAGTATAGTTGATTTCCGCTATAGGCGGACGCTTTCCGCGGGGTGAGCGATAAGCCATCACCGCCGCTCACGCGTCGTTTGTGATGACTTATCTGTCTCACTCATCCCGCTGGAGTCGCCGCCTGCCGCTTCCATCAACAAAGTGATAAATGTTCGTATTTTAATGACAAAGCACTATTTATGAAATTAACTCATGTAGCTTAACGAGCCAAAAATAACAACGCCTATATTTTAGATAATGCTTGCTGTAAATCTTCTATTAGATCAAGAGAGTTTTCAAGTCCAACAGAGAGGCGAAGCAACCCGTCGGTAATTCCCATTTCGACTCTTTCCTTTTCTGGCACAACCGAGTGTGTCATCGTTGAAGGATGTTGAATAAGCGTTTCCGCGTCTCCCAAACTCACTGCAATCTTGATTAATCTTAATTCATTCATAAGCTTTTGGGCATTATTTATTCCACCAGTTACTGTAAATGAAATAAGCCCCCCTCCAGCTTTCATTTGCTTTCTCGCAACCTCATATTGAGGATTATCTTCATCAAAAGGATAATAAATATTCTCTATTTTTGGGTTTGATTTCAAAAATCTAAAAATATCTGCAGCATTATTAGAATGTCTATCCATACGTACATGCAACGTTTTTACCCCTCTGATGAGCAACCATGCATCAAATGGTGAAATGATACCACCGTAATCTTTTTGAATGGTAGAACGAATTTTGTTAATATCTTCTCGATTTTTTCCTACTAAAATCCCTGCTATTACATCCCCATGCCCATTAATATATTTTGTTGCACTATGCAAGACAAAGTCTGCTCCCAACTCTAATGGATTTTGTAAATAAGGGGAGGAAAATGTATTGTCGACAACAACTTGAATACCATGTTTTTTAGCAATTCTCGTTATTTGAGCGATATCCACTATTTCCATCGTTGGATTAATTGGTGTTTCTATATAAATACACACTGTATTTGGTTTAATCGCAGCTTCTATTTTCTCTTCTGTCGTTAAATCTGCTAAATCATGCGTAATATTATATTTTTCTTCCAATATATTAAGAAGTCCAAATGTACAACCATAAATTCCTCGTGTACAAAGTATATGATCTCCTGTTTTCGTTAAGTGTACTAATATCGTACTAACAGCAGCCATTCCAGAACCAAAAGCAAGTGCTCCTTCTCCATGCTCAATTGCAGCCATTCTTTCTTCCAATACGTGAACAGTTGGATTACCTAAGCGGGAGTAAATGCCACCCTCCTCTTCTCCAGCAAATCTTCTTGCCCCTTGTTCCGCAGTTTCAAAGGCAAAAGTAGATGTTTGATAGAGTGGAACGGACAAACTTCCTTGGTGATTTTTAGAACTATACCCCTTGTGAACATATAATGTTTCCTTCTCATAACTTAATTTATCCATAAACGTTGCACCCCTTTTTGTAAACGCTTACATACAGTGTACACGGATTATATGAAAAAGAAAAGGCACTCATCAGGAAAGATGAGATGCCTCAAAAATACTCAATTTATTTTTGCCACTATTTTTCGCTTCATATAAAGCGGTGTCAGTATTATGAAATAATTGGTGGAAACTTATGTTGTCTTTTTGTTTCCAGCCAGAAACGCCAATAGAAACTGTAACTCTTGGATTTGTATTGCTAGATATTAAATCTAGCAACTGACAGCAGATTTCAGTGCCTTGTGTAATGGTCATTTGAGAAAAGTATAATGCAAGCTCCTCTCCACCCCACCTAGCACCTATACCAATTTGATCTACTTTCTTTTGTATTATAGAAGCAATTTGCTTTAATATTTCATCTCCAACTTGGTGACCATGTGTGTCATTCACCTGTTTAAAGTTATCAATATCCATTAATACAAACACTCCACTATCTTCCTCATCCATGGAGGCTTCCACAAATTTATCTAAATATGTACGTGCGTACAAATTTGTTAAATGATCACGGTTTACCATTTCCTGCAGTTTATTGCGTAATGCAGAATTGCTAATCGCAAGAGAAGAATGTTGGATTAATGATTGCATTAATTTAAAGCTATCGAACGAAAAGAAATACGGTTCTTTATGTAACACAATGCTAAATCCAGTAATTGTATTCTGCTCTCTAAATGGAATAGCGACTAACGATCGATACTCATATTTTATATCAGCTAAGCGATTTAAATCAGCAACAAATAAAGAATCTTTCATTTTTATAAAATGATTAGCTACATGCTGAATATACAATTGCCCATCAATTGAATGGAAAAATTCCGAGCTTGCTGTTGATACTTTATATTCATCCTCTCCCATAAACACAAAACAAACTTGTTCTGGATGGAAGGATTTCATTAATTGGTTTCTTAAAAAAAGGAGCATTTCCTCTAAAGAAATATTCATATTTAACTTGCGAGAGGTTTCGTTAATTAATTGCAAATCGGCTACTAAGCGATGCGATTGAATATATAGTTTGGCATTTTCCAATGCGTTACCTGCAGCTGAAGCTAACATGGATGTAAATTCTTTTTGTCTGACAGAAAATAAATAATCAAGCGGAGTAGATACTTGTAAGATACCGTAAATCCCTTGTTTCCCTTTTATCGGTACATTTAGTAGTCGAACGTCCAAATCATTTGCAAGCTCCGATGTAATTTCGCCCGATACATATGCTTCTACTGTAGCAGTTCGCTCAGAGGTGTAGTCAAACAATTTATACGGTACCGAAGTTTTTCGCTCTTGGTCATTCGATAATATTAAGATGGATTCAAAATCCGGAAATGCATCATTTATTGCAAATAAAGTACCTTCTAAAATTTCCCCGACCTCTAATGTTGAGTGAAACATTTTCGTTACATTAAACAAATTACGGTATTGATGTTCCTGCTGCGTTAAAAAGACAGATCTCCGAATTGTTTTCACCAGTTTGCTTATCGTTTTTATAAAATCATTTACTTGTGGAGTTTGAGAGAATTTTTGCCATTTCTCAGTTAGATTCGTGGTTAGTAATCCTAAAATTTGATTCTCTTCGTCTTTTAGTAAAATTGCAACTTCTCGGATCACTCTATCCTCGTTTTGTAAAAAAGAATTTTCTACAAAATCTTGCTCATAGAAAAACGGTTCTATTTCTTGCCATTTAATCGCGTTCAATTTTTTGGACAAGGAATGATTCCATTTTAACTGCACAAACGTATCTGTATCATAGATATAATAATTAGCAAACTCAACATCGAAAAATTCTGTTAATATAACTTTTAATTCTTCAAGCCATTTGGCACTGGATTCATGGGTAAATACATTTTCATTCCAAATATCTAAAATACGACTTTTCAACAGAATCATGTTTACTTCATTTTTCATTTTTACACCTCTCAACTTTCAACGAGTGGATGTGATACTTTTATCCCAATGAAACTTATAATTCAATTTGACTATATTGCCATCCATTTGTCAAATTTCAGAAAATAGATTTCTGTTCTATATCAATCATTAAGTAATGAATTTTATTGACTTTCTCATTCTATAGATATACAATTGACTTTGTGTAAAATAAATGCAGCAGTTGTATGGCCTAGATTGCTCATTTTGTTCCTCTATTTTAATAGATGGTGTATCAAGTAACCCTCGGCTGCTAGGGCGATGTTACATGAAAACAAAATGTCTGCTAGTCTGAATACATCTGGTCTTATTTTACAACAAAATAAAACCAATACAAAAGGAGGAGTCATTCATGGCTCGCTATACAGGTCCAGCATGGAAATTATCACGTCGTCTTGGTATTTCACTAAGCGGTACTGGTAAAGAATTAGAAAAACGCCCTTACGCACCAGGACAACACGGTCCTAACCAACGTAAAAAATTAACAGAATACGGTATGCAATTACAAGAAAAACAAAAACTTCGTCACACTTATGGTGTTAACGAACGTCAATTCCGTACTCTATTTGACAAAGCTGGTAAAATGCAAGGTAAACATGGTGAAAACTTCATGATTCTTCTTGAAACTCGCCTTGATAACGTTGTATACCGTTTAGGTCTTGCTCGCACTCGTCGTGGAGCTCGTCAATTAGTTAACCACGGTCACGTTATGGTTGATGGTAAACGTGTTGATATTCCTTCATTCAGCGTTAAACCAGGTCAAGAAATTTCTCTTCGTGAAAAATCTCAAAACCTTGACGTTGTAAACGAATCTATCGAAGTGAACAGCTTCGTTCCAGAATACGTAACATTTGACGCTGACAAAAAAGTTGGTACTTTCGTTCGCCTTCCAGAACGTAGCGAATTATCAGCTGAAATCAACGAAGCTCTAATCGTTGAGTTCTACTCTCGTTAATTTTATTACTCTACAAAGAGCCTTCAAGACCTTGATAATACAGGGTTTTGGAGGTTTTTTTATTTTTTCCGATATAGCATAAAAATGACCGTGGTTAGAGGAGCTTAAAATAATTCATTCATCCTGTTGTGGATATTTAAAGGAGCACAGTCTAAGTACGCGACATCGTGGTACTCCTGCGCAAAGCTCGTCGCAAAATAAAAGAACATTTCGCAACGACTGTGTGACCTGCATCGTGCAGGCAACCGTTACGTACCTACAACGCTCAAAAGTAAACCGAAATGGATTTGAAAAAGGAAAGAATAGCTACCTTTAGTTCCAAGCACTCCAATACCACCTACACATAGAGTGCTTAGTGTGAAATCACCATTTTAATAAGCAATTTACTGGGTACTTTTGGTTAATCAACACATGTACAAAAATAGGATGAACCCAAAAATATGTTGTGATTTGGATAACATATATACCTTGCACCTATATTAATTCACCATTTTACCAATACGCTGCATAGTGTCTCTTAAATAAAATCCCCATAGAAGTTGTGTTAATCAACTTCTACGGGGGAATTTTTTAACGTACTATTTATCTTTCTCCATGTTCGCAATTAAATCAAGTAGTCTTTGTTTTGTTTCATCTGCTTCTTCTTTTAAAATCTTGAAGTCATAACCCGATTTGTCTTTATTTATATAAATTTCTAACAAATCCCCTTCTTTTGCATCTATTGTAAACTTTTCTTTTAAAATAACTAGCTTGTTGGCTTTATTATTTTTTCCGAAAAGTATTACAAAAAAATCATCGAAATGATCTAATACATACTTATTTGATTCCACCACGAACAGCTCCTCGATCTTTTAATAAAATTATTAATTAATATATAAAATAACAATATTTTATTTTATTTTTAATGTAAATTTGTCCACATTTATTATTCTATACTATCTCATACTCTTTTATCATCTATTTTGATTAACTTTTAAATTTTAATTAATATTTACCATACAAATAACCTATTAAAGTAAACACAAGAAAATTATAGAAATAAATTAGGAGGATAAATGTGGTAAATAGCAAAAAAATGCTTTAAACAGGTTAGAACAGTATGAATTATTATCTATAGATTTAAAAAGCTACTTCCCAATATTATGAGAAGTAGCTTTTAATTTATACAAATTTAATCATTTTATAGTTTTTCTTTCCTCTTCGAATAATCATAAATTCATCCTCGAGGCGGTCATTTTTACCTATTATATATCCAACATCTGTTATTTTTTCACCATTGACTGAAATAGCTCCATTTGTCACATCTTCACGCCCCTGTCTTTTAGAGGGCGAGACGCTAGCTTCTACAATAAAGTCTACAATATTTTTTTCTTCTTTTGACATCTCCACGGAAGGTACATCTTTAAACGCATCCTTCATTTCTTCTGCATTCAGTTCCTTCAAATTTCCACTGAACAATGCTTGTGAAATACGAATCGCTTGGTCTAATGCTTCCTGACCATGTATTAAACGAGTCATTTCTTCTGCAAGTGTAATTTGTGCTTTTCGTAAATGCGGCTCGTTTTGTACCGTTACTTCCAGCGCTTCAATTTCACTACGTTCCAAGAATGTGAAAATTTTCAAGTATTTAATCACATCTGAATCAGCTGTATTAATCCAGAACTGGTAAAACTCATACGGAGAGGTCTTTTTCGCATCTAACCAGACAGAACCAGATGCCGATTTACCGAATTTCGTTCCGTCTGCTTTTGTTACAAGCGGGATTGTTATGCCAAATGCTTTTGTTTCTTCTTCATGTGTTTTGCGAATCACTTCTAACCCTGTTGTTATATTCCCCCATTGGTCAGACCCACCAACTTGCACACGGCAGCCGTAATGATTAAATAAATGATTGAAATCAATACCTTGAATTAGGGTGTACGTAAATTCTGTAAAGGAAAGCCCTGTATCTAAGCGAGAAGCGATGGAATCTTTTCCTAACATGTAATTAATATTCACTAGTTTTCCGAAATCTCTAAGAAACTCGATTACATTCATTGATCCAATCCAATCACGGTTATTAACCATTTGTGCACCATTTTCTGATTGGAAGTCAAAAATTTGCTCCATTTGCGTTTTAATACCTTGAACATTTTTGTCAATTTGTTCTGTAGTTTGCAGTTGACGCTCCTCTGACCGACCAGATGGATCTCCTATCATACCAGTTGCTCCACCAACTAAAAGTATTGGACGATGACCATGTAGTTGAAAACGTCTTAAAGTAAGTAACGGTACAATGTGTCCAATATGCATGCTATCAGCAGTAGGGTCTACTCCACAGTACAAGGAAATTTTTTCATTGGATAATAGCTCTTCCATCCCCTCTTTATCTGTCTGCTGATACAATAGCCCTCTCCAAGATAAATCTTCTAATAATGAATTTGTCATTTGTAACTCCTCCTTTAAAATAAAATGCTCTGTTAAACTACATTGTTGTTATTTGACAGAATCCGCTTGCTTCCCGCGGGGGAACCGACAAGCCCCCTCGACTGCGCCTGCAGGGTCTCTTCTCGCTCGCTTTCCTGCAGGAGTCTGCGCTGATTCTACCGCAAATTATAGGTTAAAAAACAACAGCATAATTTAACAGAGCCAAATAAAAAAAGCCCCTGCACGATATATATATCATGCAGGGACGCTTAGTTAATTAGCGCGGTACCACCCAGCTTGAAGGAGAGAAATCCTTCCGCTTCAATCACGATATCGTTGTGAGAACGTCTAACTCCAAGCCTGTAATTCGTTCTTATACACTGACTAGCTTTCACCAACCGCTAGCTCTCTATACAGTTTGTATAATAACTACTTCGGACTCTTCTTCGCTAAAATATATTTTTATTTTACCTAATTTAAAACGTATGTCAATAACTATCGTCTTATGATAAACGATTATGGTATAATAATTCATGATTTGGGGGTGGAATTTTAATGAATAAATGGATGGAGAAATTCCAATTTTACAAAGATAAGTTGGATACATGGCAATCAACAAATTGGGCAAAAAGCATACGAATTTCTTCCAGTGTTATATGGAACTTATGTTTACTATTCATTGTAGTAGGCCTTGCTCTTGGAATATTTGCTGCATCAGTTGCAGCTGGTTATTTCGCTTCACTAGTGAAAGAAGAACCGTTACGTGATAAAGAGGAAATGAGAGCTGCTGTATTTAACTATGAGGAAACCTCCGAAATTTACTTTGCCGAAAATGTCTATTTAGGTAAATTACGGACTGACCTTGAACGTACGGAAACCAAACTTTCCGCAGTTTCTCCTTACGTATTGGACGCTGTATTAGCAACCGAGGATGAATATTTTGAGGTGCATGATGGAATTGTACCAAAAGCGATTTTCCGTGGATTACTTCAAGATGTCTCGAATTCAGATACACAAACAGGTGGTTCTACACTAACACAACAATTAATTAAAAACCAAATATTAACGAACGAAGTATCTTATGAGCGAAAAGCAAAAGAAATCCTTTTAGCAATGCGTTTGGAAAAGTTTATGACAAAAGAAGAAATACTTGAAGCGTATTTAAACATTATTCCTTATGGTCGAAACGCTAATGGTCGAAATATTGCTGGAATTGAAACAGCTGCCAATGGAATATTTAATGTAAAAGCCATAGATTTAAGTTTGCCACAAGCTGCTTATATTGCTGGAATTCCTCAAGCTCCTTTCGCTTATACTCCTTTTAGACAAGGAGGGGTATTAAAAGAAGCAAAGGCATTACAACCTGGAATAGATCGGATGAAAACAGTACTATTTCGGATGAAAGAAACAGGTTATATTACAGAAGAAGAATATAACTCTGCTATAAAATATGATATTACAAAAGATTTTAGACAACCTGAAATTTTACCAGAAGAAAAATATCCATGGTTAACTATTGAAATAGAAAACAGAGTAAAGGATATTTTAAGAGGACAATTAGCAGAGAAAGATGGTATTGATCCGGAACGATTAAAAGTCGAATCTAAACTCTATGAAAAATATGATATTATAGCACAACGAGCAGTGAGTACAGGTGGATACCGCATTCATACAACAATTGATAGAGAGATGTATGAAACTATGCTTAAAGTAAGAGATGAGTTCGAAACCTATGGGCATACTCACACGAAAGAAGTAAAGGATCCAAATACAGGTGAGATGATCATGCAAGACTATCCTGTACAGGTAGGAAGCATGCTTATCGAAAATGGAACAGGTAGAATCTTGTCCTTCCTTGGAGGACGTGATTATAATGTAGAAAAGTACAATCACGCTACTCAAGCCGTTCGATCTATGGGGTCTACGATTAAACCATTATTAGTGTACGCTCCTGCTATTGAATATGGTGTTATTGGTGCAGGAAGTCCAGTAGTCGATGTCAAACTAGAAGATTTAAGCAGTACAACATGGACAAAATCACCTTCGAATTATACGACTGAGCAAGAAAAAGGAATTATATCAGCACGTGAAGCTTTAACGACATCACAAAACCTATCGACAATTCGCCTTTATGATTTGATCATGGATAGAAAGCCTACTGATTTCTTATATAAAATGGGCTTTGAACATATCAACGAGAACGAATATGCGAACCATGCCCTATCGATTGGTGGAATGGACAATGGTGCAAGTGTAGAAGAAAATACAAACGCCTATGGAACATTTGCAAACAATGGGCAATTTATCGATGCGTATATGATTGAAAAGATTGAAGATGTGGAAGGAAATATTATCTATCAGCATGAAATAGAACCAGTCGAAGTATTCAGTCCTGAAACTGCCTATATCATGACAGACATTCTTCGTGATGTATTAACGGAAGGTACTGCCAAACTTGCAAATTCACGACTAAAATTCCAGTCAGATTTTGCTGCAAAAACGGGTACAACCCAAAATCACAATGATTCATGGCTTATCGGATATAACCCAAATGTTTCTCTTGGTGTATGGCTTGGTTACGACGACAACAGTATTTCATTATTTCATCTGAATAATCGTTATAACCACCCAAGCGTTCGTGTAAATACACTTTGGTCTAATATGATGAATGCCATGTATGATGTGAATCCAGAGCTAGTAGATGCACCTAATGCATTCCAAGCTCCAGAAGGTGTTGTAACCAGGTCGTTCTGTGGTATTTCTGGACTTGCTACCTCTGAAGCATGCGAACAAGCAGGATTAGTCAAATCTGATTTGTTTAATTCTAAAGCTATGTTACCAACTGCGTCAGATGATAGTTTAATATCCGCTTCTTTTGTAGTAATTGATGGGAATAAATACCGAGCTTTAGATTCCACTCCTGATGAATTTGTTGTAAAAGGTGGATATGGAGTAAACGAAGCATTTATCAAACGGATGCTTGGTAAATTTGGAGGAAATGCAAGTAAACTTTTCCACACAAAATCTACTTTTGCTGGAAACGTAGTATCTGAAGATCTATTTGAAGCGGATGGTAGTGCTCCGGCTTCCGTTACAGCCACTCTTTCCGGACAAACACTTACTTGGACCAAAGCTGCATCCTCTGATGTTGTAGGATATAGAATATATCAAGTGGTGAACGGTGAACGAATTCAAGTGGCATCCAAGCTAGAAGCGGAAAATTATAGTTATACCATTAATGGACCCGGGCAGTATGTCATTGTTTCTGTTGATATTACTGGTTTACTGTCAGTCCCTTCTAATACTGTATCGATAGAAGAACAAAAACCTGACCCAGTAATACCGGAAGAGGGAAATGAAGAGGAAACATCTCCGGGTAATGGAGACGGAGAAGGAGAAGGAGACGGAGAAACAACTCCTCCTGAGGAAGAAGCCCCCCCTGAAGACGAAGATACAAACCCTTAATAGTTAAAATATTAAAGCCACAACGACCTGAAATGTAAGGTCGCTGTGGCTTTTCTTTTCTAGTCTTCCATAGTGGATAAGTCACCTGTTGGTAATTTTAATTCCCATGCTTTTAAAACTCTACGCATAATTTTGCCACTTCTCGTTTTTGGTAGCTTCTCTTTAAATTCTATCTCTCTAGGTGCTGCATGTGCAGCAAGCCCTTTTTTCACAAACTGCTGAATATCTGCAATTAATTCTTCCGAAGGTTCATATCCTTCATTTAATGCAACAAATGCTTTAATAATTTCCCCACGCACTGGATCCGGCTTACCAATCACCCCAGCCTCTAAAATAGCAGGATGCTCAAGTAATTTACTTTCTACTTCAAATGGTCCTACTCTCTCCCCAGACGTCATTATGACATCATCTACACGTCCTTGGAACCAAAAGTAGCCCTCTTCATCCATATAAGCAGAGTCGCCTGAAAAATACCATTCATCATTCATAAAGCTAGATTCATATTTTTCTTTATTATTCCAAATCTGACGCATCATGGATGGCCATCCTTTTTTAATTGCCAAGTTACCCATTGTATAAGGTGGAACAACATTTCCTTGGTTATCAATAATGGCAGCTTCTAGTCCTGGTAGTGGTTTCCCCATAGATCCTGGTTTAATCGGTAGACAACCGTAATTACAAATCATTTGAGCCCCTGTTTCTGTCATCCACCAAGTATCATGAATTCGCTTATTGAATACTTGCATTCCCCATTTAATAACTTCTGGATTTAATGGTTCTCCAACGGATAAAACGTGTCGAAGAGTGGATAAATCATGCTCTTTTACAATCGCATCTCCTGCTCCCATTAACATGCGAAATGCGGTTGGAGCACTATACCATACAGTTACACGATAATCTTCAATGGCATTATACCAAGCATCTGGTGAAAAACGACCTCCAAGTACTAAGGAAGTAGCGCCTGTTAACCAAGGTCCAAATATTCCATAGGAAGTTCCAGTAACCCATCCTGGATCTGCGGTACACCAATAAATATCTTCATCACGGATGTCCATTACCCATTTCATTGATTGATACTGTTGAACCATTGCATAATGTACATGTAAAATCCCCTTAGGTTTCCCTGTTGACCCAGATGTATAGTGTAGGATTAACCCGTCTTCCTTATCTACCCACTCAATTGTAAAAGAATCGGAAGCACTATTTAACGCTTTCTTAAAATCAATAAATTTATCTTTTTCTTCAATATTGTCTCCCACTAAAAATACAGTTTCAAGATCAGGTAATTTATCCAAAGGAATTCGATCTAATAATTCTGGAGTTGTAACAATTGCTTTTGCAGCACTATCCAATAAACGGTCGTACACAGCACCTTCCATAAATGCTTCAAAAAGAGGTCCAACAATAACACCCATTTTTACAGCACCTAATAAAGAAAAATATAATTCAGGAGATCTAGGCATAAAAATGAATAGACGGTCCCCTTTTGTTAAGTTGGAATGTTGAGTGTAGACATTTGCAGCTTTGTTTGTCCAGTTTTTCATCTCGTTAAATGTATAAGATTCTTTTCTGTCTGCATCTTGATAATAGAGTGCAATTTTGTCTTTTTTATCAGATTCAGCATGTCGATCAATAGCTTCATATGCCATATTTACTTTTCCTGTTTCATACCATGAAAAAGACTTTTCTGCATCTTCCCATTGAAAAGATTTTACAGTCGCTTCATAATCCTTTAAGCGATAGTCCCCTTGCACAACTGGTAACACTTCTACCTTCATCCTACTCACCCTTTCTATAACTATATCTTTTATTTTACAATACTCTTTTCGATTTTTGCTAATTTTTTTACTCTTTTGAATGTTTTATTACAATTAATGAAGAAAACGCTTTCTATTATTAAAATCATGTATAATAGTTTCAATTGTAATTAATTTATAGGTGGTGAATTCGTGATACACAAAAAAGCGTATAATGCGGTGGAATTAGAAACAAAGCATGGTAACGTCGTTATTGAAGGTCCTATTTTATCTGAGGAAATAGCAAAATTAGAATTTCATGAGGACTTAGTAGCTTTTCGAGTACCTGACGCGCAGCATAGAGCAATTATAGAAATTGCAAAATTACCTGAAGGAAGAATTATTATTGTTCGAGATCAACAAACAATAGTTGGATACTGCACTTTTTTACACCCAGACCCTTTAGAAACATGGTCTAAAGGCAATATGGAAAACTTGATAGAGCTTGGTGCTATCGAAGTCATTCCAAAATATCGTGGAACTGGAGTAGGAAAAACACTTCTACGAGTTTCCATGATGGATGATGCGATGGAAGACTATATAACGATTACTACTGAATATTATTGGCATTGGGATTTAAAAGGGACTGGTTTAAATGTCTGGGAATACCGAAAAGTGATGGAGAAAATGATGCAGGCTGGCGGACTTAAGTATTTTGCAACAGACGATCCAGAAATTAGTTCCCATCCCGCTAATTGTTTAATGGCTAAAATAGGGAATAGAGTGGATAATGATTCCATTCAGCAATTTGATCAACTACGTTTTATGAACCGTTTCATGTATTAAAACAAAAATGTATAACTTTCTTATAAAAGGAGTTCATTCACATGCTTGTAGAAGAAATCATGAATACATCCGTACCAACCTTAAGCCCCTCTCATACAATTAATGATGCACTAAAGCTTTTAAAGGAAAAACGAATTCGTCATATCCCAATAGTTAACTCGGAGAATGAGGTTTTAGGTGTTGTAACTGATCGCGATTTAAAAGAAGCAACTCCTTCCTCCTTAATCAGCAGTCAGAATGCAGAAATTTTTGATTTACCGTTAGAAAAAATTATGACGAAAAACCCAATCACCGGCCATCCATTAGATTTTGTAGAAGAAACGGCAAGTATTTTTTATGATAATCGCATAGGATGCTTACCTATTGTGAGCCAAGGGAAACTAATCGGTATGATTACAGAGTCCGACTTATTGTACAAATTTATTGAACTAACTGGTGTACATCAACCTGGTTCTCAAATAGAGGTTCGAGTCCCAAATAGAACAGGTGTCTTGTTTGAAGTATCTAGAGTTTTTTATGAGCAAAGAATAAATCTGTTAAGTGTGCTAGTATATCCAGATAAAGATAAAAGTGATTATAAAATATTAGTCCTTCGAGTGAAGACGATGAATCCACTCAAGCTTATTGAAGCAATAAGAGCTGAAGGGTTCGAAGTATTATGGCCAAATCACCCAGGAATGAATATATGAAAAAAAATGCAGTGTTTGTCTTTTCAGAGGACCAGTTAGGCTACAAGTTTTCGGAAACCCACCCGTTCAATCAAAAACGCTTAACACTTACGGTCGATTTATTAAGGGAAATGAATGCTTTATCATTATCAGATATAGTTGCTCCTAGAATTGCAACAGATGAAGAATTAAGCTTAATACATGATCCTCATTATATTGAGATCGTAAAAAAAGCAAGTTCGGAAACAAGCGACACTACGAAGTATGAAAATTATGGAATTGGAACAGAAGATACCCCTATTTTCCCTCATATGCATGAAGCGAGCGCAGGTCTTGTTGGAGGTACCTTAACTGCAGTGGATTATGTGATGGAGGGTAAATCGTCTCATGCACTTAATTTAGGGGGTGGTCTCCACCATGGATTTAGAGGACGAGCTTCCGGTTTTTGTGTTTATAATGATAGTTCCGTTGCTATTAAATACATGCAGCAAAAGTATAATGCACGGGTTTTATACATAGACACGGATGCGCATCATGGGGATGGCGTTCAATGGAGCTTTTATGATGATCCTAATGTATGTACTATTTCCATCCATGAAACAGGAAGGTATCTATTTCCCGGAACTGGCAACATTACAGAAAGAGGAACTGGTGAAGGATATGGAACTTCTTTTAATTTTCCTATGGATGCATTTACAGAGGATGAGTCATTTTTAGATATTTATCGTACAAGTTTTCGCGAGATAGTTGAGTCATTTAAACCCGATATTATTTTAAGCCAAAATGGTGCGGATGCTCATTATTTTGACCCGTTAACCCATTTATATGGAACAATGAACCTATACCAAGAGATACCTAAACTGGCACATGAACTTGCTCATGAGTTTTGCGATGGTAAATGGATTGCTGTTGGTGGTGGTGGGTATGATATTTGGAGAGTTGTTCCACGTGCATGGTCATTGTTGTGGATGGAAATGAATGATGTAAAATCTCCCATAGGTAACTTGCCGAAATCTTGGCTTGATCGTTGGGCTAAGGAGTCACCTATACCTCTTATTTCTACTTGGATGGATCCTCATCCATTATATGAGCCTATTCCAAGAAAACTAGAAATAATGGAGAAAAATAAACAAATGCTAGATAAAGCGTTATATTTGTTACGCAATCAACAGTCATATAAAAAGGGGCTGTCCAATTAGCCCATAAATTGAAGCAGGTGCAGAAAAACGAGTCTTTTTCTACACCTGCTTTTTGTATACTTTTTATTAAACTACTATTTTTTGTAGGCAATTGATTGTAGTGGAAGACGGCGACTCCAGCGGGAATAGCAGATGTTTTCTGCACCGAAAGCGAAGCGGCAGGTGCATGAGCTGAAGGCCCCGCAGGAGCGAACAAAGGAACGAAGGCTAAGAACGCCACCTCGTGTGGCAACGCCTTCGTGACCAACATCGTGTTGGCCTGAGGAGACTGAAGCCATGCCCGCGGAAAGCGTCCGTCTGGAACAGAAATCAATACATTGGAAAAGGGACCATCTCTCAGTCACTATATGACTTTGGACAGCCCCTTTTTATTAGAAGATTTATTTTACCGAGTCTCTTTCCTCAATTCGGTAAGGAAGAACTACTGTTTGTTCTTCAATTTTTTCTTTATTCATAAATTTTGTTAATAACCTCATGGAAACGGCACCGATATCGTACAAAGGTAAAACAACGCTTGTGAGTTGAGGTCTTACCATTCGAGCAAGTTTGGAGTTTTCAAAACTTATTACCTCAACATCTTTTGGTACGTTTAACCCACTATCTTGAGCACCATGAATAAGTCCAATTGCAATTTCATCGTTCCCAGCAAAAAATGCTGTTGGTGGATTTTTAAGATTGCGGAGCTGTTCCCACGCTACAAGGCCATCGTCATATGTATTATCGACGCCAACGATTAAATCTGAGTCAATTTCTATATTTGCTGCATTCAAAGCCTTTTCATAGCCCGAAAGCTTGTATACTCTATTTATGGTAGAAGACATGGATCCAGATACAAATGCAATTCTAGTATGACCGTTTTGTATTAAGCGATTAACCGCGTCGACAGCTGCTTCATGATATTCTATATTGACTGATGGAAAAGAATTAGAATCTTCTACTGTTCCAGCTAAAACAACTGGTACATCCGTCCTTTCCATTTCACGAAGCATTTCCTTTGTAATTTCGTCACTCATCATGACTACGCCATCAACTTGTTTGCTTAATAATGTAGATAATAACTGTACTTCTTTGTCTTCTTGCTGGTCGGAGTTTGTTAAAATAATATTATAACGATACATAGTAGCAATGTCTTCTATACCTCGCACTAGTTCGGCATAAAACACATTTGATATATCTGGAATAATTACTCCAACTGTTTTTGTTTTTTTACTCGCTAAACCTCTTGCCACTGCATTGGGTCTATAATCTAATCGTTCTATTACTGCTAGCACTTTTTGACGTGTTGCTGGCTTGACGTTTTGGTTACCATTTACTACACGTGAAACAGTTGCCATTGATACATTCGCTTCTCTTGCTACATCATAAATTGTAATAGTCAACGCGTACCCTCCTTTACTAGTCTAATTAAGTATATAATTAAATAATACTTGATATCCTTCCTAACTTTCAATTAAATAGTAAAACCGACCCTTCAAGAAGAGTCGGTTTTGTGAATTATTTCACGAATTACGCGTGAACTTCATGCGTCTTCATAAATTTTTGTAAGGAATCATAAAACTCATCGAATTGCTGTAAGTTCATTTGTTGAGCAGCATCTGATAATGCCACCGCTGGATCTGGATGCACTTCAGCCATAACTCCATCTGCTCCAATTGCAATTGCTGCTTTTGCAGCAGGTAAAAGGATATCACGACGTCCAGTTGAATGTGTTACATCGACAAATACAGGTAAATGTGTTTCTTGTTTTAAGATTGGTACTGCAGAAATGTCTAATGTATTTCTAGTTGCTCTCTCATACGTTCGAATACCTCGTTCACATAAAATGATTTGGTCATTTCCTTGTGACATAATATATTCTGCTGCATGGATAAATTCATCTAACGTAGCTGCAATACCACGTTTTAATAAGACTGGCTTATTAATAGAACCTACCGCTTTTAATAGTTCGAAATTTTGCATATTACGAGCACCTACTTGTACAACATCCACATAGTCTAGTGCTTCATCTAAATGGCTTGGAGTTACGATTTCAGATACAACCGCTAAGCCATATTTTTGTGAAATTTGTTTTAATATTTTTAATCCATCTAAACCAAGACCTTGGAAATCATATGGAGAGGTACGTGGCTTGTACGCTCCACCTCTTATAAGTTTTAGGCCTTTAGCTTGGATTGCCGCAGCAACTTCTGCCACTTGAGTGTAAGATTCTACTGCACAAGGACCAAATACGAATGAAGGAATTCCTGTGCCTATTTTTTCTCCATTAATTTCAACTATCGTATCTTCTGATTTCTTTTTACGTGAAACAAGAAGAGCTTTCTTTTGATCATCTACTTGAAATTCTAGAGCAGTTTTAAATATTTCCTTGAAAATATGTTCAACTGTTGATTGTGGAAGTGGCCCAGAATTGTTTTCTTTTAAATGATCTAACATATGTCTTTCGCGAAGAGGATCATATCTATTTACACCTTGTTTTTCTTTAACTCTTCCAATCTCTTGAACAACACCAGCTCTTTCGTTGATTAACTGTAAAATTTCTACGTTAATCTCATCTACACGACTACGTAAAGCCACTAAATCTACTTGACTCATAGATATTTCTCCTCTCTTCTCTCCATCGATGCTTTCTATCGACTGAAAATTATGATACATTTTAAGATATAAGTCATATTATAATCAATGTATACAAGAATGTCACGTATTTTAATTTTAGCGATTCAACTCGCTAAAGTATTTGTCTGAAAAGGACGTGGAAATTTGTCATCAAAATTATTTGCATTAGATATTGGTACTAGATCCGTAGTAGGAATTATTTTAGAAGAACGCCATGAAACATTTCATGTAATTGATGTTTTAGTAGAAGAACATAAAGAACGTGCGATGGTGGATGGACAAATACATAATGTGCTAAAAGTAGTGGAAGTCATTCAATCCATAAAAACACAATTAGAAGAAAAACATGGACCCTTGGAAAAAGTAAGCGTTGCCGCTGCTGGACGAGCGTTAAAAACAGAACAAGCAGAGATGAAAATGGACATCAAAAACAGACCTATATTTTCAGAAGACGATGTCAGCCGACTTGAACTCACAGCAGTTCAACAAGCACAAAATAATTTAGTCCAAAATGACGGAGAAAGACAATCAAGTCATTATTACTGTGTGGGATATAGCGTACTTTACTACAGACTTGATGGTGAAGAAATTGGTAGCCTAGTAGATCAACAAGGAAATGAAGCATCTATCGAAGTAATTGCCACTTTTTTACCTAGAGTCGTTGTCGAATCACTACTTTCTGCTTTGAAAAGAGCTAATTTAGAAATGGAAGCTTTAACATTAGAGCCTATTGCGGCGATTAATGTATTAATTCCACCAACTATGAGGCGCCTCAATGTGGCACTAGTGGATATAGGGGCAGGAACATCGGATATTGCCATTACCAATTATGGGACAGTTGTTGCTTATGGAATGGTACCTTATGCAGGCGATGAAATAACAGAAGCACTTAGCGACATTTATCTTCTAGATTTTCCACTTGCAGAAGATGCAAAGAGAGCAATAAATACAAATGAATTTATTCAAATAAAAGATATTCTAGGCTTTGATCAAAACATCCCTAAAGAAGAAGTAATTGATGCGTTAAGACCAGCAACGTTGGAATTAGCATCGGCTGTTTCAACGGAAATTTTCCGATTAAATAATAACCATCCACCAAAGGCTGTCATGCTAGTAGGTGGAGGAAGCTTAACCCCTTCGCTCACAACACTTCTTGCAGAAAAATTAAATTTACCTGTAAATCGAGTTGCTGTACGAGGAATTGACGCCATTCAAAACCTAACGAAAGAAGATCATATTCCTGTATCTCCAGAACTTGTTACACCAATAGGAATTGCAATTGCTGCTAAACGTGCTCCCATTCAATATATGTCTGTTGAGGTAAACCAACAGGTTGTTCGTTTATTTGAATTAAAAGAAATGACTATTGGAGATGCATTACTTGCCGCAAATATTTCTACTCGTAAGTTGTATGGAAGACCAGGAGCAGCTCTTTCCGTTCAAGTAAATGGACAAACAATCCATATTCCAGGAGAGCATGGAAAGCCCGCTGTTATTGAGCTTAATGGTCAGGAAGCAAATACAAAAACACTAATAAAAAACAAAGATAAAATAGAACTCATAGAAGGAAAAGATGGTAATGTAGGTACAGCATCAGTCCGAGATTTACTAGACGAAGCATCTGTAAAAACAATTACCTTTCAGGGAGTTAAACATATTGTAGAACCAACTGTTCAAGTAAATGGAGAGAGAGTTTCACTAGAAACTTCACTAGTAGAAAGAGACAAGATCACAGTTGAAACTCCACATACAATTGAACAACTTTTACATGCAATTCAAAAAGAAAATTACTTAACCCAATTAAAGCCTTATACAATTTCTATTAATAATAAAAATCATTACATCCCATCCTTTTCCACCACATTATTATTAAATGGGAACGCTGTAAAGCTACAATATCCCGTTCAAGACAATGATGTATTACAAATGAATATAGCTACTGCTCCTACTTTGCAGCAACTTTCAGATCATCTAGAGAAAAAACTTCTGGACCGTATTACAATCAAATTTCAACAAGAAACGATCGAACTTTTTAAAGAAAGTGCTAAGGTAATCAGTGAAAATACTATTTTATCTCCCTCGGACTTAATTCCAAATGGAACAGCGCTTCAGTGGGAAGAGGTTAATACCTCTGCATGGATATTCCAAGATGTTTTTCGTTTTTCCGAATGGACCTTACCAGAAAATGCTGGTTCTTTCCAAATCATTAAAAACGGACTAGCCTCTCGCTTTGATGAAGAAATCTTTGGCGGAGACGAACTCGAAATAATTTTCAACTAAAAAAACGGGCATAAGGCCCGTTTTTTTTAATTCTTATTCGGATTATTTTCTTCTGTAACCGCTTCTTTAATTGCTTCGGCTACTACAGTCAGATTTTCATCTTCCTCCGCTATTTCAACCGTTGTATGTGAAATAGTTGCCATGAATTCCATTGGCTCTTCACCTTCTGAGGAAGCAGTTCCATCGTCTAAAGGCGACATTGGTTTTCCCTTCATGGATTTAACTTTATCTACTAATTGCTCGGATTGTTCTTGTAATTGCTTAGAAATTTTTGTTGTTTTTTCTTTAGCTGTAGAAGATAAGTCCATTGTTTTTACTTTAATTTGGCCAGCTTGTGTTGAAAGATTTCCACGCAACTCAGTCCCAGTTTTAGGCGCTAATAACAAAGCAGTAGTAGCTCCAATAATACCTCCAATTATTACTCCAATGATAAAGTCCTTACCATTCACTTCTTGATCACGATAAATGTTCTCTCTCGTTTCGTTATAAGAAGGAGCAAGTGGATAGTTTGGTTGTGATTGACGATCGTAGGAAGCTTGGTTTGCATAATACTCATGGTTAAATTTTGCTTCATTATAATTTGGTTTGTTTTGTTCATGATTGCTCATTAAAATTCCTCCAATTTATTAGTTATTTGTTTTATTATCTTTTTCAAAGGAATAAAACTCTGCTTGATCCATTGCTTTTCTTTCTTTCCATTTGTCTCGTAGACCTAGAATTACACTGCTCCACTGAACAACTTGTGCTATTTTTTCTTCATTCTTTTCTACTTCTGTTGTAACAGATGATGTAAGACGTTGGATAGAATTATTAAAACCATTTACGGAAGTTCCTACATTTTTGACTGCTGCAACCACTGTGTTTAGTTGTACTGATTTCTCTTGGATATCTTCTGCTAATTCATTGGTCTTATGAAGAAGTTCCGCTGTTTCTTTCGTAACATTTTGTAAGTGTGTATCTAGCCCTTCCAGTGTATCCGCAACATTATTTAAAGTCTTTTTAACTGAAGATAACGTAACAGCAAGGCTTATACAAAGTACTAGAAATGCAATTGCAGCTATAATAGCAGCTATGTATAAAAGATTTTCCATTGAGCATTCTCCTCTAACTTGTTTGTGATATTGTAATTTTACCCTAAAAGAAATAAACTAAACTTCTTTCTTTATACTATACTACTTTTCTTAGAAATTTCCTTTAAAAAAATGCTTAATCACAAATGGATTAAGCATTTTTATCATTTATTTAGTTTTTGGTTGAAAGCTTCTTGGTATTTCTGTACATCTCCTGCTCCCATAAACAAATAAGTAGCATTTTCATGAGACAGCAATTGATCTACTGTATCTTCATGTAAAATATGACTTCCTTCAATTAGGTCTCCTAGTGATTGAATGGTTAAAGTACCAGCATTTTCCCTTGCTGAACCAAAGATATCACATAAATACACCTGATCCGCTGAACTTAGGCTCTCGCTAAATTCATGCAGAAATTTTTGCGTTCTCGTAAATGTGTGTGGTTGAAATATAGCGACAATCTTACGATTTGGGTATTTTTGTCGAGCTGACTGAATCGTTGCTTTAATTTCTGTTGGATGATGTGCATAATCGTCAATAATAATACGATCTCCAATAACAGTCTCTGTAAAGCGTCTTTTCACACCTTCAAACGTTTCTAAGCCTTTTTGAATAATATCCGCTGGCACTTCCTCGTAATGACATAGAGAGATAACAGCTAACGAATTTAGGACTGCATGGTCACCAAACATAGGAATAGTAAAACGCTCATAAAATTCATTTCGGACAAATACATCGAATGAAGTACCTTCTGTCGTTTTTTCTATGTTCCTTGCCGCAAAATCGTTATGCTCACCAAATCCATAATAAACGACCGGCACAGCAGCTTTAATTTTTTGTAAATATTGGTCATCTCCACAAGCGATGATACCTTTTTTAACTTGCATCGCCATGGATTGGAATGCACTAAATACATCGTCAATATCTTGAAAATAATCAGGATGATCGAAATCAATATTTGTCATTATTGCATAGTCAGGACTGTACGCTAAAAAGTGTCTACGATACTCACATGCCTCGAACACAAAATTAGAAGCATCTGCTTCCCCTTTACCAGTACCATCACCAATTAGAAAAGAAGTAGGGCTATAACCACTTAACACATGGGATAGTAGTCCTGTGGTAGACGTTTTCCCATGAGCTCCAGTAACAGCAATGGACGTAAACTTACTCATATAGTCGCCTAAAAAATCGTGATAACGTATTACATTCAAACCTAGTTCTCTTGCTTTCACTAATTCAGGATGACTATCAGGGAATGCGTTCCCTGCAATAATTGTCATACCTTCTTCTATATTTGCTTCATCAAATAATAAAACATTTATATGTCGGTCATGTAATGGTTTTTCCGTAAAAAAATACTTTTCAATATCAGAACCTTGCACTTCATTTCCGATATCATGTAAGATTTGTGCTAACGGACTCATTCCAGACCCTTTAATGCCTGTAAAATGATACTTTGTCATACGTTGTAACCCTCCTGGGATTAGTCCCACTTATATACATTTTTTAATACAATCGTCTTAATAGACGTATTCCCAATTATATCACTTTTTCATACATAAATTTAATAAACAATATTAACTAAATATTTGTTCTAAATTGTCGTTTGTTAGTAATACTTCTCTCGCCTTGCTTCCTTTTTGCTCTGTAATATATCCATTCTCATACATGGCATCTATTAATCTAGCTGCTCGATTATAACCTAAATGAAACTTACGTTGCAATAAGGAGGTAGAAGCAGACCCTTGTTCTACAATAAAACGACATGCCTCTTCAAATAATTCATCTTGTTCAGATGCTATTTCTGCTTTTTGCATTAACTCTTCTTGCTCAAACATATAGTCAGGAGTTCCCTGGCTTCTTGCATAATCGATAACACTTTCAATTTCATCGTCCGATACATAAGTACCTTGAATACGAACAGGGCTAGACATGCCATTTCCTTGGTAAAGCATATCCCCTTTACCAAGTAATCGCTCTGCACCTTGCTGATCTAAAATTGTACGAGAATCGATTTGAGAAGAAACAGAAAATGCAATACGGGTTGGTATGTTTGCTTTAATCAAACCAGTAATGACATCTACAGATGGACGCTGAGTAGCTAATACTAAGTGAATTCCGCAGGCTCTTGCTTTTTGTGCAATACGGCAAATTGCTTCTTCCACCTCTGCAGGTGCCATCATCATTAAATCGGCAAGCTCATCAATGACAATCACGAGATAAGGTAGTCTTTGAGCGAATTGTCGTTTTTCTGTCGCAAGCGTATTAAATCTGCCAATATCGCGCACACCTACATGAGCAAATAATTGATAACGACGCTCCATTTCTTCCACTGCCCATTTTAATGCCGCTGTAGCAGCTTTAACGTCTGTAATTACCGGGCTCACTAGATGTGGAATATGATTAAAAGGAGCAAGTTCAACCATCTTCGGATCAATTAAAAGTAGCTTTACTTCTTCAGGAGTTGCTTTATACAACAGGCTAACAAGTAATGAATTAATGAATACTGACTTTCCTGACCCTGTCGCACCCGCTATTAAACCATGCGGCATTTTTCGTAAATCTAGTGTCACTGGTTTTCCAGTAAGGTCTAACCCAAGTGCAACTTCAAGTGGTGAATCAGAGTTTGTAAACACATCGGTTTTAAGAACTTCTGAAATGCGGACAGCTCGGGACTTTCTATTGGGAATTTCAATACCAATAGAACTTTTTCCTGGAATAGGCGCTTGAATACGAATATCTTTTGCTGCTAAAGCTAATTTTAAATCGTCAGCTAAATTACGAATTTTACTTACTTTTGTCCCACGTCCTACTGTTAGTTCAAACTGGGTGACAGCAGGTCCTTGAAAAGTTTGAACAATCTCACCCGTTATTTGAAAATGGGATAAGGCCTCTACTAGTGTAAATGCTTGCTCTTCCATCCATTCATTATCTTCATCCTTTATTTCCGGAGGAAGCAAGTAACTGAATGATGGTCTTGTATAAGTAGATGGAACGATTTCTTGCTTCACTCCTTCTATAAGCACTTCTTTTGATGTTACTATTTGTGTTTCCGGTTTTAGTGCAGATGGTTGTACAGACTGTGACATAGGATTATTTATATCTAGTTTATTCATCTTTTGTTTATCTGATTTCAGCATCATTACATTAAAAGGTCTTATGTTTTCTTTTGGAGCTGTTGGTTTTACTTCTTGGACCTCTTCGATCGGTGATGTATCCTTATATTCTTCGATTGGTATATTAACCTTAAATTCTTGGATCTCTTCAGTTAGAGGTGAAGATTGTTCTACCTCCACCTCATCTATTATTTCCATGACTGTTGCAGCAGCTTCTTCCACCTGCTTTTGTTTATCTGATTTCAACATAAGCACATTAAAAGGTCGAATATTTTCTTTTGGAACTGTTGGCTTAGTTTCTTCGACCTCTTCGATTGGTAGTGTATCTATAGCTTCATGAATCTCTTCCATTGTAGTTACAGATTGTTCTACCTCACCTACTACTCTCTCCATGATTTCCACCACTGGTGCAACAGACTCTTCTACAACCTGCTGTGGAACTGGAATTGGAGCCTCCATTACGATAAGGTCGTCTACTATTATTTCTTTTTCCTGTTTTGGTTCTACTTTCTTTTCTTTTTCTTTAGAAAAACCATAAATAGGAGAAGGTACATCTGTTGGTGTAAATGCTCTTTTTTTTCTTATAATCGCTGGAGCCTCTTCTATTTCTTTTTTTTCTGCACGATGAACAACCGTTTGCTGCTTCCGCTGTTGCCAAATACCTTGCGTATGTAAAGGCTTAAACGATTGTGTATCATTAGATTTTTTTTCTAGAAATGGTTCTTCCACTACTTTTTCTTCTTTTGGTAACCCATATAAAAATTCATGTTTTTCTTCATCTGAAATTAATGGGAAACGAAATGGTGTTTTAGGTTGTGTTGTTTTTGGGACACCTTGTACTTCTACTTCTGTTTCATCTCTATATTCATCTTCATTAGCTGCAAATAATTTTTTAAACCAATTCAAATTCATCACTCTTTCTAATCGATACCTTCTATTTTACCAGTAATACCAGTATACGTCCCTATTATATAATAGAAATACATAAAAAAAAGCACACCTAATCGGCATGCTTTAAGAATGATGATAAAAAACTGGATATTTTACAAAAATAAAGTAATTTTGCACTACTTTTTATGATTGCGGAAAAGGACTTCCTGCTTCTTGTTGCTCATCTAAAATAAGAATGCCTTTTACCTCTGGTGCATTTGGCAATGCTAATTCTTTTGCAGAACAAAGCATTCCACTTGATGCAATTCCACGAAGCTCTGCATCCTTAATAACCATTCCAGAAGGCATTACAGCTCCAACCTTTGCTACTACTACCTTTTGACCTGCTTCTACATTAGGAGCACCACATACAATTTGTAGTGTAGTATCTCCAACATTTACTTGGCAAACTTTTAATTTATCTGCGTTCGGATGTTGTTCTAATGATTCCACATAACCAACAACAAATTTAGGCGATAAATCTACTTCAAACGTGTAAGATACACCATTTTCTGCCAGGGCATGTTGTACTTTTGCTACTAATTCTTCCGTTAGGAAAACTTGTCCAGTTGTTTGTATTTGGTCATATTTACTGTAACCAAAAACGTTTATCGCTAATACCTCGTTTGATTGTGCGTCTTTTACTAACGTCACATCTCCTTTTGACTCTGTAATAACTTTTTCCGTTTTTTCGGGTGTCAACTGTACTAATAGTACGTCCCCTACGCCAACTTCATTGTAAAAAATATTCATTTGTCTTCATTCTCCTTTGTTACTCGATTTTTCGCCAAAATAAAAATCGGCTCTAAATCTCCATTTTCATATATAAAAGATAATGAAGTAATAGGTACGGTTCCAACAGTAAAGAAATGCATAGTCATTTGAGCGAGAACATCGTAACCTGTTTCATTTCTTATATCACCAATTATCATAACATCTTGATGGGGTACAGAAACAGTCATATCTCCAACAACCTGTTTTTTCATATCTCTTAGCAGCGATTCATTCAGCAAGCGACTTGCATCATAGCCATCATTATTATTAAAGAAATAAAAAATATTACCGGCTACTTCATCTTTTTTGTAATTTGTTTCTAAATTTCTAACTTGAAAAATAGCTCTTTCTCGTATTTCAGTTTCTCGAATATCCCATCCGGCTAACATTTTTTCATCGAGTAATCGATACGTGTTCCCTAAGTCTAATGCATAATATATTCGCGTTTCTGCTGTATGATCTTTCGTGATAAAGCGGTTCCCTTCATTGGACTTCTGTGGAAACGAAGTGGAACGAATAACTGGATAAATAGAGGCAGCAGGATCAATTTCTCCTGCGATTTCCTTTTCCATTGCTTGAAAGGTTTGCTGAATTGTATATACTACTTCTTCAATTGCTTTCTCTTTTTTCGTTTCATATTTAGCTAATATAGGAGGAATAGAAATATCAATTCCTTTTGCTAATTCTTTATGGTCTAATCGAAGTTTATTTGTTTCTCGATTATAGTCGTACGTGTAAATTTCTTCTGATAGCTTCGTTTTTAGAAGCCTAATGAGTTCAAGTGCTTTCACTTTAAACATTTCCTTTCCATAAACAAAACGGTCCACAAGTCGTGAACCGTTTTATTATTATCAAATAAGCAATGGCATATTAGCGTCCAAATTTTACTCCCGCCACTCTATTACGTTGGGACGGCTACTGAATAAAGTTAAATAGTTTGAAGAAATGATTCGATTTCTTCTTTCGTTTTGCGATCCTTGCTAACAAAACGTCCTATTTCTATCCCATTTTCAAAAGCAATGAAACTAGGAATACCATAAATGTCTAATTGGCCACATAAATCAATAAATTGATCTCTGTCTACTGAAACAAATGTGAAGTCTGAAAATTTCTCTTCTACTTCTCCCATGAAAGGGTCGATAAAACGGCAATCTGGACACCAATCCGCCGTAAATTTGAAAACTACTTTTTCTTCATTCTTTAATAGTTCAAATTGTTCCATTGTAGTTAAATTTTGCATCTAAATTCCCCCTATTTGGTCTTTATAGATTTCACTATTGTCATCATCTGTTCTAAATTATCGGCAATATTTTGCTCTTTCGAAATGGTCGTAAGCTTGATACCACCAATACTTGTAATAAGCTCGTACTTGTCTTCACTATTTTCAATAATTGCTGCAAAACCGAAACGACCATTTTGTTCAAATTTCTTTTCTTCTACAACATTTATATTGCTATCTTCCATCATTAAATCATAGTATAACTGACTGCTTGGTAATTCATTTGGATTGATAAATAATATATAGGAATCTTTCCCTTTGGATAAAATAATATTTGATTTATCAGTCTCATCTTCAATGGAAAAACCACTCGGTATGAATATCTTTACATCATTCACTTCTTCATTAGGTTTTTCAGCATCCCCTTGAAAAGCTAGTTTTGCTTTTTCAAGACCATCTGTCGTTTGATCGTTTATTGATGTTGCACATCCAACTAATAAAATGACTGCTAGTGAAGCGGTAATTACTCGTATCCAGTTTCGAGTCATTTGATTTCCTCCATTCAAAGCATGACTGCTATATATTTTATCGATGATTGATACTACATGCAACTACTATAGCTTGAGCACTATGTTAGTGACAATGTACTTCTGCGACGAACTTCGCGCAGGAGCCGTAAATGGCATTTAGAAAGGTAGGCGTCCTGCGGCAACGAATGCATGACTCACTTCCTGTAAGTCCAGCTGACGGACAGGAGTCTAGACAGTTAACAGAAACTTTCTTATCCATTGAATCTGTAAAAGTAGACTTGTTTTTTATAAAATATATTTTGTGACGAAAATCCGCGAGACTCCTGCGGAAAAACGTGCTGCCAAGACCCCGCAAGCGGGCTTATAGGAACAAATCCTAAGTTCGCCACATCCATGTAGCAACGGATTCGTGACCAACTTCCTGTTGCCCCGAGGAGGCTTGGAAGTTCGTCATCGGAAAGCGAGCGGATTTTCGGCACGTAACAATATGATCGTTTAACAGAGCTTATCCGTTAAAAAATGTAAGACAAACCTTATAATATAAAGATATACTAAGTATTATTTTCGCATCTTTATAGAAAGTTCATACTGACCAATTAGCAATAACATAATATGTTCAAACATATCACTTCTTTTTACATAACTGTTCGTAAATACGCCAATTGCACCTTCGTCATGTCGTATATCATTCTTATTAGTATAGACGTCCATGACAGGTCCAAGTTCCGCCCCTTCACGGAGTTGAATTGCTATCTCTTCTGGTAAAGGCACTCCTGCTCCTGTTGCAGTATAGACCTCTCCATCGTTCGTTGCCAGTGCTCCCCAATTACAAATATACATTGTTCCGTCTATTTCTTGTACTCCTCCTTCTAAACCGATACCAAAATGGGCATCTGCTTGTACCATTAATTGCTTTGCACGATTAATTGCACCTTGTCTTGTCTCTTCATTACTCATCGGTTGATTGGAAACTAGCGAAGGTACTTCTTTATTTACAAAACTAGCGTTTGGATAATAAATACTAGATATGGACTGAACAGCCTTTGTTTTAGCTCTATTGTTGGTTCCTATTAATATTTTCATACATTCTATTCCCCTTCATAAAAAAAGATGCCATAAAGGGCATCTTTTTATTATACGTTAGCTTTGATTGTTTCTAATGTAGTTCGGTCACATGCTTTCACCAATTTCACAATCAATTCTTTTGCTGCTGCATAATCATCCGTATGAATAATCGAAGAAGATGTGTGAATATAACGTGAGCATATGCCAATTACTGCGCTTGGAACTCCTTCATTGGATGTATGCACACGCCCTGCATCTGTTCCGCCTTGAGAGATAAAATATTGATATGGAATATGATGTGTTTCCGCCATATCCAACACAAATTCTCTCATACCACGATGGGTAATCATAGACCGGTCAAAAATTCGAAGTAATGTTCCCTTACCTAACTGACCAAATTCATTTTTATTACCGGAAGCATCATTGGCAGGACTAGCATCTAATGCAAAGAAAAGATCTGGTTTAATCATATTCGTGGAAGCTTGAGCCCCGCGAAGACCGACTTCTTCCATTACATTCGCACCAGAATACAGCATATTTGGTAATTGCTCATTTTGTACTTCTTTCAACAGTTCAATGGCAAGTCCGCAACCATAGCGGTTATCCCATGCTTTTGCCATAATTTTTTTATCATTGGCCATTGGTGTGAATGGACAAACAGGAACGATTTGATCCCCCGGTTTAATACCCATTCGAAGAACATCCTCTTTATCGTCTGCTCCGACATCAATTAGCATATTTTTAATGTCCATCGGCTTATTTCGCACTTCATCACTTAATAAATGAGGAGGAATAGAACCAATGACACCAGGGATAGTTTTTTCATTTGTCACAAGTTCTACTCGTTGTGCAAGTAATACTTGGTTCCACCAGCCGCCAAGTGGTTGAAAACGAATCATGCCGTTGTCTGTAATTCCAGAAACCATGAAGCCGACCTCGTCCATATGTCCAGCAACTAAAATTTTAGGACCATTTTCATCGCCTTTTTTCAGTCCGAAAATACCGCCTAAATTATCCTGAACGATTTCATCCGAATATTTTGACAGCTCACTGCGCATAAATGCACGAACAGCATGCTCATTTCCAGGTGCTCCAGGTAATTCTGTTAATGTTTTAAATAATGAGCGTGTTTCTTCATTCATGTTAAAAAGCCTCCTAAAGCTCCGTAATAATTATATTTATCTTCAAAAAGATTCCTCTTCTATTGTAATAAAAGTTTGAATAGTTTACTACAATAAACCTTCGGATATCGAAAAATTTAATCGGTTGCGAGTTGTATGATACACTAAAAAAAAGGCCATAGGGAGGAACAAAAATGAAATTAAAGGATTATATGATGGGTCTTGGGACTGGAATTGTTATTGGTATTATCGCAAGTCAAGCTGCTAGTAAAATGAACTTTAATCGTTCTGCAGAGCTTGTTCTAAGCGATATAAAAAAATCATTTAAAGAAGAAGGTCCTATTGATGGATCGTGGATCTATATGAGCCCTGAACCCTTTCAAAAAGAAGCAATTAGCTTCCATGTATACAAAGGTGGAATTTCCCGCGTAAAAAATGGAGAACTCGAACAATTCGAGTTTGCAGCAGATGCCAAAACAGGTACGGTTGTAGATTTAGTGAAGCTTTAAACATTTAGTTGAAGCCTTGTAGAATAGGCTTCTCTTATTTGAAGGAAACTACAGAAATATGTATTCTACATGGAATAAAGTATAGTTGATTTCCGCTGTAGGTGGACGCTTTCCGCGGGGTGAGCGATAAGCCATCACCGCCGCTCACGCGTCCAGGTGAGACCCCCGCAGGAGCTTGCGGAGGGCACGGAAAAAGTATCATTCTAATAAATTATCCATCAAATAGCCGCTAAGAGAATTTAGCGCTTTGGCATTCGCTTTCCGCGGGCGAGCGACGAGCCTCCTCCTTCGCTACGCTTCGTGCGGGGTCTCGTCTGTCTCGCTTTCCCGCAGGAGTCTCATGCGTCGCGCTAAATTCTCTTAAATTAAATACAGCAAATAGTTCCTACAAAATACAAATTTCTAGTTTTTCAGTGTCTTCAGCTTGCGACAAGGAGGCTCACGGACCGCCTGCACCGGAATCACATAGATGTTATATTTAATCAAAAAACGAAGGGGCTGTCCAATAAGCCCATAAATTGAAGCAAGTGTAGAAAAACGAGTCTTTCTCTACACCTGCTTTTTGTATACTTTTTATTAAACTACTATTTTTTGTAGGCAATTGAATGTGGTGGAAGACGGCGACTCCAGCGGGAATAGCATGAGCTGAAGGCCCCGCAGGAGCGAAAGCGACGAGGAGACTAAAGCCATGCCCGCGGAAAGCGTCCGTCTGGAACGGAAATCAATACATTGGAAAAGGGACCATCTCTCAGTCACTATATGACTTTAGAGACAGCCCCCTCGCTAAGAAATGTTTAATAGACTTTTTCAGTGGCCTCACATAATGCGCAGCTGATTTTTTATCTTGTTCGCTCTACTCTATCTACAATTTCTTTCCCATCTACTGACCATTTGATTAACCGGTTAAATGCATCATGGTAAAAGCTAAACCAATAGTTTTTTTGTAATCCTTCAGTGACCCATTTCTTTTTTGCAAAAACAGAAGTCATTGGATAATCGTCATAAGCCAAAACCCATAATGGATTTTGATGTGCATGGGTTGGCATTAAGTCAGCTAAGTGAATAATCGTTTCTCCATTTTGCTTGAATAATATAATACTATGTCCATCACTATGTCCACCAGTATGAATCATTTCAATTCCTTCGACTACTTCTAACCTGTCAGTGAAAGTGATAACTTGGGATTCTATTGGCTCCCAATTTTCTTTCCAATAAGTATTTTGTGACCGAATATTTGGGTTTTTCATTTCATTCCATTCGACCTCTGATACATAAATTTTAGCATTCGGGAAACTGGAAACTAATTTATCCTCTTCCCATTTCGTCAATCCACAAGCATGGTCAAAGTGAAGGTGCGTCATAAGAATGATATCGATATCCTCAGGTAAAAAGCCAAGTTCAACTAAATTGTCCTCCACCATCGACTGATCCGACACTCCATAGTTTCGTAGCTGTTTTTCTGTAAATTTCCCGAAGCCTAACCCAGCTTCCATTAAAATATTCTGACCTTTATACTGGATGAATAGTGGATCTGACGATAATTCTATTTGATTTTTTTCATTCACAGGATATTTCTTTTCCCATAAAGGTTTTGGCACAACTCCAAACATGGCTCCCCCATCCATATAAGTAGTACCGCCTTTTAACCATGTCAATGACATATCGTGAAATTGAAACGCATCCATACTCCCAGGTCCCCTTTTTGACGTATTTTACTACTACTTCACTTCGTTCAGCTACACAGAAAATATGTTTCTCGTAATTATACGAATTTTGCTTCTACTCGATAGATTGGTTGTCCCTTTGCAGAAAACTTTTCTTCATATTCAGTCATAATATTATCTTCTGGCATATTTACATGCAAATCGAGTGAAACATCTTTTATTAACATACCATAAGCCGACATGCTAATTAAAGAATATTCAAATAATCCTCGATTATCCGTCTTAAAATGAATTTCCGCGTTGTCTACTAAAATAGATTCATAAAGCTTTAAGAAACCTTCATGCGTTAAACGTCTTTTGGCATGTCTAATCTTTGGCCACGGATCAGAGAAGTTTAAATACACACGGTCTACATCATTTTTCTCAAAGTACTTAGCCAAATGAGCACCGTTTACTTTTAGTAAGCGTAAATTTGGAAGGGGTTGGGCTGCAATAGCATTTTCAAGTGCAGAAACTATCACACTATCGTATAATTCAATCCCAATATAATTAATAGCTGGATTTTGCTTAGCCATACCAGTGATAAATTGTCCTTTACCAGTACCTACTTCAATATGAAGGGGGTTATTGTTTTTAAACTCCGTATCCCATTTCCCCATTAACTCCTCTGGATTTGGTATAACGATTTCAGGGTGAGCATGAATAAATTCCTCTGCCCACGGTTTGTGTCTTAACCTCATTACATTAACTCCTTTTGCTTCTTAATGGTTTTGCTAAATTCCAAGCTTTCGGTTGAACCGAAAAAGAAAAACACTGTTCTTGCTCTGTTACACAAGAGAATTCCCCGTCTACATGGCCATAAACTTTCTCATGCATACGAATAGTAAAATCCTTAGCTTGAAGTTGTTTTACTTCTTTGTATTTAGTGTGTTTACCGAAAAAAACTGTTCCAAAAATGAACAGCAATTTCCATCTAGCTAACTTATGGACAACTGTCATTTCAATTAATTGATCGTTAGGTAGCGAACTTGGAGAAATTTTCATGCCTCCACCAAAATACGCTTGATTACAAACGACAATAAACCAAACATCATCAAACTTTAACGTATCTTCTTTCGTAAGTAAAGAGAACGAAAAAGTTTGAAAAACTAGCAATTCTTTTACAACATAAAGTATGTACGTTATTTTACCTAATCCAAATGCATTTAACCACTTTTTCCATTTGGAATTATTTGAAGAATATACCACCTTCGCATCGAAGCCAAAGCCAGCATTGTTGACAAAACTATAGGTAGATCGCTCGTTTGTTAGTTTACCTAAATCATATTTTTCGTATGTATATGCTTCTAACTGTTCGATGGATTGAAATACAGAAAAAGTCCGACCAAAATCATTTCCACTTCCTGCAGAAATAACTCCAACTCGAACATGTTCATAACCGGTAGCTCCTGAGATTATTTCATGTACGGTTCCGTCTCCACCAATAGCAACAATTAAGAGTGGCTCCTGACTTTCTTTAGCACATTGCTTCGTTATTTCCGTTGCATGCCCACTGTACTCTGTTACACAAAATGTGTAAGGGAATGTTACTTTACCCCTCCAGGAATCCCATACTTTCTTGGATCGACCATTGCCAGCATGTTCATTGAGGATAAAGACAACTTTATTCATTTTTCTCCTCACTATCTACATCCCATCCTGCTCTAGAATAAGATGTTGTTTGCACTAGCTCAAGTATAGATTGAGCAGCCTTAAACTGCATATGCTTCATAGGAGAAGGGGAGGATTTTAATGCCATAAACCATTCGGGAAAATTTCTAGTATCAACAAATTGGGTGTTAAATGAAGCACCGGGATAGTCAATATAACCATTTCTTGATAGAACGACTTTTCTAATAGGTAAGTCTATATCTTCTTTCTTAAATATTTGCATTAAGATTGATTCCATTCTATTCAAGCCGATCATTGGGCTTAATATTTTTTTCTCCTCCTTGCCACTTTTTCTCAGCCAAAAGCGATCACTACTACCTATAAAAGCATCTAAATCATTTGCCTCTAGTACAACAAGACATAGAATTTCGGTTGGTAAAATAATGATTACTTCCAGTTCAACCGGAGCATTCTTTATCTTTAATATAGGATAATAAAACAAAAAATAATTATCAGGGAGACGAAGTGTCAAAGACCGCAATAATGTATCACGCATAAACTTCGGATCTACATAAGACTTTTCACGCAAAGTAGAGCTTGCCCACTTTAACTGAAAATGAAAAAGTTGATCTAAATACATTCGTTTTAACTCTTCTATTGACTGTGGATTATACACAATATTCGGTTGAAAATGAAGGGTGGTAGACTCTTCAGGGATTGAATTTTCTTCCAGAAGTTCATGCTCTTCCCAAGCTTCCGCTTGTTCAATTTCTACATTAGTACGGGTAAAAAACTTTGAAAAAAATGACTTCTTTTCAGCTAATTCTTCCTCTTCCACTTCTTCTTTTTCCATCCAAGAAGAATCAAGTGTCCCCTTTTCCCATTCTCCTTTTGTTCGCTCCCACTGTTGCTTTTTTAGTCGAACAAATTGAGTTGGATATCTTTTTAAATCTATTTGATATCGAGAAACATAATCTTGAAGCTTAACGAGTTGGGCCATTCCTTTATACCCTCCTACACTGTATTGAACCAACTTCCTCGTATCGAGGGATACTAGTTGGATTTATTTTAAATATAGAAAATTTGCTAACCTCGAAAGATTCTTTTGTCAATAGGAAGTCATCTGTTAAGAGCGATGCTGCGGATGCCCATTTTTTAGCAATTGTTATATGAGCATGAAAGTCTTTTGAAGTATTTATTTCGATGACATTAGCAATTTTTTGCATTACATCTTGCTGTAAATGATTTAAAGAATCACTTTCTTCTAATCCTATATACATCACTCTAGGTGTAAGATCATTTCCAAAATGTTCAAGTCCTGCGGTTGTTAAAATAAAAGAGCTCCAATCGATCTTTTGAAACGACTGGATAATTAGCTCTAATACAGCTTGTTCTATTGCTCCTACATAAAAAAGGGTAATATGCAAATCCTCTGCCACTGGCAAAGTTTTATGTGTCTCTCGCAAATTTGTTTTATTTCTTGCTTCTACGATAGATTTGGCAATTGAGGGAGGAACTTTAATACCTAAAAAGTAATGGGATTTCATACTTCCAGAGTTGCAGGAATTTTTTTCTCAAAAGCTTGTTGTAGCTTTTCAGTCCAATTCCCTCTTTTACCATTTCCAATCATTTGTCCATCGATTGAAATAATGGGCATTACTTCTGCATTTGTAGAGGACATGATGAACTCATCCATTTCTAATGCTTGCTCTTTTGTAAATGCTTCTTCTACAACTTGGATACCTACTTCCTGGCAGCAATCTAAAATAACTTTTCTTGTTATACCATTTAAGATTAAATTGCTCACAGGATGCGTATAAAGCACTCCATCTTTAATCCCGTAGACGTTAGAAGAAGAACCTTCAGTTATGATTTCTCCACGATGCTGTATTGCCTCATAGCAGTTTTTACTAACAGCTTCTTGTTTAGCAAGGACATTACCTAAAAGATTTAATGACTTAATATCACAACGAAGCCATCGAACATCTTCAACGAAACATACTTTTACTCCATTTTCTAGTTCGGCTAGCGGGCGAGTTGTTTCTTTCGTATAAGCAGTTAATACGCTCTCCACTACTGGCACCGGAAAATTATGCTGTCTTGGACTTGTGCCTCGTGTCACTTGCAAATAAATATGTCCGTTTTGTACTTCATTTATTTCGATTAATTCGTGAAGCATTTTGTGCAAAACATCTTTTGTATATGGAATGACTAGTTGAATTTTATCTGCACTAGCATATAATCGGTCAATATGCTCTGTGGCAGTAAATACATCAGCATTATAAATTTTTATTACTTCATAGATGCCATCTCCAAATTGATAGCCACGATCCTCGTAACCAATCTTCACTTCTTTTTCATCCACAATTTGATCATTCCATAAAATCTTCATTACTAATTCCCCCTAGTTTTAATTTTTCCCTGCTAGTTCTACTATTGCATCTGCATAAATTGCTGTTGCCTTTATTAAGTCTTCAATATCCACATATTCATCCACTTGATGTGCTACATCTTTTCTTCCAGGGAAAACCATTCCAAATGCTACACCCTTTTTCAGAACACGTGCATATGTCCCGCCACCAATGGAAAGTAGCTTCGCTTTTTGTCCTGTTTGTCTTTCATATACTTTTTGTAAAGTCGTTATGAGTATATCCTCTTTATCGACATAATGTGGCTCAGAATTAGACCCAAGATCCAGCGTAATGCCTGTATTTTGAAGTATTTCTCTACAAGCACTTAATTTTTCTTCGAATGGATAGGTAACTGAATATCGTAAGCTTACTTGCGTACATGATCCTTGCTCTGGAGCGTAATGAATAACACCAGGATTTAGAGTAGTTTCACCAGACACTTCATCTGCAAAGTTTAAGGATAAAGCGTGCCCTCTACTCTCTTCTCCAAAAGCAGTTACTAAAAATTCGACAAATGCTTTAGAGTGTGGAGTTAAGCTAATGGTTTTTAAAAACTTTGCAAGTAAAATTCCAGCATTTACTCCGTCGTTAGGTTCCATTGCATGTGCCGATTTCCCGTGTACTAATACTTTTACTACGGAACCTTCCTGCACAACTTCCCCAGTAATACCGTGCTCTTTAGCAAATTCATGAAATTTTTGGTTTATTGTGTGTGCTCCCCCAAAAACATATGCAAATGCTTCATCTGGAACCATATTTGTTCTTTTTCCAGCTTGGAAAAATTGAATCGTTTCTGTCTCAGAAGAACCTGTTTGTGTAAAAATCAAATCGGCTATTCCTTTTTCCGCGTTGATAATAGGAAAATCCGCGTCAGGGGCAAACCCAATTTCCGGCATTTGCTCTTCTTCAAAATACCGTTTTACACAACGAAAACCACTTTCTTCATCAGTACCAATAATAAGACGCACTTTTTTAGAAAGCTCAATTCCCGCTTCTTTTACTAATTTCATTGCCATCCATGCAGCTATGGTCGGCCCTTTATCATCAATTGCACCTCGGCCATACACTTTATCGTCAGCTACGACACCTTCAAATGGAGGATATGTCCAGCCTTTCCCTTCCGGTACTACATCTACATGACAAAGGATACCAAGTATTTCTTGTCCATTTCCCATTTCGATATGTCCGGCCATATTCTCAATATTTTTCGTTATAAATCCAGCTTTTTCTCCTTCTCGAAGCATATGAAGTAACGCTTCTAAAGGTTTAGGTCCAAATGGCATATCAGAGTTAGCCAGATCAGTTTGTAACACACTTGGAATTTGTATGAGGCGTTGTAATTCTGCAATAATGTCCTCTTTTTTCTCTTCTGCACGTTCTAACCAATTCATATGCAAATCTCCTTCGATATAAGATATATAGCTATTTTACACTTATTTTTATAGTACGTCTTTTAAAAAATTGTCACTATTTATTATTAAACCTTTGTAAATTAAGTGTTTTTTATAGAATTTTTAATGAAAATCTACTATAATTTAATTGTCAGATAATAAAGTACTGACAAACAATATTGTAAAGGGGCTGTAAATTGCAATTACTTTGTTGCTTTTCACCCAAGTCGTCCGCTAGTCCTGCCACGAGATATGATGATGAAGGAGTGGTTACTTTTGAAACCTACTACTGATCGGATGCTCACTCGAATTAAAGATATGTATATGTTCATCCGAGATAACGGAACTGTTACAACTCAAGATTTGGTCGATGAATTTGGCATCACTCCTCGAACTATTCAAAGAGACTTGAATGTACTTGCTTTTAATGACCTAATTATTAGCCCAACACGAGGTAAATGGACCACGACGAATAAACGAGTTAAACTTACATCCTAGAGCTTCAACCATATGAAAAGAATGACCTTGCATTAGCAAGGTCATTCTTTTACTGTATTAGTGCTAATTCTTCTTCCGTTAGCTCTCTGTATGTTCCTTCTGGCAAGGATTCGTCTAGCTTTAATGAACCCATAGAAAGTCTTTTTAAATAAACTACTTTTTTTCCAACAGCCTCAAACATTCTTTTCACCTGATGGAATTTTCCCTCTGTAATTGTTAATTCAATTTCGGAAGTTGGGCCACTACTTATAATACGTAGTAAACCAGGTTTCGTGTGGTAACCATCATCTAATGTGACGCCAACTTTAAAAGCTTCTATATCTGCTTCGTTTACTATGCCCTCTACCTGTGCAAAATATACTTTTGGCACATCCTTATTCGGAGACAAAAGACGATGCGTTAAAGCACCGTCGTTAGTTAATAAAAGTAAACCTACTGTATCTTTATCAAGTCTTCCAACTGGATAAGGCTCGAAATGACGTACATCATCGTCTAAGAGATCAATAACCGTTTGATCTCTTGAATCCTCCGTTGCAGAAATAACTCCTGCGGGTTTATTCATCATTAAATAAATAAATTCCTTATATTCCACAATTTCTCCATAAACAGTTACTTGATCTGTTAGCTCATTGACATGCATGGAGCTATCTTTCACAGCGACATCATTTACTTGAATTGCCTTTGACTTAACAAGTCCTTTTACTTCTCTTCTTGTTCCAAAGCCCATATGAGCTAGAAATTTATCTAATCGCATTTTATTCTCCTAAAAACCTATTTTTTTCGTGAATCTTGTAAGCCTTTCCCCGAATAACTTTTGAGCGAGTCCTAGTCGCAAAGTTACATAACCATAAAAAACTGCTCCTATAGTTGCGCATACAATAATTACCAATAAGGCTTCTAACTTGTTATCGATTGTAAAGACTTTTACTAAGCCCCATTTCACAATAAATACAAGACATAGCATTCCAACATTGACAACCATGATGAGAAAAATTCTTCTCATTACCATATTAGATTTATAATGTAACGTTTTTCGTATGGCAAACATATTTAAACTAATAGCTACAATATATCCACATGCTGTGGCTAAAATAGCTCCATCCGTTTCAAACATTTTTATAAGCGGAGTATTTAGAACAAGTTTCGTTAGAATTCCCAATAATAAATTTAATATAATTAGCTTCTGACGATCAATTCCTTGCAAAATCGAAGTCGTTACTGGGTAGAGCGCAAATAATATTGCTACAGGAGCGTAATGTGCAAGAACCGTAGCTCCAGTGTCACTTTGCTCGTAAAACACAAGATAAAATTCATTTGCTAAAACAGAAATGCCTAATGCTGCTGGCAAAGTTAAAAATAACAATATTTGGAATGATTGGTCTAATGATTTTCTCACTTGCACGAAATCTTGTTTTGCGTAATAACTTGTAATTAATGGAATTAACGTCATAGAAAAGCCTGTAGCTAGCATTACAGGAATCATCACAATTTTATGGGTATACATGTTGAGCATGCCTAAATATGTGTTGGATATGTCAGCTGTTTTGCCAATCATCAACATTGCACGATTAAATGTAATCATATCAATAAATTGAAATAATGGATTAATTACTCCAACTAAAGCAAATGGTACTGTATATATTAGAATTTCCTTATAAATTTCTTTTAAAGAAACATTCGAAGTAACATTACCGCTACTAGTAAGTAGATCATTAAACTCTGGCTTCAACTTCTTCCAATACCAATATAGAATAATCAGACCTGCGATTGCCCCTATAAATGCGGCAAATACAGCAAAAGAAATTGCTGTCTTCTCTGACCCATTAAAGACCTTAACGACAAAAAATGCTCCCACTAGAACAAATAGAATTCGCACAATCTGCTCTAGTAATTGAGAAATAGCTGTAGGAGTCATATGTTGATACCCTTGGAAAAAGCCCCTAATTAAACTCATTAAAGGAACTATAATAACGGCAAAACTGACATACTTAATAACACTTGCTACATCTTTTACCGTAAAAAAGGACTCATCATTTTTTATTACAAGTTGAGCTATAGGCTCAGCCAAAGAATATAAAATTATGAAGCCTAAAATACCTGTTATACTCATTAAAACCATACTTGATTTAACTAGCTTTCTTCCAGTGGCATAATCGCCTAATGCGTTATATTTTGAAACAAACTTAGAAACTGCAATAGGGATTCCAGAAACGGCTATCGCAAGCATTATCGAATATGGTACATACGCGTATTGATACAGCGCCATATACTTTTCCCCAATAATTTGATACAAAGGAATAACATACAGCACACCTAATATTCTGGATAATAAGAGACCAACAGTTAAGATCATTGTCCCTTTTAATAAATTCGATGCCATCTAACCCGCCCAATCCTATAAAAATGTCTACTCTACAGTTTACATCTGTCGAAACAAAACCACAATGATGTATAATAAAGAAAAAAGTGAAAGTGTGAATTTATTTATGTATGACGTTATTGTAATAGGTGGGGGTCCCTCAGGATTAATGGCCGCAGCTGCCGCAGGTGCAGAAAACAAAAAAGTATTGCTAGTTGAAAAAGGAACAAAGCTTGGGAAAAAGCTTGCTATATCTGGAGGCGGTCGTTGTAATGTCACAAACAGACTCCCTCAAGAAGAGATCGTAAAAAACATTCCTGGAAACGGAAGATTTCTATTCAGCCCGTTTTCCGTTTTTAACAATGAAGATATTATTGCGTTTTTTGAAAATTTAGGAGTTCCGTTAAAAGAAGAAGATCATGGGAGAATGTTCCCTGTCTCTAACAAAGCAATGGATGTCGTGAATGCACTACTTGATGAGTTAAAACGACTGCATGTGGAAATAAAATTGAGTTCTCCAGTTTCCAAACTTTTGATGAATGATGAAAAAATAATTGGTGTACGACTAGCTACAGGCGAAGAAATTGTTGCAGGTGCTGTCGTAGTAGCAGTTGGTGGAAAAGCAGTTCCACAAACGGGTTCGACTGGTGATGGCTATCCATGGGCGGAAAAAGCAGGACACACTGTTACAGATTTATATCCAACAGAGGTTCCTTTATTATCAAATGAGCCTTTTATTAAATCGAAAGAACTACAAGGTCTTGCACTAAGAGATGTAGCCGTTTCTGTATTAAATAAAAAAGGAAAATCGATTATTACCCATCAAATGGACATGTTATTCACCCATTTTGGGCTAAGCGGCCCCGCTATTTTACGTTGTAGCCAATTCGTTGTAAAAGAATTGAAGAAAAATGGAGGACAACCAGTACAGGTGCGCATTGATAATTTGCCAGATCTAAACGAAGAACAAACTTTTCAAGCGCTTCTCTCTTCTATTAAAGAAGAACCGAAAAAAGCCCTGAAAAACGTTTGGAAAGGGCTCGTTCCAGAAAGATGGCTTTTATTTTTATTGCAAAAAGCTGGTATTCCAGAAAATGAAGATGGACAAAACCTTGCTCATGAAAAAATTAGATCTTTTGCACATTTGTTGAAACAATTTACGGTAAGTGTCTATGGAACACAACCACTTGAAAAAGCCTTTGTCACTGGTGGCGGTGTATCTATTAAAGAAATTGAACCGAAAACTATGGCTTCCAAGAAAAAAGCCGGACTCTATTTCTGCGGAGAAATTTTGGATATCCATGGGTATACTGGTGGTTATAATATTACTTCTGCGCTTGTAACTGGCAAAATTGCTGGCATGAGTGCTGCGCTATCTAATTGATTTACCCGCTCAATATCATAGGAGTTGATTAACCAAAAGTACCCAGTAAATGGCTTATTAAAATGGTGATAACCACTAGGTACTCTAAGTATAGGTGCTTTTGGAGTGCTTGGAACTGAACTTGCTCTACACTATTATCGATATTTCTTGATACGGAGGGATGCGACTTTGTCGCATCCCTTCGTATTTTTTCGATAATCGTGTGGTAGTCGTTCGTTCGTCCGTCACTCTCGTCCTCGGTAATGATGTAGTGTCATTTCGTTCGAAGCGAACCAAAAAAGTACAAGTGCAGAGTGGGATCCTTGTGCATTTCTTGTGAAATTTTAATGGTGGAAATTGGATATTCAACAGCCGTGATGCAATATAGAAATAATGCGTAACACAGCATCTGTTTGAATGGTTTTGTCGCGTTCGAGATGGGCTTTGTCTTGTTCGAAGGGTAGTTTGTCGCGTTCGTAACATGTTTTGTCTCGTTCAACCATTTATTGGTTTTTTAAAAAAATATTAACTATTATTGGATTTTGCGAGGCGGTGTCAGACTACTGAGAGAAAGCGAGACAGACGAGACCCGCCTCAGGAAGAGGCGCACTTAGCCTTCCTTCCTATCTTGAGCTACTTCATAACCAACATCGTGTTGGCCCGAGGAGGCTCGTCGCTCGCGAACGCCAGAGCGCTAAATCCTAGCGGTAACTAATTAGAATCACATTATTGCGCACTATTTCTAGAAGATGTTGCTCTTTGTTAACTATCTTTAAAATAAAAATTGAATTTTAACACTATTTATCATACAATTGGCTTTAATAAGCAATGACGAAGAATAGTAGCGATGTGAAATGCTGAAGAGAGCTGACGGTTGGTGCAAGTCAGTGCAGAACATATAGTGAATGGGCTTCTGAGCTCCAAGGCTGAACATGTTAGTAGGCTTTGGCGTCCGTCTACGTTATAAGACCAGCAAATGTTAGTTTGCAATTAAGAGGATTACAATAGTAATCAATAAAGGTGGCACCACGGCTCTCCGTCCTTTACGATGGAGGGCCTTTTTGTATTCTTTTAACATTATTCAGCTGGTGACCAAACGCCAAATGAATACAAGTAGAGCCGAGCAGAGAGAAGGAGAGCTGAGTTATGACAGTTGAGACGAGAAGCTTTGAAATGAAAGAAATCGAAGGAGATATGATGACGCCTATTTCCATTTATCATTCCTTAAATGGAAAGAAAAAGATGTTATTTGAATCATCTGCTAAGCATGAGGAAAGTGGTCGTTATTCATTTATTGCGTTAAATCCAATTGCAGAAATAATTGGGGATCAGTCAGGATATACTCTACAAGTAAATGGAGAACAATTAGAAAAAGGTACAGGTTCTATTTTAGAAAAATTAAAAAGGATGATACCTTTTCATGAGGAAAGCTATCCCTTTTCTTTCTTTGGAGGAGCGATAGGTTTTTTTGGTTATGAAACTGCTTTTTATTGTGAGAAAATCGGGGAACTATTGCAAGATGAATTAGAAATGCCAGATATCCATCTCATGTTTTACGATACGTTTGTTGTGTATGATCATTTAAAGCAATCAGTAACGGTTGCGGCAATTGATCTATTTCAAAAAGGTCGGACACAAAAGGAAATGTCCGATGCAATTGAATTCATCTGTTCTGATTTACAAAAAGGTCTTATTCATGAAGATGAAACGGAAGCAATGCTTGCATTTCAACCAATGATTGACGAGACAGCATTTGTACAAATGGTCGAAAAAGCAAAAGAACATATTGTGAAAGGCGATGTATTTCAAATAGTATTATCGCAACGATTTACTTCTCCCTTTAAAGGGAATCCATTTACACTTTATCGTAAGTTACGCACTTCGAATCCATCTCCCTATATGTTTTATATGGACTTTGAGACATATACGATATTAGGTACTTCACCTGAGAGCTTAGTAAAGGTAAATAACAGATTAGTAACAACTAATCCGATTGCTGGTACAAAGCCTCGTGGAAAAACGCCTAAGGAGGATGCACAAATAGCAAGAGAATTGCTGAATGACGAAAAAGAAATTGCGGAACATCGTATGTTAGTTGATCTTGGACGCAATGATATTGGCCGCATTTCAGAAATTGGCTCTGTAAAAATCCAAAAATATATGAAAATAGAATACTATAAATATGTCATGCATATCGTCTCAGAAGTAACTGGCCGTTTAAAAGAAGACACTCATTTATTAGATGTGTTAACTGCATGTTTGCCAGCAGGTACTGTTTCTGGTGCGCCAAAAATCCGAGCGATGCAAATCATTAATCAGTTAGAAAATACAAAACGTGGTGTTTATGCAGGAGCTGTCGGCTATATCTCCGTAACTGGTGACATGGATTTAGCCCTTGCTATTCGTACGATGGTTGTAAAAAATCATCAAGCACATGTTCAAGCAGGAGCAGGAATTGTGTTTGATTCCATACCGCAAAGTGAATACGAAGAAACATTGAATAAAGCGAAAGCACTCCTGGAGGTGCAACGATGATTTTGTTAATCGATAATTACGATTCCTTTACGTATAATTTATTTCAACAAGTGAGTAGCCTTGGTAAAGAAGTACAAGTAGTGCGAAATGACGCCATAACAATCGAAGAAATTGAAAATCTACAACCTGAAGCGATAATTATATCTCCTGGCCCTGGGAATCCTTCAGAGGCTGGTATATCGATCGAAGTAATTCAACAACTACATGAAAAATATCCAATCCTCGGAATCTGTTTAGGACATCAATCCATTGGAGCAGCATTTGGGGCAGATATTATACAGGCCAAAACCATCATGCACGGAAAGTTATCAACGGTTGAACATAATCACTCATCCTTATTCGCGAAGTTGAACGAACCGTTTTCTGTTATGCGATATCATTCACTTGTCATTGACGAACAAACATTATGTGACAAATTAGAAGTACTTGCTAGAGCAGAAGATGATAAGGAAATTATGGCCATTAAGCATCGAGACTACCCAGTTTATGGACTTCAATTTCATCCAGAATCTATTGGAACAGAGCAAGGAGATCAATTAATTCAAGCGTTTATAGATACAATTAAATAGTAAAAAGCTGCTTAATCTCAAAATTAGAGACTAAGCAGCTTTTGTTTTATCAAATAACGATATTCACCATTTTACCTGGGATTGCAATGATTTTCTTCACTTCTTGCCCTTCAAGCCATTGTTGAACTTGTTCCGAAGCAAGTGCTAATGCTTCCAATTCATCTTTCGTAGCATCTTTAGCAACAAGTAACTTCGCGCGTACTTTCCCTTTAATTTGTACAGGAATTTCCACTTCATTGTCCACTAATTTTGACTCATCAAACGTAGGCCATGATTCATACGTAATTGTATCCTCATGCCCCAAAATACTCCAAAGCTCTTCTGCAATATGCGGTACGATTGGAGAAATTAGTTTCACAAATCCTTCTACATACTCTTTCGCGATAAGGTCTGCTTTATATCCTTCATTAATGAATACCATCATTTGTGAAATAGCAGTATTATAATGCATTGCTTCATAGTCTTCTGTCACTTTTTTGACTGTTTGGTGATACACTTTTTCCATATTTTCCGAGGAAGTATCACTTACTTTAGTGCTAAGCTTCCCATTCTCATCGACCAACAAACGCCAAATACGATCTAGGAATCTTCTTGATCCGTCAAGTCCGTTTGTGGACCATGGTTTAGAAGAATCAAGTGGTCCCATGAACATTTCATATAAACGAAGAGAATCAGCACCATGACTTTTCACGATATCATCCGGATTCACTACATTTCCTTTTGATTTAGACATTTTTTCATTATTCTCCCCAAGAATCATACCCTGGTTAAATAGCTTTTGGAATGGCTCTTTCGTTGTGACAACACCAATGTCATAAAGGAATTTATGCCAGAAACGCGCGTACAATAAATGCAATACAGCATGCTCTGCTCCACCTACATAAATATCTACAGGAAGCCAGCGTTTCACTAGTTCTGGATCAATTAGTGCTTCGTCATTGTTAGGATCGATATAACGTAAGTAATACCAGCAGCTACCTGCCCATTGTGGCATCGTATTAGTTTCACGACGTCCTTTTTTCCCTGTTACTGGGTCTACAACGTTTACCCATTCTGTAATATTTGCAAGTGGTGATTCGCCTGTTCCACTTGGCTTAATATCCGTTGTTACTGGCAACATTAGTGGTAGTTCAGATTCATCTACTGCTGTTGAAGTACCATCTTCCCAATGGATAATTGGAATTGGTTCACCCCAATAGCGTTGACGGCTAAATAACCAATCGCGTAGACGATACGTAATTTTCTTTTCACCTTTTCCGTTTGCTTCAAACCATTCAATTGCTTTGGCAATCGCTTGTTCTTTGTTTAAACCATTTAAGAAATCTGAGTTAATAAGTGTACCATCTTCTGTATAAGCCGATTCCTCGATACTTCCACCAGAAACAACTTCTACAATTGGTAAATCGAATTGTTTTGCAAATTCATAATCACGCTCATCATGGGCGGGAACTGCCATAATTGCACCTGTTCCGTATGTCGCCAATACATAATCAGCAATCCAAATTGGCATTTTTTCTCCGCTTACTGGATTGATTGCATAAGCGCCAGTGAATACACCTGTCTTATGTTTTGCAAGGTCGGTACGCTCTAAATCACTTTTCAGTTTTACTTGATCTTTATAAGCTTGCACTGCATCCATCTGTTCAGCAGTCGTAATCGCATCTACTAGCTTATGTTCTGGCGCCAATACTGCGTAAGTTGCACCAAAAATAGTATCTGGGCGAGTTGTAAAAGCACGGAACGATTCATTCGTGCCGTCTACTTCAAAGTCTAGCTCAGCACCTCCTGAACGGCCAATCCAGTTACGTTGCATTTCTTTTAAGCTTTCTGGCCAGTCAAGGTCATCTAAATCTTCTAAAAGTCTATCTGCATAAGCAGTTATACGAAGTACCCATTGACGCATTGGGCGGCGTTCTACTGGATGTCCCCCACGCTCTGATAATCCATCTATTACTTCTTCATTTGCCAAAACAGTTCCTAATGCAGGACACCAGTTTACTGGCACTTCATCAACATAAGCTAACCCTTTTTTGTAGAGCTGGATAAAAATCCATTGCGTCCATTTATAGTAAGATGGATCAGTCGTATTTACTTCTCTATCCCAGTCAAATGAAAAACCAAGATCCGTCATTTGGCGTTTAAATGTAGCGATATTCTTTGCTGTAAATTCTGCAGGGTCGTTACCCGTATCGATTGCATACTGCTCTGCAGGAAGTCCGAAAGCATCCCAACCCATCGGATGAAGTACGTTATAACCTTGCTTACGTTTGAATGCACTTAAAATGTCTGTAGCAATATAACCTAGTGGATGACCAACGTGCAAACCAACTCCAGAAGGATATGGGAACATATCTAATGCATAAAATTTAGGTTTCGAAGGGTCATCGATCATTTTATACGTCTTGTTTTCATTCCAATAATTTTGCCATTTTTTTTCGATTACTTCATGATTAAAGCTCATTAAAATTCCTCCTCAAATTAAAAAAACTCGCCCCTTAAAAAACTAAGGGACGAGAGTATATACTCACGCGGTACCACCCAAATTAGTGAAAACTTCACTCAACTTGATTCCTTAACGCGGAAAACGGTATAAGCTACTCTTCGTTCACTTATACAGACTCAAAGGCGAGTTCAATAGGGCATTTCACTAACTTTCACCAACCGTTAGCTCTCTAAAGAAATACAGTCTATTTACTAATCCTTGTCGACGTCTTGTTATTACTTCGTATTTTAGAGGAAATATCATGAAATAGCAAGTTTTTATTGCGACGTGTATCCACCATCTAATACAACTGCTTGACCTGTCATTCCTTTTGCTGCATCACTTGCTAAAAATAAGGTTAGATCAGCAATTTCCTTCACATCTAACAAACGTTTCTGAGGAACTAAAGGAAATAATACTTCCTCTAGAACGGATTCAACTGGAACATTACGTGTGCTTGCAAGATCCAGGAATTGGTTACGTACAAGTGGTGTATCCACATATCCTGGGCAAACTGCGTTTACTGTAATTCCATCGGCAGCTGTTTCCAGTGCAGCGACTTTTGTTAAACCAATTACACCATGCTTGGCAGAATTATAGGCTGCTTTCCCAGCAAAGCCGATTAAACCATTTATAGAAGCCATATTGATGATCCTTCCAAAGCCTTCCTTACGCATATGTGGGAGAACATGCTTAATTGCAACAAATGGTGCTGTTAGCATAATTTTCACTAATAGTTCGAAGCGTTCTGTTGGGAAGTCTTCTAGCATTGCAACGTGCTGCATTCCAGCATTATTTATTAATATATCAATTCGTCCATACTCTTCTAACGTTCTATTAATAGAATGAATAATATCTTCTTCGTTTGTCACATCACATTTCACACCAAGTACATCATCACCAAGTGATGATGCAGCGCGTTTTACCTTCTCTTCATTAATATCAGTTAAAACAACCTTCGCACCAGCTTTATAAAATTCCTGTGCAACTTCAAACCCTATCCCTTGAGCTGCTCCAGTGATGAGAAGTACTCTATCTTTTACCATACGTTTACCTCCAAAAATCAGCCATTAAGCTCTTTGGGCTGAAAAAATTAAATACCTAAACCAAGAGAGAATAATATAATTGCAATAACTACTCCTAGTGCTGGCACTACTACAGTAGTTGCAGCTACGGACCAATATGCCGCACTATGTTTTTCTCCACAGATTGATTGAATGGTAGTTACTACGTATCCATTATGTGGCAATGAATCAAGTGCACCTGATGAAATTGCGACTACCCTGTGCAACGCTTCAGGATTTACACCCATATCCATATAATGTGGCGCCAATAATGGTAAAGCGATTGTTTGACCGCCAGAGGAAGATCCAGTCATACCAGCAATTACGGATACCGCAATAGCAGCTCCGATTAAAGGAGAGCCTGGAATATTTGTCATTGCTTCAACAGCAGTTGTGAATGCAGGTACATTTTTTGCAACTCCTCCGAAACCAACAACTGCTGCAGTATTACCGATTGCAATAATTGCCCCCACAGTACCAGCTGAAAATGCCTCCCAGAAATTTTTCGAATACTTTCTGCCTACAAAATAAGTTGCGATAACTCCTCCAAGTAGCGCTATAATCAAGGCAGATTGCGCAAGTTTATCATGGAAGATATATGAAATCACTAACACAACAAGTAAAGGAATCATAGCTAAAAATGGATTAGGTAAACTTCTTGACGTATCAAATGTTGGGTCCGTCTCACGCCCCATAAATCTTTCACCTTTATTAACAGCTCCCTGGATAATACGTTTCAGCCACCAATATCCAAAAATCGCCATAAATGCTGCTACTATAATACTTACTTCCCACCCTGCATAAGCGTTGGTTCCTAAAAATTGAATCGGAATCCAGTTTTGTATTTCAGGAGATCCTGCGGATGTCATCGTAAACGTAACTGAACCTAATGCTAATGTCGCTGGAATAAAACGTCGTGGTAAGTCTGCTTGCTTAAACAATGAAATTGCCATTGGGTATACAGAGAATGCAACAACGAACAGACTTACGCCTCCATATGTAAGAACGGCACAGGCGATAACGATGGCAAGTACTGCATATTTCATCCCTAATTTATCGACAATCCATTTGGACACTGAATCTGCTGCTCCGCTATCTTCCATGACTTTACCAAAGACAGCCCCTAGTAAGAACATCATATACCAGGACGCTATAAACCCTGTAAAACCTGTCATATAACTTGTTACAAAATCAGCTTCTCCTTCACCAGCCAACTGCTTAAATAACGGCATTCCACTCGTCACCGCAACTAGCAATGCAGATATTGGTCCTGCTATTAATATATTTACACCTTTCATTGTCAAGATGATAAGTAAAGCTAAGCCTCCAATAAGGCCGATCATACTTAATGCTTCCATGAACAAATCCCCCCGATTGTTTTATAAAGATGAGTTAAAATCTAACATTTTCTTGCACATTATCTATATTTAATGGAGCTTCTGTGGAATCAATGATGTCTTGTACAGTGAACCCCTCAAACACTTCTCGCAGTACAAGTCCTTCTGGTGTCACTTCAATAGTGGCACGTTCCGTAATAATTTTGTTGACTACCCCTTTACCTGTCAAAGGAAGGGAACATGATTTTTTTATTTTTGGTGAACCGTCCTTAGCTACATGATCCATAATAACGATAATTTTTTTGGCACCATGCACTAGATCCATAGCACCACCCATGCCCTTAATCATTTTTCCAGGTATCATCCAGTTGGCTAGATCTCCTTTTTCAGAAACCTCCATACCTCCTAGAATTGCCACATCGACATGTCCTCCACGTATCATGGCAAATGATTCCGCACTTGAGAAGAATGCAGAACCCGGTATCGTTGTCACGGTTTCTTTCCCAGCATTGATTAAATCTGGATCTACTTCTTCTTCAGTTGGATACGGCCCAATGCCAAGCAACCCGTTTTCCGATTGCAACACTACCGTCTTATTTGGTGAAATATAATTGGCAACTAGTGTAGGAATACCTATGCCTAAATTCACGTAATTCCCATCATCAATTTCTTTCTCTGCACGAATTGCAATTCGTTCTCTGCTTGATAAAGTCACTTTACATTCCTCCCATCTATGAACGTGTCATTAATCGTTCAATCCGTTTTTCTTGTTCAGCTTGTAACAGTCCTTGTACATAAATGCTTGGTGTATGAATAGTGGAAGGAGCTAAATTCCCTGTTTCCACAATCTCTTCTACTTCAGCAATTGTAAACTTTCCTGCCGCCGCCATCATTGGATTAAAGTTTTGTGCCGTTTTGTTATAGATTAGATTTCCAAATTTATCTGCCTTAGCAGCACGAATAAGAGCAAAATCTGCACGTAAAGATTCTTCTAAAACATACTCTTTCCCATCAAAAATACGAATCTCTTTTCCATCTGCTATCGGTGTGCCAACTCCTGCTGGCGTGAAAAATGCTGGGATACCTGCTCCACCAGCTCTAATTTTTTCTGCAAGCGTTCCTTGAGGAGTTAACTCTACTTCAATCTCACCTGCTAATACTTGTCGTTCAAATTCTTTATTTTCTCCTACATAAGAACCAATCATTTTTTTTATTTGCTTGTTATTCAATAAAAGCCCTAATCCCCATTCATCGACTCCACAGTTGTTTGAAATGACAGTTAAATCCTTAACACCTTTCTCCACTAGCGCAAGAATTAGTTGTTCCGGAATTCCTACCAAACCGAAACCACCGACCATTATTGTTGCACCATCTTGAATTTCCATTACCGCTTCCTCTGCAGAAGAATATATCGGTTTCATTGGAACGTCCCCCTTACATTATTGACACTATAATAAAAGCGCTTTCATAGGTTATTAAAACATATTCAAAATATTCGAGCAATAGCACTTGTGACAACTTTTAGACTCAAAATTTCCTTTAAAATCTGAAACATCGGAATTTTATTGCAATAAAATAAAGTTACATTATAGTTTACGGCAAATATAAAATTCCGATTTTCTGGATTGTAGTCCAAAAAACCGGAATTAGGTCATAAGTTATATTTTTTTATTTTTTCATAAAGAGTTGATCTACTTATTCCCAACTGTTTAGCAACTAACACTTTATCTGTTTCTCCTTCAAGTAGATCTCTAAGGATATTTTTTTCTACTTGAACTAAAATATCCGCTAACTTCCCAGTTGCTTGAAAGGACATTGCATCTCGCTTCTTTACCTGTGCAGGAAGTGCAGATGGCATAATAATGTCATCCTCTGCTAAATAAACAGCTGCCTGCAAAACATTTTGCAATTCTCGAACATTCCCTGGCCAGTGGTAAGATTGAAGTATATCTCTAGTTTTCGTAGCTAACACAACTTTTCTTCGGCCCGCCTGTACAACAAACTTCTGTAAAAAAAAGTTAAGAAGCTCTGTGAAATCCTCCATGCGATCTCGTAGGGGTGGAATCCATAAAGTAATTGCTTGAATACGATAAAATAGATCTTCTCGAAATTTTTTTTCTTCAACAAGCTTGGATAAAGATAGATTCGATGAAGCTAAAATTCGGACATTTACTTTTTCCCCTTGCTCTGAAAGTATAGAAAAAATCTCACCGTCCTGCATGGCACGCAAAAGCTTGGCTTGCAATGTAAGGGGGAGTGCACTAATTTCATCAATAAAAAGAGTCCCTTTATCCGCTTGCTTATATCTTCCCTTTCGAATTTGTCCAGTTAGGTCATCTATCTTTCCAAACAATTCTTGTTCTAATAACTCTGGTGGTACTGCTGCACAATTTACCTTAACAAAAGGGGCATCTGAACGTTCTGAAAGTTGATGTATACTATGTGCAAAGATTTCTTTTCCAGTTCCACTTTCTCCTTCAATTAAAACCGGTAAGTCACTTGGTGCAATCATTTCTACCGTTTCTTTTATTTTGCGCATTGCCGAAGAAGTACCTTTAATATCCGCTAAACGATACTCCTTATAACTATTGTCCTCTTTGTTAAATTGAATGCGCTCCATTGTTGTTCGAACGTGAGAACTTAGCTTTTTCCAATCGGACATATCTCGAAATATTACGCTACCATAAGCCCCAACAATTTCTCCTTCGACAACCAGCGGGACACGATTCGCGAGCATATAAGTTCCTTTAATATAGTGAGGGGAAGCAATATGTGCTATTCCCGACTTAATTACTTCATACATTTTTGTATTTTCTATCACATCCTCAACTGGTTGGCCGATTGCATTCTCTCTCTTTACTTCTAGGAAGCGGCAATACTCTTCGTTGATATAGAGTATATTGGATTGCTTATCTACAACAACAAACCACTGGAAAGCATTTTCTAATATTTGAGCAAGCACGGATGCAGATAAGTTTTTCAATAGAGATTCCACTCTATCCCCTCCTTTTTAAACATCTTAATTTTATATTCTCAAATATCAGACAACTAAGCAATTACTAATCTCTGAATAGTAAAATTACCTCTTAGCTATTATAGATTAGTAAATTAGTAAAAGGGGGTATGCTCGGATAAAATCTGGATTTGTCTGGATTATACCTTACTATGCTCGTTTCAGCGCTTGAATAACAATTACTACATTCCCCATAACAAAAGCGCATCGAATATTTCATTCGGTGCGCTCAGACTGTAGACAAATTCGTTTTACAATGAATAGAGATGTATATGAGAATCAGCGGGGCCCGCCACTTCGCTTTCCGTGGGCTTGGCTTCAGCCTCCTCGTCACTACCGTTCCTGCGGGGTCTTCAGCTCAAGCTATTCCCACAGGTGTCTCCGTGGCGGGCCCTGCCTATTTTTCAAAAGTTGAAAGTGGAAATCTGAAGAGATGCTGTGATCAATCAATGTTTCTCGGAATATCCTGATAAAAATAACGGATTGACTATCCCATCTCATCAAGTGAATAGGCTTTAATTGTCCACTTTTCTGTTTAGTGAAGTTAAAAATAAGCGGAAGGCGGCGACTCCTGCGGGACAGCGAGACAGTCCAAGACCCCGCAGGCATGCCGAGGAGGCTAAGCGCGAGCCCGCGGAAAGCGCCAGCCTGGAGCGAATGCTACAGGAAAAGCACAATAATCACTATGTTCTTAATACATTTTGATTAATAAAAATGCATATATCGACAAGCTAAGCGCATCGAATATTTCATTCGGTGCGCTTTTTAAGTGGTAAATCGTAAATGATGGTTGTAAAGATAGCAAAAAACAGCAAGCATGTAAGGATTAGGATCATCATAGGAGTACCGTGAGCTTCCACAAGAATTCCTCCTATAAAAGGTCCGATCATCCGTCCAACTGTCGCCATACTATTTACAATCCCCTGATAAAATCCTTCTTTTCCCTTAGGTGCTAACTGATCTGCTAAGGTTGGTACCGCTGGCCACACAAACATTTCACCAACGGTAAGAATCACCATTGATGTAATAAACATTGCATAGCTTTCTGCAAAAGCTACAACGACAAATGATCCCATGAAAATCACGATACCAATAACCATTTGTGTTTTTATCTTATGCTCTAATCGGCTAATAATCGGTTTGATAAGTGGTTGACCTGCTAATATAAGTGCTCCATTTATCGTCCATAATAAACTATACTGTTTTAGCGAAATGCCTAAATCTAACACATGAGTAGAGATAGTCGAAGTCCACTGTACATATACAATCCACGTAAGCAAATAGCCAACTGACACAATCAGCATTGCATAAAAAGGTGCTTTCTGATTCCTATTCTTTTGCTCATTCGAAACAGTTGCATGTAGATTCGATGCCACCTTGATTTTTCGGTAAAAAAACCAAGCAATAAATAAAAATAATACATATGTAAATAGATTTGCTATAAAAATATTATTTATATTATTTTCAGCCACAAGACCTGCAATAGCTGGTCCAAGGGCCACCCCAAGGTTTTGTGCCAAATAAATAGCATTAAAGGCTTTTCTCCCGCCTTCTGGCCAAACACTTCCAACCATCGCATACATGCTAGGAAAAATAATCCCTCCACTAAATCCTAAAATTGCAACAAACCAAATATATTCTGGCCACCCATGCCAAAATATTAAGAATGCTAAAGCAATTATTGAAATAATAATACCGATCATAATGGATTTATAACCACCAATACGGTCAAATAAAAATCCACCTAACAAGTTTCCTATGACCCCAGCACCAGCATTAATCATTAAAACAATTCCAGCCATCGTGAGAGTTTGTCCAAGATAATCATGTATATAAATAGTATGTAAAGGCCACAAAAATGAATTTCCCATCGTATTAACAAACATTCCTACTATCAAAAACCATACAGCTTTTGGCATTCTACCACCTCTTTTCTCCCTACGCTCAGAATAGTGTATTCCTTTTCGCAGAACACTTCAAGAAGGTTTCACAAAAATATAAAAAGACGTGTTAAAATAAGCCTGTTAAGGAGTGAATGAACATGGAGAAAAACAACCTTCCTTTTCCATCTGATGGAAAACGATATTATACATGGAATCGTTATTTACGAAATATATTTGATATGAAAATTTTTAAAGTAGCATTAGACGCTGGGTTTGATTGTCCCAATAGAGACGGCACTGTGGCTTATGGAGGATGCACATTTTGCAGTGTAGCTGGTAGTGGAGATTTCGCTGGAGATAAAGTAGATCCGATTCCAGTACAATTTGAAAAAATTAAAGTAAAGATGCATGAAAAGTGGAAAACAGGAAAATATATCGCATTCTTTCAAGCATACACAAATACGCATGCTCCCCTTCCAGTACTCAAAGAAAAATTTGAAGCAGCTCTTGCTTTGGAAGGGGTTGTGGGGATTTCGATTGCTACACGACCCGATTGTTTACCAGATGACGTAGTGGAATATTTAGCCGAGTTAAATAAGCGTACTTATTTATGGGTAGAGCTTGGTCTTCAAACGGTGCATGAAAGAACAGCAAAGCTTGTTAATCGTGCCCATGACTATGCTACTTATGTGGAAGGGGTAAACAAATTAAGAAAGCATAATATCCGAATATGCACGCATATTATCAATGGCTTACCTTTAGAAGACCGCGACATGATGATGGAAACAGCTAGAGAAGTAGCCAAACTTGATGTGCAAGGTATTAAAATTCATTTACTTCATTTGCTTAAAGGAACTCCAATGGTCAAGCAATATGAAAAAGGAATGTTGGATTTTATGGAACGAGATCCCTATATTCAGCTCGTTGCAGACCAATTAGAAATCTTGCCACCAGAGATGATTATACATCGCATTACAGGGGATGGACCTATTGATCTAATGATTGGACCTATGTGGAGTGTCAACAAATGGGATGTGCTAAATGGAATTGATGCAGAGTTAGCAACTCGTGATAGCTATCAAGGGAAATTTTTTGAAAAGACTGGTGCCTTAAAATGAAATTAAAACGAATACTGCCATATGCGAAAGAATTATTAACTAGTGTTATTGAAGCAGGTGATTCCGTAGTGGATGCAACTGCAGGCAATGGACATGATACATTATTTTTAGCTGAGTTAGTAGGTGAAAATGGACATGTATATGCATTTGATGTACAAGAAGAAGCCATTCAAGCTACTGCAGAAAAGTTGGAACAAGCGAATTTGAAGACACGCACGACACTTATTCAAGATGGCCATGAAAATGTTTCGAATTATGTACATTCCGAAGTGTCTGCAGCCATTTTTAATTTAGGATATTTGCCTGGCAGCAATCAAGACGTCGTGACAAGAGGAGCATCTACTATTCAGGCAATTGAATCACTTCTAGATCTATTAAAGATTGGGGGATTAATTGTTTTGGTAGTTTATCATGGGCATGAGGGTGGTAAACAAGAAAAAGACGAAATAATATCTTTCGTACAGCAATTACCTCAATCTTTTGCACATGTGCTATCATATCAATTTTTAAATCAACAAAACCATCCACCTTTTATTATTGTAATAGAAAAAATGAAAGCTAATTAAATCTAAATACACCTCTTTGTATATAGAGAGAGAATATGGAGAAACTAACATTAAAAAAAGGAGAATTGCCTTGCCCAAAATTACTTCTGTTAGTACATATAATCCTCCGTATGCATTAGAACAATCAAATATTGAACAACTTACAAAAGAGCTTTTTCAAGATAAAATTTCACAGCTTGAACGCTTATTAAAAGTATTTGAAAATGGGGATATTAAAACTCGTAATTTTTGCGTTCCATTAGAATGGCATCAAACAGAGCATTCTTTTGAAGAACGCAATAATATATATATAGACTTGGCTACCAAATATAGCGTAGAAGTAATTCGAGCATGCCTTCAAAACAATTCTTTCTTAGAAAATTCCATTTCTCCCGAAGAAATTGACACAATTATCTTTGTAAGTAGCACCGGAATATCTACTCCGAGCATTGATGCACGTGTGATGAACCATCTTCCCTTTTCAGACAGGATGAAACGGATCCCAATTTGGGGGTTAGGCTGTGCTGGCGGTGCTGCTGGGATTAGCAGAGCATTTGACTATTGTAAAGCCAATCCCACTGCAAAAGTACTTGTTGTATGTGTGGAACTTTGTAGTCTTACCTTCCAACCGAATGACTTTTCTAAAAGCAATCTAATCGGAGCATCTCTTTTTGCAGATGGAGCAGCTTGTGCTTTAGTTTGTGGAGATGAAGTAATACTTACAACTAAAAAACCTGTCCCTTCTATTATAAATACAGCCTCTAAGTGGATGCCTAATTCTGAAGATGTCATGGGTTGGGATATAAAAAACAATGGATTACATGTAGTTTTCTCGAAAAGTATTCCTTCTATTATCTCCAGTTGGCTTGGACCATTCATAGATGAATTCTTAAACGAACAGGAAATTAGAAAAGATCAGCTCGTAAATTTTGTTGCGCATCCTGGAGGAAAAAAAGTACTGGAAGCGTACGAAAAAACCCTTCAATTAGCAGAAAACCAAACCTTTATTTCTCGAGAAGTGTTAAAAAATCATGGCAATATGTCTTCTCCAACAGTTCTCTACGTATTAGAGCAATTTATGATGCAGGAAAATAATCCAGATGACTACGGTTTATTAGTGGCATTAGGTCCTGGATTTTGCGGAGAAGCACTTTTACTAAAGTGGAGGGATTAAATTGTTGTTTTTCATTATCATTTCTCTAGTCATCACGCAAAGATTAATTGAGGTTTTTGTTGCCAAACGAAATGAAAAGAGTATGCTTGCTCAGGGGGCTTATGAGGTGGGTGCTTCTCATTATCCATATATGATTGCTCTTCATGTTAGCTTTTTTGTTTGCCTAATTGCTGAAGTGTTAATCTTTGACCGAGGCATATCTCCTTTATTTCCGCTGTTTTTTCTAATCTTTCTACTTGTTCAAGCCCTGCGCATTTGGTGTTTAACTTCTTTAGGTCAATTTTGGAACACTAAAATCATTATTTTACCTGGTGCCAATGTGGTTACAAAAGGACCATATCTTTTTATACGACATCCAAATTACGTAGTCGTTTGTATTGAAATCGCACTCTTGCCAATCATGTTTCAAGCATACTTAACTGCTATCTCCTTTACTTTATTAAACCTTGCTATGCTTTCTGTTCGAATTCCACTTGAAGAAAAAGCCTTAATGGAAGCTACTAATTATACGAAAGAATTTAAAAAGAAGATTTCGGCTTCATAACCGAAATCTTCTTTTTATTGTATTATTTCAATTGCACCTGCTCGAAGCTCTTCGCAAATATATAGATATACTTGTAACCACACATGTTGATTAACCAAGAGTACCCAGTAAATTGCTTATTAAAATGGTGTTAATTCACTAGACACTCTACTTATAGGTGCTTTTGGAGTGCTTGGAACTGAACGAGTTCTACACCATCACCTGGATTTCTTGATGGGGCTGTCCCTAAAGTCATACATTGACTGAGAGATGGTCCCTTGTCCAATGGATTGATTTCCGTTCCAGACGGACGCTTTCCGCGGGCATGGCTTCAGTCTCCTCAGGCCAACACGATGTTGGTCACAAAGGCGTTGCCACACGATGTGGCGTTCTTAGCCTTTGTTCCTTTGTTCGCTCCTGCGGGGCCTTCAGCTCATGCACCTGCCGCTTCGCTTTCGGTGCAGAAAACATCTGCTATTCCCGCTGGAGTCGCCGCCTTTCACTACAATCAATTGCCTACAAAAAATAGTAGTTTTAATAAAAAGTATACAAAAAACAGATGTAGAAAAAGACTCTTTTTTCTACACCTGCTTCAATTTATGGACTTATTGGACAGACCCATTTTTTCGATAATCGTGTGGTAGTTCGTCCGGCACTCTCCATAGCTACTTGTAATAGAAGTGCCAAAACTTTTGGAAATGAAAGAATCTCCACTTTCCTACTTATACAGTAAGCATCCAAAGATGCAATTTTTTAGGTACGTAACACTACCTCTGATAATCGGTTAATTTACTACCTTAATTATTGATTTCGTTATTGTGTGCTTCTTCAACCGCTCTGGCTACTAGATGATGTACTGTTGGATCTAGTGGATTAGGTATTAACTCGCCAGGTTTTGTATGTGCTACTATTGCTTGTGCTGCTGCAATTAACATGGAATATGTAATTTCCTTTGCACCTGCATTTAATGCCCCTTTAAATATACCAGGGAAGCCGATCACATTATTTACAGAACGACCATCGGCTGCAAACGCTGCTCCGGCTGCAATTGCGGCAGATGGAAGAATCTCTGGGTTCGGATTTGAAAGTGCTAAAATAATTTGACCTTGGCGAACCATCTCTGGCTTAATAAGACCAGAAACCCCAGTTGTAGCGATAATTACATCGCATGTTTCCATCATTTCTTCTAGTGATGGAAGTGTTTGTCCACCATATCCAATTAAGCGATTTTGAGCTTCTTCTTGACGATCAAGACCATATACCTCTTCTACTCCATATGCCATTAACATACGACAAATCGCAAGTCCAGCTGCTCCAAGACCAATTTGACCTATCTTGGCTTTTTTCACGTCTACATTCGTCGCCTTACAAGCTGATAAAATTGCTGCCAAAGCAACTACAGCTGTACCATGCTGATCATCATGCATAACCGGTATAGGAAGTTCTGCTTTTAATCTTTCTTCAATTTCAAAACAATGTGGAGATCCGATATCCTCTAGTAAAATAGCTCCGAACCCTTGATGAATACGTTTAACTGTCTCCACTACTTCATCCGGATCACTAGTGTTTAATAAGATCGGTATACCGCTTAGTCCAACAAATTGGTCTAATAATACCGCTTTTCCTTCCATTACAGGCATTCCAGCAACTGGACCAATATTACCTAATCCTAAAATGGCTGTTCCATCCGTTACAATTGCAACTGAACTCCCAATAGACGTAAAGTAGTTTGCTTTTTCAGGATTGTCTACAATATCCATACAAACACTGGCAACACCAGGTGTGTAAATTCGTTGTAAATCTCCTAGTGAGCGAACATCTAATCTACTCTTCATAGCTATTTTACCACCTTCATGTGCTTTCAACACATCATCAGTGACCGCATGAATCTTTACTCCATTTTCAATAGCTTGAATATTAGTAATAACTTCATCCAATTGATTTTTAGATTTACAAGTGATTGTAATATCTCGAATAGTTGTTAATGCTCCGCTTTTTAAAGTAGTAATGTCCCCAATATCTCCATCAGCCATCCCAATTGCAGTAGCAACTTTAGCAAAGTTACCAGGCTTAGAAGGTGTTTCTACTATTATATTACGAATGATATGTTGGTTTTCCATGTCAAATCTCCTTAATATTTCTCTATTTACATCATTGAATTATAACATAAAAGAATCTTCATTCGAAAAGAATGAAGATTCTTTTATGTTATGAAAATAGTAATTTCTCTCTCCTTGATTTTACACTTAAAAGGAGTTATTAAACAATATATCCAATAGATCTTAGGACATTATTGATAAACGAATGTGAGTAAGCAAAAATTTCTTCTCTTTCAGGTTCTTGATATAAATCGTGGAAACAATTTTTCCACTCTTTAAATTGATATTCTGACAGCTCTTGCTGTTTCAACCAACTTGCTGAAGCTTTTGTGTCCGTAACTTTGTCTCTTTCGCCAGTCATTAATAATAAAGGAACATTGGGTATGGAATTCGTAGATTGAACTACCGTTTTCATTAGATGTTGGAGTTCTTTATACCAATCATTTGTTATAAGTGTACGATAACTATAGTCATTTACAAATTGTTGATACACTTCATAGTTTCTTGTTAAATCATTTAACTGTATATCATGCTTTATTTTTTGCTGAACCGATAATTTTGCTAAAGCATTTGTCCATTTAGACGGCATTTTTTCCAATTGCAACCATGGAGAAGTCAGAATAATACCTGCATACTCTACTTCTAATTTGCGTAAAACTTTTACTAACAATGTAGCACCGAGGCCATGTCCTAGTAGAAATATTGGAAGATCATAAGCTACCGCTACTTGAAGAGCTTGTTTTATGTACTCTTTATACTGTTCAAAGGATTCATCATGAAGGACTTTAGCTTTGTTAAGCTCACCGTGACCAGGTAAATCCCCCATGACAATGTGGTAATTGGAACTTCTTAGTTTTTCAATGAGCCAAGCATATCTTCTATGATGCTCATATGCACTATGAACAATGACTATGACGGCTTTTGGTTTTTCTTCTGTTTCCCATTTCCACATGCACATCACACCTCTTTTCTATCACTCTATACTCTGTATAATTTGTTTCTTTCCAACTGTTTGTTTGATACCATTAATTATATTCTATTTTATAAGGAGCGTGTATATCTTGATCTATCCATATAAAGACAAAAAACCAACAATTGATGAATCAGTGTTTATAGCTGATTATGTCACAATAACAGGTGATGTGACAATCGGACCAGAGTCTACAATTTGGTTTAATACGGTAATTAGAGGAGACGTTGCTCCTACTATTATTGGACGAAAAGTGAGCATACAAGATTTAAGTTGCCTTCATCAAAGTCCAAATAAACCACTTATTATAGAAGATGAAGTGACCATTGGACATCAAGTTACTTTACATAGTTGTATTGTTCGAAAAGGTGCCTTAGTCGGGATGGGTTCGATCATATTAGACGGCGCAGAAATAGGAGAAGGAGCATTCATCGGAGCCGGGAGTCTTGTACCTCCTGGAAAGAAAATTCCACCTAACTCCCTTGCTATGGGGAGCCCAGCGAAAGTTGTACGAGAATTAACGGATGTTGATAAAGAAGATGTACAACGAATTATTCGTGAGTATGTAGAAAAAGGGCAGTATTATAAATCGATACAGGAATAAAAAAAGAGCAAGCGCCCTTTAAGCACAAAACCTATTTTCTTTCATTTCCGGAGGGCTTTGAACAGACTTCTTGCTATATTATTACCGTTTTATTTTTGTGAGAGGCTGTTCGTGACTGACGTCACGAACAGCCTCTTTTTTCTCGGTAATCTTCTGGCATTTGTCCGTCTGTCGCACTCCTACAACTTTCGAAAACAGGTTAATACTTTTTTCGATAAAAAGAAGAGACTCTTTCCTACTCCTATTGCAAGCTCCCGAAGATGCAATTTCCGCTTCTTCTACTTTTAATACATTCCCCCATGCATCGTATTCATAAGTCGCTATCTACTCACCGTTTTGATCGGTTAAAGCAATGACACTTCCGTGCGCGTTGTAATGGTAGAAGTAGGTTTGAGCGTCTTTTTTTAATAAGAGTAATTGCCCATTTACCGAAAGTTATATTCCATGAGAAAACTATAACAAAAAAACGATACTTCCCTATATTTCTCAAGGAAAGTATCGCTTTTTTAATTATAGACCAGCTTTTTCTTTTAAAGCTTCTGCTTTATCTGTTTTTTCCCATGGTGCGTCGATGTCTGTACGACCGAAGTGACCATAAGCTGCAGTTTGTTTGTAAATTGGGCGACGTAGGTCTAGCATTTTAATAATTCCTGCTGGACGAAGGTCAAATAGTTCACGAATATGTGCTACTAATTGTGCCTCTTCTACTTTCCCAGTTCCAAATGTATCTACAGCAATAGATACAGGTTGTGCTACACCAATTGCATATGCTAATTGTACTTCGCAACGATCTGCAATTCCAGCCGCCACAATATTTTTGGCAACATAGCGAGCAGCATATGCAGCAGAACGGTCCACTTTCGTTGGATCTTTACCTGAGAATGCACCACCGCCATGACGAGCGTATCCACCATAAGTATCTACGATGATTTTACGACCTGTTAAACCAGCATCTCCTTGAGGTCCACCAATTACAAATCGGCCAGTTGGATTGATAAAGTATTTTGTATTTTCATCGATTAAATGAGCAGGAACAATAGGTTTGATCACTACTTCTTTTAAATCTTTTTGAATTTGCTCTAGCGTTATTTCTGGATGATGTTGTGTAGAAATAACAATCGTATCAATACGAACTGGATTATTATTCTCATCATATTCCACTGTTACTTGCGTTTTACCATCTGGGCGTAAGTAGTCTAATGTTTCATCTTTACGCACTTCTGCTAAACGGCGTGCCAGTTTATGCGCTAAGCTAATTGGAAGTGGCATAAGTTCTGGTGTTTCATTACAAGCATAACCAAACATAAGACCTTGGTCACCTGCACCGATTGCTTCAATGTCTGAATCCGTCATAGATCCTTCACGAGCTTCTAAAGCTTGGTCAACACCCATTGCAATATCAGCAGACTGCTCATCAATTGAAGTTAAAACTGCTGAAGTTTCAGAGTCAAAACCATATTTAGCACGAGTATATCCAATTTCTTTAATAGTAGAACGAACCACTTTAGGGATGTCTACATAAGTAGAAGTTGTGATTTCTCCTGCAACTAATACAAGACCAGTAGTAACGCTTGTTTCACAAGCAACACGTGCATTTGGATCTTCCGTTAAAATTGCATCTAAAATAGCATCAGAAATTTGATCACAGATTTTATCTGGATGTCCTTCTGTTACTGATTCCGATGTAAATAATCGACGTTGTGTCATAGATTGTTCCTCCTATATCCTGCGAGATTTCTCTCAAGAATTGATACGGTACTCATTCCCATGTCAAGCCATTTCAATTAGATTAAACTTGAAGCCGTTTCGGACTTGGCACACAAGGATAAAGGGCGATGTTAAATAAAAAAGCCTCCCGCTCACGCAAAAATACATGAGGAAAGGATTAATATCATAAGCACCTTTCACTCTTATCAATCAAGGGATTTCACCTTGTCTCAGGTTGGGCACCTTTGTAATAAAATTGCTAATTACAGGTTGCCGGGTTTCATAGGGCCTGACCCCTCCACCAGCTCGGGATAAGAGTATCCGTTCAATTTACCATCATACGTACTTAGGAAGTAGAAGTCAAGCGTTATTTCGAAAAGTTTTCACACATGAAAAAAATATTCAAGTCATTAGTGTAGACTAATTAGTCAAATGTGTTATACTATTTCACATATCAATGAAAAATCCTCTAAATAAGAGGCAATAATTAAAAAAAGGATGGTAAGACAACATGAATTCAATCGATACTGTGAGTGAACTGAACGAATTGTTAGCTGGTAACAACATTAGCGTTCAATTATCAGTACCACAACTTGTAGAAAAGGCAACATCTAGAGGAGAAGCAGTTTTAACTTCTACTGGAGCGGTAAAAGCAGAGACAGGTAAATACACAGGTCGTTCTCCAAAAGATAAGTATATTGTTGAAGAAGCTATCTCCAAAGACAAAATCGATTGGGGTTCAGTAAACCAACCTATCTCCTCTGAAATTTTCGAAGCATTATATATTAAAGTGACAGAGTATTTAAAGGAACAAGATGAATTATTTGTATTTAAAGGATTTGCTGGTGCAGACAAAGAATCCCGTCTAAGCATTCAAGTAATCAATGAATATGCATGGCACAATTTATTTGCACATCAATTATTCATCCGCCCTTCATCAGAAGAGCTTGCATCTCATGAAGCGGATTTTACAGTTATTAGTGCTCCTAACTTTAAAGCAGACCCTGCAGTTGATGGAACTAAATCAGAAACCTTCATCATCGTATCTATGGAAAAACGTGTTGTTCTAATTGGTGGTACAGAATATGCTGGAGAAATGAAAAAATCTATTTTCTCTATTATGAACTATTTATTACCAGAACAAAACATTTTACCAATGCACTGTTCAGCAAATGTTGGGGAAGAAGGCGATGTAGCTTTATTCTTCGGTCTGTCTGGAACAGGTAAAACAACACTTTCTGCTGATGCTGGACGTAAATTAATCGGAGATGACGAGCATGGTTGGTCAGATAATGGTGTATTTAATATAGAAGGTGGATGCTATGCAAAATGTATCGACCTAACTCGTGAAAATGAGCCACAAATCTATGACGCGATTACATTCGGAACTGTTTTAGAGAACGTAGTAGTTGATGCAGAAACTCGCATTGCAATTTATGCGGATAACTCTTTAACTGAAAACACACGTGCAGCATACCCAATCCAAAATATCGAAAACATTGTAGATCCTTCTGTAGCAGGTCACCCTAACACAATTGTTTTCTTAACTGCTGATGCATTTGGCGTACTGCCTCCAATCAGTAAATTAACGAAAGAACAAGCGATGTACCACTTTTTAAGCGGATTTACATCTAAACTGGCAGGAACTGAACGCGGAATCACATCACCACAACCAGCATTCTCAACTTGCTTTGGTTCTCCTTTCTTACCATTACATGCAACTGTGTATGCAGAAATGCTTGGGAAGAAAATCGATGAGCATGGTGCACAAGTATTCCTAGTAAACACTGGTTGGACTGGTGGGGAATATGGAGTGGGTAGCCGAATGAAACTGGCTTATACTCGTACAATGGTTCGCGCTGCAATTGACGGAAAACTAACTAATGTAGAAACGGCTAAAGATGAAATATTCGGTCTTGAAATCCCTACACATATTGAAGGCGTACCATCTGAAGTATTAATTCCACGTAATGCATGGGCAGATAAAGAAGCTTACGACACAAAAGCTACGGCCCTTGCACAAGCATTCCGTGAAAACTTTAACAAATTCGGTACAGTATCAGAAGACATTTCGCTTAAAGGCGGTCCAATAGCATAATCATCCTCAAGCTAGCACAGTTATTGTGCTCCATTGGGTGCAAGTTGTTATCACCTTAAGTACAAATAATACAAAAAGGGATGCCCTAAAGCCGTTTTTAAACGGCATTTATGGCATCCCTTTATTCTTCATAATCATCATGGAAATTTGAGATAGATGATCCAGGAAAAAGTGCAGAAAACTCCGTTGCTTTTTCTTTATCCACATTGTATAAAGTAATTTCAGAGCCATAATGACCTATTTCTAATCGTTCATCACCATTCACGTGAAAAAACATTGTAAACCATTTTAAACCACCCCTCGGATCTATAGAATAATTACAGAAGAAAAGGCGATTATCTTCGCTTAAATTGATCGTAAATACTTTCATTAAACCTTCATTTATTACGTTTACTGCCCTTGCTCCTAATTCATCCACTACTTCCTGCTCTTCCATCCAACAATGTATTATTAATTCAGTAAATTCAGCAGTGTATTGTTCCCATAAATTTTTCCAAAAACTAGTATCAACTGGACATGAAGACTTTCCTTCTACACTACTCGATTCAATTGTAATGGTAATATTGCCCATTAACTAAACCCCTTTCTGCATTTTCATCCACACACATGCATCCTTCACCACTTGGCGGTTCACTTTGCTCGGGAAGAAATGTGTAAATTCAGGGTAATACCATGTTTCTACTACTTTGTTATTCCTTAATAATGCTTCTTCTAAGGCTTGAGCATGCTCAAATGAAACATTTGTATCCTGCAGTCCATGAATTATAAGTGTGGATGCGTGGATTTCCTCGATGAGCGCAAGAGCATTTCTGATTTCATATTCGTCTACCCGATTGGCCGGTGTACCACCAATAACTCGCTTCATCATTCTTCTCATATCTTGTCTTTCCTCATACGTTAAGAAAATATCCGATACTCCCGCCCAGGTTACAATGCTCGTAATATCTTTCCGCAATATCGCAGTCCAAAGAGCCATGATCCCTCCCCGAGAAAAAGCAAATAAATGAATGCGACTTGGTAGACAAAACTGCTTTAGAACATCCACTGCATAAACGGCATCCCAGCGATCTTCCCCACCAAATTCGTCCCTACCTTCTCCTCCGCGATTTCCTCGGTAGTATGGCGCAAAGACAATGAAACCTTCGTATGCAATTTGAGCAATACGAGCAGGTCGAACCATCCCTATGCTTTGCATGCCTCCTCTACAATATAATATCCCTTCATACTTACCTTCCTTTTTAGGTGTTGCGAGTAATCCTTTCACTCTTAACCCACATGACCAATATGTAATTTCAGTTAAGCGGATATGTGGATTAGGAGATGGATAGACACGAACTTTCTCAATTTCTCCATTTTCCTTCATACGTACTCACCTTTTCTAAGATTACTTTCATTCCATCATCCTTCATATGAAAACTTAAGTTATTACAACGTAATAATTCATCTGTCGATAACCATACTGCGCCCTCTGTTTCAAAATTCGTATCTTCATTATTAATATTGCCAACATGTGCAATAAAAACCGCCTTACAAAAAGGTTTCTTATCATATACAAGGTATTCAGCGAACCACTCTACATGACGAATTGCCACATTCGTCTCTTCTAGCGTTTCTCTTATAGCAGCTGCTTCAAGTGTTTCATGCGCCTCCACTTTCCCGCCTGGAAACTCAATTCCTCGTTTCGGATGCTTCGTTAATAACCATTTGTCGTTGTGTTTCGCTAGCACTAGCACATGCATTGGTTTGATAGGAAATGTGCCTTTTTCAAATGATAATTCCACATGTAGGTCATTTAAATCTTGGAAAGAAACCATGCTCTCATCCTCCCTTTATGTTGTTTATAAAAAGTGTAACATACGTAAAAGTAGATTAAAGAATAATATTCCAATACACGAGCATAATTCCAATATCAGCGAGACAATGACTAATAATGGATGCGGTAATAGAATTTAATAGGAAGCGAAAAATCCCCCACATTATGCCTGCAAGAAATACTGGAATAACTGCCAATGCATTGAATGGAAAACTAAAAATCTCTATGACAACCATAAGATGATACAAGCTATAAAAAAAAGAAGTAATTACAATAGTTTTTACACTTCCCATTTTAGGAAAAATTCGATTGTATATAAACTCTCTCCAATAAAACTCCTCCAATATAGGATTGATAAGAATTAATACTAATATAAGCAATATAACCTTTCGACCTATAAAGTCCCATTCTATAAGCTGACTGCGTAATTGCGCTATATCTAAAACAGACGATTGATAAATAGTGACGAAGCCATAAATCGCCAATAAACAAATTAACCCGCTACTAATCCCCACAACAATTGACCTTTTGGAAAAAAGAAGTTGGATAGGATACCTAAACTCTTTGTTCCAATAAGAAACTATAAGGGGAATAAACAATAACCATCCGTAAAAAAGAAAAAAGGTTATCGTGACATTATCTAAAATTGGTAGACCTACGAATATCATGGCAGTAGGTGCTATTAATAAAATAATTTGTCTTATCATAATTTCTCCTACTTTTCGATTTTTGGTGTATGTTAAATCTTATTAAATGGCTCTGTTATACAATTATGTAGTTAACTGCTCAAAATCCACTCGCTTTCTGCAGACGAACCGCTAAGCCTATTATAAACTAGAAAGCGCATTGCGCACTTTAAGTGCAAAACCTGTTTTGCATCGTTTTCGAAGGTCTTTAAGACGGATATTGCTATATCATTACCGATTGATTTTTTAGAGAGGCTGGTCGTGACTGACGTCACGACCAGCCTCTCTTTTCTCGGTAATCTTATGGCGTTTGTCTTTCCGTCGCCTTCCTTCAACAGTACGAATAAGGTTAAGATCTTTTTGGATAATGAGTGAAAAGATGCTTTCCAACTCATAAAGGAAGCACCCGAAGATGCAATTTCGGGTGCTCTAGTGCTCCTCTATACAATAGTGCTAACTATTTTTTAGTCATATACTCTTTTACCAGTAGAAGAAAATTAGCAGAAATGCTCTTCTTAAAGATTCTTGCTAGCAAACAGGTCCATCCCCTCTACCTTACCTTGTATACAATCCACTACATTATGATTGATTTGATTGTAGCGGAAATCAACAGTAGTATTGAATCGATCTTTTTCTCCAAAATATCTGAAACACTGGAATTATGGAGCGGAAAATTATATACTTTCTTATTCTTTTGAAAAAAGACTTAGCAATAATGCTAAGTCTTTACTTTTACTTAATCCTTTTCTTGATCTAATTTGTAGTGTCCATTTCCTTCTTCTCTATTTTGTGCAATATTTACTTTTGTTTTGATTTGAGGGGATTGCTTTAATAAAGGAGCGACATTACGATAATTTGAGTTCTCGTTTCCTTTTCGGTTAATGTTTTTACTCAACGAATTCCATCCTCCTTTCTTGGAAATATGGTAGTTGCTCGATAAATAATCTGGATTCAGGATTGCAAAATTCATGAATCAACGCGTATACTTTTTTCATTCTTATGTCGTATTGATCATTTTCTTTATCTAGATGATAAGGCTTGATTGGAATATGTGCTCGCCAAAAATCTTTTATTTCTACAACATTTAGTTGGTCGAAAAGTTTGTCAAACACAGGAATAATTTCCTGGTTTGCGTTTATTTCAAATTCCCAAGGAGATTCATCGGGATAAGCATACACCTTTCGATGGACAACAGATACGTACACTTTGCTTACTGTCATTATTTTCACATCCTTTTAACGTAGTATGTGTAAAAAGTAAAAAAGCATGCACCCAGAAAATTGGGGCATACTTTTTTTACAATTAAGCTTGAACGTCTACAACCGATCCTTTATAAGGATGCGATGCTTGAGGCATATCTTCTAAAAGTTGTACTGCAGCAACCGTTTCCATATTTAGTGCGTTTTGCAACACACTCATTTGAACAGTTTGTTGTAGCTGCATTAACTGAGAAGACATAATGGAATTAATGTCCATAGTCATTCCTCCTTCTTACATGCATATTATCGGCTAATCTAACAATTTATTAATTCTTAGATAATACTTCGTCCCAGTTAACTGTTCCATCTTTCACTTTTTCACGAAGTTCTTTGTTCATTATATCTTTCGGTTTACTACCATTCGGCCAATCTTTATCATGATTTTTCCATTCTGGTCGATCCTGAGATAATATATAAGCTGCTAAATCTGCAGAATCTTGATCTGTTAATGTACCTTCTCCACCAGCTGGCATATTATTTTTTATATACCCTGCCATTTTTGAAATACGTGCAAGTCCCGCTCCATCATTGAAAGAATTATCACCCCATAAAGCAGGGCCAGTATTTGGACCAGTCCCAGCTCCGTCTCCAGCATGACAAGCTATGCATGATTGCTGATATAGCTCTTCTCCACTTGAAACACTTGGAGTGGGCACGTCATCCATAGAATTTGTATTTCTCCATGGGATATCGGCTCCAACTGGAATTCCTTCTGAAATATAAGTAAAATATGCTACCATTGCTTTTAACTCTTCGCTATTTGCCTCAAATTTTTCTCCATTCATACTTCTTACCATACACCCATTAATACGATCTTCTATTGTCACAATTTTTCCTGAGCGTTCTATATATTGTGGATAAACAGCTGTGACTCCAACGAGTGAAGATGAATTTTGATCTAATCCAGCTCCTGCATGACAACTTGTACATGATAAATTATTTCCTACATAAGGATCTGCCACAGAATATGTTTCATTCACCAAGTCGTAACCATAAGTAATAGCTTCCCCCAATGGGCCTTCTGGTACGTCTTCCATACTTGGTGGGTTATAAGCAAGAACCTCTTTGCTAGATTCACCGTTTGAGGATGCTACTTGCTGTTCGGGTATTTCTACGCTCATTTTGTCTGTTAGCATCACAGCTCCTATGATTGTTCCTATAAACAATAACCCCAATGCAATTCCTATTCCGTTATTCATGCTTATCTCTCCTTTCATTGCTTAATTCAAGCATAACAAAAGAGAGTGTACTCAGATGTGACTTATATCACAAATAGACCAACAATTACATTAATTGTTGGTCTTTTGACTTATTTGTTTGAATCACCTAAAAATGCATTTAGCATCCACTGATGTTTTTCTATCTTTTGATAAATTGCATTTAACAAATCTTCCGTCATATCATCTTCATCTTTTGCAGCCTCATCCATCCCTTTTTTAAGTGATTTCATAATTAGATCAAAGTCTTTTACGACTATTTCAACCATTTTATCTGCAGTTTCTTTATTGTTCGCTTCCTTAACTTCGGAAAGCTCTAAGTGTTCTTGTAAGGTTGCTACTGGATTTGCTCCTAAAGTTAATAAGCGCTCCGCAATTTCATCCATATTTAACGTCGCTTCATTATAAAGTTCTTCAAATTTTGCATGTAAGGTAAAGAAAGATGATCCTTTCACATACCAATGAAAATTGTGCAACTTTGTATACATAACGGACCATGTTGCCACTTGCTTGTTTAATTCATTATTTAATGCTGTCGACATAAAGTTGTCACTCTCCCTCGAATAATAGTTGCTTTCACTTTTCATATTCCTTTTAATTTCATACAATAAACATAATGAAACTTATACTGGAGTGAAGCAATATGGTATTTTGGATTTTAGGCGCTGCAATATTACTGAGTATTTTTGGCTTTACATTTTTATATAAATTGGCAATGAATGAAAAACCAGCGAAAATTGACCCGAAACCTAAGGACCTGGATATATAAATGAAGCATATTATTATAAGTATTTTTCGCTTTTATCAGAAGTTTATTTCTCCTTTGTCCCCTCCCAGCTGCCGCTTTTATCCTACATGCTCCCATTACGGGGTGGAAGCTGTTCAAAAACATGGTGCACTTAAAGGAAGTTATTTAACCGTTAGAAGAATATCTAAATGCCATCCATTTCATGAAGGTGGAGTAGATCCAGTCCCAGAAGAATGGCCTTTGAAGAAAAAATAAATCAAAGGCTATTTTTTCTTGCCTTTTTACACAAACTACTGTAAGCTAATATAGTTCTCTGTTTTTAAAACGTAATCATTACTATTTAGAAAGGTGAGTTTATATGAAACGTGTTACTTTAGTGTGCTTAATATTCTTTTTAATATTCCTTGCGGCTTGTGGAAATAAAGAAGAATCTATAAATGAAGAAGAAAATGATCTCCAAATTTATACAACCGTATACCCTTTACAATATTTTGCAGAGCGTATAGGTGGTGAAGAGGTAACTGTATCTTCTATCTATCCTGCTGGAGCAAATGAACATACATTTGAGCCAACTCAAAAAGATATGATTGCATTAGCAGATGCAGATTTATTTTTCTACATAGGATTGGGACTTGAAGGATTTGTGGAAAATGCTAAAAAAACATTAGCGGATGAACAAGTGAAAATGATTGCTACGATTGATGAAGTTTCGGATGATCAATTAGAAGCAAGTTCCCATGATGAGCATGAAGGCGAAGAAGAGATGCATGATGAAGCAACGGAAGAACATCAGGACAGCAGTCACGATGGACACGACCATGGCAAAATAGATCCACATGTATGGATGTCTCCGAAAATTAGTCAAAGCCTTGCTTTGTCTATTAAAAACTCTCTTATAGAGGCTGCTCCAGATCAAAAAGAGACGTTTGAAAAAAACTACCAATCTTTAATCGCTGAACTTCAACAACTAGATGCTAACTTTGAAGAAATGGCCCATAATGCGACTAATAAGACATTCTTCGTATCACATGCCGCTTTTGGTTACATCGCTAATACGTATGGGTTAGAGCAAGTAGCGGTGGCAGGTCTTAATTCGCAAGATGAACCCTCTCAAAAAGAATTAACAAAAATTATTGATTTAGCAAAAGAAAAAAATATAGAGTACATTTTATTTGAACAAAATGTATCTTCTAAACTAACAGAAGTGATTCAACAAGAGGTTGGCGCGAAAAGCTTAGTTCTTCATAACTTGGGCGTGCTTTCACAAGAAGATATTACTAATGAGGAAACGTATTTTACTCTAATGAATAAAAATCTTGAAACATTAGAAACTGTATTAAAATGACACAAAGACACTTAGAACTCTAAGTGTCTTTTATATGTTTGAAAAATTCTCTTCTCATCAATTTGTTCGATGCATTTCTAGGAAGCTGCTCCACAAAATAATAAGCAACAGGTTGTTTATAAGAAGCAATTTGTGTCTTCATAAAAGCTTTCAATTCCTCTTCCCCAGTATCTTTCTTTAAAACAACAAATGCTACAGGTACTTGCCCCCACTTGTCATCCGACCTTCCAGCAACACCTGCTTCTTGCACCGCTGGATGTTTAACTAATGCTTGCTCTACTTCTGCTGGATATATATTCTCACCACCAGAAATAATTAAGTCAGAACGACGATCCAAAACAAATAAATAACCTTCCCCATCTATATACCCCATATCTCCTGTATGGAGCCAACCATCAACTAATGGATTTCTTAGTTCAGAAGCACCAATATACCCTGTTGTCACATGAGGCCCTTTAATACAAATTTCTCCGATATTTTCTTCCCCATCAATACGCACATCGGCAAAAAATAGCGGTTTACCTGCAGAACCTAATTTCCGAATAGCATCTTCGCTGGATAGTGTCGTGGTTTGGGAGGAAGTTTCCGTCATTCCGTATGTTTGTAACACTGGAATATTTCGTTTAATTGCTCTCTCTAAATAATTTAATGGAACCGGTCCTCCACCAACGAGCATGGATTTAAATGTATTTGGGAAGGATAGATTTTTCGTTTCAAGTACTGTAATAATTCTTTCAAGTGTTACTGCAACGACGGACATTCCCGTGACAGTACCACTTAAAATGTCCTCTACAACTTTTTCTGCATCAAACTTTGTATGAAGATGGACAGTCATTCCGTATAGCACAGAACGCATTAAAATGGAAAAGCCACTAATATGAAATAACGGCATTGTACATAACCAGCAATCATGTGGCTGTACACCTAAATTTAGTGCAGAACCAGACGCACTCATCACATGATTTTCAAGTGATTGTCGAACACCTTTCGGATTACCTGTCGTTCCTGACGTATACATGATCGTAATGGTACGATCTTTTGGCCACTCTTTTTCCATTTCAAAAGCAGTTTGTTCAGCAAGATGTACATCTTCAAAAGAAAGCCTTTTTGGGTATGCTAAATTTCTTATTTCAAAAGAATCTACTAATAAATAATCAGCATTACTATCTTGCAATTGATAGCTCAGCTCTCCCTCTGTCAGTCTTTCATTTAGCATCACTAACTCACAACCAAGCTGGATGCAACCATGTAATACAACCACTAGCTGAGGATTGGATGATGCTAAAATAGCAACTCTCATTCCTGGTAAAATGCCTTTTGTTCGAAGCTTTTCTGCAAATACATTCGCTTCTGTATAAACTTGCGCAAATGTCCATTCTTTCTCATAAAAGCGTAAGGCAATTCGATTGGGTGTTAAACTTGCACGTTTCAATAATAGATTAGGATACATTGGATACCATTATCTCCTTTAGAAAAAGAAGCTGCCCTAAAGAAGGACAGCTTCATTAATATCAAATTGCCTTGGCATATTTGCTTTCAGATTTTGCATCGTGCTAAATCACGGAAAACGTGGGAATTGACCGAAATCAGGTTTACGTTTTTCTTTAAATGCGTCGCGGCCTTCTTTTGCTTCTTCAGTTGTGTAATAAAGAAGTGTAGCATCTCCAGCCATTTGTTGAAGACCAGCCAATCCGTCTGTATCCGCATTCATCGCTGCTTTTAAGAAACGAAGTGCAGTTGGGCTCATCTCTAGCATTTCCTCACACCATTGAACCGTTTCGTCTTCTAATTGTGCGTATGGAACCACTGTATTTACTAAGCCCATATCAAGTGCTTGCTGTGCATCGTATTGGCGACATAAGAACCAAATTTCACGCGCTTTTTTATGTCCAACAATACGTGCTAAATAACCAGAACCATATCCAGCATCAAACGAACCAACTTTAGGACCTGTTTGTCCAAATTTTGCATTGTCCGCAGCAATGGTTAAATCACAAACAACGTGAAGAACATGTCCGCCACCAATTGCATAGCCAGCTACCATCGCCACAACAGGCTTAGGAATAACACGGATCAATCTTTGTAAATCTAATACGTTTAAACGAGGAATTTCATCTTCCCCTACATAACCACCATGTCCACGTACTTTTTGATCCCCACCTGAACAGAATGCATGCTCACCTTCACCAGTTAAAATAATTGCTCCGATCGATTGATCATCGCGAGCACGAGAGAAAGCATCAATTAGCTCCATCACTGTTTTTGGTCGAAATGCATTTCGCACTTCTGGACGGTTAATCGTTACTTTTGCAATACCATTATAAAACTCATACTTAATGTCTTCATATGTACGTAATGTTGTCCATTCACGAGTCATCATTCATCCTCCTTCAAAATTATATCCTTTACTATTGTAGCAAACAATTCGGCATTTTCCACATGAATTGCATGTCCCACATCATTAACTTGCTTATGATGACAATTTGGTAATAGTTTTTGCATTTCTTTTGCTATGTCATAAAATTTTTGGTCTAACTCTCCAGTAATTAAAATCGTTGGATTCTTGATATTCACTAGCTTGTCCCAATAAGAAGGTTGCACGCCTGTACTAAAGCCTCTCAAACTATTGGAGAACCCAACTTCGGATCCCGCAAGTCTTTCTGCTCGTATTTTTTGCTGTTTTTCGAGTGATAAGCTTTTTTGTGAATGAAACAAAGGAATACCTTCCCAAAAATCTACAAAAGAGACAATTCCATCGTTTGTAATTCTTTCTGCAAGCAACTCATCTGCACGCTTTCTTTTTACTCGCTCATCTTCACTTGCTAGACCTGGAGAACTACTCTCCAAAATTAACTTGTCCACGGGATATTTAGTAGCATAGGCGAGCGCTAATCTACCTCCCATAGAGTAGCCTATAAGTGTAAAATTACTCCACTTCAGTTGTAGTAATAATTCATGTAGCGCTTCTATTTGTTCTTCCGTAGTATATGGTTTAATCAGCTCCGGCTTAGATGATTGCCCATGTCCGACTAGATCAACTGTTAGCACTTCCACTGTTGCAGGAAGATACGTTATTACTTCGTTCCATGTATCACTAGATCCAGTAAACCCATGAAGAAATATAACTTTTTCTTTTGCTCCAATATTATATCTTTTTATATGCATATTTATATTATGAACATTTACATTCATGCTCTCCAAATCGAGTCTAACTCCTTAGAAATGGCAGACCATAGTTTTCGATGCGTTTCCGTATTTACTTGCCTATTCGTAAACACTTCTATAATACGCACATCTTTTGTTTTCGTCTGATTCAAAGCATGTTTAAATGCTTCTTTTGTATGAACCGCATCATATTGAGCATCGTACATAGCTGCAATATGCGAAAATTCAAGACCTGTTGGAGTTCCGAATAAATGCTCAAAATAATTTTTCTCAGTAGATTGAGGTAAATAAGAGAAGATACCTCCCCCATCATTATTCATCACAACAATGGTTATATTAGTTTGCTGGAATCTACTTACGATTAGACCATTCACATCATGTACAAAAGCTAAATCACCAATAAGTAAAAAACTTTGACGACCGGTAGCTGCTTGTACACCCAATGCAGTTGAAACAACCCCATCTATTCCGTTTGTTCCTCTATTTGCATATATTTGAATATCTTTGGATGTTTTATTGAAAAATGTATCTACATCGCGAATTGGCATGCTACTACTTGCAAATAAATCCGCACCGTTTGGTAACGATTCGAATAATGTACCTGCAAGTGCCCCTTCATCCTCTTCCATTTCTAAATAAGCTTGGATATGTGTCGTAGCAATTTCATTCGCTTTCGACCAATTTTCTAAGTAAATAGAAGTTTGCTTATCTTGGATTGGAATCCATAAAGATGTTGCTCCTACTTGAACATGATGCGTCACAATATGAAGAGAATCACGGAAAATCGGACTTTCATCTACTGCTATAAACACGGTTGGTTTACATGCTTTTAAAAATTGTGTGAGCGGTTTTGAAACTGGCTGTGCTCCAAATCGAACGACAACATCCGGAACAACACTTTCTTTAAATGAACTCTCTTTTAACAGCGCATCATATTGATCAATACATAAATGCATACAATCTTCCGGAACGGAGCTACGTAAATTTGATAATGGATCTGCCAATACCGGCCATTGAACCGTCTTAACAAATTCCCAAAAACCTTCCGTTGTATGAAGTGAATCACCAACTATAAATAAACCCTTCTCTTCTTTTTGCAATATACCCTTATACCAATGAATAAACTCTTCCCCTGGTATAAGCTGCCCCATTTCCACCTTACTAACTTGTAATGCAGAATGGTGCTGATCCATATTGATAAGTAGGGGCTCTCGAAATGGCACATTAATATGAACTGGACCCATAGGGGAAGCAATTGATGTAGAAACAGCACGATGGATATGACGTTCTATAAAAGGTAAACTTTCTTCATTATCCTCCGGAATTGGAAAATCGACAGACCACTTTACATGTTTTCCAAACAGATGGATTTGATCAATCGCTTGAGGTGCTCCTACTTCACGTAACTCATGTGGGCGATCAGCTGTAACAACAAGTAATGGAACCCGCGCATAATAAGCTTCCACTATAGCAGGAAAGAAATTGGCGGCAGCTGTTCCCGATGTACACAATAAAACAACTGGCGTTTTTTTTGCTTTTGCTATTCCTAATGCGAAAAAACCAGCTGAACGTTCATCAATTTGACGATAAAATTGAAAACCTTCGCTTTTTGCAAATGCATATGCTAATGGTGTAGATCTAGAGCCTGGACATATGACCACATCTTCTACACCTGTTCTTTTTATTGTTTCTACAAATTGATTGACATAAGACGTCAAATACTCCATATTATTCATTCATATTTCCTCCAAGTGTTCGGAGCATTGGTCGAAACTTCACTCTTGTTTCTTCAAATTCCTCTAACGAGGAGGATTCCGCAACTATTCCTCCGCCCGCAAACAAATAAGCATGTTGATTTTCTAGTAATGCAGAGCGAATTCCAACTGCAAATTCTCCGTCGCCTTCTGCATTAATCCAACCAATTGGTGCTGCGTAATACCCACGATTCATCTGTTCCGATTCTCTAATAATAGCTACTGCCTCTCTCCGAGGTTCTCCACCTAGTGCAGGTGTAGGATGCAAAGATTCTACAAACTCAAACAAGGAAGCTTCTTTTTTTATTTTCCCTTCAATAGGAGTAAATAAATGCTGAATATCTCTTACTTTCATTAGTTTTGGTCTAGATGGAATTTTTACATCTTCGCAATATTGGTTAAATACTTTCCGTATCATATCCACTACAAATTGATGTTCCCCTAAGTTTTTACGATCGGAAAGTAGAGTATCCCCAAGTTCTTTATCTTCCATGGAATTTTTTCCGCGTCTAACAGAACCAGCAAGACCTGCTGATTGAACATGTCCATTTTCTACTTTTACTAATCGCTCTGGTGTTGCACCAAAAAAGATTTTATCATCTTTTTCTAACCCAAATAAATAACTTTCTGGTTGCTCCATTGATGCATTATAAATAGCTGTTGAGGAAGCAAATGTATCATCGAACGTCAGCTTTAACGATCGGCCAATTACTACTTTATTTACTACATTGTTTCGAATTTGACTCGTAACTTCTTCCACCGCTTGCAAATATTCATCTTTCAATCGATCTTCTCTTCCGATTAAACTAGGTTTTGCATGGACCTTAAGTTCTTTTACTTGTGCAGTGTGTATTAAGGCATCACGTTCCATACGTAATCGTTCAAATGCTTCTGAACTCTCTTCTTCATCTGTAATATAATGAATACTTACATAAGCTTGTTCATTTTTGATCACCAGCTGAAATGTTGATACAACAAAAAAACTAGAAGGAAATGTATCCCATTCAGAAGCAATCTTATTTTTTGGATCAAAGGAAAAGCCCCCAAAAAGGATTGGCGATACATCCACTTTCTCTTTTAACGAGGTTTGACATATCTTTTTCCATTTAGTTGCAATGTCACTATATCGTGTATCTTCTAATTCATTCGAGAAAATATGAGCATGTCCTAATCCAACTAAAGTAAAAGTCTTCTCTTTATTTTGCCAGAAAAAACGTTTTCCTTTATAAGATTCGTCCCCCGCCTCAAAAAATGCATGTGCGGACAATCTAGATACTTCTATTGTTTCTGTATAAAAACGTAATGTTGTTTTCATTTGACCGGTGGTTTTCGGCATAAATATGACCTCCGTAAATATAACTTGCTGATTAATTTATCTATTAAAATACTCTACCTTTAATCATACCTCTTTCTACACTTTTCGGCACACATTTAGCAACAAATATGTGCTAAAATTGAGGTTGATTCTTTTAAAGGAGAGAAAAAACCTATGTCACATGAACTTCAAGCCGATAAGGGTTGGCGGATTTGGTGGAAATTAACAAGACCTCATACATTAACGGCTTCATTTGCTCCCGTATTTTTAGGAACAATGATTGCTCTTTACGACACCAATATTAACTGGCTATTATTTTTAGCTATGTTATTTGCTTGTTTGCTTATCCAGGCTGCTACAAATATGTTTAATGAATACTACGACTTTGCTCGCGGTCTAGACAGTGAAGAGTCGGTCGGTATTGGCGGTGCAATCGTTCGAAACGGCGTTAAACCGAAAACAGTCATGCAATTAGCATTATTACTATACGGAGTTGCAGCATTACTAGGTATCTATATTTGCTACGAGTCTTCCTGGATGTTACTAGTTGTAGGAGCGGTTAGTATGCTAATAGGATATTTATATACAGGTGGACCATACCCGATAGCATATACTCCGTTTGGGGAGCTATTTAGTGGTGTAGTCATGGGAATGTTAATTGTTCTTATATCAACATTCATTCAAGTTGGTACAATCCCTTACTCAGCCATTTTAATCTCCATACCAAGTGCATTGCTTGTAGCAGCTATCATGCTTTCTAACAATATTCGAGATTTAGTGGAAGATAAGGAAGGTGGCAGAAAAACTATGGCAATTCTTGTCGGAAGAAAAAATGCCATTAAGGTTTTGGCTTCCTTCTTTATCATTTCCTACCTTTGGATTGTAGGTTTAGTCTTGATGCAAGTTGTTACTCCATTTGCTTTACTCGTACTGTTAAGTATAAAAAAACCAATGCATGCAATAAAACTATTTAAAGAAAAAGAAAACCCTCTAGAGGTCGGGCTTGCAATGAAAGATACTGCCCTCACAAATACTATTTTTGTTTTCTTACTTGGAATAGGCTTACTTATAGGGTACTTCATCTAAGAAGAACACTAAAAATGCTAGGAAGGTATATACCTTCCTAGCATTTTTATTTTGCGGTAGAATCCGCGCAGTCGAGAAGGCTTGTCGATACGGCCGTAAAGCATGCGAATTCAACCAAATAACAACAATGTAGTTTAACAGCGACAATTTATATGTAAGACAAATCTACTTCGGGTTATAGTCATTTTAAGCTTAGGGAAGGTTTTCGTATTTAATAGGGCTAGCACGCTTTCTACTGACCTCACTTGCTCCATTTATTATCACGAATACATCATTTCAAGGCTGGTACTGCAATCGCCTTGTTAATCAGTGCATTCATTAAGACATTTACTGGTGGAATAATTATTAAATTTCCTTCTTAAATGGTGAATTAATAGAGTTCGTGCTGTTATTTCATATCTTTCTTTCCTCCACAAAAAAAGTTTTTCCAAGTAGAGTAAGTTAAAAAGAAATCAACTACTGAAGAAAGATAGTAAATAAACATCCATACTTTTCTACAAAAAAAAAGATAATCAAATGAATGATTATCTTTTTCTTTAAAATGATGACCCCTACGGGATTCGAACCCGTGTTACCGCCGTGAAAGGGCGGTGTCTTAACCGCTTGACCAAGGGGCCAAATATATGGCGGAGAAGGAGGGATTTGAACCCTCGCGCCGGTTACCCGACCTACACCCTTAGCAGGGGCGCCTCTTCAGCCACTTGAGTACTTCCCCATATGATTCGAAATGGAATCCTTGGCCTCACACTTATGAAGCGTGCACTCTAACTAACTGTGCATAGACCAATTAATTTAAGCGGGTGAAGAGAATCGAACTCTCATCATCAGCTTGGAAGGCTGAGGTTTTACCACTAAACTACACCCGCATTATTATGGTGGCTCAGGACGGAATCGAACCGCCGACACAAGGATTTTCAGTCCTTTGCTCTACCGACTGAGCTACTGAGCCACATATGTATTTTTTTAAAAAATGGCGGTCCCGACCGGGATCGAACCGGCGATCTCCTGCGTGACAGGCAGGCATGTTAACCGCTACACCACGGGACCATTTGGTTGCGGGGACAGGATTTGAACCTGTGACCTTCGGGTTATGAGCCCGACGAGCTACCGAACTGCTCCACCCCGCGACAATATTATACTTGCAGTTTAAGTTTTACTACGCTCGAAGAAAGTTGGACACCTGCTTCGGCTTTGCCTGCATCGGTGTTAATCGTCATCTTCGTTTGACGATTTGCTCCACCCGCGACAATAATATTTAGTGTTATTTCAAAATGAATATACTAAACTATTTTTTAAGTGTTTCATCAACAAACAATAAGTTGTAAATGGAGGAGGAAGAGGGATTCGAACCCCCGCGCGGTATGACCCGCCTGTCGGTTTTCAAGACCGATCCCTTCAGCCAGACTTGGGTATTCCTCCGTATTATTGTGTTTATAATAGCTGTATGACCTAAATCTATAAATAAAATCCATTAGCCATACTAGCTATTTGGAAGTAAAAAAGTAATCAAGCAAGTGATTACTTTCCACTTAAAAATATGACCCCTACGGGATTCGAACCCGTGTTACCGCCGTGAAAGGGCGGTGTCTTAACCGCTTGACCAAGGGGCCAACATATGGCGGAGAAGGAGGGATTTGAACCCTCGCGCCGGTTGCCCGACCTACACCCTTAGCAGGGGCGCCTCTTCAGCCACTTGAGTACTTCCCCATATGGCTCCGAAGGTAGGACTCGAACCTACGACCAATCGATTAACAGTCGATTGCTCTACCACTGAGCTACTTCGGAATAATGGTGGGCCTAAATGGACTCGAACCATCGACCTCACGCTTATCAGGCGTGCGCTCTAACCAGCTGAGCTATAGGCCCATTATTTGGAGCGGGTGAAGAGAATCGAACTCTCATCATCAGCTTGGAAGGCTGAGGTTTTACCACTAAACTACACCCGCATTACTATGGTGGCTCAGGACGGAATCGAACCGCCGACACAAGGATTTTCAGTCCTTTGCTCTACCGACTGAGCTACTGAGCCACATATGTATTTTTTAAAAAAATGGCGGTCCCGACCGGGATCGAACCGGCGATCTCCTGCGTGACAGGCAGGCATGTTAACCGCTACACCACGGGACCATTTGGTTGCGGGGACAGGATTTGAACCTGTGACCTTCGGGTTATGAGCCCGACGAGCTACCGAACTGCTCCACCCCGCGACAATATTATTATTAAGACAATCTTTTTCTTAATCCCACTAACAACAAGTTAAAATGGAGGAGGAAGAGGGATTCGAACCCCCGCGCGGTATGACCCGCCTGTCGGTTTTCAAGACCGATCCCTTCAGCCAGACTTGGGTATTCCTCCGTAATTATTGTGTTGGTGGACCTTGCAGGACTCGAACCTGCGACCGGACGGTTATGAGCCGTCTGCTCTAACCAACTGAGCTAAAGGTCCTTAAGATGGCGGCAGAGGGAGTCGAACCCACGACCTTTCGGGTATGAACCGAATGCTCTAGCCAGCTGAGCTACGCCGCCATGATATTTTTTATAATTTAATATTATTTGGTGGAGCCTAGCGGGATCGAACCGCTGACCTCCTGCGTGCAAGGCAGGCGCTCTCCCAGCTGAGCTAAGGCCCCAAATGTAATAATAACTGGTCGGGAAGACAGGATTCGAACCTGCGACCCCTTGGTCCCAAACCAAGTGCTCTACCAAGCTGAGCTACTTCCCGATATATATGGCGCGCCCGGCAGGAGTCGAACCCACAACCTTCTGATCCGTAGTCAGACGCTCTATCCAATTGAGCTACGGGCGCTTAAATTCTTTTTTAAAAAATGGTGCCGAGGACCGGAATCGAACCGGTACGGTAGTCACCTACCGCAGGATTTTAAGTCCTGTGCGTCTGCCAGTTCCGCCACCCCGGCACTTAAATGAATCTTTGGAGCGGAAGACGAGGTTCGAACTCGCGACCCCCACCTTGGCAAGGTGGTGTTCTACCACTGAACTACTTCCGCTCGGTTATTAAATTAAATGGTGCGGGTGAAGGGAGTCGAACCCCCACGCCTTGCGGCGCTAGATCCTAAGTCTAGTGCGTCTGCCAGTTCCGCCACACCCGCATACATAATTCACTTAAAAGTGATGAGCCATGTAGGATTCGAACCTACGACCCTCTGATTAAAAGTCAGATGCTCTACCAACTGAGCTAATGGCTCGAAAAAAATGGTGCCGGAGAAAGGACTTGAACCCTCAACCTACTGATTACAAGTCAGTTGCTCTACCAGTTGAGCTACTCCGGCAGGAGTAAATATATGGTGGAGGATGACGGGCTCGAACCGCCGACCCTCTGCTTGTAAGGCAGATGCTCTCCCAGCTGAGCTAATCCTCCTGGGTAATATAATTCATAACAAGTTACTATTATGTACTTATCGCAAGCCCAGCGACGTCCTACTCTTGCAGGGGGAAACCCCCAACTACCATTGGCGCTGAAGAGCTTAACTTCCGTGTTCGGTATGGGAACGGGTGTGACCTCTTCGCCATCATCACTAGACTTGAATAATTAATGAAAGACAAGTTTTATTATAACAACTGTGTAGAAAATTACAAGTGTTTTTTTAAAAAAATTATTCTTTCAAAACTGGATAAAAGACATTGAATTCTGTAAATTCTATTTTGGTTAAGTCCTCGATCGATTAGTATTCGTCAGCTGCACGTGTCGCCACGCTTCCACCCCGAACCTATCTACCTCATCGTCTTTGAGGGATCTTACTTACTTGCGTAATGGGAAATCTCATCTTGAGGGGGGCTTCGTGCTTAGATGCTTTCAGCACTTATCCCGTCCACACATAGCTACCCAGCGATGCTCTTGGCAGAACAACTGGTACACCAGCGGTGTGTCCATCCCGGTCCTCTCGTACTAAGGACAGCTCCTCTCAAATTTCCTACGCCCACGACGGATAGGGACCGAACTGTCTCACGACGTTCTGAACCCAGCTCGCGTACCGCTTTAATGGGCGAACAGCCCAACCCTTGGGACCGACTACAGCCCCAGGATGCGATGAGCCGACATCGAGGTGCCAAACCTCCCCGTCGATGTGGACTCTTGGGGGAGATAAGCCTGTTATCCCCGGGGTAGCTTTTATCCGTTGAGCGATGGCCCTTCCATGCGGAACCACCGGATCACTAAGCCCGTCTTTCGACCCTGCTCGACTTGTAGGTCTCGCAGTCAAGCTCCCTTCTGCCTTTACACTCTTCGAATGATTTCCAACCATTCTGAGGGAACCTTTGGGCGCCTCCGTTACACTTTAGGAGGCGACCGCCCCAGTCAAACTACCCGCCTGACACTGTCTCCTACCCGGGTTACGGGTATGGGTTAGAATTTCAATACAACCAGGGCAGTATCCCACCGACGCCTCCTCCGAAGCTGGCGCTCCGGGCTCTAAGGCTCCTGCCTATCCTGTACAAGTTGCACCAAAATTCAATATCAAGCTATAGTAAAGCTCCACGGGGTCTTTCCGTCCTGTCGCGGGTAACCTGCATCTTCACAGGTACTATAATTTCACCGAGTCTCTCGTTGAGACAGTGCCCAGATCGTTACGCCTTTCGTGCGGGTCGGAACTTACCCGACAAGGAATTTCGCTACCTTAGGACCGTTATAGTTACGGCCGCCGTTTACTGGGGCTTCAATTCGCACCTTCGCTTGCGCTAAGCACTCCTCTTAACCTTCCAGCACCGGGCAGGCGTCAGCCCCTATACTTCACCTTACGGTTTTGCAGAGACCTGTGTTTTTGCTAAACAGTCGCCTGGGCCTATTCACTGCGGCTCTTCTAGGCTATTCACCCAAAAGAGCACCCCTTCTCCCGAAGTTACGGGGTCATTTTGCCGAGTTCCTTAACGAGAGTTCTCTCGCTCACCTTAGGATTCTCTCCTCGACTACCTGTGTCGGTTTGCGGTACGGGCACCTATCACCTCGCTAGAGGCTTTTCTTGGCAGTGTGAAATCAGGAACTTCGGACTAAGTCCTCGCCATCACAGCTCAATGTTATAGAATGCGGATTTTCCTACATTCACACCTTACTGCTTGGACGTGCATAACCAACAGCACGCTTACCCTATCCTTCTGCGTCCCCCCATTACTCAAACGGTGGTTTGGTGGTACAGGAATATCAACCTGTTGTCCATCGTCTACGCCTATCGGCCTCGACTTAGGTCCCGACTAACCCTGAGCGGACGAGCCTTCCTCAGGAAACCTTAGTCATACGGTGGACGGGATTCTCACCCGTCTTTCGCTACTCATACCGGCATTCTCACTTCTAAGCGCTCCACCAGTCCTTCCGGTCTGACTTCAACGCCCTTAGAACGCTCTCCTACCACTGATACCAAAGGTATCAATCCACAGCTTCGGTGATTTGTTTAGCCCCGATACATTTTCGGCGCAGCGTCACTCGACCAGTGAGCTATTACGCACTCTTTAAATGATGGCTGCTTCTAAGCCAACATCCTGGTTGTCTAAGCAACGCCACATCCTTTTCCACTTAACAAATACTTTGGGACCTTAGCTGGTGGTCTGGGCTGTTTCCCTCTTGACTACGGATCTTATCACTCGCAGTCTGACTCCCAAACATAAATCATTGGCATTCGGAGTTTGTCTGAATTCGGTAACCCGGGATGGGCCCCTAGTCCAAACAGTGCTCTACCTCCAAGATTCTTAACGTTTGAGGCTAGCCCTAAAGCTATTTCGGAGAGAACCAGCTATCTCCAGGTTCGATTGGAATTTCTCCGCTACCCACACCTCATCCCCGCACTTTTCAACGTGCGTGGGTTCGGACCTCCAGTAAGTGTTACCTTACCTTCATCCTGGACATGGGTAGATCACCTGGTTTCGGGTCTACGACCACATACTCATTCGCCCTATTCAGACTCGCTTTCGCTGCGGCTCCGTCTTCTCAACTTAACCTTGCATGTAATCGTAACTCGCCGGTTCATTCTACAAAAGGCACGCTATCACCCATTAACGGGCTCTAACTACTTGTAGGCACACGGTTTCAGGATCTATTTCACTCCCCTTCCGGGGTGCTTTTCACCTTTCCCTCACGGTACTGGTTCACTATCGGTCACTAGGTAGTATTTAGCCTTGGGAGATGGTCCTCCCAGATTCCGACGGAATTTCACGTGTTCCGCCGTACTCAGGATACACTCAAGAGAGAATGAACTTTTGACTACGGGGCTTTTACCCTATCCTGCGGACCTTTCCAGATCGCTTCGTCTAGCTCATTCCTTTGTAACTCTATGTAGAGTGTCCTACAACCCCAAGAGGCAAGCCTCTTGGTTTGGGCTATTCCCGTTTCGCTCGCCGCTACTCAGGGAATCGATTTTTCTTTCTCTTCCTCCAGGTACTTAGATGTTTCAGTTCCCTGGGTGTGCCACAGATACGCTATGTATTCACGTAAATGTACTGCTCCATTACGAACAGTGGGTTTCCCCATTCGGAAATCTCCGGATCAAAGCTCACTTACAGCTCCCCGAAGCATATCGGTGTTAGTGCCGTCCTTCTTCGGCTCCTAGTGCCAAGGCATTCACCGTGCGCCCTTATTAACTTAACCTAATATGGCTTCCAATTACTTGGAGTCCATTCAAAATTAGTAGTTAAAAGTACTACACAACATATAATCACCGAAGTGATTACAAATTGAATTTCTTGAATTTGTTTCTTTCAATGTCGTTTTATCCAGTTTTCAAAGAACAAGTTTTCAAATGCTCATAAAAATGAACATTCAAAACTGAACTGCAAAACGTTAAGATACAGATAAAAATCTGTATTCCGTAATATATCCTTAGAAAGGAGGTGATCCAGCCGCACCTTCCGATACGGCTACCTTGTTACGACTTCACCCCAATCATCTGTCCCACCTTCGGCGGCTGGCTCCCGTAAGGGTTACCCCACCGACTTCGGGTGTTACAAACTCTCGTGGTGTGACGGGCGGTGTGTACAAGGCCCGGGAACGTATTCACCGTGGCATGCTGATCCACGATTACTAGCGATTCCGGCTTCATGTAGGCGAGTTGCAGCCTACAATCCGAACTGAGAACGGTTTTATGGGATTAGCTCACCCTCGCGGGGTTGCGACCCTCTGTACCGTCCATTGTAGCACGTGTGTAGCCCAGGTCATAAGGGGCATGATGATTTGACGTCATCCCCACCTTCCTCCGGTTTATCACCGGCAGTCACCTTAGAGTGCCCAACTGAATGCTGGCAACTAAGATCAAGGGTTGCGCTCGTTGCGGGACTTAACCCAACATCTCACGACACGAGCTGACGACAACCATGCACCACCTGTCACCGCTGTCCCCGAAGGGAAAGATCTATCTCTAGAACGGTCAGCGGGATGTCAAGACCTGGTAAGGTTCTTCGCGTTGCTTCGAATTAAACCACATGCTCCACCGCTTGTGCGGGCCCCCGTCAATTCCTTTGAGTTTCAGTCTTGCGACCGTACTCCCCAGGCGGAGTGCTTAATGCGTTAGCTGCAGCACTAAGGGGCGGAAACCCCCTAACACTTAGCACTCATCGTTTACGGCGTGGACTACCAGGGTATCTAATCCTGTTTGCTCCCCACGCTTTCGCGCCTCAGCGTCAGTTACAGACCAGAAAGCCGCCTTCGCCACTGGTGTTCCTCCAAATCTCTACGCATTTCACCGCTACACTTGGAATTCCGCTTTCCTCTTCTGTACTCAAGTCCCCCAGTTTCCAATGACCTTCCACGGTTGAGCCGTGGGATTTCACATCAGACTTAAAGGACCGCCTGCGCGCGCTTTACGCCCAATAATTCCGGACAACGCTTGCCACCTACGTATTACCGCGGCTGCTGGCACGTAGTTAGCCGTGGCTTTCTAATAAGGTACCGTCAAGGTACGAGCAGTTACTCTCGTACTTGTTCTTCCCTTACAACAGAGTTTTACGATCCGAAAACCTTCTTCACTCACGCGGCATTGCTCCATCAGACTTTCGTCCATTGTGGAAGATTCCCTACTGCTGCCTCCCGTAGGAGTCTGGGCCGTGTCTCAGTCCCAGTGTGGCCGATCACCCTCTCAGGTCGGCTACGCATCGTCGCCTTGGTAGGCCGTTACCCTACCAACTAGCTAATGCGCCGCGGGCCCATCCTGTAGTGACAGCCGAAACCGTCTTTTAACATTTCCACATGTGAGGAAATGGATTATTTGGTATTAGCCCCGGTTTCCCGGAGTTATCCCAATCTACAGGGCAGGTTGCCCACGTGTTACTCACCCGTCCGCCGCTAAATCAGAAGAAGCAAGCTTCTTCGTCATTCGCTCGACTTGCATGTATTAGGCATGCCGCCAGCGTTCGTCCTGAGCCAGGATCAAACTCTCCATAATAGAGAACTTAAAAAGCTCATTTGTTTTGCTGGCATCATCATTAAATGATGTCAAAATTGTTTTGCTATCAAACTAACAGAAGTTAGTCTTTCAAGCTATATGTCTTAACGTTTTGCATGTTCAGTTTTCAATGTTCATGTTGTTTTCTCGTTTTGACGACTTTATTAGTATAACTTCTTTCGGATGTGATGTCAAACATTTTTTTAAGTTTTTAATTTTGTTTAACTCTCGTTCCGAAGGACAAGTATTAATATACATGTTTATAAAATAAAAAGCAACCCTTTTTTTATAAAAAAGGTATATTTAATTCATTAATAACTCTATTCCCTATTAATACATATACTTAAAAGGAAATTTGCTTTCTTATAAACACTTTTCTTCCTTATCCATTTGATTACAATACCACTTCAATCAAACTTCCACTAATGAACATTACACTCTCCTCGTACAGTTTTTAGCTTTTCTACTAAACTAAGTACTTTATTAATATAGATTATAAAATATACGTTCAATGAAACACCCTTTTCTAATGAGATAAGTGATACATCTTTTAAAAGGGTATGTAAGAATAAGAATTCGATTTTCACATATTGTTATATATCGCAAGTGAAGAGGAGGTATCCATCATGGATTGGTTTGCCAATTTAAACGGAAGTACAGAAATCATATTTAAATTATCTTTTGCTGCAGTATTAAGTTTAATAATAGGTATAGAGAGGGAACTTAAGAAGAAACCGATTGGATTAAAGACAAGTATAGTTATCGCTACTTTTAGTTGTTTGTTAACATACATATCTATAGAATCAGCATACAAAGCCCATGGACATGAAGGTGTTAACATTACAATGGATCCACTACGCTTAGCGGCTCAAATTGTAAGTGGTATTGGTTTTCTTGGTGCTGGCGTTATTTTACGCAAAGGAAACGACAGCATTAGCGGCTTGACAACCGCTGCCATGATTTGGGGAGCTGGTGGGATTGGAATTGCAATTGGAGCAGGTTTTTATTTAGAAGCTACCTTAAGTGTTTTTATTGTTTTAATTGGTATTGAGGTTATTCCTCCGCTTCTAGCTAAAATTGGACCAAAAAGACTGAGATCCAAGGAATTATCATTAAAAGTGGTCGTTTCAAATACAGACAGTATTACTAAAATGTATGAGTATTTAAAAGCTAATGGCTTCTATATAGAAAGTATTCGGATTAAAGATATCATTTTAGACAATAATATTATTAAGCATGAGATTTATATTCGATTATCTATACTTACCCAAAAAAATACTGTTGAATTTTATCACTCCATCATAAATCTGGAGTTCATCGAAACTGTAGAAGTAGAATCTATCTAACAAAAGGAGCTAACATATGGGAGAATTTTTTAGACTATTAAAAGGTGGAAACAAACCTTCCTTAATTGCAGCAATAGTTAACACAATTATAGCTGCTTTAAAAGGTGGAGCATTTTTTCTCACAGGTAATGTAGCTATGTTTGCAGAAATGATGCACTCAATTGGTGATGCAGCTAACCAGTTTTTTGTGTTTATCGGCTCAGCATTATCCAAAAAAGCACCTACTCCCAAATTTCCAAACGGTTTTGGAAGATTAGTGAATCTTGTTTGTTTAGGAGCCGTTATTTTGGTTGGTATCCTTTCGTACGAGACGATTAAAGAAGGATGGCACCACATCCAACATCCTGCAGAATCAACAGGTGTCGCTATCTCGCTTATCGTTTTAGGAATTGGTATCATCTTGGAAACAGTAGTTCTATATAAAGCTGGAAAAGAAATCTTACACGATGTTGGTGTTAAAGGAACATCATTCCTTTCTCCTCTTACAACTAGTTTTGCTCATTTAAAACGTGCTAAACCTGCTACAAAACTTGTATTTATGGAAGATTTAGTCGCTACATCTGGTGGTGTACTGGCATTCGTGGCGGTACTGATTTCTCATTTTACAGGATTTTTACAAGCTGAGGGTATTGCTTCTATTATGATTGGACTTATGATGTTCTATGTTGTAGGAAAAGTTTTCTTAGATAATGCACGAGGCGCATTAGGAGAAACCGATGAGCAAATGCTTGTTCATATTGCACTTATCGTTTCAGAAAACGAGCAGGTAAAAGATATTCAAGAATTAGAAGTAATAAAAGAAGGAGAATTTTTGCACGTGAAGTTAGTTGCAGAAATCGATCCGAGCCTTACCTTTGCACAACTAGACGACATTCGTGATGTATTAAAAGACCTTATCTTAAGTCAACAGGGCGTTACAGATGTAATCATCTCATTTGATGAAGATGATGGCGTTCAAGAATGGACCCATAAGGATGCTCGAACTGTATTAAAAACACATGACTGATTTCCAGTCATGTGTTTTTCTTTTTTATAAACATGCAGTTAAAATTTGTTTCGTGTCTTCTGCATTTAATTGATTAAAGTTACCGTAATTTCCACGTGCCATCGCTTTTTCAACCATTAGGTCAATTTTAGAACCATCAATATGGTAATCCGCTAAATTTGATGGAGCGTCTAATGAAGCCCAAAACTCTGCTAAGCGGTCAATACCTTCTAATGCAACTTCTTCGACAGACTTTCCTGTGGGATTTACATGAAACACGTTTGTTGCTAGCTTCGCAAATCGCTCTGGATTTACTTTCAAATTATAGCGCATCCATCTTGGAAAAATGATAGCCAAGCCTCCTGCGTGAGGAATATCGTACACGGCTGATACTGCATGTTCTATGTTATGGCTAGCCCAGTCACCGTTATATCCCATTTGTAAGAATCCGTTTAATCCCATAGTTCCAGCGAATAAGATTGTTTCACGTAACTCATAGTTCCCTAAGTCCTTTATAAGTTTTGGAGCAGTATCAATAACAGCACGAAGAACGCCCTCTATCATCTCGTCTTGAACAGGTGTATTTGTCGCATTGTGATAATATTGTTCAAACATATGAGACATCATATCGACAATTCCATAGACAGTTTGATCAAGTGGAACAGTAAATGTATTTTCCGGATCTAAAATTGAAAATTTAGGGAAAACAAGCGGGCTTCCCCAGCCATACTTTTCTTGTGTTTCTTCATTCGTTATAACGGAACCTGAATTCATTTCGGAACCAGTTGCAGCTAATGTTAGAATTGTAGCAAAAGGAAGTGCTTCTTGTGGAGTGGCTTTACGTGTAACTAAATCCCAAGCGTCTCCCTCATACTTCGCAGCTGCTACAATTAGTTTTGTACAATCAATAACAGAACCACCGCCAACTGCTAAAACAACATCAATTCCTTCTTTTTTACAAATCTCTGCTCCACGTTTTGCGGTAGAAAGTCTTGGATTCGGTTCAACACCAGCTAATTCAAAGACTTTGAAATCAGCCTGCTTTAAACTATTCATGACTTGATCGTATAAGCCATTTTTTTTAATACTTCCCCCACCATACACGACAAGTACTTTTTTTCCGTATAAAGAAAGTTCATCCGATAACTTATCTATTTGTCCCTTACCAAAAATTAATTTTACTGGATTATAAAATGAAAATGCATTCATCGAAACTCCTCCTCCAACGTACTTTTTTAATCATAAAAAAACCGCTTGATAAATTCAAGCGGTTCACATTATTGTTTATCTATTGATTATACCCAACCACGGAAACGTGATGCTTCTGCGGTTTTACGTACACCAACCATATATGCTGCTAAACGCATATCAATATTGCGTGTAGTAGCTACATCATAAATATTTTCAAAAGCTTCTACCATTTTTTTATTTAGTTTTTCATCTACTTCTTCTTCTGACCAATAATAACCTTGGTTATTTTGAACCCATTCAAAGTAAGAAACTGTTACTCCACCTGCACTAGCTAATACGTCCGGTACTAACAAAATACCTCTGTCGTAAAGTATTTTCGTAGCTTCAGTAGTTGTCGGACCATTTGCAGCTTCTACCACAATATTAGCTTTAATGTTATGAGCATTTTCAGCAGTAATTTGATTTTCAATTGCAGCAGGAACTAAAATATCACAATCTAACTCTAATAATTCTTCGTTAGAAATTGTATTTTCAAATAGAGTTGTTACAGTACCAAAACTATCACGACGATCTAATAAATAATCGATATCTAAACCATTAGGATCATGTAACGCTCCGTATGCATCAGAAATACCAATAACTTTTGCACCTTGATCACTTAAGAATTTCGCAAGGAAGCTTCCTGCGTTACCGAAACCTTGAATAACTACACGAGCACCAGTCATATCAATACCACGTTTTTTAGCAGCTTCGTTAATAATAATTGTAACACCTTGTGCAGTTGCTCGGTCACGACCTTGTGATCCACCAAGAACTAAAGGTTTTCCTGTGATAAATCCTGGAGAGTTAAATTGGTCCATACGACTATATTCATCCATCATCCAAGCCATAATTTGTGCGTTAGTAAATACGTCAGGAGCTGGAATATCTTTTGCTGGTCCAACGATTTGTCCTACTGCACGAACATATCCGCGACTTAAGCGTTCGATTTCTCCCATAGACATTTCACGTGGGTCACAAACTACCCCACCTTTACCTCCACCATAAGGAAGATCTACAATTCCTGCTTTTAAAGTCATCCACATAGAAAGTGCTTTCATTTCTTCTGGAGTAACTCCAGGATGAAAACGAACTCCACCTTTAGTAGGACCTACTGCATCGTTATGTTGTGAACGATAACCAGTGAATACTTTAACTGTATTATCATCCATTCTAACTGGAATTCTAACTTCTAACATACGAAGTGGTTCCTTTAGTAATTCGAACATCGCTTCATCGTAGCCTAGTTTTTGCAAAGCCTCTTTAATTACAGCCTGAGTTGATGTGAACAGGTTTAAATTTTCAGCCATTTGATTATTTCGCCTCTTTAATTCATAATGTTTTTCTTCGGAACAATTGTAACACAAATTAGTAGATGTTTGTCTATCAATTATTATTTATTAAAAACTTGTTTGATTTTCTCGATAGCCCAATCTAACTCTTCTTTAGAGATAATTAGTGGTGGAGCAAAACGGATTACTGTATCATGTGTTTCTTTACATAATAATCCTAATCCTTTTAATGCTTCACAGTAAGGACGTGCTTCTTCTGTTAATTCCATTCCGATAAATAATCCGCGTCCACGAACCTCTTTGATAGAAGGATGTTGAATTTCTTTTAACGCGTTTGCAAAATATTCTCCTAGTTCTAGAGAACGATCTGCTAACTTTTCGTCAATTAAAACATCAAGAGCTGCTAAAGATACAGCACATGCCATTGGATTACCACCAAAAGTAGAACCATGTGAACCTGGATTAAATACGCTTAATACATCACGGTTAGCAACGATACAAGAAATTGGGAATACCCCGCCTCCAAGTGCTTTACCTAGAATGTACATATCTGGTTCAACTTCTTCCCACTCACACGCAAACATTTTACCAGTACGGCAAAGTCCTGCTTGAATTTCATCGGCAATAAACAATACATTGTTTTCGCGACATAATTCAAGTGCAGCTTTCATGAATCCTGCAGGAGGAATGATGATACCAGCTTCTCCTTGAATTGGTTCAATTAAGAAAGCAGCTGTATTTGGAGTAATCGCAGCTTTAAGCGCTTCAAGATCACCATAAGGAATTAATTTGATACCTGGAAGCATTGGTCCGAATCCACGTTTGTATTCAGGGTCTGATGATAGAGATACTGCACCCATTGTGCGGCCATGGAAGTTCCCATTACATGCAATCACTTCTGCTTGATCTGCTTCCACACCTTTTACATCATATGCCCAACGACGAGCAGCTTTGAAAGCAGTCTCAACTGCTTCAGCACCAGTATTCATTGGTAATACCATTTCTTTACCAGTTAATTCACTTACTTTTTCATACCAAGGACCTAATTGGTCATTATGGAATGCACGAGAAGTTAAAGTAACTCGATCTGCTTGATCTTTCAATGCTTGAATAATTTTTGGATGACGATGCCCTTGGTTTACTGCAGAATACGCAGAAAGCATATCCATAAATTTATTGCCTTCAGGATCTTTTACCCAAACACCTTCCGCTTCTGAAACAACGATTGGAAGTGGATTATAGTTATTAGCACCAAATTTTTCAGTTTGTTCAATCACTTTTTGTGAAATAGTCATAGACACATACTCCTTTGTTTTTAAAGGGTAGGTAGACACATCATTGTGATGGGTCTACCTCCGTAAATATTAAAGCATTTCAGAAGTTGTTTTTGCTTGCATATGAAGTCCGATATAGTCTGGACCACCTGCTTTTGAATCTGTACCTGACATATTAAATCCACCGAATGGTTGGTATCCAACAATTGCACCAGTACATCCACGGTTAAAGTAAAGGTTACCTACGTGGAAGTCTTCACGAGCTTTTTCTAAATTCATGCGGTTATTAGTTATAACAGCACCAGTTAAGCCGTATTCAGTGTTGTTAGCAATTTCGATTGCTTCGTCGAAATCTTTAGCTTTTGTAATACCTACAACTGGACCAAAGATTTCTTCTTGCATAATACGAGCTGTTGGAGATAGGTCAGCAATTACTGTTGGTTGAATGAAGAAACCTTTTGAATCATCACCAGTACCACCTGTAACAAGGCGACCTTCTCCTTTACCGATTTCGATATAGCTCATAATTTTTTTGAAAGAAGCACCATCGATAACTGGACCAACAAAGTGTTCGTCGTTATCAGGAACACCAACTGATAAAGCGTTAGTTAACTCTTCTACACGATTTACTACTTGATCATATACATCTTCAACGATTACAGCGCGTGAACAAGCAGAACATTTTTGTCCACTAAATCCAAATGCTGATTTCACGATAGATTGAGCAGCTAATTCTAAATCTGCTTCTTTATCTACAACGATTGTATCTTTACCGCCCATTTCAAGGATTGTACGTTTAATCCAAATTTGACCATCAGATAATTTAGATGATTTTTCTACGATTCCTAAACCTACATCACGTGAACCTGTGAAGCTGATTAAACGTGTACGTGGGTGTTCAACTAGGAAGTCACCAATTTCAGCACCTGAACCAGGGATGAAGTTAACAACACCAGCAGGCATTCCAGCTTCTTCTAATACTTCGATAAATTTATAAGCAACTACTGGAGTAGTTGAAGCTGGTTTAAGTAAAACTGTATTACCAGCTACCATAGCAGCTACAGCTGTACCAGCCATAATTGCAAACGGGAAGTTCCATGGTGAAATAACAACTGTTACTCCTAGTGGAATATAGTCATAACGATTGTATTCGCCTGGACGGCTTTCTACTGGTTGACCATCTTTCAAACGAAGCATTTGACGACCATAATATTCAAGGAAATCGATCGCTTCAGCAGCTTCTACATCCGCCTCAACCCAAGTTTTACCTGCTTCTTTAGATAATAATGCAGAGAATTCAAATTTACGACGACGCATAATTGCTGCAGCTTTGAAAAGAACGTCAGCACGCACTTCTGGTTTTACTTTTTTCCAAGTGTTGAAAGTTTCATCTGCAATATCCATTGCTTTTGCAGCAATTTCTTTTGAAGCTTTAGATACAGAACCTACAACTTGCTCTTTGTTTGCTGGATTATAAGAAACAATTTTGCTTTCTGTTGTAATTCTTTCTCCACCAACGATTAATGGATACTCATCACCTAAGTATGCTTCTACTACTTTATAGCCTTCTTTAATTGCTTTTTTATTTTCTTCTTTCGAAAAGTCTGTGAATGCTTCATGTTTATAAGGTATCATGTAAATCCTCCTTTAATTGTTAGAGCAAAAAAAATTTGCGCTTTTAATTCAATTACATATATAATAATGCAAAAGATTATTGCGTTAATCAAGTAAAATATTCTAAAATCACAATTTTTTTTCGAGGTGAGCCAAATGACTAACACTATGGATAATCTTCTTCCTTTTTATAAATTTGCAACAGAGCAAGTGACTGTAGGGATCCACGCCGTCGACATCTTGGGTAAAACAATCATTTATAATGAAAAAATGAAAGAAATTGAAGGACTAAATTCTGTAGACGTGGTCGACCGTTCCATTCTGGAGGTTTTTCAATTTGAGCAACAAGAAAGTACATTACTCAAAGTGTTGCATAGTGGCAAGCCAGTATTACGTGTTAAACAAACCTATTGGAATCGAAATGGACAAGAAATTACTACGATTAATGATACATACCCCGTTTTTGAACAAGGTAACCTGATTGGTGCGATTGAGTTCTCCCGAGATATCACCACATTAGAAAGACTTATTTTTCAACCTTTAAAAAGGAACAGCGAAGCGATAACACTCTCCACGATTGCCGCAGAATCTCAATTAATGAAAGAAGTAAAAGAACGTTCGCTGAAAGCTGCCCATGTTCGAATGCCTGTCCTTTTAATAGGAGAAGCTGGTACAGGGAAGGATTTAATTGCTGAAGCTATTCACAATCAACTTTCTCCGACTAATGAACAATTTATTAACCTTCCTTGCCATAGTTCAGATGATCACTTTATTAATAAATTTGAACAAGAACTTTTACATCTATCTAACTGCACTATATTCTGTGAAAGAATCGACTTATTATCCATTGACTTACAAAATAAGCTTTTACAAATCCTAATGGAAAATAGAGATCAAAATCTATATATCGCAAGTATAGGACAGGATCCAATCGATTTAGTTTATCAAAATCAATTAAGTAAAGAACTGTACTATTATTTTGCGACTATGACGATTAATATTCCGCCACTTAGGTACAGAACGGATGATATTTTACCTATCATACATGATTATTTTCATCGTTATTTAAATCGTTATGGTTCGACCATTCAAGAGGTTGAAGATGAAGTAATCCAAGCGTTCTTAACCTATGAGTGGCCAGGGAATTTAAAAGAACTAGAGCTACTTTTAGATGAAATCAGCTCTATGATCACAACGGAAAGTATTTTAAAATTTGATATGCTCCCTCTACACTTTAAATTGAAGGTTCAGGATTTTAATGAAACCTCTAAAAAAGCAGAGGATTTTGTTATCTCCCCCGATAAAGAATTACTTCCTTTGGATGAATATTTAAGAGAAGCGGAATTTTATTATTTACAAAAAGCAATGGAAAAATACGATAGCAATATTACAAAGGCTGCGGAAGCTTTGGGGATGAGTCGCCAAAATTTACAATATCGCTTACGGAAAATGAAAAAGTAATGGAGGAAATTGGTGAATTATTGGGAAGCGTTTTAACGCAAATTCCGTTTCCACATGGATGTCGCGACTTTAGGATTTGTCCCTAACATTTTCTTCTAAAACAACGACAACAAAAAAGGAAGGCTCTAATATTGTTAGTAAACAATTTTTAGAGACTTCCCTGGTTCTAGTATCGAATGGATTGTTTGATCCAATCTGCTAGTTTTTCTTTTAATGTATTAAATCCTTCGTCATCATGTTCATCAACACGATCTTGTAGTGTTTTACGTGGTTTATCCTCTTTTTTAGGAGCAGATGGTTTTTCTTGCAGTTCACGAATAGACAAGCTTATTTTCCCAGCTCCATCGTCTACTTCCAAAATTTTTACTTCCACTTCTTGACCAATCGTTAAAAATTCACTGACTTCTTTTACATAGCCATACGTTATTTCAGAAATATGCACGAGACCTTGCGTATTTTCATCTAAACTAACGAATGCTCCATAGGGCTGAATGCCAGTAACCCTACCCGCGACCACATCTCCTACCTTATAATTTTTTGCCATATTACCCGTTCCTACTTTCTTATATACGTTTTAGTCATGTTAAATTATAACATAGTAGAAAGTAAGTGGGCAAAATTCACTGAGTCGGCATAAAGGCAGCCCGCCAACCATTCTCAGTATGCTTGAGCTGAAAGCTTGCATGTTCCTCTTCAGTTGTGTCTTGAATAATAGTCACTACACCTTCATCTTCTGAAAGCTGCCGGAATTCTAATTTCCAAATTTCAATTAAATGTGTTATGCCTAAATTCAAACTATACTCTTCTTTTGAAATAGGATAATATTTTTTATCTTTCACGTACAACTCATATTGAGTATCATAATCTTGAAGTTGCGTACAGTAATAATATAGACCGACAATCTCTTCAGCCCTCGCACCTTTTAAAACCGCTTGATCATATGATGCCGAAAAGGAACTATACAGTTTTTGAATTCCTTGCATAAAATTTTGATCTACTAACGATTCAGATACTTTAAACGAAGGGTTTTCTATAAACTGCTCTAAATCTCCGTTAATCGCTAAATGAAGAGCGTCATCAATATCATTGTAGTCAAGAGCTTCCCAACTACCAGACTGTGTCCAATTAGTAGCTTCAAATTCTTCTACAATTGGAGCCAAAATGAAATTCACAGGAGTATAACTAGATGTTTCGTTTGCCATTGCTTTCCATAATTCTCGATATTCTTTTTTGACTGTCCCGTTATCAAAAATAGGTTGGTCAATCGTTCCTTTCACTACAGCATGAAAGATTTCTGTGTAATAAATTTTCATCTTATCTTTATCCACATAAGAATCAGAGCTTTCCAACAAATAATTTTCAAATAACATCATGGTTGCTACCGAGTCATTTAAAGAATAAATTAATTCGCCTGCAAAAGTGACAGGTTCTTTCTCTAGCATATTAATATATCCAATAATAGACGGAGCCAAGTATTCCTTTATACGAAAGACTTGCTCTACATCTACTTTATATCGTATATATGGTGGTTCAGGAAAAGCGTATAGACCCTCCTTCTCCAATGCCTTTATCTGATCTTCTGAAGTGGTTTCTTTTGTATTAAAGAACTGTTGTAATCCCTCAATTTTACTAGAATAGCTATTAAAAAACTGGGCAGTTTCTTCATCTGATAAAGTCGTTTCATTCTTTATTACCTCTTCTATCATTTCGGAAGGTAAATAAAGGGAACTTATTATCTCATCGAAATGAATTTGCAGTGTCTCAGGAGTTGTAGCCGTATGATACAAACTTTTATAATAATTAGGTTCGGTATAGAAGTTATAGGTAGAATCTGCCCTCTCAATAAATGCTATTTTTGAATACTCTTCTTCCGTTAATTTTAAAACCTGCCTTCTCTTTTCCCGTTCTTTCGGATATACGCCTTTTAAATCTTCTAGAAATTGCTCTGTTAAGATATCCAATTCATACTCTACTTGCTCACTTCCGTCCTCATTTGCATGATCAACATCTTCGGTTAGGAAGCTTGCACCTAAAATTCCTATGATAAATACACAAGCTATACTAACTGTCCAAACAGTAATCCTTTGCCATTTAGTCCCTTTACCTTTCTTCTCGTATGGAGGTTGGACTTTTTCTTCTACTATTTTTTTTATAATTTCATCTGTATTATCAGCAGAAGGCACTCTTTCATAAGATGTTTTCAGTAAATCTAATCGATCTTCGAGTTGTTTATCGTCCATGCTTTGCACCTCCGTTTGTTGAAAGTAGGCTTTTTAGTTGTCCTTTTCCTCGGAGTAATCTTGTTTTAACTGTTGAAATAGGAACATTTAAGACATCTGCTATTTGTTCGTACGATAAATCGTGAAAATAAAACAGAATAATCGGATGACGATATTTTTCATCTAATGTTTGGATTGTTTGATGCAATTCTCGATCTTCTTCAAAGATAAGTACTCGGTCTTCTGCAGATTTTGTTAAGTACGTTACAGCTACGTCATTATTTAGCTTTTCTTGTTTTTCTTTCTCTTTTGTTTCTTTCCGGTAATAATCTCTCGTTGTATTTAAAGTTATTTTGTATAACCATGTAGTAAAACGCTCACGCTGAAACTGATGTAAAAACCGAAACAGCTTTACAAATACTTCTTGTGTGACATCTGGAATGTCATTTACACGAACTCCACATTGAAACGCAAATTTCTCAACTGTTCGTTGATGTTTTTCAATGAGCGCAGTGTATGCAGCTTTGTCTCCTTGTTGCGCTTGCTCAATTAGTTCGTATTCGGACATTGCTCCCCCTCACCCTTTCAATATAGGTGATACGAAAGATCGTTCAATTATGTTTCACAAATACGTATACATTTTCTTTTAACCTCGTGTACTATAGTGCAGTCATAAAAAAGTGAAACTTCAATCCGTATGGGTTTATCTCTTACAGATTGTTAGTTGAACCATTCGAGCTTTAACGGGCGGATGACCTCCCACATATTCTTTCTAGGTTTTTAAAGTCCTGATGTGGGCGTTTTACCGCCTGTTAATGCGGGATAAAGGAGGAATTACTATGACAAAAAGAGATCATTTTGGCTCAAAAATCGGATTTATTTTAGCGGCAGCTGGAAGTGCAATTGGCTTAGGTGCTATTTGGAAGTTTCCATATATGGCTGGAACAAACGGTGGTAGCGTGTTTGTATTACTTTTCATTTTATGTACACTACTTATCGGACTACCAATATTATTAGCCGAATTTATTATTGGAAGGAAAGGGCAGGCAGACGCTGTTACGGGATTTAAAAAACTTTCTCCCGGAAAACCTTGGTATTTAATTGGCTGGTCTGGTTTTATCTTCTCATTTATCATACTATCGTTTTATAGTGTCGTTGGAGGTTGGATTTTATCCTACTTAGTTCGATCGATTACATTTAGTTTAAATGGTAGTAGCGAGACATTCTATGAAGACCTTTTTAATACAGTTATTTCCAACCCATGGGAAGTGCTTCTCGGACAGGGCGTTTTTATCTTGTTAACTATTTGTATTGTTTCTGGTGGGATAAAAGGCGGGATTGAGAAAGCAAGTAAATGGATGATGCCATTGTTGCTTATCTTCTTTGTAGTATTAGCGATTCGTTCTTTAACTCTTGAAGGCGCTATAGATGGGGTTAAATTCTTATTAGTCCCAGATTGGTCGTATTTCACGTGGGAAACAGCATTACTTGCTCTAGGACAAGCATTTTTCTCTTTAAGTGTGGGCGTCTCAGGAATGATCACCTATGCTTCTTACTTACCGAAGGAAACAAATTTAGGTAGCTCAGCACTTAGTGTATCTCTCTTGAATATCGGGATTTCCATTATGGCGGGTCTAGTTATTTTTCCAGCAGTATTCGCTTTAGGTTTTTCACCTGATGCAGGACCAGGATTAGTCTTTATAATTTTACCTGCAGTGTTTGAGAAGATTGTTTTCGGTCAGTTTTTCTTAATTTTGTTCTTCATATTACTGTTATTTGCAACACTGACTTCTTCCATTTCCATGTTAGAAATTGTTGTATCTATAGGTATTAAATCAAAGTATGATCGAAGAAAACGAGCGGCGTGGGTTTATGGATTTTTAATCTTTTTAGTTGGAATCCCAAGTGCCTTATCTTTTGGAGTCCTTTCCCACATTCAGATATTGGGAATGTCATTCTTTGACTTTGCAGACTTCTTTACGAGTAGTATTGGATTACCGCTAGGAGCGTTGTTTATATCCCTATTTGCTGGATTTAAGTTCTCCAAAATGGATCTCTCAAATGAATTAAATTTAAATAATTATTTATTAAATACTTGGCATGTTATTGTGCGGTATGCCGCTCCTATTGCTATAATAATCGTATTTGTGCAAGGCGTTATCAAATTGTTTATTTGAAAATTTGCTTTTTCTGACAATACTTTAAACCCGTTCTAAAAGAAATTGTGCTATAATATAATAACAATTAAGACTTTCTAAAGGGGTGGATGGAATTATGAAAAAAGAATTACATGAACAATTACGTCAAATAAGAGAAGAAAAAAATATTTCTTTAGAAACACTAGCCTTAAAAACAAGAATTGGTACCGGGAAACTTGAAGCGTATGAATCTGGAAGTGAAACACCTTCTGTACAAACAATCTTAAAATTATCAAATGCTTTAGAAGTTCCTGCTTCCAATCTATTGGATGGCGTACAAGAAGTATAAAAAAAGGCTTTCGGTGTAATAACCGAAAGCTTTTTTTATTAGCTGAGTTAAAAGATAATGTTGTTACCTACCGAAAATATACGCTTCTATAAACAACAACCTAATTTAATAGACCATTTTTATTAAATGATACATTTCATTTCATATTTTAACGCAATCAATTTATATGAAATCTCTACACATTTCTCAAGCGGAATCCACTGTTCAAACGAATGTTCATAAATCCCCTGAATTCGCTTCGCTAGTTCAGATGGATGATCGATGCTTTGTAAATCAGCGACTACATCAGCTGTTTCTGTTTCGTAACCATCTACCCCAATATTAAATGGATCCCATTGTTGTAGTATCCACACTGCTTTTCTATTCATTTCAATTGAGTCCATACATTCACCTTATTACTTTTTATTAGTTAGGGATATAATAACATAATAATAGCAAATTGAAAGGGGTAATTATTTTGTATAATTTTTCTACTGTACATGAAAGACGAAATACGCATTCCGAGAAATGGGATAAGTTAGAAAAAGTATATGTAATGGATGATGCAACTGACATACTTCCAATGTGGGTTGCCGATATGGATTTCGCTATTGCTCCTGTTATTAAGGACGCTATACAGAAGAGATTGGAACATCCTATTTTTGGATACGCTGTAGCTCCTGAAGAAACACGGTCATCTCTAACTAATTGGGTTTATTCTAAACATCAATTGACGATTAAAAACGAATGGATTCTATTTCGTCAAGGTGTAATCCCTGCAATAGCAGAAGCGATAGAGGCTTTTACTGACATAGGAGATAAAATATGTATTCATACACCTGTTTATCCTCCTTTTACAAGTATCCCCCAAAATCTAGAGCGAGAAGTTGTTACATGTCGTCTAATTGAAAAAGAAAATTCTTATGAAATGGATTGGTTAGCATTTGAATCGTGTTTACGATCTAACGTAAAGTTATTTATCCTTTGTAATCCGCATAATCCAAGTGGCAAGGTGTGGAGCAAAGAAGACTTAGCGAAAATGGCAGCACTCTGTCAACAATATAATGTCCTAATTTTATCGGATGAAATTCATTCTGATCTAGTATTCCACCCCAACAAGCATACACCCATGCTATCTGTAGCAGATGATATCAATAACATCATTACTTTTTTTGCACCTACCAAAACATTTAACTTAGCAGGTATTCAAGCTGCTGCTATCGTCGTTCCAGATGAAGAGAAACGAAAGGTATTAGAAAATATATCCAAGAGTCGAGGCGATATGGGGTTAAATGTATTTTCCTTAACAGCCTTGCAAGCTGCTTATGAGCAAGGGGCACCATGGTTAGAGGAATTGTTAGAGGTACTATCCTCTAATATCGAATATGTGATAGAGCATCTTTCCAAATTAGATGGTATAAAAGTAGCTAAACCAGATGGCACCTATTTAATGTGGATAGATTACCGTGGTACAGGACTTTCTGAAAAAGACATGATGAATCGTTTACTGACGAAAGGCAAACTTGCACTCGAACCCGGAACGAAGTTTGGACAATCTGGAGATGGCTTTTTACGTATGAATGTTGCATGCCCACCTCTTACATTAAAAGATGGTGTCGCACGCTTCATCCATGCACTGTCCTAACCCCAAATATGAAAAGCAGTTACCTCATTGTAGAGGTAACTGCTTCAGACTGTAATCAAACTCAATTTTTGGTGCATAGAGTTGTATAATAAATTCGGCAAGGACCACCACTTCGCTTTCCGTGGGCTTGGCTTCAGCCTCCTCGTCACTGCGTTCCTGCGGGGTCTTCTGCTCAAGCTGTTCCCACAGGAGTCTTCGTGGTGACCCTTGCCTTATAAACAATTCCTTATAGATATCCACTATCTTTACCTTTAATTAGATAAAGTAACCTCTTTAGGAATATTTTTCATTATTATTGATAACCATTTATAGAAATACTTTTGTCGTCAAGCTGAAGCAGTTACCTCATTGTAGAGGTAACTGCTTTTCCATTTCTTCTTTTCTCGCTTTCAAAACTCTCTCTTCTATCTCTCTTGCTTTTTCAGCGTCTTTGTGAGATTTCTTTTTTAACCATCTAAAGACCAGAATACATATAATCAATACTAATAGAAATTCAAGTACTACTGGAATATATTCCTTTTTATCTTCTGGGAAATATAAATAGAGAAAACCTAGCTGTAAAAATGTAAACACATTGGCACTTCCTTACTTATTTTTGAATAATTTCGATGGAATCTATCGTAATATCTTCGACTGGTTTATCGTTCGCATCTTTTTCAACTACCGCCATTTGATCGACAATGTCCATACCTTCCACCACTTGTCCAAATACTGTATGCTTTTGATCCAAGTGTGGTGTTCCACCCATTTCTACATATGCTTCTGCAATCTCATCTGGCCAACCACCTGATTTTAGTTGCTCCACTGTACCTGGAGCTTGTGAAGCTTGAACGATAAAGAACTGACTACCATTCGTATTTGGTCCAGCATTCGCCATCGAAAGAGCTCCTCGTAAGTTAAAAAGATTCATGGAAAATTCATCTTCGAACTCTTCCCCATAAATACTTTCTCCGCCCATACCAGTTCCAGTCGGATCTCCGCCTTGAATCATGAAATCTTCAATAACACGGTGGAAAATGATACCGTCATAATAGCCATTTTCTGCATGTGTTAAAAAGTTTTCGACCGTTTTTGGTGCTAGTTCTGGGAATAACTTAATTTTTATTGCGCCTATTGATGTATTCATAATTACTAATGCTTCGTTTGAAGCAACTTCCGTTGAAAGTTGTGGATACATGATTTTCTCTCCTTGTTGTTGGGTATCTGTATTTACAGATGTTTCTTCTTTGGTCATTACATCCTCTTTTGGTGTGTCTGCTGAATCATTTCCACACGCACTTAAGAAAATTACAGTAAATATACTCATAAAAATGAAGACTTTTTTCATAAATTAATCACCCCAAAATAGTTTACCATATTGAAAGTGCATTTTCAGTGACAAAGTATCTAAACTTTCTTAGTTACACGAAATGTTCTATAATAAATATTAATTTAAGTACGCAACAAATAGAAAGAAGGGATTTCGATGAGCGTACAAAAAAGAAACTTTACGATCATGTGGTTTTCTAACTTTCTTGTATCGAGCACAATGACGATGATTATGCCTTTTCTGTCGCTATATATTAATACAATGGGCGATTTTTCAGATGCATATGTTCAAAAATGGTCTGGACTCGTATTCGGTGCAACATTTGTATCAGCCTTTTTAATGTCTCCTGTATGGGGAAGAATTGCAGATAAATATGGATACAAGCCTATTCTTATTATTAATGGCTTCGGTATCGCAACAAGCGTGTTTCTAATGGGATTTGTTCATTCTGTTGAAGCATTTTTTGTACTGCGTTTATTTATGGGGATTGTAACTGGATTTATCCCCACTTCTCTTGCTTTCATAAGCTCACAAACTCCTAAAAATGTAGCTGGAAAGACGATGGGGACTCTGCAAATGGGGAGTGTTTCAGGTTCACTTTTCGGTCCTATTATAGGTGGATTTTTAGCAGATACTTTCGGGTTCCAATATACATTTATCATCACTTCCATTGCTGTATCATTAGCAGCACTACTCGTTATTTTTGGAATACATGAAATCCGAAGGGTAAAGCATAAAGGAGATCATGAATACTCTAGAAAAACAGTTATCTCAGGTATTTTTCATCATCGACTCATTTTAAATGTACTCATGATTAGTTCCCTTATTCAAATTGGCTTATTTAGCATTCAACCACTTCTCTCTTTATATGTTTCTCATTTAACAGATTCCAGTGAAGTTGCGTTACTAGCAGGTATTACTTTTAGTGCGACTGGAGTAGGTAGTTTACTGTTCGCTAGACCTTGGGGTAGACTCGGAGATACCATTGGGTATGAAAAAGTATTATCTGCCCTACTTGTTATTGCCTTTTTATTCATTGTTCCTCAGGCATTCGTAACGGAACTGTGGCAATTAATCGTTCTTCGCTTTTTATTTGGAATTGCATCTGGTGGATTAATTCCAATCACAACAGCTATAATTAGAAGAGAAGCACCGATTGAAGTTCAGGGCGAATTAATGGGCTATAACACAAGCTTTCGCTTTTTAGGTAATATAATAGGGCCGATGTTCGGCGGATTTATTAGTGGTTATATTGGAATATCCTCGGTATTTTTCGTAACAGGCGCATTGTTCATGATCGCCTTTTTCATTATCTATTTTGCAAGAAAAAAACCAGTCCAAAATTTTGAAAACGTACTATTAGAGGAAGAGCTTCACGCAAAATTATCTTAAAACATGAGCACACTTTTCTATAGAAAGTGTGCTATTCTTTTTAATAGATTAGCGCTGTTATATTTTACTGTTGTTTTTTAGTAAATAATTTTCGGTAGACTCCTGCTGGAATGCGAGTGGATTCTACCAAATAACACTATCTAGTTTAACAGCAACAATAGATTAAACGAATTGGAGTGCAGTATATGCGACAAGCAATAGGGTTTTTCATCATTCTTGTGTGCTTCCCAATTATATGGATATTGTATTCCTTCATCCACACAGAGTTATTAACTGCCTCAGCATTCAAAGATAATTTGGAGCAATCCATTCAATTATCAAGTCCTAATCTTGCTGCTCCGGTTGTAATGCTCGATGAAAATAACAACATTTTCTCTGAAGATTATGTGGAATGGAGAGATCCTCTACCAATAGAATCCATCCCACTCTTTGTACAAGAGCTTTTCATTCAAAGTGAAGATGCAGAGTTTTACAATCATATCGGGTTTAACTTTAGCGCGATATTCCGTGCGGTTTTTGCCAACGCTTCTGCAAATGCAAATGAGCAAGGGGCTAGTACAATTACCCAACAACTAGTTAGACTCCGCTATTTGTCAACGGAAAAAACCTATGAGAGGAAAGTTACCGAACTTGTTTATGCATATGAAATGGAAAAGAAATCGACAAAAGAAGAAATTTTATTAAATTATTTAAATGAAATTTATTTTAGTAACCAAGTGTATGGAATTGGCGCAGCTGCAACCTATTACTTTGGTCGCCCTTTAAACCAATTAACAGAAGCGGAGCTTGCATTTATAAGTGCGATCCCGAATAATCCAAGTATGTATGATCCTTTAGAAAACTTCGAGGCAACCAAAAAGCGACAAGAATTACTTATAGATGTGTTGGTGAATAACGGAAGGATTTCCACTGATCAAGCAGTTGCATTAAAAGCGGAACCAATTGTTTTACAGACAAAAAAGAAAAAGCAGCTTTATCCAGCTTATAGTACATATGTGTTGGAAGAATTAAAGAGTCTCATTGCAGAAAAAGAGGGCTACAAGGAAAAAATGAGCAATGCCCAAAATGAGCATCAAAAATTATTTTTCGAAAATGAACTTCAAACAAGAGTAAATGAAATCATTGCACAAGGAGTTACGATTTATACAGCACTTGATCCTTTCAAGCAAAAGGAAGATGAAGCATACGTTAATAATTTGTTACATAAAACATCCGATGTACAAGCAGCATCTGTCGTTATTAATAATGAAACAAGAGAGATTATTAGCATGTATGGTGGAAAAGATTATAAGAAATTTGATTTTCATCGTGGTTACCAAGCAGTTCGGCAGCCAGGATCGGCATTAAAGCCATTGCTTGTTTATGCACCTGTCTTTGATATGACTTCGTTAACAGCAAATAATACGATTAACGGTGGGAAATTATGTATCGGTACATTCTGTCCACAAAATTATGGTGGAGCTGTTTATGGAGATGTAACCCTTAAACAAGCATTTCGCTTTAGTCATAACACTCCTGCTGTTCGTCTTTTAGACACGGTGGGAATTGACAATGCTTTTGCCAAACTAGACCAATTTCAATTTAGCCATATAACGGCTGCTGATCATACCTATGCGTCTGCATTGGGTGGATTGACTAATGGAGTGACTGTTTTAGAAATGGCAGATGCTTATACTAGTTTTATCAATGGTATGTATAAACCAGCTCACGCCATTCGTAAGGTTGTCGATAAAAATGGAGAAGTTTTATATGAATGGCAGGAAGAAAAAAAAGAAGTTTGGACCCCAAAAACAGTACAAACAATGAGAGAATTACTTTCCGATGTTGTACAAAACGGGACAGGAAAAGGAATATCTATTCCATCTACCTACGTTGGTGCTAAAACGGGAACCACGAATGATTTTTATGACTATTGGATTGCTGGACTTACAGATACGTATACGTCTGCAGTATGGATTGGTTATGATATGCCCAAAAATATGAAAACAATTGAATCGAAAAAAATACACCATAAGATTTTCAATCAAATAATGAACACAAAATAGAGAAGCCCCTTCATGCTGGCTTCTCTTTCCTTTTCTCAGACGCTGCTTTTATATTTACTGTAATTTATTAGCATAAAATTTGCGGTAGAATCCGCGCAGACTCCTGTGGGAAAGCGAGCAGGACAAGACCTCGCAGGCGCAGACTAGGAGGCTTGTCGGTTTGCCCGCGAAAAGCAAGTGGATTCTACCAAATAACAACCATGTAGTTTAACAGCGTTTGTTATAAAAATGGTAGACTCGCAATAATTCCGTTATATAACTTAATAATAACATACACCACAAGTGCTAAAAAAAGACTCCACACAATAATTTCAAACATGATTAACCCAAGTGTACCTAATACGCTCATAGAGCTACTTAGCTTATATACAACATATACAAAATAAATAAATGCGGTTGCAAGAAAAATTAGGAGTAATATCTGAATAGATTGAAAGCCTACAGCTGAAATGACAGCTCCTACAAAAAATATAACATATCCGCCACGAGCCTGTGCCATTGTCTTCCCTTCGTAATCCTTTGAGAAAAACAACATTCCTAGCTCATGAATTGTTTCCGCAATTAGCTTCATTGCTGAAAATAGCATAAAGTATGCAAGTGCTAATAAAATTAATAAGAATAATTTTAGCTCCAAATCCGATAGAAACTCCCTCATACCGCTATATACACCAATAACTTTGAAAAGCTCGATTGCTTTATTCATGGTGAAGGTAGAAAAGGTTAAGCTAAAAAATACGATTGTGATTAATGGTAGAAAACCAAACACATATGGGTTTTTCATAATTGCTCCTCTTACTCTATAAAATAGTTTCCTATTTATCATATCGAAGTGCACGTAAGTTCTGCAAGTAGCTAAATAATTCCCAATGCATTTACTGCTTAATTGCGTTATAATTTTAAGTATGCATTTAAATCTATTGTTTTGAAAGGAGGATTCTTTTGTTATTAGTTTTTGGAATATTCTTGCCAATAATTATAGCAATATTTATCCCATTTCTATTTAAAAAAGCTGTTAACATCCACACAGGCTGGTTCGTCTTAATAGTTCCAGTTGCACTTGTTGCTTTTTATGGGACTTACATACCTTCTGTTATGGATGGAACAACTTATACAAACGAAATGCCCTGGATTCCATCACTCGGAATATCCATTATCTCTTACATAGATGGTTTAAGCTTACTGTTTTCTTTGTTGATAACTGGAATTGGGGCACTAGTTGTGCTTTACTCCATCTTTTATTTGGATAAGAAAAAAGAGAAATTAGGGAACTTTTACGTGTACTTATTATTGTTTATGAGTGCAATGCTTGGGGTTGTCCAATCGGATCATTTAATCAGCCTGTATTTCTTTTGGGAACTTACTTCTATTTCCTCTTTCCTTTTAATCGGATATTGGTACACTCGTGATCGTTCTCGATTTGGTGCTTTAAAGTCCATGATGATTACGGTATTCGGTGGACTAATGATGCTCGGAGGATTTTTAATCCTTAGTATTATTGGAGGCAGTTTCTCCATACGTGAATTGATTGCGCAGGCTCCAGAACTTGCTGGACATGACCTTTTTGTTTGGGCGCTTGTATTAGTACTACTCGGAGCATTTACAAAGTCAGCACAGTTCCCATTTTATATTTGGTTACCAGATGCAATGGAGGCTCCTACACCAGTTAGTGCTTACTTACACTCTGCAACAATGGTTAAAGCTGGTTTGTATCTAGTAGCAAGATTTACCCCTATTTTTGCAATTTCTGAAGTTTGGGTATGGCTCGTAACTGGCATTGGTATGCTCACATTATTCTGGGGATCATTTTTTGCAGTGAAACAAACAGACTTAAAAGCAATTCTAGCTTTTTCTACTGTTAGTCAGCTTGGTTTAATCATGTCTTTACTTGGAATTGGTTCTATTGCTTATCATGTAACAGGTGATTTAGTTACCACGTATACATTTGCAACATTTGCTGCCATTTTCCATCTCATGAACCATGCTACTTTTAAAGGAAGTTTGTTCATGATTGCAGGTATTGTTGATCATGAAACCGGAACGAGAGATATCCGGAAACTTGGAGGACTTATGAGTTTAATGCCAGTAAGCTTTACAATTGCGCTTATTGGTAGTTTATCGATGGCAGGAGTTCCTCCGTTTAATGGATTCTTAAGTAAAGAGATGTTTTTAGACTCTACTTTAGCTCTACAACATTTCGATCTTTATGCAATGGATACTTGGAGTGTTTTATTCCCAATCGTTGCTTGGATTGCAAGTATATTTACATTTGTCTATAGCTTGTATTTTGTTTTCCATACATTCCGTGGGAAACATAAACCGGAACAATTACCGAAGAAAGCGCATGAAGCACCAATTGGTATGCTTGTTTCACCTGGTATTCTAGCTACACTAGTAGTTGTTATCTTCTTTGTTCCAAATTTCTTCGGTAACATGTTTATTAAACCAGCTGTAGTAGCTATTCAACCTGGAGCATATCAAGTTCCTGCAGAAGTAGGATTCACAATCAAAGCTTGGCATGGTTTTGACTCCCCTGCTCTATATATGACACTTGGTGTATTTTTAGTTGGTTTTATATTATTTAAAACGCTTACAAGATGGGCTCCCGCTTATGAAAAAGTACCAGCAAAGATTTCACTAAATCGTATATACGATGGACTAATGGGACTAGCAGATAGTGGAGCAAATCGTTTTTCATCTATTTATATGACAGGATCTATTCGATCTTATCTAATTTACATGTTTGCAGCGATTATTGTATTACTTGGAAGTACAATGTGGTTAAAAGACGCATTTGTTCTAAACACAGACAATTTAGCACCGATTCGTTTCTTTGAACTACTCATTTCTTTCATCTTAATAGTAGGTACCATTACGATTTTAGTTACAAAATCAAGACTAACTGCAATTATCGCACTTGGAGCAGTTGGATATACGGTGGCATTATTCTACATTATCTTCAAAGCACCTGACCTTGCGTTAACTCAATTAGTAATTGAAACCGTCTCGGTCGCTTTGTTTTTAGGTGCATTTTACCACCTTCCCAACATGAACAAACATGAAAAAGGAAAAGAAGATCGCGGTTTCCGTTTAGGGAACTTCCTTATTGCGCTTGGAGTAGGTGTAATGGTAACGTTAATAGCTATTTCCTCGCATTCTCAAAAACTTATCCCTTCGATTTCTAAGTATTACAAGGAAACTGTGTACACGGAAGCTGGTGGTGGAAATATCGTAAATGTCATTCTAGTAGATTATCGTGGCTTTGATACATTGTTTGAAATTAGTGTTTTAACGATTGCTTCGCTTGGGATTATTGGAATGATTACGCTTCGTCTAACAAAAAAGAAAGGAGATAGAAAAATTGAAAACAAATGATTTAATTATTCAAACGACCACCAAAGTAGTCTTTTTCATCATTTTTCTATTCTCCATTCATATCTTTTTTGCAGGTCATTACACACCAGGTGGAGGATTTGTTGGTGGATTATTAATGTCGAGTGCCATTGTTTTATTAATGCTTGCATTCGATTTAAAAACGGTGCAAGAAATGTTGCCTATAAATTATACGGTTGTTACAGCAGTAGGCTTATTAATATCTCTTGCAACAGCGGCCGGTTCTATATTCTTTAATGTTCCATTTTTTACGCATGTCTACGATTATTTTTACTTACCTTTACTTGGTAAAACCTCTATTCATACAGCAATGTTTTTTGATACGGGTGTTTACTTAGTAGTTGTCGGTGTAACGATGACGATTATTCAAATGATAGGGGGAGATGAATAATGGAAATCTTGATGTCCATTTTAATCGGCTTTCTGTTCATGGCTGCAGTCTATTTAATTCTTTCGAGAAGCTTGCTTCGCATCATTATTGGAACGGGTTTATTAAGTCACGGAACTCATTTACTTTTATTAACGATGGGCGGTTTAGGCGGGGAATCTGCTCCTGTTTTAGCAGAAGGCGTTACAGATTACGTAGACCCTTTACCACAAGCGCTGATTTTAACTGCAATCGTAATAAGTTTCGGTGTTACAGCTTTTTCCCTTGTACTAGCTTATCGTACTTATAAAGAAGTTGGTACGGACAATATGGAATTAATGAAAGGAACTGAAGACAATGATTAATTTATTATTATTTCCGGTTCTCATCCCTTTCCTATTTGCAGCGATATTGTTATTTTTCCCGAAAAAAGTGATGGCTCAACGAGTAGTTACAATTATTGGTTTACTATTTGCATTATTCTCTGCAATTGTTTTACTTCTAAAAGTAAAAACGGATGGCGTTCAAACACTCACGTTAGGTAGCTGGGCACCTCCTTTTGGAATTACGATGGTGTCGGATATGATTTCAGCACTACTTGTCACTTCCTCTCTAGTTATCGCTTTATTTGTTGTATGGTATAGCTTTACTTCAATTGGAGAAGCAAGAGAAAAGACATTTTATTACCCAGCCATTATGTTCATGTTAACAGGGGTAAATGGAGCATTTACAACAGGCGATATATTCAATATGTTCGTTTTCTTTGAAGTGCTATTAATGTCCTCTTATGTACTGATTGTATTAGGGGGAGAAAAAGTTCAGTTAAAAGAGTCGATTAAATACATACTTGTCAATATTGTTTCTTCTTCTTTGTTTGTTATTACGGTAGGGTATTTATATTCCGTAGTTGGAACGCTAAATATGGCTGATATTTCGGTGAAGATAGCAGAAATCGGTCCATCCGGAATTGTAACCGTTATAGCTGTTTTGTTCTTGATTGTCTTTGGAATTAAAGGAGGTATTTTCCCTCTATTTTTCTGGTTACCGGGATCATATGCTGCTCCTCCTGTTCCAGTACTTGCGTTATTTGGTTCACTGCTAACAAAGGTCGGTGTGTATGCCATTATGCGTACATACACATTGTTCTTCACAACAGATACTGGATTTACACATGAACTTTTGATGATTGTCTCCATTCTAACGATTATCGTAGGATCTATTGGGGCTCTTGCATACTTCGATGTGAAGCAAATTATTATTTATAATATTGTTATTGCCGTTGGAGTAATCTTGTTTGGAGCATCCATTATGAATGAAAATGGAATGATGGGTTCTGTTTTTTATTTAATTCATGATATTCTCATTAAAGGGGCTCTGTTTTTATTAATCGGGATTATTATTAGCATTACAGGTACATCCGATTTACGTAAAATGGGAGGGCTTATGAAGCGTTATCCGGTTCTTGCGTGGAGCTATTTAATCGCAGCATTTGGTCTCGCAGGAATTCCTCCGCTTAGTGGATTTGTAGGAAAGTTACTCATTGTGCAAGGTGGTCTTGAGGACGAGCTTTTGTGGCAAAGTATTTTTATCTTAGCTTCCAGTCTCATCGTTCTACTCTCTGCCATCCGCATTTTCATCTATGCATTCTGGGGTGAGGAAAAAGGAGAACACCTTATTAACGCGAAAAAGTATCGTCATTTAATAGCTCCAACGATTACGTTGGTTGGTCTCACAGTCCTATTCGGAGTTGGAGCAGAATACTTAGTTCCATTTATGACGGATGCAACTACTGTGTTACTTGATCCTTCTGTTTATGTAGAAGCTGTATTTAGAGGGGTGAAATAATGGCTTTTCAGATTTTATTAAATGTATTTATTGCGCTCACATGGATGTTCTTATCCGTCTCTTTTAAACCAACTACATTTATTATTGGTTATATAATTGGGATACTTATGCTTTTCATGCTTCGTAAATCTTTTAATTCACGATTCTATATGGCACGTGTTTGGGCTGTTATTAAGCTAATTTTGTTATTCTTAAAAGAATTAACCTTATCAAATATTTCTGTGTTAAAGCTTATTATTAAACCAGATATGCCTATTCGTCCGGCGATATTCGCAATGCCTACTGTACTCGAACAAGACTGGGAAATAACACTTCTATCAAGTTTGATTACCTTAACGCCAGGAACAATAGTTATAGACATATCCGATGACAATAAAACACTATATATCCACGCGATTGAATTTGACGATGTGGATGAAGCAATAGATTCTATAAAGAACACTTTTGAAAAAGCAATTTTGGAGGTGAGTAGATCATGACAGCCTTTCTCTGGGTAATCGTCGTTTTAATTAGTATATCCCTCCTAGGCTTTGTGTATCGTCTAGTGATAGGCCCTTCTACTCCGGATCGTGTTATTGCATTAGATGCAATTGGAGTGGGTTTAATTTCATTAATTGGCCTTATTTCCATCTTGTTTGATACTGGATTTTTCTTAGAGGTCATTTTATTATTAGCAATTCTTTCATTCATAGGTACTGTTGCTTTTTCTAAATTCACGGAGAAGGGAGAAATCATTCAACGTGACCGTAATAGCTAATTTACTTATCATTGCTACTATTTCTTTTGGAACAATATTTATTCTTGTCACTGCTATTGGATTAATTCGCCTTCCTGATGCCTATTCAAGAGCACACGCTGCTTCCAAGAGTGCAACACTAGGCGTTATGAGCATCCTACTAGGAGTATTTTTTCACTTTTGGTTGAATGAAGGTTATTTTAATTCTCGCATATTACTAGGAATTCTCTTCTTATTTATCACCGGACCAGTTGGCGGACATATGATGGGACGAGCAGCTTATTTATCTGGAGTGAAAATGTGGGATAAATCAGTACGTGATGATCTCGCTGAAGTCGTTAAGAAAAAAAGAGAAATTGAAAAATAAGAAAGCTTTTGCAACCAGCATTAATTTACGGTTGCAAAAGCTTTTGTTTTTTAATAATAACCATAATAATAAGGATATGGTGGATACGGGTAATAATAGTAAGGAGGTGGAGGTGGATATGAATAATATGGTTGTCTATACCCTCCGTAACCTCCTAACGAAGAACCTAATAGACCCCCTAAGAAACCTCCAAAAAATGGACCTCCAAAATTTCCAAAGCCAAAGCCAAAACCGGGACCTCTAAAACCACCAAAACCACCCCGTTGAAATCTTACCATGCTTCTCCTCCTTTCACCTCAGTGTATGCTACTAGGGAAAGGGAGGTTGTGCGTTTTCCCTATTCTTCGTCTGCCATTCTTTCAACCAACGTTGCAAGTGTACGTACCATTACGCCAGTACCGCCTTTTGGGCCAAAATCATGTGCAGATTTTGTATCAGAAGTACCTGCAATATCTAAATGAATCCATGGCGTATTTTCCACGAACTCACCAACAAATCCACCACCAAAAATCATATGACCATCGCTACCTGGAGAATTGTTTAAATCCGCTACATCACTTTTACGAATACGTTTTTTATCATTTTCCGTTAATGGGAGTCTCCAAACAAATTCACCTGTTTCGAGAGAAGATTCCATAAATGTTTCGAAAAACTCCTCATCATTTGTAAGAGCTCCTGTTTTATCATAACCTAGAGCTGTAATAACTCCACCTGTTAAGGTAGCTACGTCCACGATATAATTAGCTCCTTGTTGTTTTGCATATGTAACAGCGTCTGCTAAAACTAGACGACCTTCTGCATCTGTATTTAATATTTCAATAGTTTTCCCACTCATAGATGTGATCACATCATCTGGTTTGAATGCATTTCCGGAAATCATATTATCTGTAGAAGCTATAACAGCAATAACATTTTGGTTTGGACGAAGCTCACCAATAATTTGCATCGCACCTAATACAGCTGCTGCTCCTCCCATATCACCTTTCATCCCTACAATACCAGTTTTTGTCTTAATGGAGTAGCCACCTGTGTCAAATGTGATTCCTTTACCGACAAGGGCAATAACATCTTCCCACGCTTCAGTTGCTTGATATTTTAAGACGATTAGGCGTGGCTCCTCTACTGATCCTTGATTTACAGCTAAAAGCGCACCCATTCCTAATTCTTCTATTTCTTTTTTACCTAGAATTTCTGTTTCAAAATCATATGTTTCTCCTAATTCTCTTGCATACTCACCTAATTGAGTAGAAGTTAAAACATTACCAGGTGTGTTGACTAATATTCTCGCTTCATTAACAGCATCAGCATAAATACTTCCAACTTCAAAATAGGACACTACTTCTTCTGCATCTACATCTGTTAGAAGCTCAATAGCTGGCAAGTAATAGTCCGGAACATTAGAGGTTGTTTTATATCCCTCGTAAGTAAAAGAACCCATTCCAAGGCCTTCAGCAGCTAAATAAGCTACGTCTGCATCAGCAGTGGAATCAGAAGTAAAAGAAGGAATCCAAACTGCTACAGATTCGGGTTTACTAGATAAAAGTTCTTTCCCAACTAGGCCAAATGCTTCTCGAATATTTTCTTGTGTTACTTGTTTACGGTCACCTATTCCTACAAACAAAATTCTTTTAACTGCTTCTTTATTTGCAACGGGTACTTTTACAATTTTTTTCAGGTCGGAGGAAATATCTCCACTTTTAACCCACTCTAAAATATGCTCGCCAAAGTAGCTTAAAAAAGCTGCCCATTTCGTTGTATTTTCGGGATGTTTAGATACACCAACAACAAGTGTTTCAGATTGGATTTCATCAAATAAAACTGCATTTGTACTAATAATCATTATTTTTCCCCCTATAATTCGGATACACTCTTATTATATAGGAAGAAGATTAATTTTTCGAATTGTATGAATGTGTTATACTATTCTTATTTAAAGTATTAGATGAAAGGCGGTGTCTACTTTGGCAATCTTCCAAAACACTCCATTAATGGCTGCACTATTTTCTATTTTCTTTGCACAATTTGTAAAGATTCCTATTCATTTTCTAATGACAAAGAAATTAGATTGGAAGTTATTCACGTCTACTGGCGGAATGCCTAGTTCTCACTCTGCTGCTGTAACATCACTTTGTACTGCTATTGCATTTGAAATGGGACTAGATTCACCACTCTTTGCAGTTGCGACAGTATTCGCTGTTATTGTCATGTTCGATGCAACTGGCGTTCGTTTCCAAGCAGGACAGCAAGCAATTATTATTAATCAAATGCGTGCCGACTTTCAAGTTTTTATAGAACAAACGAAAGGGTGGGCTCATAAAAAAAATGAGGAAAAGATGGAAGAGTTGAAGACATTACTCGGTCATAAACCAATTGAAGTTTTTATGGGTGCACTAACAGGGATCTTGATATCTATCATAATTTACACATCGATAGAATGAAAAAAGGATGACTCCATTACAGAGTCATCCTTTTCTAATTAAAACATTTGATATCCATTTTTTCTTAAGTATTTAATGACAAAACCTGCTGCAATTGCTCCAATCAATCCACTAGATAAAATGATAATATCAGCTGCATGGAGTGAAACTATTTTATCCCCTAGGGCCCGGAAAGAAGAACTTGGTTTTGTTAGATAATCAAAAAAGCCAACTTCATCAATTATAAACACAACAACAATCGGATAAAGTATTGCCATAAACCAAGTCATTCTAAGTAACATATTTATTAAGAAGGCGATTCCAAAAAACATAACAAAAAATATGACAACTGAGAGTATCATTTGTACGAGCATAAAATCCATAATCTATTACCTCCGTAGTATCTCTAAATAGTTTACCTTAACGGAGGTTAGTATTCAATCTACTTGTCTGTTTTCACTTTTTTGTCATAATAATTTTATTTTTTTCCAGAACCATTGCAACGTCCACAAGTTTCTGAACCACCTAGCCTAAGCTGGAAGTAACCTTCTCCTTTACAATATGGACAGGATTTTTTTATGCCCTCTTTAGTTGTTTTTTGCATTAAAACTCCTCCTTTTTTGTTTTTTTATAATATTCTGATAATATATCACGGAAATGTTTATTTGTAAATAAAAAACACAAACCTTGTATTTGTGTTCTTCTTTACTACTATTTGAATCAATTTGATCATTCCGATTTACATAAAAACCACGAACAATACTAAAGAAATATATATTTTACACGGAATAAAGTATAGTTGATTTCGGCTATAGGCGGACGCTTTCCGCGGGGTGAGCGATAAGCCATCACCGCCGCTATGCGTCGTTTGTGATGTCTTATCTGTCTCACTCATCCCGCTGGAGTCGCCGCCTACCGCTTCAATCAACACAGTAATAAAGGTTCGTATTTTAATGACAAATTACTATTTATGAAATTAACTCATTTTATAAATAATTTATAACTCGTATAGCCAAATACATCACCGGGATTTATCCCTTCGATGGTTCGAAATCCGTCATCTATCGTTTTCTTCGCTAACTCATGAAGCATAACTGAGGCGTCACTATCGTTTATTAGCTTTGATGGATGTGCCCATATTACTTCATAGAGTTCCGATAGTTGTGCTTGTAAAATCGGTTCTTTCTCTATTGGTGATAATAAAAAGATAGCCATGTTATCACTAGTTTCGTTTTGGATTACCCCACTTCGAAAGCCAATCATCTTGAGTACTGTAGCAGATACTCCTGTTTCTTCTTTTACTTCACGAAGCACGGCTTGATCGACGGTTTCGTTTCTATTGACAAACCCTGCTGGTAAAGACCAACGACCGTGAAGACCCCCGTATCTTTTCTTTACTACTAGCCATTCCCCTTTATAATTCTCCACTAGTCCAGCTACCCCAAGCCAAACATTCCCACGATCTTCTCTTGCCAAACTGTACATCCCCTTTAAAAAAGCTCCCACTGATGTTTACAGTGAGAGCTTTTTGTTATTCAAATTATAAACTAAATTTACCTTTTTTCACAACAAGTGGAATTCCACCAATCATGTAAAGCGCACGGTTATCAATCACTTTTTTCATGATAGATGCTTTAGTTCCAGTAATCTTTCTACCCATTACATCACCAATCGCATCGTGTTCTCCTAGAGAACAAACTGTCCCTTTTAATTCAGGAACGAATTCTTCTGTTTCATTCCCTTTCATAAGAGCAACAATATTTTTTGCAACAGTTACTGCTTGTTGCATAGCAATTTGTGCAGTTGGAGGGTATGGACGGTTGACAGCTTCATTGATCATAAGTGCACAGTCCCCAACGATAAATACATCTGGGAATCCAGGAGCACGCATATCTTTTTCAACTTTAACGCGCGCACGCATGTTTTCAATGCCTGATGATTCGATTAAGCGATTTCCTCGAACTCCTGCAGCCCATACAACAGTACCAGCTTTGATGAATTCGAATTCTTCTTCGCCTTTTTTAATTTTAACGCCTTCAGGAGTAGCTTCTACTACTGGTGTACCAATAGAGAATTCGATTCCTTTAGACTCTAATTGTCTTACAGCATATTCTACTAGTTCAGGATCGAATCCTGGAAGTACCATTGGAGCAGCTTCGACGCATAGTACGCGCACTTTTTCTTTTGGTACATCATATTCCTTACAAAGTTCAGGAACACGATTACCTAATTCACCTAAAAATTCGATACCAGAGAATCCAGCTCCACCTACAACAATTGTTAGTCGAGTATCGTCTTGTACATCTTCTGTTGACCATGTAGCAAATTGATATTCAATGTGATCACGAATTTGACGGGCTGCATTTACGTTAGCAATCGATAACGCATACTTGTCTAAACCAGGAATTCCAAAAGTTTCGCCTTCAAATCCTAAACCAATGACTAAGTAGTCATAAGTATACTCACCAGCACTTGTTGCAATTTTTTTCGTATTTACGTCAATTGCATCTACAGTCGCTTTTACAAACGTTACTTTGCTAGAATTAATGACATCTTTTACGTCGTAACGTACTTGATCTGGGCGTAACGTACCAGCAGAAGCTTCATGTAACCATGTAGATTCATAATGGTAATCGTTTTTATTCACTAGAATTATATCTGCTTCATCGGTGCCTACTATTTTTTGAAGATTAACTATAGTAGATAACCCACCATATCCTGCACCTAATACTAGAATTGTTGGTCTTTTCACGAAGATCGCAACCACCTTTTTATAATTTTTAAGAAAAGCACAACGACACAAAAGATTCATCATTAAGCTCTTCATTTTTTGTCTATAATCCGACAAAAATCTCTTACTCCTTATATTAGCCCTTTTATCATATGATTTCAATACATTATTAGGATATCATTAACATTCGAATATACTGAAAACTCCGCGTAAAAAAAGAACATTCTCTTTTAGAAGAAAATGTCCAAGTTTATTTTAGCAACTCTCGGGTGTGCCTTCTTTTTTCGCTGTTCTAAACGAAGAACCACAACCACATGAAGCGATAGCGTTGGGATTTTCGATGGTAAATCCTCCGCCCATTAAAGATTCTTTATAATCTATTGTAGTTCCACTTAAAATGGGTGCATCTTCATTTGAAACGACAATATCAATACCATGTTGATGAAGTTCTATATCATCTTCCTGTTTTTCCTTTTCAAAACCCATCCCGTAAGAAAGCCCGCTGCACCCGCCACCATTAACAGATACACGGAGTAAAGAGCCTTCTTCACTGTTGTGCGTCATCATTTCTTTAACGCGGTAAGCTGCCGCTTCAGACAAAACTACTACATCTGTCATCTGAATCACCATTCCTTCCTTTTGTTTATAATATCAATATTTTCACCATGTATACAAGGAAAACTACTCAAACTATTACTTCACTTTCGATGAACGAATCAAGTATAATAGAACTAATTAAGCAACTGAGTGAAAAGAGGGTCAATCTTGGAAATAACTCCATATTATCAAAAAGATATAGAATGTTTGCACTGTAAAAAGAAGTTTATAACAACAAAAGTACGATCTAGATTTGTCAAAATAGATAGCCATGAATCAGACTTTCAACCTATATATCAAAACAAAGAAGTGAATCCACTTCTCTATAATACTTTCGTGTGTGAACATTGTGGCTTTTCATTCACAGAGGACTTCACCAAATACTTTGCGCCTGGAGCAAAAGAAATAATTCAACAGGAAGTTGCAAATAAATGGGTACCACACTCTTTTGGGAATGAAAGATCTATTCAAGAAGGAATTATGGCATATAAACTAGGATTCCATTGTGGATCCTTAAAAAAAGAAAAACATGTTACTATTGCTGGTCTAGCTTTACGTACTGCTTGGTTATACCGTATAGAAAACGAAGAGGAGCAAGAAAAACGCTTTATGAAAATTGCTCGTGATCGATACATAGATTCCTATTCAAGTGATGATTATAATGGAACGCAAATGTCAGAAATACGGATACTTTATTTAATAGCTGAGTTATCTAGAAGAATTGGTGAAAATGAAATTGCAACGCGCTATTTTTCCAAAGTTATTGAAAAACAAAGCAAGTCGATTGAGCCAAAAGTAATTGAAATGGCAAAAGAACGCTGGCAAGAAATGCGTGAGGACAAAGAAAAAGAAGCCCTATCTCCATAAGGCTTCTTTTTTAATATAGTTAATTAAAATACTTGTTCTACTTCAATTATTCCTGGAACTTCTTCTAGTAGAGCACGTTCAATTCCTGCTTTTAATGTAATCGTTGAACTCGGGCAGCTTCCGCATGCTCCTAGAAGGCGTAGCTTTACAATACCGTCTTCAATGTCTACAAGCTCACAGTCTCCCCCATCGCGTAGTAAAAATGGGCGTAATTTATCTAAAACTTCTTGAACTTGTTCATTTAATGTATCAGTCATATCTATCGACTCCTTTCACTATAATCATTATAATCAGAAGTAAGAAAAAAATCCATTAAAGAATCTGAAGGAGACAACTAATTATGGAACAACAAGTTTTAACAATAGAAATTTATGGTACAGACATAGTATGCGCAAGCTGTGTGAATGCTCCATCCTCAAAGGATACATACGAATGGTTGCAAGCTGCAATCGACCGGAAATTTCCGGCTCATAAAGTAACATTTACATATATCGACATTGAGAAACCAATTGAGAATGAGAAACAACAAATGATTGCGAATCGAATTGCGGAGGATGAATTTTTCTATCCACTAGTCATGATTAACGAGGAAGTAATAGGTGAAGGATATATTCAATTAAAACCAGTATATGCTGCACTTGAGAAGTATGGGTATGTGAGTACAAATTGAGCAAAAAACGAGCAAAGCATAAGCTACGCTCGTTTTTTTGTGTGTTTTATTTTGCATTTCCAAAATAAAAACATCAAAATGCTGATAAACAACATTTCAATGTTTTTTCGATTACCCATTATGTCTCTTATACATCCAAAGTAATCCAGATTTCATTAATCTTGCGATACGGCCAGTTACGGAGATATCTGCCAAGTAAGCAAAGCCTTGTTTTTTTCCTAGAGATCCCATGAAACCTTTTAATTTAATTTCCGGCATTTTTTCTGGAAGTGGCATGTCTTTCCAACGTGCTTGCAAAACTTTTACGATTTGTTCCGCTTGTTCTTCTGCTAATTGAGCACTAGGTGCAAATGGTAGAGAAGCACAATCACCTACGACAAATACGTTTTCAAAATTAGGTAGATCATGATATTGAGTTAAGATAACACGTCCTGTATTATCCTTTTCTCCTGGCAACGCTCTCACTGGTGCAGCTGGTTGAATACCTGCTGTCCATACAACCACGTCCACTGGGATTACTTCTTCATGATTATATAGTTTATTCGGTTCTACTTTTGTAATGTTGGAGTTGCTTACTACCTCTACATTGTTCGTATCGAACCATTTTTGCACATAATTACTTAAACGTTCTGGGAAATCTCTTAATACGCGTGGACTTCGATCAAATAATTTAATTTTTAAATCTGGACGACTTTCACGAAGTTCACTTGCTAGTTCAATCCCACTTAGTCCAGCACCAACAATGCCAACTATAGATCCCGCTGCTAATCCACCAACTTTATTATACGTGTCACGTGACCGCCCAATCGTTTGAATGCTGTACGTAAATTCATCTGCTCCAGGGACGTTATGGTACTTATCTTCACAACCAAGTCCAATAACTAGATCATCATACGCAACTGCTTGTCCGTCTGCTAATAAAACCTGCTTAGTTTCTACATCAATTTCTACAATTTCACCATACGTTATCTTTAGTTTAGGACTCTCAGGAAAAGCTACTCGAATCTCATTATCAGGTGATGTTCCTGCTGCTAACGCATAAAACTCTGTTTTTAAGCTATGAAATGGTGTTCGGTCTATTAATGTGATTTCTACATCATCCGGCAAGTTGTTCGGCAATAACCGAAGTAACACGCGCATATTACCGTATCCTCCACCAAGTAATACTAATTTTCGCATAATATTCTCCCTTTTATTTCAATGTCATTTCAAATTATAAATGATTGTGATGGATTTCACAATAAAACTTCTTTATTGACGATTCGATAAAAAAAGAGTAGCATGACGATGTGGTGAGGTGACAGCTATGAATCCTATGGTTGAATTTTGTATAAGCAACCTTGCAAATGGTTCTCAAGAAGCTTTTGAAATTTTAGAACAAGATCCGAATTTAGATGTACTTGAATATGGCTGTTTAAGCTATTGTTCCTTGTGCTCTGAAACTTTATTCGCCATTGTGAATGGCGATGTGGTGGAAGGCGAATCTTCAGCTGATCTTGTAGCTAAAATATATGCATATATTGAAGAAAATCCATTATTTTAAATGCTCTGTTCATCTATATGGTATAATCCGCTTACTTTCCGCGGGCGAGCAAACTCGGCTACACCTGTGGGGTCTTGTCTGGCTCGATTCAAGCAAGAGTCTGCACGAATTCTACCCAACATTGCATGCTAAAAAACAACAGTAAAACATAACAGCGTCATTTTAAAAAGACTGCAAGCAATAGCTGCTGCAGTCTTTTTATTTTGTCCACTCCAATAACGATTGTAGGAAATACGTTGGCTGTTCTCTCTGCAATTGCACTTCTTCTGTACGATTTACACCACTATTCACATGTGCTGTATGAATACCCATACGGATGCCCGTCAATATATCTGTTTGATAATTGTCTCCAATCATAATCATTTCTTCTTTTTTAAATCCATACTTCTTTTGTATAAGCTCTAACATGTAAGGCTGAGGTTTCCCCATAAATATTGGCTCTACACCAGTGGAATGCTCTACTAACTTTGTAAAAGCACCATTTCCAGGAACAAGTCCTCTTTCGTTTGGAAATGCATGATCACTATTGGTAGAAATAAAGGTTGCTCCCGCACGAACCGAAAGACAAGCAGTTGCAAGCTTTTCGTAGTTAATGGCGCGATCAATCCCCATAACAACCACATCACCAATATCTTCCGTAATGACTATTTGTTTAGAATCAAGCGCATCTTGTAAACCACTTTCTCCAATCATAAATACTGACTTTCCATGATAGTATTCATCCATATAATTCGCTGCCGCAATCGAAGAAGAAATAATATGATCTTGATCCGTATGTACATCCATTATCGCTAGCTTTTCTTGCAGTTTTTTTTGGGTCATGGAAGAATTATTCGTCACAAAAAAAGGCTCCACCCCTTTACTTTGCAAATACTGCACAAAATCCACTGCTTCTTTTATTGGCGTTTTACCTCTATACACAGTTCCATCCAGGTCTAGACAGTAAGCCTTATAGCTTAACATTCGAATCCTCCGGTAGAAAAGCAGAAACTGGACCAAGTTCATTTACCAAATAGCTTTCTACTTTTTCAGGAAATTGTTTTAAATACACTAAGTTGGATACAAGTATATGTTCTAATTTTTTATGATCAACGGAATAAAAACTACGCACAAGTTCTTTTCGAAATTCGATCACTTCTTTGATAGGAGCATCCATTTCAGGGGTAATCACATTCTCATCAGTTAAAATGTCGATAATATCATCGTAGCCACCAGGATCCCTCATGATAAAACCATCAATCATCGAATTCCCTACATCAATAATCGATTCAATCATATTTTGGCCAACTCGTTCGAACGCTAATTTTGATAATTCATCTTTATGCCAATCTGTTTTTTGGTCTATTAATACAAGCAATTCTTTCATATGTGCTAAAGTCATTGCAATTTTTTTTCGATCCACAAAATACATTGAAAAGCCTCCTAATTCTTCTTCAGTTGATATATACCTCTATTCTATAGTACCATAATTCATAGGTAGGAAGGAGTGTTGCCGGGTGGAACGATTTTTTTTATACGATGATGTAGAAGATACGAAAACAAGATTTGTTGGATTTACAGGAGATTCTCAACGATATGATTTAGCAATTTTACAAAGCTCTCGTTTTTTTGGGAAAGTGCTTGTTATGGATATTCAATATGGTCGAGCAGCCATTTTAGGTTCAGACGATTTAGAAGAACCAGGCTATCTCGAACATGTATATAATAGAACAGAAGAAGAAGCAGAAGAACTAAGAGACTACTTAAGAGAATTACTCAGCTAAGATTAGTAACAAATGGTAAACACTTGTCACTCGAGCTAAACTAAAAAACCCTTGAGCTATGATCACGAATGATCTTGCTCAAGGGTTTCATTAATTTCTAGTGGAGCCATTTTTGGGGCAACTCCTGTTTTTTTGAGAATAAAATAAGCACAACCAAAATTACAATACTCATACAAATAATCTTTCATGGTACTTATTTTCGTATCAAATGTTGCTTTATGATTACGATCCTCGAAAAATCCTTTTAAACGAAGCTGTCCATATCCCCAGTCACCCATAATATAGTCATACTTCGATAAGATTTCGCTATACCGATCCAAAAAAGCATCTTCTTTAAATGCATCTCGGTAATCTTCTAATACTTCATAAGTAAAACCTTCCACAACTATCATTTAATCACCACCCATTAGATATTTTGAGTAGTTAGTAGTTCTTCACCTTGTGCTTGTCTTTGTTTCGCAGCAGCATTCACTTGTTCATCCGCGTGATAACTACTTCTTACTAGAGGACCAGCTTCACAATGCGAGAATCCTTTACTCATTGCAATCTTACGTAACTCACCAAACTCAGCAGGTGAGTAATATTTTAGAACAGGTAAATGCTTTTTAGTTGGTTGTAAATACTGACCAATTGTCATGATGTCCACGTTATTTGCACGTAAATCATCCATAACTTCTAGAATTTCTTCATGCGTTTCCCCTAAACCTAACATTAGTGATGATTTAGTTGGAATACTTGGTTGCATTTCTTTTGCGCGACGAAGTAATTCAAGCGAACGGTCATATTTTGCTCTTGCACGAACTCTCGGAGTTAAACGACGAACGGTTTCAATATTGTGATTTAGAATATCCGGTTTGGCATCCATAATATTTTGGATGTTTTGCTCGATTCCACCCATATCCGAAGGTAAAACTTCAATTGTTGTGAATGGATTTTTACGACGGATTGCACGAATTGTTTCTGCAAATACTTCCGAGCCACCATCTTTTAAATCATCACGAGCTACCGCCGTAACAACTACATGTTTTAAATTCATAATAACTACTGAATCTGCAACACGTTCTGGTTCTGCTAAATCTAGCTCAGTTGGAAGCCCAGTTTTCACTGCACAAAAACGACATGCACGTGTACAAACTGCTCCTAAGATCATAAATGTTGCTGTTCTTCGCGAACCCCAACATTCATGGATATTTGGACATCTCGCTTCTTCACATACTGTATGTAAATTATTTTCACGCATTAATTTTTTTAGACCCTTGTATTCTTCATTTGTATTTAATTTTATTTTTAACCAATCAGGCTTACGCTCATGCTCAGTTTTTGTTGGTTTGCACGATGTCACTACTCTCGACCCCATTCCAAATAAACTAACTTTACTGTTGTCAATGTAACATATTATGAGAATTCAAACAACCTTCTGAAACTATATTTACCTAGTATAAACAAGTAATCAGCGGTTTCTAAGTAACATGTATTAATTGGCTTTTTTACCTCTAATACTCCAAGCAGTAAATAATAGTACAATCATGACTATAACTGATATAAAACCAATCATTACAGACCCTGTCAATCCTAAAACTAAATAGCCAACGCCAGCAATTACGGCGCAAATAATGGCGTATGGTAATTGTGTTATAACGTGGTCAATGACATTTACCCCTGCTCCAGTTGCTGACATAATCGTAGTATCTGAAATAGGAGAGCAATGGTCTCCAAAAACTGCTCCAGCCAATACAGCTGCAAGAACTGGCAATAATAATTCGGGTTCTATGGCCATTATAATACTTGCTCCAATTGGTAATAAAATCCCGAAAGACCCCCATGACGAACCTGTTGCAAATGCCATAAACGCTGTTAAGACAAATAATAGGAAAGGAATGACCCCAACTGGGATATTGTTTTCCGTTACCAACGTAGCTAAAAACGCACCTGTTTCTAATTCATTGATTAAAAATGACAATGCCCACGCAAATACGAGTATAAAGATTGCTGGTAGCATAGAGTTAACACCTGTGACTAGAGCTTTCCATACATTGCTAATGTTAGCACCCGGATTTGTTTTAAATTGACGTAAATACAATAATACAGCTAAAGTACTTGCTGTTAATCCTCCGATAAGTAGAGAAAATGGAACATTCATATTTTCAAAAATCACCAGTAGATTAAATTCTCTTCCAGACAGGTTGTAGCCTGTCCAAAACATGGCTAATAGTGTTACAACAACTAATGAAATGATAGGCAGTACTAGGTCAATTACTTTACCATATTTATTTTCCGGGAAATCCCCTTGAAGATCCCCTGGATTTGTTTTCTCCAAGTCGAATAGTTGACCTGTTTCTATCGCTCTTTTTTCATGTTTTTTCATCTCTAATATATCAAAGTCTGTCCATGCAATAAAAAATACCATGGATAGAGTTGCAATTACATAAAAATTCATTGGCGCCATTAACATAAATGCCTGTAAGGGTGTATACTCAGTTATTGCGTGTGTCGTAAAAATAACCCCTAGCTGTGAAATTAAAAAAGCGCCCCAGCTGGAAACTGGTGATACCACGCAAACTGGTGCAGAAGTAGAATCGATAAAATAAGCCAGCTTTGCACGTGATACTTTATGTGAATCAGTAATAGGTCTTGCAATTTGTCCAACTGCTAGTGCATTAAAATAATCATCTACAAATATGATGATTCCTAAAAATACAGTAAGTAGCTTTGAACCACGTCTTGTCTGAATTCTTTTTACCGCCCACGCAGCAAATGCCTCACTCCCACCAGACAAACTAACAAATGCTGTCACAACGCCTAATAACAATATAAAGAGTAATATATAAATATTATGCGTATTTAACCCTTCATCCCAAAAAGAAGTTTTAAAAGATTCCCATAAGAGTATGAACGAATCTACAGGAGCAAAACTCTCTACAAGAAACGCAGCGGAAACAATCCCAACTCCTAATGATAATAAAACCCTTTTTGTGACTAAAACCATAATAATTGCTAATAATGGTGGTACTAAAGAAAAAATTGTATTCTCCAAAACCTGCTCCTCCTCAAAATAAAAAAAGCCACCCTAATTATTATAGGTTGGCTTCTACTATTGAATTTAAGTATTAAAACTTTTATCCATATTTTTGTAGCTCCCCATTTATATGAATCATATAAATGACAGTGTTATTTTTATTCAAAATAACCCCAACTAAATATCGTTTGACCAACCATATCTAATTTCGGCAAAACTTCCTTTCGTATACGATCCTCGGTGTCACCCTACCGTATAGTACTTTTAAGCTCTGCAGCCTCTACCTATTTTATTCATTTACATTATAGTATCAGTAATTTCTATGCATCTTAATATTTTTTATTTTTCTGGCAACGGTAAGGGTACTTCTACAGATGGAGAATTCCCTTCACCTTTCGTATAAATATACGGTACTTGCCCTTGCACTAATCCCATTGCAACCGGAATATTTTGCTCTACGACACTCATTTTGCTTGCCAATGGAACGATAATTTGGACATTTACTTTTATATGGATACTGACCTCTACATACGCATTATTAATACCAAATTCCTGAATGGTTGGCACTACATTTGATTGGACATTTCCGATTACATGAAACCTTATCGGAATTTTAGGACCTAAGTTACCAATGAGTGGAATATTCGTCGCCTGCCCCATCGGCACGAAAAATACAACTCCCCCTTGATCCTCCATCGTTTGCTTGTCATATTCGATGTCATCTAAATAAGGCAAACTCGATAAATTTCCTTGCTCGGCTTGCTCTAAATGCGATTGTACTAAACTATTTGTATCGGATAGAACACGATTAATGATCTCTGTATTAAATTTCGTTGTGACCATATTTGCACTATCGGATGGCACTTCTTCAATAATATCGTTTACGTCTAATACGTTAGCCGTTCTCGAATTAATGGCTTTACTAATAACCATGGACGCTATTTTATTCGTTTGGACTTCCGCATAGCGAAGATATGTTGGAGTTAGTTGTACATTCACATAATAAAAAACTCCCGCAACCGATAGGATGAAGCATGCAAGAAAAATCGCTAATTTTCGCTGAGTTGTTAATATGGAGAAACGCTTCTTTTTTCGATAGAACAACAAAAAATCCCCCTAGTTACAATATGTAAACGGAGAGATTTTCATGACAAATATATACGTTCTTCTATTTTTCCATACCATTTTACAACATCACGAATCATCTCTGGCATAAAATATTGCTTATTCGCAAACTTTAACGTAGGAAAGAAATAGCCAAATGTAAACATATCCAGCGTAGCTAGCGTATATATGTTATCGAGATTCAACAATTCATCCTTAATAAAAAGGTCACCGAATTCATTTTCTACAAGTTGTTCATACAGCATGGAACCTAAATATTTCCCACGGAAACCAAGCCCTTTCACTTCTAGACTCGGCCATTTATCATTTTTAGAGGTCTCTATTATTTCTAGTAACTCTGATCCGGTCAATGTAATCACACACGGATTAATAGGATGTGGTAGACAACCATGTAAATCACTAGCCGAAATAGGACCTTTAGGTAAATCCGTTAAAAAGATACCTGCGGGAAACATAGCACAGTCAGCATTAGTAAAAGCAATTAACGCCTTTCCAAAAAAACTAGATAAGTCAGAACCACTAAACCATTCCTTTGCTAATAGAGAGCGATTTTCGAATACAATAGAGGAAAGATTCTGATTCCCTATTTGCTCCCATTTTTCTAACTGAAGTTCTGCCTCTTTAGGAACCGGTAAATTATCCGTAGGATACAAGGTCGCTTGCCTAGATACAATTTTTTTACTTTCTAGGTCATATTCTATCGTCACATGCCCCACGTACATACCAAATTTGCCCGTAGCAGCTTGTAATGTATTCCCTATTACTTTCCCTTCCTCAAATATATGATGAGTATGAGAACCTAAAATAAGATCTATTTCAGGTATTTCTACGGACATTGTTTCATCCAGAGAAATGCCTAAATGGGACATACAAATTAGAATATCTACGCTAGTTCCGATTTCCTTACAAACTTCCTTCAAGCGATCCATTGGATTTTGGATTGACCAACCTAATTTTTCATAATACTCCCCAAAATCAGCAGTTGCAGCGACAAGACCAATTTTAATTCCTGAGGGGGTGGTATGAATTTTATACGGAAGTACCCAAGAGGGAATATTTCCTTTTAAGTCAGTAAAATTAGACACGATGACTTCAAATTTAGCCTCGGCATATAAAGTGTCCAGCTCCTCATGACTCAGCGTTATACCTTCATTGTTACCAATCGTTATGTAATCGTATTCCGCATCATTTAGTAGTTGGACATTCCCTTTTCCAAGAGTGCCTTCAGTATAAATATTCGATCTATCTATATGGTCCCCGATATCTAGCGTAAGATAGGAATCAGTTGGTCCGTGATTTTTTCGGCGTTCTGAGAGAAACTGATGAATAGTAGGCCAGTTTTCTAAATGACTATGCAAATCATTCGTATGATAAATATGTATTGTCTCTCTCATTCTCCACCCACCTCTTTATTTAAATATATTCACAAAAGCCTACAGTAGACGTTGGGACGTATTACGGAATAAAGTTATAATAATCCATCGATAATAGAGCGAATACCAAGTAATAGCAGTACGATACGAAGTGCCAAAACAAGTGTTTCTGAGTTTAACTTTTTGTTTAATCTTGCTCCAATTTTTGCTCCAATATAAGCAGCTGGAATAACTGGAATTGTGTATAACCAAGGTACATTTCCTAACGAAATATGCGTTATTGAATTGACGATCGACGAAAGGAACACCATGAACATTGACGTCCCAATTGCTACGTGTGGTGGAAATAGGAATAATAAAATCATTGCTGGTACGATAATCGAACCTCCACCAATACCAAATAACCCGGATGCAAAACCAACTGCAAACGTTAATATAAGTGCAAACCAAATAGGATACCCATATACATATGTACTATTCTCATCTTTGAATGTTCTTTTCTTGCCATTCTCGACAAACCAATGGACTGGCTTCAAATAATTACGAACAAGCAATAGCATAGATAAGACCACAAGTAAAATACCAAAGTACAAATTAAAGGAAGGTAAGTCTAATCCTTTATTCACCCAAGCACCCAAAATTGTTCCAGGTATACTTCCAATAAAGAAAATACCTCCACTTTTGAAATCGACTGTTTTCGTTTTCATATAAGAAAGGGTAGATGAGAGTCCAGTAAAGATCATCATCACGACAGATAATCCTACCACACTTTGTGGAGTAATATTAGGAATTAAATCGAGAGTAGTGCCAAAAAATAGTACTACTGGTACTAAGATAACGCCTCCGCCAAGACCCACTAAAGCTCCAATAATACCAGAAAAAAGTCCACTTACTACTAATAAAAACCATTCCATTTTACAATCCTCCTTCGAATAGATCTAATTGTTTTGGTGCTAATCCATTAAACTCAATTCCAAGCATTTGCTGAAATGATTTTGCATTCTTTGCAGCATGCCCACCCGAATTATTATTAAATAATACGATAACTTCCTTTGCTTGCTTCTGTAATTGCTCACAAACGTTTTGGATATATGTTAACTCTTCCTTATTATAGTCATATAAATATCGAACTTCTCTCCATTTTTCGTTATTACCTGGGTTAAGCCAACCGTATGTATTTCTTCCGTGTAATCGAACAAGTACTTTACTTGAGGTAGCGACTGGTACTAATGGAATACTCCCATCTCCAACCTGTGGTTCATCACAAACACTATGGTGAAAAGAATTTTCTTTTAAAAATTGAAGGGTAGATTTTCTATACTCTTGTGCATACCAAGATTGATGGCGGAACTCAATGACCACCTCAAAGTCCTTTAGTTCTTCTCTAACTTTTCGAATATAAGCGACGTTTTCCTTCTCACATTGAAACCATGGAGGAAATTGAACTAATATCATCGAAAGTTTTCCAGCCTTTTGAAAAGGGATAATAGACTGTCGGTATAGCTCGAACATTTCTTCTTGCGAATTAAACGGAAATTCTCCTCGTAAATGACCTGTAATACCCTGATACGCCTTCACAATAAATTGAAAGTTTTCAGGAGTCTCGTTTATCCATTTTAAGCTATTTTTAATAGGTTGAATGGCATAAAAGGCAGCATCTAATTCCACGACAGGGAAATGAGCACAATAATCCTGAAGTTTTTGCTTAGCAGATGATGTATATAAGTCAGGATGATCTCCCCAACCCGTTAAACCAATTTGAATCATGCAATCACCTCGTTAATTATATTATCATATCACTGCGTTAGCTTGTCAGACAAAACAAAAGAATTAAAAAAGCAGCAAGAATGAAATTACATTCACTCTGCTGCTTTTGGACGGTCTATCTGTATTAACCGATAGAGCCTTCCATCTCAAATTTGATTAATCGGTTCATTTCTACCGCATATTCCATTGGAAGTTCTTTTGTGAATGGCTCGATGAAGCCCATTACGATCATTTCAGTTGCTTCTTCTTCACTAAGTCCACGACTCATCAAGTAGAATAATTGTTCCTCAGATACTTTCGAAACTTTCGCTTCGTGCTCTAGAGAAATGTTATCGTTTAAGATTTCGTTGTATGGAATTGTATCAGAAGTAGACTGATTATCCATGATCAATGTATCACATTCAATGTTTGCACGAGCTCCCGTTGCTTTACGTCCAAAATGAACGATACCACGGTATGTTACTTTACCACCTTGTTTAGAAATTGATTTCGAAACAATTGTAGAAGAAGTATTTGGAGCTAAATGCATCATTTTTGCACCAGCATCTTGGTGTTGTCCTTTACCAGCGATCGCGATAGAAAGAGTCATACCACGTGCGCCTTCTCCTTTAAGGATAACAGCTGGGTATTTCATTGTTAATTTAGAACCGATATTACCATCAATCCATTCCATTGTAGCATTTGCATCACAAACAGCACGTTTTGTAACTAAGTTATATACGTTGTTTGCCCAGTTTTGGATGGTAGTGTAACGGCAATAAGCATCTTTTTTGATAATGATTTCAACAACTGCACTATGAAGTGAGTTTGTTGTGTAAACTGGTGCTGTACATCCTTCCACATAATGTACGGATGCGCCTTCGTCTACAATGATTAGCGTACGCTCGAATTGACCCATGTTTTCTGAGTTAATACGGAAGTATGCTTGAAGTGGTGTTTCCACTTTTACGCCTGGTGGTACATAGATAAATGATCCACCCGACCATACTGCCGAGTTAAGTGCAGAGAATTTATTATCTGATGATGGAATAACTGTTCCCCAGTGCTTCTTGAAAATATCTTCATTTTCACGAAGAGCAGAGTCCGTATCTTTAAATACGATTCCCAAATCTTGAAGCTCTTGTTTCATGTTGTGGTAAACAACCTCTGATTCATACTGTGCAGAAACACCTGCAAGGTATTTTTGTTCAGCTTCTGGAATTCCCAGTTTATCAAATGTTGCTTTGATTTCCTCTGGTACTTCATCCCATGATTTTTCTGTTTGTTCTGATGGTTTCACGTAATACGTAATTTCATCAAAATTCAATGACCCTAAATCTCCACCCCATTGTGGCATTGGTTTTGAGTAGAAAATTTCTAAAGCTTTTAAACGATAATCTAACATCCATTGTGGTTCATTTTTCATACGTGAGATTTCTTCAACGATATCTTTCGTTAAACCACGTTTTGAACGGAAAATGGATACGTCTTTATCGTGGAAGCCATATTTATAATCGCCAATTTCAGGCATTTTTTTTGCCATCGTATTTCCTCCGTTCTCATTTTATTTCTTTTCTGAAACGCCTTTTTCCATCGCCTTCCACGCAAGTGTTGCACACTTAATACGTGCAGGGAATTTAGAAACACCGTTTAATGCTTCAATATCCCCAAGATCAATAGAATCATCGTATTCTTTACCAAGCATCATATCTGAAAAGATGGTAGAAAGCTGAAGTGCTTCCTCAATGTTCTTCCCTTTTATCGCTTGCGTCATCATCGATGCAGAAGACATAGAAATGGAACAACCTTCCCCGTCAAACTTAGCGTTTTGGACTACGCCATCTTCCACTTGAAGTGTTAAATGTATGCGGTCCCCACAAGTTGGGTTATTCATATCAATTGTTAAAGCTCCATCCTCTATACTGCCTTTATTACGAGGATTTTTATAGTGATCCATAATTACTTGTCGATATAGTTGATCTAAATTATTAGAAGCCATCTCCGAAATACTCCTTTGCAGTGCGTAAGCCAGCAACTAGTCGGTCAATATCTTCTTCTGAATTGTACAGATAAAAACTTGCTCTTGCAGTTGCGGATACTTCTAACCATTTCATCAATGGTTGAGCACAATGATGTCCTGCACGAACAGCAATACCACTCATATCCAGGACAGTTGCTACATCGTGCGGATGCACTTCATCTAAATTAAATGTTACAATTCCAGCTCTTTGCGACGGATCTTGTGGTCCATAAATCGTTAAGCCTTCAATTGTAGACATTTTTTCCATCGCATAAGCAGCAAGCTCATGCTCATGTTTTTCAATAGCATCAAGACCGATTTCTTCTAGGAAATCAATTGCTGCTCCTAAACCTATTGCACCTGCAATTATAGGTGTACCAGCTTCAAATTTCCAAGGTAGTTCTTTCCATGTAGATTCATATAAACCTACAAAGTCAATCATTTCCCCACCAAATTCGATCGGCTCCATTACTTCCAGTAACTCTTTCTTTCCATAAAGAACGCCGATACCAGTAGGTCCACACATTTTATGTCCTGAAAAAGCAAGGAAATCACAATCAAGTCTTTGAACATCCAGTTTGATGTGCGGCGAAGCTTGTGCACCGTCTACCACCATAACTGCACCATGTTCGTGCGCTATTTGTGTAATTTCTTGAATTGGATTCATCGTACCTAATACATTGGAAACGTAAACAACAGATACTATCTTTGTATTATTCGTAATGGTTGCACGGACTTTTTCCAAAGAAATTGTCCCATCTTCTTCTAAATCAATATATTTAAGGATGGCACCCGTTTCTTTCGCAAGTTGTTGCCAAGGAATGATGTTCGAATGATGCTCCATATACGTAATAACAATTTCATCGCCTTCTGTTACATTTGCAAGGCCATAGCTTTTTGCAACTGTATTGATGGCAGTAGTTGTCCCGCGTGTAAAGATAATTTCCTCTATAGATTTAGCATTTATAAATTTACGAACCTTCTCACGTGCTCCCTCATAGTTTTCAGTCGCACGATTGCCTAATGTGTGAACACCACGGTGAACATTTGAATTATCAAATTCATAGTATTTTTTCATCGCTTCAATTACTTGAATAGGCTTTTGAGAAGTAGCTCCACTATCTAAATAAACAAGTGGATGACCATTAACTTCTTGATTTAATATCGGAAAATAGCTTCGAATCTCTTTAATATTGAGCATTAGCGAACTTTCCTTTCAATAACCTCCGTCAGCTGTTTCTTCACGCCTTCGATCGGTAATTCATTAACTACAGGAGCAAGGAATCCATGAATAACCAGACGCTCTGCTTCGTGTTTTGAAATCCCACGGCTCATTAAATAGTACAACTGAAGTGGATCTACTCGGCCAACAGAAGCTGCATGACCTGCTGTTACATCATCTTCGTCAATTAATAAAATCGGATTTGCATCCCCACGTGCTTTTTCACTTAACATTAGTACACGTGACTCTTGCTCTGCATTTGATTTAGTTGCACCGAATTCGATTTTACCCACACCATTGAAGATAGAAGAAGCTTCATCTTTCATCACACCGTGCTTCAAGATTTGCCCTTCTGTATGTTTACCCCAATGAATAACTTTCGTTGTAAAGTTTTGTTTTTGTTTTCCACGACCTACAACAACCATTTTTACATGACCTTCTGAATTGTCCCCAACTAAATGTGTCACATTTTCAGAAATTGTATCGCTGTCATTCATCATGCCAAGTGCCCATTCAAGCACTGCATCACGGCTAGTTACCCCACGACGATTTACATACGTAGTGAAACCTTCCGCTAGTACATCTACTGTTCCAAATGTAACTTTTGCATTATCTTTTACAATTACTTCGGAAACGATATTTGCTAGGCCGTTTGCTTTTTCTACTGTTGATAAATAGTTTTCCACATACGTAACTGCACTATTATCATCCGCCACAAGTAATGTGTGATTGAATAAAGATGCTGTAGCATTGTCGTGTAAATATATAACTTGAATTGGCTCTTCTACTACTACATTTTTCGGTACATATACAAATACGCCACCGTTAAGAAGTGCAGCATGAAGTGCTGTCAATTTGTGCTCACGGACTTTAACGCCATCTGTCATAAAATATTTTTGAACAAGATCACTATGCTCACGGATAGCCGTATAAATATCTGTTAAAATAACACCTTTTGCTTGTAAATCTTCCGATAAAGAAAGAAATGCCGCTGTGTTGTTATGTTGAATATAAATATTTTTTTGTTCTTCTGCATTTACAAGTGCCTTCACTTCTTCAGGAAGTTCATCTAAAGATGCGAAAACATTGCTTTCTACAGTATGCGTTGGAAATTCAGTAAAATTCCAATTTGTAATTTTTGTTTTATCTGGTGTTGGCATTGGAAGCGTCTCAAATTCACCTAGTGCTTTTAGACGAAGATCCGTCATCCAGCTTGGCTCTTGGTGGCCTTCTGAAAAGGAGCGGATATCCTGCTCGGTTAATGCCAATTTCGTTTCAACCGTCATGCTGATTCGTCCCCTTTCTTATGCTTCTTGTCCAACTGTCTCGTCTTCAATTCCTAACTCTTCTTTAATCCAGTCATATCCTTGCGCTTCTAATTTTTGAGCAAGCTCAGGACCACCAGATTTAACAACGCGACCTTGCATCATTACATGTACATGGTCTGGAGTGATGTAGTTAAGAAGGCGTTGGTAGTGAGTGATTACTAGACTTCCAAATCCTTCTCCACGCATTTCGTTGATACCTTTAGAAACTACTTTAAGTGCATCGATATCTAAACCAGAATCGATTTCATCTAAGATAGCGAACTTTGGTTTTAGCATCATTAATTGAAGAATTTCGTTACGCTTTTTCTCTCCGCCAGAGAAGCCTTCATTTAAATAACGTTGCGCCATGTCAAGATCCATTTCTAAGAACTCCATTTTACTGTCTAACTCACGGATGAACTTCATTAATGAAATTTCATCTCCTTCTTCACGACGGGAGTTGATCGCTGAACGTAAGAAGTCTGCATTTGTTACTCCAGTAATTTCGCTTGGATATTGCATAGCTAAAAATAAACCAGCTTGTGCGCGCTCGTCTACTTCCATAGCTAATACATCTTCCCCATCAAGTTCAACAGAACCAGATGTTACTTCATATTTAGGATGACCCATAATAGCAGATGCTAAAGTAGATTTACCAGTACCATTTGGACCCATAACTGCGTGAATTTCATTTGTATTAATTGTTAGATTTACACCTTTTAGAATCTCTTTACCGTCGATTGAAACGTGTAAATCCTTAATAACTAAAGTCGACATTTAATAACCTCCATTAAGTAACTATGAATGTATAACCATTCTAATTTATTATCATTCTAATCTTAACCCAAACTGTATTCCCTTGCAAATCTTTTGAAAAACTTTACCATTTATAATAAAAAACATTCATAGTTATGATTTCTACTGATTTTTCATCTTACATTACTCAAAGAGTAGTAATATCTTACATTTTCAATAAGAGTAATCTAATTGAGAATCGATTTCACTATGAACACAGTGTTAACAGAAAAAATCCATGAAGAAATTTGTCTTCATGGATCTTCCTTTATTATTTTAGCCTCGGTAAGCTTGCGCATCAATTTTTGCAACCATTTGAATACTCTTCTCGTAATCTTTTTGTCGACGCTTTTCAACTTTTAAGCGTAATGCTTGGCTGTTTCGTAATTCGTCGTACCCAAATCCATGTACTCCTCTGAATGCGTGGTCCATTTGTTCTGTGTAAGGTAACTCCTCTGAATTGATAATGAATCAGTCCTTTCGATTTTTAACACTTACACTATAGTACATACCCATGTCATTCCATTATAAACATTTATTTTTCTTTTGAAAATTTATCAACAATAATCGCAAGTGCACTATAAACTCCTAAATAGGTAAAATTCGTAATTGAAAAATATATCCATATAAAAAAGCAAGCATTTTTCAATGCTTGCTTTCCCTCTATCTATAATATTAGTTAACTGGTACTACAGAACCGTTCCACTCAGTAATAATAAAATCTTGAATTTCTTTCGAGTGTAATGCGTCAACTAAAGCTTTGATTTCTTTTTTGTCTTTATCTTCAGCTCGTACAGCAACAATATTTACATATGGTGATTCTTTATCTTCTAATGCGATTGATTCTTCTAATGGGTTGATTCCAGCGTCAATTGCGAAATTAGAGTTAATAAGAACTGCATCGCCTTCTTCATTTTCATAAAGCTGAACAAGTAATGCTGGTTCATAGTTGGCATCAAATTTTAGATTTTTCTTATTTTCTACAACGTCTTTTACTTCAGCTGCTGTTTTATCTATACCCTCCGCAAGTTTAATTAATCCTTTAGCTTCTAATAAAGATAAAACACGCCCATGGTCAGCAACAGAGTTACTCATAATAATTGTAGCCCCTTCAGGTAACTCTTCTAATGACTTGTATTTTTTCGAGTAAACACCGATTGGCTCAATGTGAATTCCACCTGCATTTACAAAATCATACCCATTGTCTTTAATTTGGCCCTCTAAATAAGGAATATGTTGAAAAAAGTTAGCATCTAGGTCTCCAGATTCCAAATCTTTGTTTGGTAATACATAGTCTTGGTAAGTTTCAATTTTAAGTTCAATGCCTTGCTCTTCTAAAATAGGTTTTACTTGTTCTAATATTTCTGCGTGTGGAACGTTAGAAGCTCCAACTACTAATTCGCCGCTTTCTTCATTTCCACAAGCTGCAAGAGTTAATGCACTTACTGATAATAATGCCCCAGCTAAAAACTTTTTCATTTTCATTCTCTCCTTTATATTTCCCCAATTTATATTTGATCGAGTAAACTCGCAAACACCTATTAACGCTTGTCTATTTTGGATGTAATCGCATCGCCAATCCATTGAATAATAAATACAATAATTAAAATTAGTATGGTTGCGACTAATGTAACGTCTTCTCTACTTCTTTGAAACCCATCTAGGAAAGCCAAAGTTCCCAAACCACCAGCACCTATAATTCCTGCCATCGCAGTGTATCCAACAAGTGAAACACAAGTAACTGTTATCCCAGACACTAATGCTGGCATTGATTCTGGCAATAAAACCTTCCATATAATCGTAGACGTTTTAGCCCCCATTGATTTTGCGGCTTCTAAAACGCCTTTATCAATTTCCCTTAAAGCTATTAACACCATACGTGCATAAAATGGTGCTGCCCCTATGACAAGTGCAGGAAATGCTGCATTCGGACCACGCATTGTTCCCACCAACAACTTCGTTAATGGTATAAGTAAAATGATTAATATAATAAAAGGGATAGAGCGGAATATATTTACAATTGCTCCTGTTAACCAGTTTGCCATTTTATTCGCCCATGCTTGATGTGGACTTGTTAAAAATAATAGCAATCCAAGTGCGAGACCAAAGACAGCTGTTAAGATTGTTGATACTCCGGTCATATAAAGTGTTTCAAGTGCTGCTTCCCACATCCTAGGCCAATCAACATTCGGAAAAAGCGTATTAATCATTGTTGATCACCTCTGTACTTACTTTCTGTTCATGAATAAATCGAATCGCTTCATCGACTGCTAAAGCATCTCCATCTATTTGGAGAATTAGCGTGCCAAACGCACCGCTTTTTGTGTGCGAAATATTCCCTTGCACAATATTGACTTCTAGTTCGAATTGTTTGATCAGCCTAGAAAGTATTGGCTGCTCTGTTTGCTCTCCCACAAAAGTGAGTTTGATTAACTTGCCATTTGGATATAAATCCACTAGGTTTTGTATCGTTTGAATTGTTTGTGTAGATTCCGAAACTTGGGTAACAAATCTTTTCGTTATTGGTTGTTGTGGGTTTTGGAAAACTTCTAACACGTCGCCCTCTTCCACAACATGCCCACCTTCCATTACTGCCACTCGATTACAAATCTTTTGAATGACTTGCATTTCGTGCGTGATCAATACAATCGTTAAGCCTAGCTTCTCATTAATGCTGACTAACAGATCCAAAATAGCATCCGTTGTTTCAGGATCAAGTGCAGAGGTTGCCTCATCACAGAGTAATACTTCCGGACGGTTTGCTAATGCACGGGCAATCCCTACTCGTTGTTTTTGTCCACCTGACAATTGGGAAGGATAATAATCTCCTCTTCCTTCCAGTCCAACAAGCTCGATCAATTCCTTCACTCGAGCTGTTCTCTGTTCTTTTGGGACACCTGCAATTTCTAGTGGAAATGCAATATTTTCAGCAACTGTTCTAGACCATAAAAGGTTAAAATGCTGGAAAATCATACTTACTTTCTGTCTTACTTGGCGAAGCATATCTTCTGAAATGGAAGTAATTTCTTTATCATTTACGATTATTTGGCCCGAAGTCGGTTTCTCTAGGCCATTAAGCAATCGGATTAATGTACTTTTACCAGCACCACTATATCCAATAATCCCAAAGATTTCGCCATGCTTAATGTCAAGATTTACATCATCAACAGCAACAATCGTCCCTTGCTTCGTATTAAACTTTTTGGAAACATCTTTTAAACTAATCATGCAAATCTAACCACCTTTCATTAAAAAACCCCTTCTGCAAAAGAGCAGAAGGGGTGTAGGTTATCAATTTAAATAACACTCATCCATTCTCTCATTTCCCAAAGCATTCGCTTTGCGTGACTTGGCACCATTTCATTTACATGACGGTTGCCGGGCTTCGTAGGGCACTTCCCTCCACCTCTCTTAATAAGAGTGACACTATTAAATTTTAGTACAAATCGTATATTATCATACGACTACTTGGTCGTCAATACTTTTTATTGTTTCTAACAAATAAGGTACAGATTGAAAAGCGTATATTTTTCTATAAATAATCCCATTCTTCGCTATAAGAAGACATGGTACACTTTCAATTTCATATTCTTGAGCTAGGTTACCTAGAAAGTTTATATTGGCTTGACCTAATGGATACGAAACCATTTCATTTATGACATGCAGCATTTTACTTGCTACCTGGCAAGTACCGCACATAGGTGTATAAATATATAGTAAAGAAAGCTGAGATTTTTTTTTATATTGCTCCCATTGTTCTCGCGTCCATTCATTCACAAAGCATCATCCTAAAGTAAAAATTCTTTTTTCACTTTAATATTAACACTTTTCAATATGGAAGCCAAAACTTTAAAAGGGGTATTAGCGACTTCGCAATACATTGGATTCGTGTATAAATGAATTGCTTCAGGATATTCTTTTCTTACAATCGAACGAATTTGCTCACCTGATTTATCTGAGTCCAAAAAAGCATAAATTGGTAAACCTACATAGGGATTCAGAATCTCCTCTAGCTTTACATTAGAAATAGTTCCATTTGTACAAATGATTTCTGGGGATTCATCCAGAAGTGTTAAAAGATGTAGCTTATCTGATCTGCCTTCGACGAGAATTACTTTTTCACTAAATACATTAGCCATTTAGCTTCTCTCCCTACTACTGTCTTTCAATCATTATATGAAAAAAACGCCGACAATTAACCGGCGTTTTCATTATTACTATGAAATTAATTCTTCGTATTTTTCTGAAGATAATAATGCATCCACTTCAGTTACATCAGTTGGCTCTACTACTATCATCCATGCATTTTCATATGGAGACTCGTTTACAAATTCAGGGCTATCTTCTAATTCGCTATTAACTTCCACAACTTTCCCACTAATAGGTGCATAAAGTTCTGAAACAGTTTTTACAGATTCTACACTTCCAAAAGGATCTCCTGCTTTAATCTCGTCTCCCACTTGTGGAAGCTCTACAAACACGATATCTCCTAGTTCTGATTGTGCAAAATGAGTAATACCGATGCGAACGTTCTCGCCTTCTGTTTTTACCCATTCATGCTCTGCTGAATACTTTAAATCTTTAGGTGCGCTCATAAATATACCCCTCTCAAAATTGTTATACATCCACTTATTATAGTCACATATTTTATTAGGAAAAACAAGTAGTATTAAGGCGTCAGACGTCTGATTTCTAAAGGTTCAGCTTAGACTATCTTGAAAACTCTTGTCTAGGAAGGCAACCTAAGTTCGCGACATCCATTTCGCAACGGTTGCAAATCTTTTTCTACGACGAGCAAATGAAATGGCGCAGGAGCAACGCCTTTGACCGCGACGAGCTTTGCGCAGGAGCAACGCTTTTGACTGCGACGAGCTTTGCGCAGGAGCAACGAAGAATGCGAGCGTTTATCAACAGTCTGAAAGGTGCTTTATTTGCTTATCCAACTATTCGTAAAATGCTCTTCCTTAAAACCGAACGTAAGCTGTTTTCCATCAAAAACAAGTGGACGTTTAATAAGCATTCCATCTGTTGCAAGAAGTGCCAGTTGCTCTTCTTCCGACATGGTAGGAAGCTTGTCCTTTAATTGAAGCTCACGGTATTTCATACCACTTGTATTAAAAAATGTCTTTAAATCGCCATTACTTGTATCAAGCATTTCCTTTAAAAGTTCTTTAGAAGGAGGATCTTCTACTATATGGTGATAAACAAACTCTACTCCACTGTCTCTTAACAATTTACTAGCCATATTACATGTACTACACTTTGGATATCCAAAAAATTGAATTGTCATAAAATCTCACCTTTTTTCCTTTATCATAGCACACAACCACTGCCAAAAGCAGTGGTTGTCTGCGACGAGCTTGCGCAGGAGCACATGGTCTTCTGCGACGAGCTTTGCGTAGGAGCACACGAGTTCCTGCACGAGTTGGGAGCTCTGTTGCTGTTTTAAAAGATGAATGCTATCTATTTTTTCTATCTTTAGAGTCTTTTCCTACACCTGTTTTTTGTATACTTTTTATTAAAACTACTAATTTTTGTAGGCAATTGATTGTAGTGAAAGACGGCGACTCCAGCGGGAATAGCGTGCGCTGAAGGCCCCGCAGGAGCGAACAAAGGAACGAAGGCTAAGAACGCCACCTCGTGTGGCAACGCCTTCGTGACCAACATCGTGTTGGCCTGAGGAGACTGAAGCCATGCCCGCGGAAAGCGTCCGTCTGGAACGGAAATCAATACATTGGAAAAGGGACCATCTCTCAGTCACGATATGACTTTAGGGACAGCCCCATCTTAAAACAAAAAGCCGATTCATATAGAATCGGCTCTTCTAGATTAAACGATGTATTTTTCAGCGTCGATTAGATTAACAGATGCTTCACGCTTTTTCTGAATCAAGTTATAAGGTGTATTGCGTGTTAGTTTACGAAGAGCAGAAAGCATGATGCGTAAATTATCGCCATCCGCAGATGCAATTAACGTTTCTTTTGCTGCTTTTTCGATGTCATCAAAAGCTTCTTGGCAGAAAATTTGTGTATAAAGAAGTTTTTGGTTTGCTTTTTCTTCACCACTACGGCCAATTGCTTTTTCTGTACGAAGAACGGCAGATTCCATTGCGAATAAGTTGTTGGCGATGTTTGCAATATTCACAAGTACTTCTTGTTCTGCTTCTAATTTCGTACCAAAACGTTGTGCAGCAAGGCCAGCAGCTAAAATACCAATCTTCTTCGCATTCGCTACTAATACTTTCTCTTGAGCTAATGCCTCGTCTCCAACTTCCTCTGGCATCATCATTAATAGCTCTTCTTGTAAGCTTTGCGCTTTTTGAAGCAGTGGTAATTCACCCTTCAATGCTTTTTTCAAGAACGTACCCGGCACGATTAGACGGTTAATTTCGTTTGTTCCTTCGAAAATACGGTTAATACGTGAGTCACGATAAATACGCTCTACTTCGTATTCTTGCATGAAGCCATATCCACCATGTAACTGTACAGCTTCATCTGCAATATAGTCTAACACTTCCGAACCAACAACTTTATTAATAGAACATTCAATTGCATATTCCGCGATAGAAGCTGCAATTGCTTTTCCGTCCTTTTGTTCTTCTTCACTTAATTGGCCCATGCGGTCTTCAAAATATCCAACAGTACGATAGATTAAGCTTTCTGTCGCATATAATTTAGATGCCATAGTAGCTAATTTTTGCTTAGTTAAATTAAATGAAGAAATAGGTGTTTTAAATTGTTGACGTTGATTGGAGTATGAAATCGCTAATTCTAATGCACGCTTAGCACCACCTACAGTACCTACTCCTAATTTGTACCGACCAATATTTAAAATGTTAAAGGCGATTATGTGTCCACGACCGATTTCACCTAGTAAATTTTCTACTGGAACTTCTGCATCTTGTAGAATTAGCGTACGAGTAGAAGATGATTTGATTCCCATTTTCTTCTCTTCTGCTCCAACGGAAACACCAGGAAATTCACGTTCCACGATAAATGCCGTGAATTTATCTCCATCTACTTTTGCGTACACTACAAATACATCTGCAAAACCTGCGTTTGTGATCCATTGCTTTTCACCGTTTAAAATGTAGTGCGTGCCTTCTGGATTTAATTTTGCAATCGTTTTTGCTCCAAGTGCATCAGAACCTGAACCTGGCTCCGTTAATGCATATGCAGAGATTTTGTCTCCAGAAGCGGAGTTTGGTAAGTACTTTTGTTTTTGTTCTTCGTTTCCAAAAAGAACAATTGGTAAAGTACCAATTCCAACATGTGCTCCGTGTGTAATAGAGAAACCACCAGCTACGGATAATTTTTCTGCAATTAATGCAGAAGAAATTTTGTCTAAACCTAAACCACCGTATGCTTCTGGAATATCAGCTGCAAGTAAACCAAGGTCTCCAGCAGATTTTAATAAACGTACGGAGTGTTCAAACTCATGATGTTCTAAGTTTTCAACAACAGGTAATACTTCGTTTATCACGTAGTCTTCTGTTGTTTTTGCTATCATTATTTGCTCATCCGTGAAGTCCTCTGGTGTGAATACACGGTTTGCATCAATATCCTCTACTAAAAAGCTTCCACCTTTAACTACATCTTGAACTTTTGTCATATCCCTTATCCCCCTATGTGATAGTTATTCTGTTTGTCTTATAAAAGCTCAAATACGCCGGCTGCCCCCATGCCGCCTCCGATACACATTGTTACTACCCCAAACTGCTTACCTTGACGCTTCAGCTCGCTCATCATTTTTAATGTTAAAATAGTTCCCGTTGCTCCAAGCGGGTGTCCTAGAGCGATTGCACCACCATTAACATTTACTTTATCGATGTCGATTCCTAAATGACGAACTACTTGAATCGATTGAGAAGCAAATGCCTCGTTAATTTCCCAAATATCGATATCCTCTATCGATAATCCTGCAAGTTTCAATGCTTTTGGTACCGCTACGATTGGTCCAATACCCATTAGGTCTGGTGCCACACCGCCAACTGCGAATGAACGGAATTTAGCCATTGGTTTTAATCCCTGAGTTTCAGCTACTTCACGGTCCATCACAAGTACTGCTCCTGCTCCGTCTGAGGTTTGCGAAGAGTTTCCTGCTGTGACAGATCCACGAACGTTAAATGCAGGACGTAATTTTGCAAGTGTTTCAACTGTCGTACCAACACGAACGCCCTCATCCATTTCAAATAAAAACTTTTTCTCTTGAGCTTTGTTATTTCCATCTACAAAATGCTTCACTACTTCAACAGGAACAATATGGTCATTGAACTTTCCAGCGGCAATTGCAGCTGCGGCAAGTTCATGTGAACGAACGGCAAAAGCATCTTGATCTGCACGACTTACACCATATTTATTCGCCACCTGCTCTGCTGTATGACCCATTCCCATATAATATTGTGGTGCCGTTTGAGCAAGATGCGCATTTGGTCGAATTGTATTTCCCATCATTGGGATCATACTCATTGATTCCACACCACCTGCAATAATTGCTTCGGAATGTCCAAGCATAATACGCTCTGCTGCATAGGCAATTGATTGCAGACCTGATGAACAAAAACGGTTTACTGTAATAGCTGGTGTACTATCTGGAAGACCTGCTAATGCACCGATAATACGAGCAACGTTCATCCCTTGCTCTGCTTCTGGCATTGCACATCCTAAAATTAAGTCATCTATCGGGCCATCATATCCACCGGCTCTTTTTAAAGTTTCTCTTACAACCAAAGCCCCAAAATCATCTGGGCGAACAGTTGCTAAAGATCCTTTCTTCGCTTTACCAACTGGTGTTCTAGCACCTGCTACGATTACTGCTTCACGCATGAGTTCTCCTCCTTTTACCTAACACATGTTTAGTTGCGCAATGGCTTACCTTTCACTAACATGTGCTGCATTCTTGCTTGTGATTTTGGTTCTGCAACTAAACTTAAGAAAGCTTCACGCTCTAAATTAAGTAAATATTGCTCATCTACTAGCGTGCCATATGGAACTTCCCCACCTGCAATAACATATGCAAGTTTTTTCGCGATTTTCAGATCATGCTCACTAATGTATCCAGATAAGAACATACCTTCCGCTCCTAAAAGTAACGTCGCATAACCAGGTGATCCTGTGACAGGAACTTTTTCACGAATAGGAGCTTTATATCCAGCTTCTACAAGTGCTAACGCAGCTTGTTTTGCATCATAAATTAAATGGTCTGGATTTACACTAATGCCGTCCGCAAAGGTTAAAAAGTTAGTTTCACGTGCTTCTTCTCCAGAAGTCGATACATTCGCCATTGCAATCGTTTCAAATACTTTATTTGCAACATATTGATAGTCCACTTGGACACCGTTTGGAAGACCTTTTAAGTGTTTCATATAAAGCTCTTTATTTCCCCCACCGCCAGGAATCAGACCAACTCCTGCTTCTACAAGGCCCATATAAGTCTCCGAAGATGCTTGAATGTGAGCTGCTGGTAAAGTAGCCTCCGCTCCTCCGCCAAGTGTCATTCCGAATGGAGCAACTACAACTGGTTTTGCAGAATATTTAATTTTCATCATCGCATTTTGGAATTGGCGAATCACAAAGTCTAATTCAAAAATGTTATCGTCTTGCGCTTCCATTAAAATCATTCCAAGGTTAGCTCCTACACTAAAGTTTTTTCCTTGGTTTCCAATCACAAGCCCTTTAAAGTTCTTTTCCACTTCGTCTACTGCAAAGTTAATCATTTGCACAATGTCTATGCCAATTGCGTTTGATTTGGAGTGAAATTCTAATAAAGCAATCCCGTCACCTAAATCTATTAAACTTGCACCAGAATTTGCCTTGATGACACCATGTTTTTTCTTATATCTTTTCAAGTCTATTACTTTTTCATTTACTGGAACGGTTTTGTAGTCATCTCCGTCAAAGAAATAGAGATCTCCATTTTCTTCTTTATAGAAGCATTCAAAACCTTTATCTAGCAAAGATTGAACGAAGGTTGGTATTTCATGACCTTCTGCTTTCATTTTTTCCACGGAATCTTTTACACCTATTGCATCCCAAATTTCAAACGGGCCTTGCTCCCACCCAAATCCCCATTTCATTGCTTGGTCGATGGATACGATATCGTCTGCAATTTCTCCGTGAAGCTCTGCTGAGTATCGAAGCGTTGGGTTTAAAATATTCCATAAAAGCTCTCCAGTTCGGTCTTTTGCATATGTTAACGTTCTCACTTTTGCAGCTAGACCTTTTTGTTGCTTCGCCATTTCTATGGAAGGTGTTTTAAGTTTTTTCACTGGCTCGTATACAAGTGTTTCTATGTTCAATTCTTTAATTTCTTTTCCTTCCTTTAAGAAAAAACCTTGACCTGTTTTTGCACCAAGCCATTTATTTTCAAGCATTTTTTGCATAAATCCAGGTACTTCAAATACTTTTTGCTCTTCACCAGTTGTTTGGTCATATACATTTTTCGCAACATGTGCAAATGTATCTAAACCCACAACATCTAGCGTTCGGAACGTAGCGGATTTTGGACGTCCGATTAGTGGACCAGTGACAGAATCTACTTCTCCAACTGAATATCCTCTTGCTTGCATTTCGCGAAGTGTTACAAGTAAGCCATATGTGCCAATTCGGTTTGCAATAAAGTTTGGAGTATCTTTTGCAAGTACAACCCCTTTGCCTAAAACGTCTTCTCCAAATTTTTTCATAAACTCTACTACTTCCGGAGAAGTTGTTTTTGCTGGAATTACTTCTAATAGTTTTAAATAACGTGGTGGATTGAAGAAATGCGTTCCAAGAAAGTGAGTGCCAAAGTCTTCTGAGCGACCTTCCACCATTGCCTGAATGCTAATACCTGAAGTATTAGAACTAATAATAGTTCTCGGTTTACGTACTGCATCTATTTTTTCATATAAACTCTTTTTAACCTCTAAATTTTCTACTACTACTTCTATGATCCAGTCCACATCTTTTAACTTTTCCAAGTCATCTTCTAAATTGCCTGCAGTAATTTGTTGCAAGTTCTTAATAGAAGTAAGTGGTGCTGGCTTTTGCTTCAACAGTTTTTGGAGAGCTGTTTGAGCAAAGCGATTACGAACGGATGGGTGCTCCAATGTAAATCCTTTTGCTTCTTCCTCTTTACTAACTTCTCTCGGAACGATATCTAATAACAAAGTTGGTATGCCTATATTTGCTAAGTGAGCTGCGATTCCGGAACCCATTACCCCTGAACCAAGTACAGCTGCTTTTTTAATTTGATATGTCACGTGCAAAGCCTCCCCTTCAACTTGAATGAACACTCATTCATTTTCTGATCAAAAAAAATAAAATCAATTTCTATATCTATCATTTTAGAACACTATTTGAATTTTCGCAATAATAAAATGAGTAAAAAAATGCATATTTCTTTCTCGGCTATTGAAAACAGTGTAAACTGAAATCAAAAGAGATGGAGGTATATGATATGCAAAAAATTACAACAACAGAACAATTTAATGAAATCATTTCTGGTGACAAAGAAGTACTAGTAAAATTCGAAGCTGGCTGGTGCCCAGATTGCCGTCGAATGGAAATGTTCATTGATCCTATCATTGAAAAATATAACCAATATACTTGGTACGAAGTGAACCGTGACGAACTTCCAGAAATCGCAGATAAATATGAAGTAATGGGTATTCCTAGTCTACTTATTTATAAAAATGGAGGAAAAAAAGCACACTTACATAGTGCAAACGCAAAATCTCCAGAACAGGTAACTGAATTCCTGGATGCACAAAAGTAAATATCAAAAAGGCTGTTCCATTTCGGAGCAGCCTTTTCTTTATAAAAGGCTCTGTAAAATGATCATGTTGTTAAGTGACAAAATCCACTCGCTTTCCGCGTACGAACTGCCAAGTCTCCTCGGGCCAACAGGATGTTTGTCACGAATCCGTTGCCACATGGATGTGGCGTATTTAGGATTTGTTCCTATAAGCCCGCTTGGGGGTCTTGGCAGCCCGTTTTTCCGCAGGAGTCTCGCGGATTTTCGTCACAAAATATATGCTTCAAAAAACGATGCATAATTTAACAGTCCAAAAAATGAAATACACGTTTTTATGTTAAAGATTTCTTAACCATAAACACTTGCGAAAGCTCTGTACTTTTAAATCCTTGATTTTGTAAAAATGAAAGTGTCTTTTGCTTATAATCCACTAAATTATAAGTGGTTCTTTTGAGTGAATGTTGAAAGTACAGTCCTTCCTGTAATACAGCATGAAGCGCACGCTCGCCTTCCTCATCTTCCTTATTAATAACTGCTTGAAATAATGTGACACCTTCCACTTCAGAACCGTATTGTTGCTTTGTTCTTACTAAACAAGCAGCAAGCACTTCCTCATTCTTCGTTGCAATAACCGCTTCCCCTCCAACCTTCGGGATAACGGAAGGATCCACTTGCCACGGCACTAAAGTTGGAAAAATACCTGCATTAGCTGCTTGTAATGCTGGGATTCTTTTTAAGCTAAATTCACTTGCCAAATCCTCATCAAAGGGAAGTACTCCATCCGCTTCCCAAAAATGTAATGTGTCGATTACTTCATAGCCAATCTTTTCATATAATTTAATAGCTGGATGATTCACAGACAAAGCTTCTAAAGTAGCAACAGATGCACTTTGTTGTTTCAATAGTTCGAGCGCTTTTTCCATCAGAATAGTACCAAGCTTTTTCCCACGGTACTCTGGAATGATTCCTGTTCCACCATTCCATGCTATTTTCTGTCCATCCACTTCTCGTATGCCCTGCAACACAATTCCAATAGGAATCTCCTCATCAAACATGACAACTGACAACTCTGTCGAAAGCCCTTCATTGCCTAAACGTGCAACAAAAGCATCCAATGACATCTGCATCGGAATAAAATACCCTTCAAACCCACGAGTAAAAAGTTTATGTGCTTCCTTAAACGTTAGATGTTCGATTGTCTTAAACGAAATCATTCCCTAACCCCCCTTTTTTACTTCCTTTTAAAACGATGTAAAACAAATAGGAGTACGTTTAGATTTAAACCACTCATCCAACTTTTTTACATCTATATTATTCAATGTCACTTCGCCGTAATTTTGAAGAGCTTCAACGGAAACGCAGCCCATCCACCAAGCGCTTAAATTATGAATACCAATTTGTACATTTGCTTTTTCATTGGAATCTGATAATTTTGTTGCATTCCAATAATCACCATTGTAAGTAATTTCATATAACCCTTGTTGCTCATTTATGAATGTATCTTCTATTTCTAGTAATATTCTTGTATTTTCTTCTGGTCTTCTAAGGTTATGAAATTCGGTTTCGTGTACAAAAGATAGAATATTAGTAATACGATACATTAAGCCTGCTCCAGTTGTTGCAACCTCATGATATGCGCTTGGTATAAGATGGTTGGAATCATTCATTGGATTCGTAAGTCCATATAAAAAGGATGGATCATTCGTACGAAAAATAATTCGATCCACTTGATCCTGTTGGGAATGTAACCAAGAAGCTAACTGTTTATAAGCTAGAGGTTCTGTCCAAATCCATTCGTGTACAATCATATGTTGGTGTAGAAAATGACTATCTTTTACTGGCTGTAATGTAAATGCTATTGCACCAATTAATCGTTCGTCCTCTACTACACCAACGTAATTGGTTGTTGCATTTTTAATATGTTGCCTTTCACTCCATGTTCTTTTAATCATCCCGTGATTGCTTTGAGCGTAATCATTATATAGCGAGACTATCTCTTCCTCATCATCTGGAGATAAGAACCTCACCAATCCTTTTTCTCCATCTGCAATAAGTGCACTTGGCTTAATTTTAAATTCATATTTCATTGGCCCAAATCCATACCCCATTTTCCGGTAAAAACTTGGATTAAAGGGATACAGGGATACGAGGGCTACATTTTCCTGTCTAGCAAATGCATGAAAATGGGAGAGAAGTTGAAACGCAATCTTCTCTTTTTTGTGAAGAAGATGTACAGCCACCATACCGATTCCGAAAGTACGTTGAAATTTTCCGTTTATATTACATTCAAAATCATTCAGACGATAAATTCCTAGAAGTTCTTCTTTCTTATTAAAATAGCCGAAATAGTGTATACCGTTTTGTTCCTTTTGCTCTCGTGTCAAACGCTCTACTAATTCCATTCTTTTCTCTTCTGTTTGCAAGTTCATACCTGGATAAGCGAGCGAAGCGATATTTGATGCCTCTTTATAATCTTGCGTTTGTAATAGTCGAATCAAGTCATTAACCCCTTTTTATACTCAGTTCATCTAATTTCACTATAAAATATTCTGATACTTTAGACAATACAAATATTATACGATATGTATTTGTTGCAATTTTATTCAAGTATATTTAAAGTAAAATCTAAAAAAGAGCTCTTCCTTTTTAAATAGGAAAAACTCTTTTTGAATTGGAGGTCACTAATGAAAATTCAATTGCCTGTTCAAGGCTACTCTCAATATAATGCTTCGATTCTATCTAATTATCAAGCTTCCGCTTGTGGTCCTGTCACTGCATACGTGCTACTAAATTTTTTATTTCCATACACAAATGCTTATCATCCAAATGAACTATACAGCAAATTAGGTGGTACTCGGATTGGGTTATTTACTTATCGTTTGGTGCGTAATATGCGCAAACTTCTAGGACCTGATTGGTTAATAGAAAAATGCTCGTTGAAGAGTGCATTAGACGAACTAAAAAATGATCGACCGCTCGCGTTAAAATTCGATAAGTATTTTACGTTTAAATGGAATAAAAAATTTACTTTTTCCTATCATTGGGTACCACTTATTGGATACGAATTAGATGAGGGTGAGCTTTTTCTAATCGTTCACGACAACGGGGGTCGAAATCGTGAAAGTAGCATTCGTAAAATACGCTATGCAGACAATGCCTCCATACTTACTTTTGTAAAAGTCGCACCCTGTTCAACTCGTTAATTTTTTAGCTGTCTAGCTAAAATCGTGTACCCATGATCATATAAATAGTCCAATTTAGTAGAATCGATGTTTTGTACAACAAGCTGATCCAGTTCTGCTTCTATTGGAACATCTCGTCGAATGGTTGCAAGCTGTTTAGATAAATGAAGCATTTGTAAGTCTGTTTCAATTTTTGTTCGTTGCCCGGCTTTTAACAAATGAAGTGAATCTATCACTTTTTCAACTGTTCCATAGGTTTGTACTAATTGTAAAGCTGTTTTCGGTCCAATCCCTTTTACTCCTGCGTACCCATCACTGGAATCCCCCATAAATGCTTTGACATCTGGGAATAGAAGTGGTGATATCCCGTATTCCTCTAGAAATCTAGCTTCGTTATATACGTCGTAAATAGTGAATCCTTTTTTCGTAAAGGCAATTTCTGTGGAAGGATGCAGAAGCTGAAGTAAATCCTTATCCCCACTAACAATCGTAAACCTCGCATCATCTTGCCATTTATGTGTAATGGAAGCTATTGTATCATCTGCTTCCATCCCCACAATGCCAAAATTCATCCAACCTAAATGTTCCGATAGATCTTGTGCCATATCAAATTGAGGTACAAGTTCTTCTGCTGGCTTTGGTCGGTTGGCTTTGTAGCCATCATATAGATCATTCCGAAATGTATTCATCCCTTTATCCCAACAAATAGCCAAATGGGTCGGCTGCATTAATTGCTGTGCAGCTAATACATGCCGAGCAAATCCTTGTACGGCATTTGTCGGAATCCCTTTGTCATTTTTAAAAAAATTACCTGACATTGCCGTTGCGAAAAACGAGCGAAACAATAAAGCCATTCCATCTATTACTAGTACATGTGGTTTATCTTTATTCATATTCAACATCCTTTTTTATAATAAACTACTAAATAGTATAGCATGGATTGAATAAAGAGAATTTGGGTATTATAACTTGGAATATTGTCTTGGGGGGTTTACATACCAATGATTATGAAACACTACCTGTTGGTAAACGTATCGGAGCAGTCATTAATCGATCCTATGTATTTGTAAGTAATCCTATTATAAATTTCTCAGATTGGTATGAACAGGCGCTTATTCTTTATATTAGATCAACCGTAGAAGGTAGAATAATCGCTGGTGGTTTAGATGAAGCCAACCTGGAAGCCACCTCAATCGGACGAATTTAACATGCAGCGTGTAAATGCTGCGAGTTTCGGAGAGTCGATTGATAATCTCCCGTTCATCGTAGAACATCCAACAAAAGCCAACCATTACTATTTGTTAGGGTACGGTGGGAACGGAACTGTTAATAGGATGCTTGGATCACATTTTTTAAGAGATTTAATTATAGGAAAAAAAACGATGATGCAACGATCGTTCAACTAAACCGGAAATACGGAGCTAAATAATAATACGAAGGGATCTATTTCTCCCTTCGTATTTTTTCATCACATCTGTGACATCTCTCATATGCATACTTTGAAAATTATATTTGCCTTTTAAATGATCTACATGCTTTAATATTTCTTTTAGAAATTATAGATTCTCTTCGATATTCTTTCCGAAATTATGTGGACGCCACCATAAATGATAAAACTCATTGTCTTTAGCAGCTTTCGTTAATCCATTTTAATTCGTCGTAAACGTAAATTCTCTAAAACTGCAAGTAGTTTACTGTATGGTCTTAAAAGCCTGTAGATTGATGCTTGGTTCTTTTTGTAAATTCTTTAACGAAGAAGCTTTTCAGTGAAATGAAACCCAACTATTTTAAGTTTAATTTTTTATTCTCTCAATTCCTTTAGAAGTAATCGTTTCTTTTACCCATAAAAAATTCCGATACGTTTTTGCTCTTAATGTATTTGTAGAAAAGATAGTTTTTCTTGTGTAATCACCCGAATCATCATAAGAAATTACAATTCGTTTAGATTGCTCCTTCATATTTCTTGCTTGCAAATAGTTGGATAGTTTAACAGGAGTACCCCTATTCTCTACTAAACCATGTAAATAAAAAACGGCACTCTTCTTTTGCTTAATAATTGCATCAAAAACAAACATAATGACCCGATCCATGTCTCTTTTTCGAGCAATTATATCCATATAATTAGCATTATCAAGAGCTAAAAACTGCACTATATAGCCAAACCAAGTTTTTTTCAATTGAATCGGAAAAAATGCAATAATACGTTTATGCTCTCTTACTGCATATATTTCCACTTCTTCATTTTCACTTTGGAAACGCCACCAGTTATAAACAAATTCAAACTCTATAAATGGGTTCGTATTTTGATTATCTTCCAAAATATCCGTCCATTCTTTCTCATATACTCCCAGATGTTTATACGTGCTAATTACAATGAGCTCCAAATAATCCTCCATTCAAGTCAGGTTTGTTTGATATGCGCATAATATTAAATAGTCTCCTCTAGCCCTGACAGCTTGGACAAAGCATAAAAAGAAAGAGGGGTGAGCTTCGTTTCTTTATCTAGGTGCTCAGCTTGAGCTGATCTAAATACGGTAGAAGTATTTTTGCATTCAGGGTTTGTGCAACTGTATCCCATATTAACTATTGTCATTACACCATCAAGGGTGGAAATAGTTTTCTTTGAAACTGTATGACGATATTCCAACTTAGACTGGCAAGATGGACAGTTTATAAACTTAGGTCAAAATATTTAACTTCATCAGCAACTAAACGATTTTTTGAACGCATCATTTTATGATTTTATATCTCTAATTTATCATAAACCATAGTGATTACGCTGGTTTAGCCGTTTAAGAAAAAAAACTAAATTAATCTTCTAACTAACATAAAACTTTCCGCAAATGGTACACCAACTGTTGAGCCTCTAAGCTTTGCCAATGCTTCAATGATTTCAAGTGTTCGAGGATGAGGGGGATGTTTTAGTTGTGATTGATAACAGTTCATTGCTTCTTTCTTTAAGTCGATAAATTTCGAGATATCACTCCATACATTTGGCATATAGGCATTGTCTACTGTGGGAAGATTCCATTCTGTTTCTGAAAGGGTTTCATATGCATAAATATTCTCCACCTTAATGCCATTAATTGGTCTTAATGCCACCATTGCACTGTGAGAGACAACAGTATGGTCCATATGCATATCACCTTTATGAGGAATAAATGCAATGTTTGGTCGAATATCTTCCACAACTTTTAAAAATTCAGCATTAATTTTCACTAAAGGAGTTTCTCTTAAAGTCACAATGGGAAAATCTAAAAAGATCGTTTCCTTAACACCTAATAGTTGATGAGCAGCTAATGCTTCTGAACGTTCTTCTTTGACCTCTTCATCTGTATTACTTTTAGTGACCTCACAAATAAACACTTCATGACCTTGTGCTGCATACTTCGCAATCGTACCGCCAACACCTAATACCTCATCATCATTGTGTGGTGCAAATACCAACACCTTCATCTATTCACCTCTGATTGTTTCTTAACTTTCCAAGGGAAATATCACTTAAATTTATAGCCCGCTCTCATTTGCACATCATCAATATTCTCAAACTCGGTAACTCGAAGTAACCCACCTTTACAAACAATATCGATATAGTCGTTCGTAATTTGTGCAATTTGCCCCGGTATCCCGACATATTTTTTATTTTCCAAATAATCCGCTCGCCAAAAGATCAATTTATGCTGTCCATTATAATGAGAAAAAGCACCTGGGTATGGTTTTGAAACCGCCCTTATTAATCGTTGAATTGCCTCTACAGGTTCTTGCCAATCGATTCGTCCATCTTCAGGTGTTCTCTTTAGTAGATAGGTCGCTTCTTCCTCATTCTGTTTAACCGATGTAACGGTTCCATCCAACATCTGAGGTAGCACCCGATGCATCATGCGTTGAAGCGCTTCATTACTCTTATCTTGAACATCGATTGCATAATCAGAATCTTCAATTACATACGCTTCCTGTGCCACAATATCGCCAGAGTCCATGCCTTCATCTATAAAAAATAGAGAGCATTTTGTTTCTCGTACGCCTAATAAGACTTGCCAAACTAAAGCGGCTCTTCCTCTGAATTTTGGAAGGGGAGTGGGATGAAATCCGATTGTACCAATTCTTGCAGCATGAATAATTTCTGGTTTTATGAGTTGAGACAATCCGACCACAAAAATATAATCTGGATGGTGATCAGTAATCTCTTTCACATAGAGATCTTCGTTTATATTTTTAAACTTCCGAAATGGAATGTGATGAGCTTCGGCCAACTCATGAATTGGCTCATATCCAGAAACATTTTTTGAATATTTTTCATCCAGTGAAAATACGAGATCCACCGGAAAGTTCAGTCTAATCATTTCTTCAAGTACCACTTTACTTGAATCAACAGAGCCAATTAGGATTGACTTCATTTCCATCTCCTTACCGTTATAAAACAATTTAATCGTCGAATTGCGCTCCTAGAATTAACCTCTTTTATATTTCTCTTCACCAAATAAAACAATCGCGACCGTTTTACAGATGATTTTAACATCGAGTAAAATGGAATAATTTTGAATATATGAAAGATCATATTTAATTCGTTGTTCCCACGATATAGAATTGTTTCCGTTCACTTGGGCAAGACCTGTCATTCCTGGTTTCATCTGAAGGCGTTGCATCTGAATCGGTGTATATTCCTCCACTTGTATTTGAACTGTTGGTCTAGGTCCTACTAAACTCATCTCTCCTACCAAAACATTGACAAGCTGCGGAAGTTCGTCTATTTTTGTCCTTCTTAAAAATTTTCCTAATGCAGTAATTCGATTTTCATCCTTTGAAAAATCTAAATTTCTCTCTGCTTCCACGTCAACCTTCATCGTTCGGAATTTAAATATATGGAAGTCTACCCCGCTTTTCCCCACCCTTTCTTGCTTAAAAAAAACGGGACCAGGCATCGTGATTTTCATAAGCAAGACAATCACAACAATCAATGGTGATAACAATAGCAATCCTAAACCACTACCAACTAGATCGATCAGTCTTTTAAAAAACAGGTTCAGATTACTGACTGTGTACATATTCCACAGCTCCTTCATCTTCGTTCCAAACCACTGAATTCTCAACATCTAGTTACTAATAATCTTGATTTCGTTGTATTTCATCATCCGAATACGTTCTTCGTACCGACCAATGACATTTTCATTCACTTGATTGTGTAAATTATGGACGATCATCTTCGGTATGTTGACACCACTTTCATAGGCATGCGGGTAACCTCCACCAAAACGTGGATTCACTTCCGAAATGATATATTCCCCATTTACTTTAAAAATGTCGATGTCAATGATTCCTCTAAAACCAACCACTTTCACAAAATCTTTAATGAGATCAAACAGTTTTTCATCTTTGATAGAAATGGATTTATCCGTTTCTCCTGCTCTCATCGCAAGCTTTTCTTTTGTAAAAATGGCGACGGGTTCACCTGAATGGAGATCTATATACACATCCGCGCCGATTTCAACCCCATCTATAAATTCCTGAATCATCATATTCTTATAGTTTTTAAATAATAATTCAACTTCCTCTTTTGATGTCACTTTATTGATATTGATACTTGCGCTGCCCTTTACTGGTTTAACAAATACGGGAAAGTCTACAACCCCAGCATCCACATTTCGATAAAATTCTTCTTTATTAATATAGCTTTTGATTGAATGAAAACCGTTTTTTACTAGAAATGTATTCAGCGAAAACTTATCAAAGCACATCTCAACGATTTCTAAATCAGACACAATCGGGATGGTGCCTACGTTTAAAAATTCTTCTCGATGTTTCGATAACAAACTGATTTCCGGGTCGATTAACGTAAACACAGCCTTGACATCATTATTTTTACATATTGCTAGAATCGTACTTAAATAATCTTGATGATCAATCCTTGGAACGATAAAGTACTGGTCCGCATCATAAAGTGCTGGTGCGAGAGGACTAAAATCTGTCGCGTAGACCTTGCCGATTCCTTCAAGCTCTTTTTTGAAGTATTGAACGATTTTATTCCTAGTTCCACAACTAAGAATCAATATGTTCATTTGAAAAGCTCCTCTCATTTCTTTTGAGCGCCAATTTCCGGTTTATGAGCGCCTTTTCCTCGGTTATGAGCACGTCGCACGTATCTATGTGAACTTTCCCCCCGTTATGAGCGCGCCTTCCTCCTCCAAATTGCCAAAGAAATATCTTCACAAATAATGATCAGCTGTCCATTTTTCACGAGCTTCCATCATCACGCCATCTTTCTCGACATAGACAGCAGGAAAGAACTTAATAAATAACGGAGATAGACTCATGGAATACGCGCCAACTTTTTCATAAATGATTTGATCCCCAACCAAAACTTGAGGAGCGTCTTCTAGCACCATGATTCGGTCATCCTCCATGCAGGTAAATCCAGAGATGACTTGTTTGTCGATAAGCTTTCTATCCTCACTATTCTTATACTGAACCCTAAAAAACTTGATCCCCTTATTTTTCAGTGGATTGATATTAATGTGACTACCATCCGTTGTGACAAAATGATTCGCACTCGTTTGTTTCACATCAACGACACTTGTGACAAAACTAAATGGAGAGGAAACAATCGACGTTCCTGGTTCTACGATTAATACCACTTCCTCTTTGTTAAACACTTTGCTTAATTCAGAAGAAATGACTTCGATATATTCATCAAACTGGGGTTTATCTTTCAGCCCTCCAAAGAACCCCCCACCAACATCAATGTATTTTAGCCCGAAGAGTGAATATTTTTGTGTGATTTCACAAGCTATTTTCGAAATCGCTCGATAGATATTTAAACTTCTCGTCTTTGTGCTGCAATGTAGATGCAGGCCTGTTAAGCTGATCGTTGTTAGCGCATTGACAGTATCAATCGCTTTCTTTAAATCCCCATTTTCATAACAAAACCCGAATCGTCCACCCTCTACTCCCATAACGGTTTCATTCGGACAGGCACGCTCCAAATCAAAGTTCACGCGAATGCCAACCTCAAAAATTTCCCCACTAGATTGATCCAACTCCCTAAGCCAATCTAGCTCCCTTAGCGAATCAACATTCACAATACATCCATTTCTGATGGCTTCGATAAACGTTTCTTTTGATTTGGCGACTCCGTTATAAATGATTTTATCTTTTTCATACCCCAGCTTCTTCGCTAATTCATATTCATCGTCTGAAACTACTTCTGCATAGATTCCGCGCTCTTTAAAGTAATTCAATAACCAAGGTAAGCCGTTCGTTTTGAATGAATAACCGATGATTGAGTGATCCCAATGTTTCCGAAGTGCGTCTTTCAGCTGATTGAGGTTTGAATCTAATTCGTTTTCATCGATTAAAAAATATGGTGTTTCTAAGTGATCATGCGTCAACCTTTGATTTTTCACCAGTTTCCACCCTTTGATGTTATTCACCTATTACATGTTCTTCGTGATTTCGACGATTACTTACGATAAAAATACAAATCATGAGGATTAATTGATACACACTTGAAATGAAAATCCCTATACAAAAGCCCATTAACCCATAAAATTGATACAAGACAAACGCACAAACAGTATAGACAATCACATTTGATCCATTAATAATCAACTGCCAATTAATATGGTTAAATTTCAGAATAAAAGGTTGGATGACCGAACTAATCACACCGACAATAGCCGTTGCGGTTGTAATATAAATATATTTTAACGACTCATTTGCCCAATCAGGATATAAAAAACCGAGAACAAACGGACTGACCCAAATCGTCAAAACATATCCAATGATGCCAACAATCCCTGTCAGTAGCAAAATCGAACCAAATGTTTTGTGATTAAATTTTTCTAGTCTCGCTATATAACTCAAAATCACCCCATTAATCGGCGTGATGGCCATGGACATGATTTTACCGATGATGGTCGCCGTATAATAAATCGATACCGCACCTGGGCCAAGTAAGGGAAAAATTAATAGTTTATCTGCATAATTTAATATGTTTGTTAATAGAGAAGAGCCTAGGAGGACGATGCTTTTATAAGTAGTGGAGTTAAATAGATCTGTGAGCACAACTGGTTCTTTCAACAGGGTTGAATTTTTAATGATATAGAGAACACTAAATCCGTATCCAAAAATAAAGATGAATTGCCAGTATCCCATCCAATTAAATAAAAGAGTGCCCAAAATATAGCCAATGGTTAAGATTACATTATTGATCACAATCTTTTTATAATTTAACTGTAGCCGAAAACTGACGCCTAAATATTCTCTTAATAAATTTAAACAGGAGATGAGGATGATTAAACCGATACTGATGAATGAAAATTTACCTTCATAATAGATCGTTCCAATGATCATCATGATCGTGCTTAACACGATACTGCTGATTAATAAAATATTGAAATCACCGGAAATTCGCTTTTTACTATATTCTTTATCTACTAATAATCGGATATTGTTTAACACATTGCCGAACGGAAAACTCAATACAGTAAAGAGACTGATTAATGTAACGACCAAACCGTATTGGTCTTCACCTAATTGCTTCCCAATAATCGGTAGTGTAACTAATTGAAGAATAATGATTGGTATGGCTGTCGCGACAATATTTAATAGTGAATCAATCAGAAACTTTTTCTTACTCAAATGGTGTACTCCCTACTAAATATTGATGTACCAAAACGGCTTTCTAGCTTGTCGCCACGAAGTCAATGCCCCACTTAACCTTTTTTGTGTGTACACACAAGACTAACGTGTTCGATGGCAGATGGTTTACGTATTATAGACTCTCATATAAACGAATTAATTTTTGTTCTTCGATACTCCAATTGTATTTTTCTTTAACTGCTAAACGGCCATTTTTCCCCATTTCTTTTGCAATGTCAGGATTTTTCAATAAATACAAAATAGCCTCTGCGATTTCATCAACATTTTCGGGGTCAACTGGGATGCCAAATTTGTATCTTTTCAATTCTTCCCTGGCATATGGATAATCGGTTATAATGACGGGCAATCCCATCGCCATATATTCATAGACTTTTGTTGCAAAATGATCGCCTTTGTTATATTGGCCAACATTTAAAACTGTACATAGACCAATCCTACTTTTTCGCAAAATATCCGTTACTTCTTCTCGATTTACATGCCTTCTATAATCCACACACGCAAACTCTTTCATTCCACGAACGTCTTGAAGATAACGATCAGGGGATAAGACGCCCCCCAATATCAAGTTAACCTTCGCTTTATAGGCAGCTTGAATGTTATACGTGATACCTCGATCATGGGTTAGCGTGCCAATATGACAAATCGTATTCTTTAGTTTTTCTTCCTTTTCATTAAAACGATCGTACAATTCGTGTAACATGGGAAAATTATCGATAAATGCCGTTTTTTTCGCCCGGTTTTCAAAAGGATTTTTCAAACTATACGTACATGGAAAGACGACCGCATCAATTCGGTTAATCGAATAGGTTTCATACATGAAATATATTTTTGCGATGACCTTCCGTAAAAACTTTGGAATATATTCTTTTTCTTTAATTTGCATCGGATAATTTTCGTGGGAATCAAAGATAACTTTCTTTCCTCGTTTTTTTAACTTATTCCCGATTGGCATTAATTCAGGATCATGATAATGATAGATATCGGCATCTACTTCCACCGCTTTTTTAAATATCTTTTTCTTGGAGTTCAACATCCGATCAAGTCGGCTCTTTGGCTTAAAATTGGTCGAGATGATCTTTACCTGATCCACTGTTTCATTAGGTAATTGATCATTTACAATTAAGGAGACATCATAGCCATGACTTGCTAATGATTTACATTCCTTTTCAAATATGCGAATATCATAACGTTCATGAGCACTCGTCATATGACATACTTTTTTGATGATGGTCCCTCCAATATCCGTTCATTCATATTCCACTATTTGTCTCGTCTATAAGTTGCTCTTCTTGATATAGTCTGAAACCACTTTTGCTACAAGTTCTACATCCGTTTCCTTCAAATATGGATGCATTGGTAACGACAAAACACAATCACAAAGCTCGTTAGTAACTTGAAAATCTTCTTCATTAAATTGTAAATGTACAAATGCTTTCTGTTTATGCATTGGATTCACGTAATACACGATACTTGGAATCCCGTTCTTATTGAGATGTTGTTGTAACTGATCCCGTTGTTCCCTACTCTTAAGCTTAATAGTATACTGGGCAAAGCTAGAAAAAAATCCATCGGGGATGGCAGGTGTATCAACCATTCCGCTCAATTTTTCATTATAAAGTTGATAAATTCGGTTTACGTCATCCAATTCATGCTGGATGAGCGCGTCAAGCTTGACTTGTAAAATGGCTGCTTGGATCGTATCAAGTCGCGAATTCAACCCAATGCGAATATTGTCGTACTTACTTTCGCCTTTTCCATGAACCTTCAAAGACTTTAACAACTCTGCTAATTCATCATCATCCGTAAAAATTGCCCCACCATCTCCATAACAACCTAAAGGCTTCGCTGGGAAGAAAGAAGTTGTTGCGGCATCACCAAAACTGCATGCTCGTTTCCCATGAATATTGCCCCCAAAGCCTTGGGCAGCGTCTTCTAAAACTAATAAATTATACTTCTTTGCGATCCGTTCAATTTCAAGATGATCTGCAGGTAATCCAAATAAATCAACGGGAATAATCACTTTTGGTGTGACTTTCCCTTCTTTCAACGTTTTAACAATGGCCTTCTCTAGTTGCGTTGGATCCATGTTAAAGGTATCTTTACATACATCGACAAACACTGGTGTTGCACCACAGTACGAAACGACTTCTCCAGTTGAGAAGAAAGTTAAATCCGGAACAAATATTGCATCGCCTTCCCCAATTCCCCACGCCATCAGCACGAGAGTCATCGCTTCTGTTCCATTCGCACACGTGATGCAATGCTTAACACCTACATAATTAGCTAATCTTTTTTCGAGTTCCTTTACCTCTCTTCCTTCGATATAATTGGAATGAAACAGAACACTTTGAATCGCTGAATCGATTTCATGTTTATAGGTCTGATATTGAGCCTGTAAATCTCGAAATTGCATAGCCACTCTCCAATCTACACATAATCCACCCGGAAAACCCAATACGTCCGTAACCCTAGAAGACTTTATAAATATTATGGTAAGGCATTTGCTCAGCACCAAATTGTCTGAAAAACTGCTCAATATTTTTCTTCATGCTTCCTTCAAAATCAAACTTCCGATTCAACCGACTCGCTAATTTAATTCCCTCATAAATGAGCAAAGTTAATGATTGATTGTTTCGATAGTCAGGATTTGAACCGGACAATAAATAATAAACCGTCTCGTCATCCCAAACAAAATAAGCTGCGGCATGAATTTGATGTTGTTCATCCGAACAATAATATATTCTCCTAGCATTTCTTTGTTCACATGCTTCATCAATTCTCGAAACCGTTTCAAATGAATACGGGATCTCTATGTTTTGCCTCTCAAACGTCAGTTTATTTAAATGATAGAATTCATGGATTCCAAGACCTTCATAAACCTGCAAAGTTTTCTCGGCTTTTCTTATATTCTTTCGTATATTGGAATTGAAATTTTGATAGACTTCATCAAGATTAGAAGTATGGTGTATGACATACGTATACCTTGTTGTTTGCGAGTACCCACGCCAGAAAAAAGGTAACCAGTTCGTCACAGAATAATGAAAGTATTGTTGGTATTTTGTTAACCCCAGTTTCTCGATTTCATCTATGATGGTAGTCATCATGTTTTTTTCATACGTCAGTTTTCTTTCGTATTTTTGATCTGGAGGATAACGCATCCAAATACCATTCGTTTGGGTTAATGTTGCTTTTCGAATTTCTTTCACATTACTGGACTGTTGGAGATAGTATGGCAAGGACGCACGGATTTCGCCGTTTTCTTCAATTAAGATGACATCCCAATCATTTGGACAAACCGCATCCATCCACCAGCCTTTTGAAAATAACGGAATGGTTGTTTCCTGCTCGCTGAATTGCCGATATTTTTCCAAGTCAGTCATGGCCCTGCCCACTTTCACTGACTCGATGAAACAAATTAATAAAATCCAATGTACTTGCCTTTTGAAGCGGTAGTTGGACACTTTTCTTTTCAGCTGCTGACTTATAAATGGCAAGAACGAGTTCCAATGCTCTTCTGCCATCCTCAGCCGTCACATACGGTTCACGGTCCTGCTCAATCGCCTCAATAACGTCTGCATAGAGTGGCGTATGACCGAAGCCATAAACGGTTGGGGGATTTTCGTGATACTTGGCTTTTACTTCCTCTGAATCATCCAATTGATCCGCAAACAGCCATTCTTCAATAATATTCACCGATTTCCCACCAATTTTGACGGTACCTTGATCCCCGAACACATAGAGTGTTTCCTCAAAATTTTGAGGATAGATGTTTGTTGTTCCTTCGATGACACCAAAACTACCGTTTGCAAATCGAACTAACGCAATCCCGAGATCTTCTGCCTCGATAAATGGATGCTTTAAATTATCCGTCATTCCGACAACTTCTATGATGTCGTCACCCATCATCCAACGCAAAAGATCAATATTATGAATACATTGATTCATGAGCGCGCCACCGTCTTGCTGCCACGTTCCACGCCAAGGCGCTTGGATGTAGTAATCCTTCCCACGGTTCCAACGAATATGAGCGGTACCGTGAAGTAGTCTACCAAAACGACTTGCCTCTACTGCTTCTCTTAATTTTTGAACCGATTTATTAAACCGATTTTGATGGCACGCGCTGACCTTTACATTTTTCGCCTTTGCCTTTTCAATGATTTGATCGGCTTCTTCTAAAGAAAGCGCGATGGGTTTTTCGATAATCAAATGGCTTCCCACATCGATACAATCCAATGCAATTTGCCCATGTTTCCCGCTTTCTGTACAAATCGCCACTAAATCAGGTTTCTCGATTGCGAGCATTTCTCTATAATCTTTATATTTTTTTACTCCATTTAATAGATGAAATGTTGAAATGGTATGCTCCATTTTCGCTTCCTCAAGATCACAAATGGCAACAATCTCTAGCTTGTTTTGAATGGCCGCGGCGATATGATTTGGTGAAATTCTCCCGCAACCTATGATGGCAAAACGTAAGCTCGTCATTTTCCACCCTCTTGTTTTCTAATGTTTTTTCCAGGCACTCCGACAATCACCGCATTGTCCTCCACATCTTTGACAACAACCGCACCTAATCCGATTAAACTATTCTCGCCGATAGTCACTTGATTTCGAACCGTTGCTGCAGGAGAGATAAAGACGTTTTTCTTGATCAGCACACTTCCAGAGATATTGACTAACGCGGCGATCATTGCATGATCTCCAATGATGACATTATGGGCGATATGACAAAGGTTGTTAATTTTGACATGATTCCCGATTACCACGTCCCCTAAGGTTCCTCGGTCAATACATGTATTCGCCCCAATTTCAACATCTTCACCAATAATCACACCACCAAAATGGGGAACTCTTACATTGATTCCATCCTTATTTTCAAAATAGCCAAACCCATCTGTACCGATTACCACACCTGAACGAATGATTGTATCTGTCCCAATCGTGACCTTTCCTTGAATCGAAACATTATTTTCGATTCGTACATTATCTGAAATCACAACTTCTGGCCCAATATAACAATGGTGACCAATGTAAACCTGTTTACCGATACTCCTCGCTTCAACAACCGATGTTGCACTAATAAATTCAACCTTCGTCTCTTCATGAAAAAATTGATTGAGTATCGTAAAGTACACGGCTTTTGGATTGTCACAAAAAATAAAGTTTGCCTTCTCAAAAGAACTTGTATCAAATTTTAGTGAGACAATGAGCGAATTTGTAATGTCTTTTCCCATAATGGCTTGCATTTTTTTCTCGTCTTTAATCCATGAAATTAAATTGGCAGCAATATTTTCAATGGAAACATAGCGATGAATCGTGAGTTCTGAATCACCGATAAATGTGTAGGGCAATTCTTTAGTGTCTAAAAAGTCTGTGATATCTTTTATACGAATCACCCTGTTATCTCCTTCCAATCAATCACTTGATCTAATGCGGTGAAATTGTCATACATAAAATCATATCGTTCACTAATCGATTGTTTGAGGAAGTCCTTTAACTTAACTTCCATTGTTTCAATTTCAGTAGAATACCAGAAAGGATGGGTCAGAATGTGCAGCTTTTCATATTTTCCAGATTCAATTGTTTCAATCGGGTCTTCCCGCCAATTCATTCTTGAATCTGAAACATACTTCATACTTTTAAAATATTTGGAGGAATAGGAGTTAATCAGTTTGTGGAATTGTATATCATTTTCTAGTACGAGTTTAGAAGGTCGATGCATGGAAACGACGTTTATGTCAGTATTAAGTAACTTACCGAGAACTTCTGCTTCCAATTCAACAGATTTCTGCATATCTTCAATGGTGTGAATCTTATATCGTTTTTCATCGAAATGAAGTCCGATTTCGTGTCCTAACGACTCGATTTGTTTTAGCTTTTCGAAGGATTCTTTTGAAAAGACGTTATAAAAATTTGTCGATAATAGGATGAAATAAGTTGATTTCACGGCTAAGTCCTGTTCGATTCTGGCCATTTCAAGAGCTTTATCAAGTGAGAAATCAACATCGTGCCTGATGATGACCGATTTTTTGACAGTTTCACTTTCGCGATACAAGCAAAAGTAATACCCCTTGTGCCTTAATAAATCCAGCAGCTTGATGTAGGCTTTTATTGTAAACTCCATTTCGTCTCCCCTTACAACAATTCGATTTTTTCTCGATTCAAAACATTCTGCATGGCATTTTTCGTATCAAAGATTGCCTTCGCATGTTGCTGAACGAAATCATAATCTACCTTTGTATGGGCAGTTGTGATCATTACTAAATCAGCACTTTCAATAAGCTCCGCAGTTAATTTTGATTCACCTTTTTTGATCACACCGTGTTCATCACGATATTCTGAAATATAAGGATCATAATAGATCACATCAGCAGCGTTTTTTTCTAATACTTCGATAACTCGAATCGCTGGGCTTTCTCGATAATCTTCAATATCCTGTTTATACGCGACACCAAGGACTAAAATGCGTGATGCACTTAACGCCTTTTTCGATTTGTTTAAAATTTTACTTGCTCGTTCCACACAGTATTCCGGCATTCGGTCATTGATCATCATGGAAGACTCAATCATGGATGTGTGAAACCCATATTCACGCGCTTTCCATGATAAATAATAGGGATCTAGTGGAATACAATGGCCCCCTAAACCGGGCCCTGGGTAAAAGGCCTGAAATCCATAGGGTTTCGTTGCAGCAGCATCGACCACTTCCCAGAAATTAATACCCATTCTGTTACAAAGAATGGCTAATTCATTGACGAGGCCAATATTGATATTTCTGTAGATGTTCTCTAAGATTTTTTCCATTTCTGCAATCGCAGGTGATGAAACCCGATAAATCGGTGCTTCTAAAATGCTCTCATATAAACTCGCTGCGATTTCCGTACATTTTACAGTGATTCCCCCTACCACTTTTGGGGTATTTTTCGTTTTATAGCGTAAATTCCCCGGATCAACTCGTTCAGGCGAAAACGCAAGATAGAAATCAACCCCACATTTCAGACCCGTTGATTCAAAAATCGGCTTCAGGAGTTCTTCTGTAGTACCGGGATAGGTTGTAGATTCTAAAACGATTAACATTCCTTTATGCATATATGGAACAATACTTTCTGCCGAAGCTTTCACATAACTAATATCCGGTTGCTTATAGAGGTCTAACGGTGTCGGCACACAAATACAGACACAATCGGCCTGTGCAACCTGTGCAAAATCTGAGGTGGCGGTAAGGTAGCCGGATTGTACGATTTGTTCAAGGTCTTCGTTCACAACATCTCCAATGTAGTTGATACCGGAATTTACCATTACTACTTTAGAATCTTGTATATCGAATCCGATTGTCCGGTACCCTGCTTTTGCCTTCTCCACAGCAAGAGGAAGACCAACATAACCTAACCCTATGACCCCCAGTGTTGCTGTCTTATTAAGTAATTTTTCCTTTATAGTCTCCATTTTTCCACCCATCATTTTTTTTTTGAGCTTGCCATCAAGTCTTTTCGTGTCCGTTAACCACGGAATTAGTTAGCCATATAACAAAAATTGCAAATAATATTCCATGAGTTAAAAGACTAGTAAATAGGGCTGCATCAACTAGTGCAGTTCCAGGAATGATAATAATTCCAGTTGATAAAACTAATGGAGTATTTTTTGACACACTATCTAATATTTTTAATACTCCCCCTAAGATCAACATAAAAAGTGGAATTCCAATTATTCCGAAATTCAAATAAGCATCCCCGAATATACCTACGTTAGGGCTAAAGTCTCTACCAAATACTTTTTGTGCTACTAAATAAACTGGATTAGTACCAAATGGATTATCAATGATAAAAGAAAGGAAAGATGCGGACAACTTAAATTTCGTCATGTTCTCATAAAAATCAAAATATAAAAAATGTAACTGTGCAGGAACATAAAATAACCTTCTTAAAAAGAGCGATAATATATTTGGGTTATTAGAAATACTGTACAAAATATATAAAATACTTAGTGAAAATATTAAGGCAGATGTGATAAAAAATAATATATTGTTCTGATAACCTTTTTTAAAGAAATAATAAATTCCAAAAATAAGAATAGGCGCAAAAAGATAACTCTTATGTCCTGTCATCGCAAAAATTGAAATTTGTAATATTAACGAAATAACGACTAATATTCTATTTTTCCTGATCAATCCATAAATCAACAAGAACAAATTTGTTATATGCGTTTGCCAAGGCAATAAATAAACCATTAACCAATTATCACTACTAGCGTTAAATTCTTCTCTAGTTGAATAAACATCTGAAAGATTAAAATTTATTCTTTGTAGACCACCAGTAACGATTAAAAAAACATAAACAATCATGGTTAAGAAAAATAATATTAAAAATGATAAATTTTTTCCCTCTTTTAAAGTAGGAAGTTTTAGCATTGGGGTTTTTACTAGAATATAAAAAAGTAATAAAAATGACAGTGAAATGGTTAGAAAAAATTCTCGTGAATGATCCTGTAACCAATAAAGTGATGAAATAGGTAAAAATAAATTGATAAACAGTACATATACTACAATTTTGCTTGGATAACTTAGATTTTCTAATTTAATTATAAAAATACTTAAGATGAAAACTACTAGGTAAGATTCGAATAATTTAAAGCTTGATATCTTAATAGTAAACCCTTCATATTCAAATACTGGATTTACAAATAAAAAGTAACCGTATTCCAATAGCATTTTAAAAACGATTATCACGAATAGTGTATATAGATATTTTTTTTTAAATGTAATATTAATAATAGACAGATCACATCCTCACATAGATCTGTATTTAAGGAAAATTCTCCACCTAAAAATTTTGGTGATGTAAAATCATTGATGAAGTAATCCTTCCAGAATTCTTATCCATTTTTCCTTTATAGAGCCCATCCTGACCACCAATCTATAAAATTATAGTAACTGTTCAAGCTTTCTAGTTAACACTTTAAAATCATAGTCTTGTGCGGCTTTTAATGCATTTTGACTATAAATTGCAACTTCATCCTGAGGCATATTAGACAGGTTAATAATGGCTTCCGCAAGCTGATTCGTACTAGCATTATCGATCACAATGCCACATTGATATTTTTGAATGAGATCGTACCCATATTCACAACCTGAAAGCGTTGGTTTCCCACTTGCAAAGTATTCAAACATTTTATTCACACTCGTACCAAACCGTTTGAGCCCGTTTTTTGAAAAAAGCTGAACAATATTTAAATCGGACTTACTGAGAACATACGGGATATGATTTTTATCGACAAACCCTTTAAATTGAATGTTTTTAATTCCATGTTCGACACAATATTTTTCTAAATTCTCTTTCTCTGTTCCTCGCCCATAAACTAAAAACTTTATATGATTAACACCTTTTTGCTGGATGATGTCTGCAATTTCTACAACTCGATCTACATTGTTTGCCTTCCGAATCGATCCTGTGTACACAACCTTAAACAGTTTGGGGTTGTTTAAATCAGGATCCACTACTATATAACGCTTTAGATTTTCAGTGAAACGCTCTAAATCAACACCATTATTAATGTGATGCACTTTCGTTAAATCAATCGGTCCGCCGCGTTCTTTGTTCCACCCTCGTTCAATTATGTAATCTTTCCCACCCTCCATCGTAAAAATCAATTTGTCACATTTTTTATAAATCCATCTTTCCCCACGATATAGCAGATTGACGACTAAGCTATTTCTTTTTATCGAGCCATATTCGATTAAGGACTCAGGCCATAGATCCCGCACTTCACAAACACAAGGAATGCCAAACTTTTTCGCGAGTTTAATGCCCGCTATTAAAGTTAGCGGATGAACACTTGAAGCGAGGATCACATCAGGCTTCCCGTGAATTTTTGCAACCTCTTTTGCGACGGGGAACAGATTTCGATAGAATACGATCATGTTTTTAATTCGTTGTTTGCCATTTCCAACGTAACTAGGTGTTTTGATAAAAACATAGGGAATGCCATTTACTTCATTTGTTTTGTATTTTTTACTTCCTGTATCAATATTCTCGTCTGTATTATGAAGAGTGCTTGCACAAAAAATGGTAGCTTGATGTCCTTGGCGGATTAAGTTTTCAGCAAACCAAAAATGCCGTCCCCCTAGGTCTTTAAACGTATCGGTGGCATAATGGTTGAAGATCCAAATGTTCTTTTTCAATTTTTTGAAGCTCCCCACAATTTTTTGATTTCGTCCGCGACTCTTCCCAAGTCCTCATCGGTCATTTTTGTATCAGATGGCAAACAGACACCATTTTCAAATAACTTTTCTGATACATTGGCTCCTATAAAATCGTATTTCGCGAAGTATGGTTGCAAGTGCATCGGCTTCCAAATTGGCCTTGATTCAATGTTTTCTTTTTCAAGAGCTTTCATAATGTCTAGTGGACGAACTTTTCCGTTTAGGGTCAAGGCAGTTAACCAATAGTTCGGTTCATTCCAATCGTGAATGGGCATAAACTCCACACCATCCAGGCCGCTTAACTCTTTTTGATAAAATTCAAAAATGTATTTTTTCTTGGCCACTCGTTGTTCTAGCACTCTCAGCTGACCTCGACCAATCCCGGCAACGACATTACTCATCCGGTAATTAAATCCTATTTCGCTATGCTGATAGTGCCTTGCTGGATCTCGACTTTGTGTAGCCCAGAATCGAACCTTGGCAATCCTCTCTGTATTGTCCGAAACTATCATCCCGCCGCCTGAAGAAGTAATAATTTTGTTCCCATTAAAAGAAAAAACACCATAGTCTCCAAAAGTCCCAGTATGCGTACCTTTGTAGTATGTTCCAAGCGATTCAGCCGCATCTTCTATCAACGCAACCTGATGTTTTTTGCAAAGCCGGGCGATCGGGTCCATATTCGCCGATAGCCCATATAAATGTACGACTATGACGGCTTTCACCTTCGGATATTTCTGGAACGCTTCTTCTAATGCGGTAGGACTCATATTCCACGTTTCAGCATCACTATCAATAAAAATTGGAGTGGCATTTTGATAAATGATGGGATTGGCCGTCGCCGAAAAAGTTAACGACTGACAGAAAACAATATCTCCTTGCTCGACGCCAGCTGCTTTTAGAGCTAAATGAAGAGCTGCAGTTCCTGATGAAAGGGCCGCTGCAGATGTACTTCCCACTTTTTCTGCCAGCTCTTTCTCAAACTGATCTACATTTGCCCCGAGAGGTGAAATCCAATTCGTATCAAAAGCCTCTTGAATAAATGCCATCTCAAACCCCTCATCACTCATATGGGGCGATGAAAGGTAGATTTTCTCTGCCTTTGGATTTGGTTGAGAATTCCCATCAATCTTCCATTTTTCATTCAGGAGATCTGACAAAATATTCCTTCTTTCTAATCGTTATAGGTATTGCATTTTTTGTGTTTTCGCGTTGGGTGAAGTTGCTAGGCGCGAACATGATGAACATTCATGAGATGAACGGCTTTTTGCTTTGGGCTGCGGAATGGTCTTCATACCATCGATGAAGACCATTTCGCTTGTAATCTAACAGAGTTTTGTTCTTCATAATCTCGATGAACCATTTTGCTTGTGCACTCACCAGGAATTGGTATTCATTACCTCAAATGAGGACCATCCCACTTGTGATCTGACCGAATTTGGTCCTTCATCCCATGTAAAAGTAAATTTTTCCGATAAAATAACCATGTTAAAAGAAACAGAGACTTCCAAAAATCCTTCGACCACTCGACTAACGCTTTAACTCAACCATCTTGCCACTTCCCATTCGCCATTTCAATCACTCGTCGCTTTAGCTCAGCAATCTCAAGTCCCTGAATTTCGGCCAAAAATGCCATCAACAAGTTTTCTTCTGGCGAATACGCTTTCCCTACATGAATATTGGGATAGACATGTTCTTCCTGAATTTCTTCGGCATTCAACAATTCTTCAAACATTTTTTCACCGGGACGAATGCCCGTAAATTCAATGGCGATTTCCTCTTCTTTGAATCCCGATAATCGAATTAAGTTCTTTGCGATATCCACGATCTTAATTGGTTCTCCCATATCTAACACAAACACTTCGCCGCCCCGCGCTAGGACACCCGCCTGTAACACAAGTCGAGATGCTTCTGGAATCGTCATAAAATAACGCGTCATCTCAGGATGTGTTACGGTGACAGGCCCACCTGCAGCAATTTGCGCTCTAAATCTTGGTATAACGCTCCCACGTGAACCAAGGACATTCCCAAAACGAACTGCTGCTAAGTTTGTTTGACTCGTTCTTGCTAAATTTTGAATAAGCATTTCGGCAATTCGTTTGGTTGACCCCATGACATTCGTTGGATTAACGGCTTTATCGGTCGAAATAAAGACAAAGTTCGATACTCCATATCTACTTGCAGCGTGTGCGACATTCATAGTCCCAAAAATATTGTTCTTAACTGCTTCTCTCGGATTGAATTCCATTAAGGGAACGTGTTTATGTGCAGCAGCATGATAAATGACATCTGGCCGATAGTGTTCGACAATTTCAAAAATCCGCTCTCGATCTTGAACATCCGCAATAATCGGAATAAATTCAATCGCACCATATTCCGCTTTTTCCGACAACTCCATGTGTATGGTATAAATGGAGTTTTCTCCGTGTCCTAATAAAAGGATTTGTTTGGGATGAAACTGCGCGACTTGTCGACAAATTTCAGACCCGATTGAGCCACCTGCGCCTGTCACAAGGATTATTTTCTTTGATAACTTATCCGAGAGCGTTGGCAGGTCAAGTGTCACTTCTTCTCGACCAAGTAAATCTTCAATTTTAATCGGTCGAACATCATTGACTGCTACTTTACCTAACATCACATCTTCAATTTTCGGCATCGTTTTGATTTTTACATTCAAATTGACACAGCGATTATAAATATCCTGAATCCCTAATTTACCTAGTGAGGGAATCGCTAAGATGATGACATCAATTTGTTTTTCTTGGACAATACGCGAAATGTCTTTAGTGGTCCCATATACCTTTACGTCCATCACCCGTAGTTTTTGTTTGTATGGATTATCGTCAACGATCGCAACCACATCATATTCATGGGATTGCTTTCTCTTCATATTGCGAATAAGCATCATTCCCGCTTCTCCCGCACCGACAATTAGTACCCTCTTTAATTGTCCTCTATGTTTAAAAGAAGTTCGATCATTGATAAGGCGCAAACAAAAACGCGATCCACCGATTAATATCATCAGTAATAGCCAAGTAATGACATGTTCACGAAAATACACTTCACCGATGATAATAAAATGAATCACACTTTTTAACGTGACAGCAAAGGTTACCCCGTAAGTGATCGCCAACAACTCTCGAATGGAAGCGGCTCTCCAAATGCGACTATCCAATTGAAAAAAATAAGACATAATCTGATAGCTAATGACCAGGACCAATGCATCCAGCACTAAATTGGATGAGGCTCTCATTAACCAATAACTAATACAAATTGCAATTAGAACTAGACATGAGTCAAAGATTAAAAATATCGCGTATCTCAAAGGGTAATTCAATTTCACACCTCTTTTAAATAAAACAGCCGCAAAGCTGAAGTACACATTTTATCATTCTACTTCCCCGTAATATTGGTAATAGTAATGATCCTTTCCAAGTTTAAAATTATTAAGAATCACCCCTATAATATTTGCATTCGAAGCTTGTAGCACTTCCTTTGTTTTTACAACGTTTGCTTTCTCTGATGTGCCTGAGCTGATGACAAGAATAGTGCCGTCACATTTATTTGAAAGGATTTGTGCGTCTGAAACGGAAAGGGCTGGAGGAGCATCAAATATGATCATGTCGTATTTTTCTTTTGCTTCCTTTATAAAGGCATCCATTGAACTAGACCCAAGAAGTTCTGCTGGATTGGAAGGTATTGGTCCACAAGTAATCAGGTATAATCCACTAACTCCAGTACTTTTAACTATTTGTTCGAGAATCACATGACCTGACAGTAAGTTAGTTATTCCTGGCGAAATTGACTTGTGAAACGTATAATGCATTGTCGGCTTTCTCAAATCAGTATCGATTAGCAGTACTTTTTTCCCTTCTTTTGCAAAAACAATTGCAACATTAGCTGCGGTCGTTGACTTTCCTTCCCCTATAGATGACGAAGTAAAAAGGAGAGTCTTGAGTCCGCTATCCTGCATCGAGAAGTTAATGTTTGTTCGAACGGTTCGGAATTGTTCAGACACAATCGATTTAGGGCTAACGCTCGTCACAAGCTTTCGTGCAGCTCTTTGTTTCATTTTTTTACGTTTTTTAAACAACCTTTGATCCCCTCTTTCTATTGGGACTAATCGATTTTTTTGTTTTTTTTATTTTCTTGTAAGAAATTGGGCTAATGAGTCCCAGTATCGGTAACTCAAGCAATTCTTCAATATCTTGCTCCGTTTTTACTGTCGTGTCTAAATACTCTAAGAGAAAGGTCAATCCGAATCCAAGCATTAATCCGATTACTGCACCTATCGCCATATTAAGTATTGGTTTTGGTTTAACAGGAGACATGTCATTTACGTTAATAGCCGGTGAGAGAACGTTGACATTGTCTACATTCATCAATGATTGAATTTCTTCTTGAAACACATCGGCAGTCATATTCGCGATATCGACTGCCTTTTGCGAATCTGTATCTTCTACACTAACGTTAATAACTTGCGAGTTTTGTTCACTATTAACGGTTATTTTTTTATTGAGTAAATCTGGCGTCATATTTAAATCCAGATTATCTATTACTTTTGATAGAATAACTGGACTTTTTATAATGACATTGTATGTGTTGATTAATTGAAGATTTGTATCGATGTCTTGACTGTTAAATTGATTTTGATCAAATTCCTTCTGATTTATAAGAATTTGTGTTGATGCTTGGTAGATTGGTGTCAGAAAAAAGTAGCTGATTATGCCTGCAATTGTTACCGCTAAAACAAATGTACTTATAATGAGTAGAAGACGTTTCTTTATTACTTTAAATAGTTCTTGTAGACTAATTGTTTCTTCCATAAGAGTAGTCATGCCCCCTTTTACTCTTCCATTTAAAAAGCATCAATTGTACATTCATTAATGACGAATTTATTTAAAACTAATTGGTTGTATTGCTTGAATATCCTTACCGAATACTACATGTTTTGCATTTTCACTATAATAAGTTACAAGACTCTCCGAAAACTTTTTTCGCACATACTGATAAGCATCATTCAATAAAAAAGGTCGCTTTTGGTAATGATGTGCATCCGATGATATGAAGTGTACTAAATTATGTTTTATTAAATCCACTGTGTACCTTTTTAAACTTCTACCATCGGTACCTACCAAACTTGCTGCTGTTATTTGTATGAGAGCCCCTTTACTTACTAACTCATAAAGCTTTTGCTTTTCCTTTCTGAGGACAGTATTTCTTTCTGGATGCACTATGATTGGGATATATCCTTTTAGTTGAATTTTATAAAGGACCTCAAAAGTATTCAGTGGTATATGATTTCTAGGTAGCTCTATTAATAAGTACTTTCCACTGTTAGCTAGCGTTAAAAGATCACCTTCTAAATCTTCAAGAATGTTACTATAAATATAAATTTCTTGTCCAGGAAGAATTTTCACAGGAATATTTTTTTTTGAAAGCTGTCTGTTTAAATTAACAACAGCCTCTTTTACTACTGAAGAAGAGTTCATATATTTCCCATTACGATGATGAGGAGTAGCAATAATATGTGTAACTCCATTCGAAACTGCATTTGCAACAAGTAGTATAGCCTCTTCAATAGATTGTGGTCCGTCATCCAGTCCAGGTAAAATGTGATTATGTATATCAACAATCAAATTACCGCTCCCTTTCATTCACAAATAATTTGTTACTCAAAGTAGTGCTGTCAATGAGCCCCTTTACCTCGAATGACTATAAAAATTGTAGAGGCAATAATCTTCACATCTAACGCGAATGATTAATTACCTACACAATACTGTTCGAGCTCCATTTTTTTGCCATGACTTATTTCTGAACGCCCAAATATGGAGTAAAGTACTCGCAATAATGTCTTCCGCCCTCTTTCCAAGGCTGTGATATAGATAATGGTTGGATTGATGTAACATGTCATCTTTGATATTTTCCAAATTACTGTCCCCTTAATATTTGGAAAATAATGCTTTTATACAATATATTCATACCCTACTAAAAAAGTACCAGTTATTAAAGCTTGGTAAGAAAATACAAAACAAGCCATCCTAAGCAATATGTTAGGACAGCCAGTAAATATGATTGTTATTAAAGAATTAGAATTTTCAAGTCAAATGATTACTTTCGATACACTTTCCTTTTCTAAATAGATCAGATAAAACAAGAGAACCTCTTAAACTATTGTCTGATACGAACTTTGCGTAGGAAATCCAAGCATTTAACAGAGCCAAATAAAAAATAACACCAGTTCCCCGGTGTTATGCCAAGTTAATTAATAAAGTAATCTTTATATACATAAAAGGAAACAAGAAGCGCCATTACAAAGTAAACTACGGATCCGACCATTACAAATGATACTTCATTTACTCGCTTGGAATTTTCCACCTTAATTAGAGTCGACCTTTGAATTTGCAAATCGATCTGCCGACCAATTGCACCGCTCTTGTTCGTAAATAAAAAAATGATTAGCAAAGCAATAAAGCCAAAAGGAATAATGCTGTCAAAAAAGCTCCACTCAAATCCGTAAGAAATAAGCCAATGAATAAGTGCTAGACTAAAAATTGTTGCGAACATGGTTATCCATTTTTTCATACAAATCGCACCCTTTTTTCCAAATATTTAACAAACTAACTACCATACGTTTATTCATGGAAAAAGTTTCAAAAATAAGAGTTTTCGTAAATCCTGCCTTTATCAAACCTTTTTCTATACCAGCACTGATTGCTAGAAAAAAAGCTGGTTTCCAATATAAGAAACCAGCCTTTTAAAAATGAGTATTGACTATTTACTTCCCTTCATGGCTACTCCCCATCGCTATCACTATCGTCATGTTCGTCATGATCTTTTCCTCTTTGCGGTAAAATCCCCATTTTTTCAAAAACCTTAGGCAAGTTCATCGCGATGAACATCAGTACTACAGTAATGATGGCTAAATCGTAAGCACCGTAACCAATCGTTAAGCCGACACAAGCGGTGATCCATAGATTTGCCGCAGTGGTCAAACCACGTTTTACATTATCCTTGCCTAGCCAAATAACACCGGCTCCGAGAAAACCGATACCACTAATAACTTGAGCAGCTAAGCGCATTGGATCCATATACGGCCCCTGGTTTAAAGTGGACAAACACATCGCCAATGTAGAACCTAAACAAACTAAAATATGCGTTCTAATACCTGCCGGCTTATGCTTGATGGCTCTTTCTAAACCAATCAGCAAGCCAATAATCGTCGCTACCACTAATCTAATATACAGGTCATAATGTGAATTAAATAATGATGTAAAAAAGTCCATATGCATTACTCCCTTAAAAAGTTTACCTAATTATATCAGCATTTTCCTATCAGATAAGGCTTATTCCCAAAAACAAACTTGAAGTTTGTTCCCATCGAGATCATAAAAAGTAAAAAAAGTATTTAATCCATCCTTTTGAATATCAGACACTTTGACTCCCTTTTCAGTAAGTCCCTTGAAAGTGTCTTCTAGATTGGATGAAAAGAAAATCGGATATGTAGAATTTTCATTCGTAACTGGCTGTCCCTTTTCAAGTGTTAAAGGTATACTACCTTCTCCGATATTCAAAATGACATAATGGTCTTCCTTATAATATTCCTGCAAACCCAATACATCCTGGTACCAAGAACTAGCTTCCTCCATGTCCCTAACTTTTATACAGACCGTATCTATTCTTTCAATTAAGCTCATTTTTTTGTCCTCCTATTATATGTTCTTTCTTTATTTCGCTAATAAATAACTAAATCCTTTTTAAATGTTACTCCAATAATTAGCCATCAATTTTCTTCAGTGGAATAAATACCATTATCTTCTAAGTCTCAGGTCTTAGAAAAATATAATTCTAAGGGTCACTGTGGAATATATTTCTATTTTTTATAATAAAGTTGCAATTGAAACAATGGAAAGAAGGGAGCACATAGTTTGAATTGAATTAAATTTATGTAAATTTTTTTAAATTTAATAATAGTCTATTTTTTTAGTTTGCATTTATTGTAATATGTTAATTGGTATTAAATTTGTCATTTTTAGGAGGAAACTTTTTATGTCGATTTTTACAAAGTGGGCTTTTGGTAACAGAGCCGCTGTCGCTGTATTAACCGTTTTAATATTAACGATAGGTGTTGTCAGCTATTTTAGACTCCCGATGGAATTTTTACCCTCAGCGGATAATCCGCAAGTAACCATTATTTCCATGGGCCATGGTACTGACTCTAAAACAATGGAATCAGAAGTAACCATTCCGATTGAAAGATCCGTTACAGGATTAAACGGAAAAACATCTGTTTATTCTACAACCGGAGACGGATTTTCTAAAGTAGACCTGTTCTTCGAGGCTGGATATGATATGAAGCAAGCCAAACAGGACGTGCAAGATGCATTGAGCAACGTAGCTTTACCTTCCTATATATCTAAGCCAACCATTTCACAGCTTAATACTTCGATGATTCCAATTGTGAACATTGCTGTTACCTTTGAAGAAGGTAAGACGACAGAAAATATGGAATTTGCTCGTGAAGAGCTTCGTTCTAGATATCAAGAAATCAAAGGTGTTTCCAGTGTAGATGTTTATGGGGTTACAGATTCCGTCATTTCCGTCCAAATAGATGATGAAAAATTGGCTGAAAATCAAATTTCTCTTCAAGCAGTTATGGGTATTCTTCAAGGACAAAATACTGCTGTTTCTGTCGGCGAAAAGAATATGGATGGAAAAACAAGTAATATCAAAGTAATCGGTGATTTAACTAGCATAGAAAAATTGAAAGGATTAACGGTAGTACCTGGAGTAACGCTAGGCGAAATTGCAACGGTTGAAGAAACGATAGATTCGAATTTTATTAGCCGTTTCAATGGAAAGGACAGCTTAGACATTAGCATTACAAAGGACAGTCAATCTAATGCCGTTACTATTAGTAAAGAAGTAGAAAAAGTAACAAAGGAAATCAACGAAGCGTATAAACAGCAGGAATCTGTTGTTTACATATCCTCTGCTGATTTAGTCGAAAATTCCGTTCATACGATGATAAAAGAAGTTCTTCTTGGTGCACTATTTGCAACGATTGTCATTATGCTCTTTTTACGAAATATCCGTTCTACTTTTATTACGATCGTCTCGATTCCTTTATCACTTTGCTTCACACTATTCCTACTGTCATTGTCTGGTGTGACATTGAATATTTTAACGCTTGGCGGTGTCGCTGTTGCGGTTGGACGCTTAGTGGACGATAGTATTGTTGTAATCGAAAATATTTTCCGTAAAATGCAAACAGAGAAACTCTCTGTAAAAATGATTATTGACGCAACTAAACAAGTGGGAGTCGCTATTACTGCTTCTACATTAACAACAGTTGCCGTTTTCTTACCTATGAGTTTATTAAATGGAGGACTGCAAGAATTCCTATTACCATTTGCATTAACGGTTACGTATTCCTTGCTTGCTTCATTAATTGTCGCGTTAACTGTTGTTCCAGTTATGAGTGCAGGATTATTGAAGAATGCAAAGATGCCTGAACATAAACCAGCTGTTCGTTTTCCAAAAATAGTTACATGGTCCTTAAACCATAAATGGATTGTGTTTACGATTTCCATCTTTCTATTCTTCGGATCAATCGGTACTTATTTTGTCATCCCAAAAGGAGCAGTTGACAATTCTTCTGCTGACTATGTCATGGCAACCCTCACTTACCCGAATGATACACCAATAGAAGAAGTAAAGGAAAAGACATTGGAAGTGGAATCATCTATTCTAGCTTTGGATGAAGTGCAACATGTGTTTTCACAAGTAGGTTCTCCAGCGGAAGCAGCTCAATATGGCTGGGTTGGATCGTCGACTGAAGCAACCTTCAGTATTTTATTGAATGATAAAAAAGATACAGAACACATCGTGAAAGAAATGGAAAAGAAAAAGGAACAATATCCTGATGCCATTTTAGAAGTTAGTGCATCTTCCTTTATGATGGGAGGAGCAAGTACTAATATCACAATCGATGTAGTTGGTGAAAACTTAGCGGATTTGGAAGAAGTAGCAACTACTATTAAAGAAAAAGTGCAGGACATTGAAGGCGTAGAGGAAGTTACGACCAATCAAGATGAAAAGAAAACTGTACACTCTCTTGTAGTTGACCCTACAAAAGGAAATACAGAACAAGTTGCACAACAGTTAGGTGTGATGTTAAATAAAACACCAATTGGAACAATTAGTTTAAATGATAAGCAAAAAACTGTATACCTGGAGCCACTCCTAGATACGAAAACACCAGAAGACTTGAAAAAGATACAAGTGATGACCGATACAGGTCTTGTCCCTGTATCATCCATTGCTACGTTACAAAGTGAAGAGCGCTCAACTAATCAGTTCCATAAAGACGGGGATGCCTACCTTCGAGTAACTGCATCAGTGGATCCTGCAAAGCTATCAGAAATCTCAAGTAAAATAAATCTAGAGATCTTCGGTGATAAAAAGGACAATGAAGGCATGGATATTCCAGAGAATGTCGACGTTCTAATCGGTGGTTCAAGTAGTCAACAAGCAGAAGATTTTACAGATTTATTCCTTATTATGCTTGTTTCCATCGGTATTGTATTTTTAATTATGGTCATCACATTTAAGTCAATCAAAGCACCAATCGCTATTCTTTGCTCATTGCCACTTGCTGCAATTGGTGCCATTTTAGGAATTGTCGTCAGCCAAATTTCAGTTGATATCACAGCACTTTTAGGGGCATTAATGCTCATTGGTATCGTCGTGACAAATGCAATTGTACTTTTAGACCGAGTGAAACAAAATGAACAAAAAATGATTATTCGTGATGCACTTGTCGAGGCAACCGCTACAAGGATGAGACCAATCTTCATGACTGCGATTGCAACCATCTGTGCGATGCTTCCACTATTAATGAAGCAAGCTGAAACAGGAAGCTTAGTATCACAAAGTCTTGCGATTGTTGTTATTGGCGGGTTAGCTATGGCTACTCTTCTAACTCTAATTGTGATTCCATGTATATATGAATTACTTTATTTCAGAAAATCTAAGAAACAGCGTATGGCTCAAGCAGCTGAGCAGGAAGCTATTTAATGTGAACAAAAAGAAACCAGACCATAGCTTAAACGCTATGATCTGGTTTTCATGTGTTTCTTATTAACGCGAAGGTCTAGCTTCTTGACAATTTGAACACTTTTTCTGATTGTTACCTTTAAATTTGGTAAACGTTTTTTCAAAAGTATTTCCACATGAACATTTAAACTGTAGTTTCTGCGAGTAACCTATATATTCATTAGAAAGTAATTCACTCTCTGAATTCTTCTTAACATACTCGCGTATTTCTTCAATTGTCCATTTTTTATTCATATCCATACACCTCCGAAGTGATTCCGAATTTAACCAGGAAAAGTTCGGATATCTTCCTTTCAATTAGGCTCATGAGTTCCTAATCTACCTGAGTTCCCTATTATAGCATCATTTCAATCAATATTAAACAAAGCCTAAATTTCGTTTTACTCTTCTACAGGCAACCAACCTTTTACGTTTATTAGACGCTGCCATAACGGGTCCGGAATTACTAATTCCAGCCGATCTTTTTTCGATAGAGTTGTGCGGATTTGGTTTTCCTTGCTTGCCTTCCACTTTTTCAGTCCATTTTGGCTCCATGAGAAACTCTCTAAAATACCAACTCAGTTACATGCGTGTCGCCCACTACCATTCTTCCACTCCTACATAATTTATTCATGATATCAATAATAGAAGGAGGGATATAAATGACATTTGAAAACGACAATCTTCCACAAGGGAAAATCGATCACTTCATCGAGACATCTAACTTTGGTCCTAAACCACTTTGGAATTTAATTCATCAGATGGACGCTTATTTCCAACAGTTCTTTCAGCAAATGAACACTCATCTCATCCCTAATTCCCTCTCGGTGGACACGTATGAAGCCAACTCAAAGATGATTGTGGAAGTAAAGTTACCAGGTTGCAATCGAAACCAGATTCAATTAGAGATTATCGGGAACAGGTTAAGGATCGGTGTGGAGGACTCTTTTCATGAAGAAATTAATTATCCGACCCATACCGGTAGAAAACAATTTTTTCAACGACGAGAGCACATTGTCTCCCTACCCTATACCATTCCTGAAAAAGAAGCAAAAGTCTCTTTTCACAATGAACTTTTAAAAATCACCTTCCCAAAAGAACATCTTAAGCGAAGGTACCTAACAATTGAAGACTAAAAAAGCTACAATCACCGACAAGACTTGGTGATTGTAGCTTTTTGCTTTATAAACGATCAATGGCAATCGTTTTAAATATATTGAAAGAATCGAGAATTTGTGATAAATTAGTAAAGGAAAACACTTTTTCTTACAATGAACATAATATCCCTATTATCATTATATATCAAAATTCCCCTTCGGTCAACTACTAATTCATTTTTTAAAGGAGCGCTTGATATGGATACCGAATTTCGACAAGAGCAAGAACGCGTGAACAGCGTAATGGAGACAATTACGGAACAAATCAGCAAGGTAGAAGGCGAAACCACTCGACGTCGTAAAGAAGTAGTCGATTTCCGCAAACACTTTTGGGATGACGTCAAGGTAAACACAGATACTTTCGACGATTATCTGGAGACGATTATCAGCTTGCGACAACAGGCTCAGAATCTTTCCATAACTCAAAGCACTCACAACCAAGCCTTCAAGAGGTTATCCGCACTGAAGCGCATGCAAGAGGTCCCTTATTTCGGTCGAATCGATTTCACCGAAGAAGGAACTTCTAAGGCAGAACGTATCTATATTGGCGTCTCCACACTTAGGGATGCTAGCGGAGAAAATTTCCTAGTCTACGATTGGCGAGCACCAATTTCAAGCCTCTACTACGATTCCCCACCTGGTCCTGCCAAATACAACACGCCTGAAGGAATGATCCACGGCATGCTGGAACAAAAGTGGCAATATATTATTCATGCCGGCGTTATCGAATCGATGTTCGATACTAGCCTCACCATCGGTGACGAGATTTTACAACAAGTGCTCGGCAAAGGCACAGATAAACATTTACACAGCATTGTAGCCACCATTCAACAAGAACAAAATCGGATCATCCGGCACGACCATAAGCGGTTGCTCATCGTGCAAGGTGCCGCTGGGAGCGGCAAGACATCTGCCGCCATGCAACGGATTGCTTATTTGCTATACAAGTATCGGAATAGCCTGAAAGCAGATCAAATTATTCTATTTTCTCCAAATGCGATGTTTAACAGCTACGTATCTACTGTATTGCCTGAGCTCGGAGAAGAGAATATGCAGCAGGTCACATTCCAAGATTACTTGAACCATCGGCTAAGCGACACATTTCATCTGGAGAATAGTTACGAGCAATTGGAATTTGTATTGACTGCATCGGATACCCCTTCCTACCAAACTAGGACTGCAAGCATCCGATTCAAGGCATCCCCTCATTTTTTCGAGGCGATTAAAGCTTACAGGCAGTCACTGGAATTATCCGGCATGATCTTCAAAGGAATTAAATTTAGAGGAAAACCAATCGTTACAGCTGAACAAATCACGAATAGGTTTTATAGTAGTGACACCTCGCTTCGCTTTTATAATAGGATTGAGAAATTAGTGGAATGGCTTAACAAGCAGGTGAATGAAGCGGAGAAGCGCGAGCTGACCGAACCATGGGTACAGGAAGAAATTGAGCTGCTTAGCAACGGAGATTACCAAAAGGCTCGTACTCATTTACGAAAAAAACAAGGCTTTACGGAAGAGACGTTTGACAATTATGAAAGTGAGATCGAAGCACTCAGCCGCTTGATCGTTCGCAAAAAGTTGAAGTCCCTGCGCAAACAGATCCAGTCGCTTCATTTCGTTCATATGAAAGGAATATACAAGCAGCTTTTCACTGATCCAACGCGGATTAAACTGTGGATAGAAGGAAAAACACCCGAGGAGTGGGCTGATATTTGTCTATCGTCAGTGAAAATGCTTGACGAAGGGAAACTCTATTACGAAGATGCTACACCGTTTTTACTTTTAAAAGAGCTAATTCAAGGCTTCCAGATGAACAGCTCGATCAAACACGTGATTGTTGACGAAGCCCAAGATTATTCTCCGTTTCAATTCGAGTTTTTAAAGCGTTTATTTCCTGCAGCAAAAATGACTGTGCTTGGCGACTTTAACCAAGCGATATTCGCCCATGCTAGCGAAACAGGTGATTTCCACACGCTAACCGATTTATACGGTCCGGATGAAACAGATACAATAACTTTGACCCGTAGCTACAGATCCACCAAACCGATCGCTGAATTTACTCGCCAACTCGTGCCCAATGGTGAAAAGATTAGTGCTTTTGAACGCGACGGAGAGCCACCTGTAATGACACAATTGTCTGACCATGCCGAATTGCACCGCTGCATTGCTTCCAAAATCGCAGAATTTCGGAATCAGCGATATAATACAATTGCGATAATATGCAAATCCGCTGTGGAAAGCACCATCGCATATGAAGCACTGAATAGCATTGATGAAATTAAACTCGTAAACAGAGGCTCCATTGAATATGAACAGGGGGTTGTCGTCATACCGGCGTATTTGGCAAAAGGTATCGAATTCGACGCCGTTATCATTTATGACGCATCTGCACAAGTATACGGCGATGAGAGTCTTCGCAGATTATTCTACACCGCCTGCACCAGGGCTATGCATTACTTGCAGCTATTCAGCGTCGGCGAACCAAGCCCCTTTTTACGCAATGTTGAGCAGGAGACTTTACTTCCATAATCACATTCAAATAAAAACAGACCTTAGCTTAAATGCTTTGGTCTGTTTTTTTCACTAGTTGTCGTTTAAGATTTTCTCCATATTACCTGAACTCCTTAAACTTCTAGCGGATCTTCTTTTTCTGATTATAGGACAATACTTACAATAATTGCTGTTAATACGCTTACTAATGTTGCACCGTATAAAAGTTTCAAGCCCATTCGTGCTACAACGTTTCCTTGTTTTTCATGAAGACCTTTTACAGCACCTGAAATAATTCCAATGGAAGAGAAGTTTGCAAATGAAACAAGGAAAACGGATATGATTCCGATTGATCGTTCACTCAAATTTGACGCTAAATCATTTAATGAGAGCATCGCTACAAATTCGTTTGTAACTAATTTGGTAGCCATAATACCGCCAGCTGTTACTGATTCTGAAACAGGAATACCCATTAAAATCGCAATTGGGGCAAAGACATATCCAATAATTTCTTGGAACGAGACTCCAAATATCATATCAAATAAGGTATTTACTCCTGCCATTAATGCAACGAATCCAATTAACATCGCCGCAACTATGACTACAACCTTGAATCCATCTAAAATATACTCGCCCAGCATTTCGAAGAAACTCTGTTTTTCTTCTTGCACCACTAGGATATCCTCTTCTTCGCTGACACTGTATGGATTAATGATGGAAGCAATGATGAATCCTCCAAATAAATTAACCACGATTGCAGTTACGACATATCTCGGTTCAATCATCGTCATATAAGCTCCGACAATAGACATCGATACAGTAGACATCGCTGACGCACTTAGTGTATATAGACGTTGAGGGGATAATTGTCCAAGCTGTTTTTTCACGGTAATAAATACTTCAGATTGTCCAACAATAGCGGATGCTACTCCGTTGTAAGATTCCAATTTACCCATGCCATTTACTTTACTGATTGCCCATCCAAGCCATTTCATAATGAAAGGAAGCACTTTAATATGCTGCAGAATTCCAATCAGAGCCGAAATGAATACGATCGGAAGTAGAGCAGTTAAGAAGAAAGGAGCTTGTCCTTCATTCGCAAGGCCACCGAATACAAAATTAATTCCTTCATTAGCGAATTCGAGTAATTTTTCAAACCCAGCTGCGATTCCCTCAATAATAATCAATCCAAATTTGGTATTCAGTAATAAAAAAGTTAAAATTACTTGAATAATGAGCATCTGGATAATTGGTCTGATTTTTATTTCTTTCCGATTGTTACTTGCAACCCACGCAAGACCCAGAACAACAATTAAGCCTACGATTGAGATTAAATAATTCATTTTATGCCTCCACAAAGTTGTATTAATAGAAGGTCGAACGTCTGACCATTCAACTCACTTAATAAGTATACATTTATTACTTATCATGTCCAAGGAAACTATTCCCTCTTGTCTTTTTTTCACGATATAGATAGCAAAAAAAGCCACAATCACCGAATCATCTTCGGTAATCGTGGCTTTTAAACCTTCATTAATCGCAGTCTATTTATTCTTTTTACTATTGTCGTAGTTTCTAAGAATTAGTAACTACTTTACCTACTTTACCTTCTTTACGATCTTTAGCGTGCTCCGCTGTAGCCGTGAACAGTACGTCAGAAGATGAATTCAGTGCAGTTTCACAAGAATCTTGAATAACACCGATGATAAAACCAACACCAACAACTTGCATTGCAATATCATTTGGAACTCCAAATAAATTACATGCTAACGGGATAAGTAAAAGTGATCCGCCTGCGACACCTGATGCACCCGCTGCAGAGACAGCTGCAACAACAACTAGCATAAGTGCAGTCACAAAATCCACTTCAATACCAAGCGTATTTACGGCTGCAAGAGTTAGCACAGCAATTGTAACGGCTGCACCAGCCATATTAATAGTAGCACCTAGAGGGATTGACACTGCATAAGTATCCTCATCTAAGCCAAGTTTTTCACATAATTTCATATTTACCGGAATATTTGCAGCTGAACTACGTGTAAAGAATGCATAAATACCACTTTCTCTTAAAACCATAAAAACAAGTGGATAAGGATTTTTTCGCGTATAGATGAATACGATTAACGGATTCACTACAAGCGCGATAAACAACATACATCCAACTAAAATCAATATTAATCTACCATAATCAAGTAAAGCAGAAAGACCACTTGTTACAATTGCACTAAAAACAAGCCCCATAATACCAAGCGGTGCTAAATTAATCACCCATTGTACTATTTTAGTGATTGCATCCGAAAAACTACCGATCATGTCTTTCGTGTTTTGATTTGCATTTTTTAATGCAATCCCAAGAACGATTGCCCACATTAATATACCTAGATAGTTAGCATTTATAATTGCATCAATTGGATTGGCAACTATGTTAAATAGTAATGTTTGAATAACTTCCGCAATACCTTCTGGTGGAGAAAGGTCTTCTGCTCCTGTTGTCAGTGTTAATGTAACTGGGAACATAAAGCTTGCAACTACAGCGACAGCCCCTGCTAGGAATGTACCAATAGCATAAAGACCAAGAATCGATTTCATATTCGTTTTCTTACCACTTTTATGTACGGCAATCGCGTGCATCACTATGAATAATACTAATATTGGTGCAACTGCCTTTAATGCACCGACAAATAAAGAACCGAAAATAGAGACCCAACTTGCGCCATTAGGAACGGTTAAAGCTAAGATAAGGCCCACAATAATACCGATAAAAATCCTTTTTACTAGACTCACTTGATTCCATTTAACAAATAAATTTTTCATTCTACTATCCCCCAAAATTTTATTAAAACCCCCATGATAAAAAAAGCACAATCACTTCTCCCCGTTAAAATAATTTATACTTATTTTAACTTTAAGTAGACTGATATTTTATTCTAACACAAATTTTTAGAATGTTGTATTGAATTTTTTTGTTATCTTTTGGGATATCTTATGAATACCATCCTTGTGTTAGCTGCAATTTTGGGAGCATATGGACAGGGCAAGGACATCATGAAAACAACAAAAAAGCCACAATCACTGAATTATATAAGTCATGTTTCAACAGAAGACACCCTATTTATTAAGAATATATCCTCGAGTTAATTTACGTAATTAAATTACATTCTTCCATTATCTTTTCTGCTTTGTTAGCACAATAAATTAAATAAAATGAATCGATAATCCATCCTAGATCAACGCTACCCGTTAGCTAAAGTATTTTTTCACAAAATATTTAATTGGAACCATTGAGCAGAAGTTATTTATCATTATTTTCTTCCTCAAATAGCAACGATATTTGCGAAAAAATCCTTTTGTTAAAATTTTCACAAATTTGCGATATGTAAAAATATTATGATAAAATAAAATGAAATTAATTCCAGAAGATAGCATACTCTGATATTCAAGTATTTGAAGTAAAAGAAGACCGTTAACACGTATAGTCATTACCCAAAAACGTACTCGCTTTGAAAATTAAATAGTTTAAGAGGTGGTTTGAAGTTGATAACGGAGAATAAAGAGCAAACTATATTTGATCACCTTGGAAATAAAATAATTACAGATAGAGAGATTGACATAATCACTAGATTAGAGGAGCCATTGATAGTGATGTTAGGAAATGTTTTAAGTAACGAAGAGTGCGAGGAACTAATCAGATTGTCTAAGGACAAAATGAAACGTTCAAAAATTAGCACGACACGCGAAGTAAATGAACTGAGAACAAGTAGTAGTATGTTTATTGAAGAAAGTGAAAACGTAATTGTTGCTAGAGTCGAAAAAAGGATCTCATCTATTATGAATATACCAATTGAACATGGAGAAGGCATTCAAATCCTTCAGTATACTCCTGGTCAAGAGTATAAAGCTCATTATGATTTTTTTTCATCAACAAGTAAAGTAGCAAACAATAATAGAATCAGTACACTCGTTATGTACTTAAATGATGTAGAACAAGGTGGAGAAACTTTTTTTCCTAAACTGAATTTTTCAGTATCGCCCAAAAAAGGTATGGCAGTCTATTTCGAGTATTTCTATAACGATCAAAATTTAAACGATTTAACTTTACATGGTGGAGCACCAGTTATAACTGGTGAAAAGTGGATCGCAACGCAATGGATGAGAAAGCAAAAATTAAGGTGAAAAGGTGCGCTAATTCCGACTATTTAACTGAAATATTAGAAACGAAGGGAATAGTTTTTTAGTATTCTTGTTGAGCATTTCATTTACTTTTATATTTCTAATTTTATCCTAAACCAGATTTAGTATAGGCTTTAATAGAAATAACCTTCTAATTCACCATTTGAATTAGAAGGTTTTTAAAATGTTGAGTATGGAGCGGCGGGAGTCGAACCAACCGTCTCGAGAAATGCTATAACACTAGTGTTTTCAAGGATTTATAGCTACTGTAGAAAATGATTAACTACGTATTTGACTACGTATAATTAAAAATATATGTTGCAGTTTTATTTTATTTCATCTAACCTATGTCAAAATTTAATATATAGTTCTTCGATTACTTTTAAAACTGTATATATTATTTGATTCCATTGTGCGTTATCGAATTCGTAGTGATAATGACGATAACTTAGATGAGCTATACTACATCTTAATAAATACTTTTTCATTTACAATTAATTTGTAAATATATAGAAAGCGAGGATATTTAAATGGTTTCTTATTTTTGGAAAACTTCCACCTTCTTTGATGATTTTAAGAAAGAATTAACAAGTAATACAATCCAGTCTATCAAAATTGCATCAGCTTACATTTCTATCAAAGGTGCACAATATTTAAAAGAGACAATAGAGGCCCTAAATTTAACAGCTGAAAATATTGAAATATATTGTAGCTCTAGTTTTAATGAACATGAGCCAGAAAAAATATTAAAGTTGCTTTCTACTTTTTCAACTGTCTACATTGTAAATGAACCATTTTTACATACTAAAGTATACGAAATTCATACTGAAGATCTTATTGTTACTTATAGTGGTTCAGCTAATTTAACTGAAGGTGGTCTATTTAATAACTTCGAGTTAACAGTAAAAAGTGAAAGTACTAAAAACCAGCTTGAAGAATTTTGGGATGACTTATGGCAACTTTGTATTGAGGTAAATGAAGAAGTTATTGCACTATATCAGCAATACCCTAAAGAAGTTCTTGATGAAATCACGCAAAAGAAAATAGCAAGTATAAAGAAGCAATTGAATACTGTCTACGAGAAGCAATGCACACAGAGTTATTATCCAGATTTAAAGGATTTTTATTTTAATGTCGCTGACTACTCTATATTGGCAGAAAAATACTGGGAAGATGGATCATCAGCAATTCGACTTCAACGAAAAGATACACAAAAAAAACTATTTACTTTAAACGAAGAAATTGAACCGTTTGCCAAAAAACTTGACCTGTACCCACACTATAGACCAGAACATCTAACAAGTGGCATCGATCCTTCACCATTTAATTTTTATCGTGTCACAGGTATCTGGATGCGATATGGTAAAGATAAGTCTGAACTCGACTTTTTTGGCCAAAAAGGATTCGGTGAAAAATCTTCACCTTATCAACAATTTCATAAACATGCCTGTTTACAGCTATCTATTGGGTCAGAAGGTCTTAATGTGGGTATGTTTCATAGTACAGCAAGTGATGGTGTAGATAGAGGTCATGTAGATGATCATTGGTACGAAGTGAAACAAAAAATTGAAAATATATACAATGATATTACCGGTTATGAATTTGTTTGGCATATTTATAGCAATCGAGAAAATCGACTTCATGCCTATTTCGCTATAGATAGTGGAACAGCTCAAGAATTTATAGATTTCTATAGAAAATATGATATGGACGGTTTCGAAAGTTTTTGTATGAGACATTATGATGTTGATGATGAACGTATTAAAACCGAACGAAATATTATAAATGAAGTTTATGAGACATTTGAAGCTATTCTCCCACTATATAAAGCTATGACTTTTAGAATTCCCGTAGATGTTAGATAACTTCTATTTTAACAAAAAAAATAATTAATATGGATGTGTTCCTAATAATGAGTAATTTTAACCGAAACAAAGAAAATAAAGAAACTATTTCCATTTCAGCAATTAGCAAAGAGCTAGAGGGTGAATATGAATTAGAGGCTTTTTTAACAAACTTTTTTTATAATTCAGAGCGTACAAAAAAGAAAGTAACATTTTCTTATAGAACATATGAATCTAAATTCCTTGATTTCATAACTAGATACGATTCTTCTGATGAGGAAAAAGAATTCTCAAAAAGTTTATTCAAAGATATTACAGGCTCGTATGCCATCCCTTTAGATAAAGTGCCATTTTTTAAGGCATTGTTGCTGAGTTTAGCTCTTAATTTAACTTTTTATAATAAAGATAAAATCGCAAGGGAGCTTAATTATAAAAGCATTCCTTCTGAAAATGTCATTAGTTCTGAGGATGTAGAAGAGGCCTTCTCATTTGGTGAACTTATAATTTCTAGATATTCAAAATCTGATGATGAAAGAGATATAAATCTTTATTATTTAGATCAGTTAATAGGATATAATTTAATGAAATTAAACATTAGGCTAACTGATTTAGTAGAAGTATTATTATTAAACACCAACGATTTACCGTATTATGAACAAGTAAATCAACTTCAAAAAGCTGTAAATACTTTCGAAGAAGTTTTTCTAATGACTACCCAGAATATTATTTTAGAATCTTTACTTCAACACTTCCCTGAAGTAACCGCTGAAAAAATACGTGAAGATTTCGATAAACAGAAAAAAGAAGAATAACAAATCAAATTAAGCTCACGAAAAAATCTCTTACTTTTTTTCGTCGATAAAGCTACCTCCTTTATTATATGATAATGCCATTCATAATCTTAGGAGGAATAACCATGAAAATTAGCAGTAAAAAAAATACAGATAGACTAACTGAATACTTTACTCAAGTTATAACCTACACAAAAATTCAAAATAAATTAGGGCAATTTGATTTCAGTAAAGATTTAGAAATTATTACTAGAGATTTATTAAATAATTTATATGGATTAAATTTAAAACTACTAGAAACTGAGAAACAAAATTATCCTAGTATCGATTTAGGAGATAAAAAAGGGAAATTAGCTGTACAGGTTACTTCCCAAAACACAAAACAAAAAGTTCAATCTACCTTAGATAATTTCAAAAAGTTAAAATTAGATAAACCTTATTCGAAGGGTGTAATTATCTGGATATGGACATTAGATAAAGCACCTACAGGCATTACTTCTACTGTTCCTTATCAGGTATTAACTCCTATAAATTTTTTAAATAATTTTAAGGCCCTTGAAGATTTAAGTACTCAAGTTAAGATTATAAATTATATGGAGAACAACTTTAGTATTTTAGAGGATAGATATACTAGAAGTATCTTATCAAATACTGAGCCAATTTCTGCTAACAACTTAGGAAAATTATATCAGTTTCTTGAACAAGCAGATTATGAAGTAGATCTTCCGTTGAAAAAGGATATTATAACTGCAATAAAATATCTTGCTACAAATCTTAAATTACTATCATCTATTGATCGTAATTTATTATTCGAATGCTTAATCCAAGCTAAAAATATCGACAATGAATACCTCTTGCTTACTCAAGGTATGGGAATTCGAATTGTTGAATATAATCTTCTTGGTCCTTTCGATAATTTGTGTGAATATGACTTTATTGAAAACGAATACGAATATGCCGACGGAACAAAATATGGTGCACGTTTAATTCTAGAATGTGTTGGAGTTAATTACCATCTTGATTGGCTATGGGTAGTTCTAAAAAATTCTTTAACTATTCAAGAACTCGCTCTTCTAATAAGAGGAATGGATTTTAGGGTATTAGAAGAATAAATTCCAATTAAAATAAAGAGGGGATGATATTTCTTCATCTCCCTTTACTTTATCTCAAGAAAGTTCCTTAACTAGCTCTAAATCAACCATTTGTCTTTTAGCTAAATTAGTAGCAAATTCTTTAGTTTTTAATGTATTTGTAAAAATCAATTTATATCCCTTACTATATAACCAATCTATCATTTTAACAGCATTGGGATTGGTAGATTGTATGATTGCTACCATATTATAAACGCCCTGGCACTTGACGATATGCTCTAATTCTTCAATAATCTGTGAACCTAAGCCATCCCGCCGATACTCTTCTCCAACTACTAGTGAAATTTCAAAACCATTTGAAGTGTAATCCCCCCAAGCAAAACCACAGGTCTCACCATTTTCATTTATCGTTTTCCACCAATGATCACCTAAGGGAGCATTTAAAGTAATATTCTCAAAATCAAATGTTCCTAAATCTACTTGGTTAAAAATCTTTTCTTTTACTTTATCCCAAATCGGATTGTTTTCTTCCATAATTCGATAAATTATAACAATCACCTCTACTTTTAACGTAATTCAATTTATAACTAATATTAAAACTACTAATAGGGATACACAAGAATTTAACTACGATTTTAACTACGAATGAGTGATATTAGATGACATTCTTTGATAATGCAAAAACGCCAAAACCCTTATATATCAAGGATTTTGACGTTCATTGAAATTCTATGAAATTCATTTATGGAGACGGCGGGAGTCGAACCAGCCCTCTCATAAAATGCTATAATACCAGTGTTTATGAGGGTTTATAGCTGCTGTTAAAAATGTTTGACTACGCTTTTGACTACGTTTAATAAAAAATCAGTTGCGGGGAGCAGTAATTATTTTATACCAAGTGCTTGCGATGTTCCTATGTGTTTAAAGTCATTATTTACCATCGATACAAGTTTATTACTAACATTACTCAAATAGTTACGTTTATCCCTTATTAACTAAAGCACCTGTTACTCAAAGTACATTTCTTTATAAATCGTCTTTATTATCTATTTAACTATCACTATTCAATTTTCCAAAATGCGGTCATCTGTTATTGATAAAGTAACAATTATTTCGATATCTTCCTCCTCATTATCCTGGTGTGGATTAGGATGACTCCTAAATAAATAAAAATCATATTCTTCCATAAGCGCATGATAAAATTCATCCGTTAATTCAAGAGCTATAAAATTATCTATAGTCTTTTTTAACAGTCCAAGATCATCATCAAAAAGTTCGTCTATTACCTCTGATTCCTCTATTTTATTTCCCCATAAACCTTCGTCCAATTTAGCGGAATCAAAACCATCCACAATTTCTTCGGCATACTTGTCAAGCAGAGAGGTTAATATTGAAATCAAATAATTATTTGTGAGTTTAGCAAGGTATTTAGCATTTTCTGGGAAGCTATATACCTCTTTTATATCATTTAACTCTTGGTCTGTTATTTTAAGATTTAATGCAGTATCATTTAATAGTTCACGAACTATTCCATAACCAAATCTAAATTCATTTATAGAATTATAATCTTGTAATGTAAGGTATGAAAAGTAGGAATCCTCTTTATCAAGTACAATTTCACACATTAGGCATTCCCCTGTGTAACCCTTTTCGTCCAGATTATCCAATATGATATTTTCTTTAACAAAAAAAGGTTTTTCACAACAAGGACATTTGTGGTAGGTAATATATGCTTCTTTTTTTATTTGTTGTTGTTTGCTTTGAAAGTCTCCTGATGTCAAAATACTTTTAAATCTTGCTTTTCCTTCAACAAACTTTTTGTACAGTGTAAAGAATCTAATGAATTTCCAAATATGTAATTCTTTCACCTGAGTGCTACCTATTAGGTTTAAATTATTCTCCCTTATAAAGGAAGAAAAGTGTGGTATTAGTTCTTTATATATTGGGAAGACGACTGTTACAACTTGTGTAATTAGATAATTTATTTGTTTTCCTGTCAGATCATATTCATGGTGAGTTATAGCATTTCTAACGCTATTTAGGTGTTCAAAACTCCCATACTCACTTTCACTCAACTTTAAGTTATTCAAAACTACAGCTCTTTGAATAGCTTCCATAAAAGTAATAGTATTTCCTTTAAAGTCTTGCTTACCTTTATTTTTAATAATATTCATTTGAACAGTAAAATACTCTTTTAGGTCATCATATATTAGTAAATCGTTTTGTTGCCCAATCATATATTTAAAGAGCGTTTCAGTTGAATGATGTAAACTCAATACTATTTCTTTTGCTACATATTCTCTTTCGATATCATGAAGAGAATCTAACGTTTTTAAATTTTCTATTGCTTTTTTGAATGAATGTAAACCGTTGTCAATTAGATTCATATATAAGTCCTTCTTCCTACGGAATTTATCAATTGTTGAGTTGGACACATTTTTTGTAATACCTTAATCGTGTCCCTGTGTTAGAAACATTCACGTTAATTCAAACGAACGTGAATATTTTGAATTTAATATTTGTTTCTGACACAGAGAAGAAATTAAATTGATTAGATTTTTTTCTTTGAAATTATATTTCTTTTGGATGGATGAATTAATTAATTTTGTGAACAACATATTCCATTGGACGTATTATGCTTTCAATCATATTGATTTCAGCCTCTGTACATTTATATCTTTCATAAAGTTCTTCATCTGTCCATGTAATCGTATAATCTAAATATGGAACAAAACGGAAGTTGTTTTTTGAAATATTCATTGAAGAATATGTTTCATGTAATAAGAATCTCGTAAATCTCAATGTCATATACTTTGCAAAATTGATAGCTTCCACTTCTGTATCAAAAGCAGATAATAAAAGATAGGAATCTGTAAATACAGAGCCTGGGTATAATACCTGTATAGTTGATGTAACCCTATATCCGACTTTTGGATCAACCCCAACCTCTCCACCACGTGGAACAACTTTTCCAATCATAACTTTATACTTTGAAATCAAATCTTGTCCTTTAATAACTTGAGTTTTGTTAATGTATGTTATTCCCATGCTATTACTTTTTTGACTACTGAATAGGGCAACATTATGCTTATTATCAGATTTTTCATTTCCTCGGCAATCAGATGAAATTCCAAATACATTCCTTGCATAAACAATAGAATCCATTTTAACATCCGCACTTTTTTCTATGCGCTTAATGAGTTGAATTGCATTATTATTACGTATGAAAATATCATACTCTGATAAATCTCGTATGAGTGTAGTGACATCATCTCCACGTATTGATGTGACATTACATTTCCCACTGTATTCGTTATCCCAAAGAAAATAATTAATTCCACCTACTACAGCTACACCTTTGAATAAGACATCATTATCTGCGTAGTCAATTATTTTACATAATCTTGTATCATGTAGCATTGAGTTTCTAAAATCGTCAAGTCCTTTGCCTCCAGCAAACCATCGAGAAGGAGTTATCATTGATATATAGTGGGGATTGAGTTCTTTGGCTTGTTCAATGAATAAATGGTAAATAGGTTTTGAACTATAGCCTTTGCCACCCCCATCCATAATATTATATGGTGGGTTTCCAATTATTGCGTCAAATTTCATATCGTTTCCTTTCTTCCAGTAAGAACCTTTAATGATTTTGTTAGTGAATAGTTTAGGCTTATTAGTAATCGTATTAATCAAATCATCAAAATAGTGAGCATTTACTTTTTCATCATAATACCCGACAAGAGTTCTTTTGGTTATAGCTTTTGCCATTGGTGTCATACATACAACGAAGATATTTTTCATCACTGTCTCCGTCCATATTTCTCTTTTCTTTTCAAGTGTCAGCTCATCATCTAAAAACTTATTACATTTTTCCCTATAAACACTATAGGTAGCATAGAGCGGATACAGGCCTGTCTTGGAATTAATTTCCAAAACATGGCAATCCTCTTTACCAAAGACATCTTTTGTTACCTGCCCACGGTCTACAAAACGAGGACTATCAAGCGTTTCCCTATAATCTTCATCCCAGAAGTTCCATCCGCCAAGACAGTCGGACATATGCATATTCACGACACGCCACGGAGTCAGAACAGTCTCTTTGTCAGGATTCTTGAAATTACTAAACAGGCTTGCAATCTTCTTTACACGCTCAGTCGGTTCCAATGTATCTGCTTCCTTAGCAATATTACGGATTCTGCGTCCGGCAGCAATAAAGATTTCCTCATCATAGTATTTCTGAAATTCACGAAACTTCACTTTTGTTACTCCGTCCGGCATAAACAGGTCCCAAGACGAGTCATCTACTACATCCACGAATTTATCAAGGGAAATCTCTTCGTCGTAAGGAATATCTGCACCATAAATCAGCAACGGCATACGGATAGAAATGCCACGGAGAATGGATATAGCGTCGTTACGAAGATTTTTCATCTTCTTTAATTCTTCTAGACGAGCCTTTTCCTCAGGAGTAAGTTCTTTCTTAGGTTTTTTCTTAAGCTTTTCGGTTTCCTCATATTCCTCGTTTGTGAGCCCCTGGCTATTTACCGTTATTTCTTTCTGCTTTGAAGCCGCCTTTGATTTTCCAATAATTCCTTTCAGCTCATCAAATTTCTTGATATCAACGTCCTGCAGTTTAAATAGCTCGTCATTGTACAGATTTGTATCATCAAATCCATTTCGAACAACTTTATCTGCATATGCTCTTTTTAACTGTTGGAGGAGCTTCTGTGCACTGTATTCCTGCATTTCAGAGCCAGATACGGAGATGACAGGACAGTAATTCAAAAATTTGCCCATAATCTGCTTATCAGCAATCTTAGTCTTTCCTGCCTTTGCAGAAATAGAAACAGCACTGGCGATCATTTTCAGAGTCCGATCTGGTGCAAAATCAAATACATATGCTGTATCTTTGATTTTTCCATCGTCATTGCATGGTGATTGGACTCGGAATATAGTTTGTAGGTAGTTTGCTGCTGAAGTTGAATAAGAACCTGACAGCATAAATACTGCGGTCCATTCCTTTACCGTAACTCCGGTAGTCAATTTTCCGCAGGACAGAGTGATTGTATAATTGTCTTTTCCTGCATCTTTGATGGCTTTGCGAACCTTAGATAATGCTTCCTCATATTTCTCTTCTTCGTCTCCAGAGCCTGCGACATTTACGATATCAAACATTCCATTTCCGAAGATTGGATGCTTGAGCATCAGTTTCTTTAAAGCACGAGCCTCTTTTACACCGGGAACCATCCACAAAGAGTGTTTGAACAGAGCTCTGTACCCTTCATTTGCATATGGATAGCAACTCTTAATATCTTCTTTGGTCATAAGATTCATAAAACTCCATATATCTGCTTCATGTACAAAATCGCCTTGCTGTGCTGTAGCAGGCATACCAGCATAATCCTGGCTAAAATCGCCAGTCCATGTACGGAAAAATTCATGGAAGTTGAATGCCTTATCTTCAAACGTGAGGTAATTCTTGCTGGCGAGGATGTCTCCCAGACTGTATGTATAGATTTTTATTTCTGGCAGTTCATCATAAGGATTGGAATCACCAAAATGGAGTTTATCCCATTCGGATTTACTTTCCTGCTCCATGATATAATCCCATGTATAGATGGATTCCTCATCAAAATCCGTCAAAATATTGAATGGGGTTCCAGATAATGCAAGGAACTTAGTTCCGGAACCTACTTTTACTACTGCCTTAACTGTATCCTCACCTAGGGCAGTAGTAGTTCCCTCATGAGCCTCATCTACTATTACGCAATCCCATTGTGTCTTGAATACTTCACTGTTCTTATTAAACTTTCCACCGACTTCAAAAGAACCTCTCAAATCCTGTACAGAAGCAAAATAAACGAATTTTTTTCCAGACTGGAGTAATTGTCCAACATTATATCCATTGACCTTAGAACCGTAAATATAGTCTTTTTCACCATGAAAAATCTTAGTAAAGTCCTCGTACCATCCAGCATTAACTACTGGTCGATGTGTAATTATTATAGTCTTTTCAAATTTACATTGCTTAACGACTTCCAGTGCACAGACTGTCTTACCAAACCTCATTTTTGCATTCCAAAGCATTCTATCTGCCTTTTTAAATTGCTTAACAGTCTTTGCAATGGCTTCAACCTGTTCTGGTCTAAAGATGATAGGGGTGTGCATTACAACGTCTGAATTGCTTAAATTCGCAACGTTCTTCTTTACAGCATCAATTGCTTTCTTTGCTGTCTCTAAATCAACTTTAAACCATTCTAGCCCGGTTGATTCACCGATTGCAACATTGTTTATGCCCGAGTTCTTCAAGACATCATGCACATTGTGATCACGGAAAGCTTTTAATTTTATTGTGCCATCCTTTTCACGTATAGTTCTTATAGCAACCTCTGTATGAAGTAAATGAGGGGTAAATCCAGCCGTATTGGTATATGATTTGATACGTTTTAACGCAGCCTGATTCAGTTCACGGCTATTTGGTGTCAACATGTCAATCTGTGTGTCCGTATGCAGTGTGGCATCACCGATTTTTACCAAGTCTTTGTGGGCACCATCATCAATCGTAAAAACATAGATGACTTTATACTCAAAAGCATTCTTAAAACTATTATCCATAATTTTCAGCCTCCGTTTACCATGGATTGAAACTCTAAACTGTAATTTGAACGCCAGTCAAATATTTTACAATGAATAGGACAACCTTTTTCTTCTTCCATATCGAACAGTGACATCTGTACAAAAGCAGGTTTTGCCTCACTATACGGTGCTGTTAATGTCAGCCCATCCATCTGCCATATGTTCCACGAGATAATAATTGCTATCTTCTTTAGCTGCTCTAACGTAGGTTCATGGCCGAATTTGTATAGCATGTTATCTATAAACGTATATAACAGATTCTCTCTTGCTAGTAATATGTTATCTCCCTGATACTCATAACCATAAGTGCTTTGGTAAGCCCTAATTATCCATTTATACCAGTCAGCCTCGTAGTCAGTATTCTCGTTGACAACTCTGAGTTTCCGATCCAGAAGCCCTATTCTGTCTTTTACAGGGATGGATTTTCCAGATACCGTGTCATATCTGCTTACCAGATACGGAGCCTCACCGCAGCTCACTTCAAGCCGTCTGGAATCAACATAATGCTCCCATGTCTTGCCTTCAGGAAATGCAATTGGTTCTTCGTTAGTAATCCATCCGTTATCTACAATATGATTAAATACATCTTTTCTGCCAAACCATGCTTCATCAACAAGATTGTTCTGCTCATTGCAAATCCATGACGGAGTGAATACCTCAGCTTTGTCTCTTGTACGTTTAGACTGCTCAGCCTGATCCTTTGATACTCTCGGCTGAATGATGTTCGTATGTGAACCGATAATCAAATCTGGTTTGATCTCACATTCCGCAGCATAATCAAAACCATACTGTTTATAATTGTCAGTCGCCCATCTGATGTTGTGCTCTGTCGTCTTATCTTTTAAAAGGAGATTCAACAAAGCAGGACTTCGTTCTTCAATATTCTGTTCATTGATATCTCTAGTATCCACATTTAACTCCTTCAAAGGTTCTTATAATCTTATACTTTTCACCTTCATTATACATTTAAAGTGTTAAGAAATACATCTAATCCCTTTGCAAAGTAGTGTTTATGATCAAGTTAAACTACTACTATCGATATCAGGAAGTTTCTCATAAAAATTAACTAGAGTTTTTTTGGAGGACAATTATCAATACCTTGAATATCAATCGGTTACCTATTTCAATTTGAAATGAATGTCTCTATAGATTTGTTCCTAAGTTTGAGCCTCGAAAAAAAAATCGATAATTACAGATGCATTATCATAGTCTAAAAATACCACTCATAATCGATGTTATGGGCGGTTGCTTTCTAGCAGATCTTTTAACATCGGCTAAAGTGTAAGCAAGTAAAAAACTTCTCTAACTGCTATCCGGGTATGGTAAAATATGCGGTAAATCTGTAAAGCTGTACACTAGGGCAACTTAATTTCATTGGAGGTTAATGATATATGGAAAAGAAGAAACAAGATGGAGGGGGTATAAACAAAATACCACCAAAAGCTACACAAACAGCTACTAAAAAAGACATTCAACAAATATTTGAAAAAGCAGTTAGAACACATGGTAAGACCTTAGAGAGACTTAGCAAGAACTAGATTTTTTATATCTGATTGCTATTAAACAAACAACGTTTAACGAATAGGGTAACATCCTAGTTAGAGTAAACTACCAAATGATTTTACTCTTTTAGTTTGTATGTTTTTTATAAACAGTATCAAAATTACACAAAAACAAAACCTTCCAATATTAATTAGGAAGGTTTTTTGGCATGCTTTTTTAATATAGCCTAATGCTATTAATGTTTTAATTGAAAATTTTTGACGAACTATTAGCTGGTCATCAATCACTTAATAGCCTATTCATTTTCCTGTTGAGGAGAAACTAGAATACTAAGACCATGTTTTTCTCCGTAATCCCACATTTTCACCCAAGGATATGTATTCTCAGGTAGAATGAAAGTACGTTCTTCTAAATGATGAATTGTTGACATATCACATTTTGTGCCATGTTCCCTGGTTGCTGGATGGATTTCTATCTCTCTACCAGTGTCATTAAAATACACAAATTTCAAATTATCTCACTCCTAGTATTGTATTAGTTTAATATTCCACAGAGCTTTAATAAATCCTTTGTGCAAATAAAAAAAGAGCGTTCATACTCTTAATATATAATCTTAATGCTAAAAATAATTATTTATAATCTTGTAATATTGTTAATTTTTGTTTTGTTTTATTAAAGTATTTATCTGAAATAAGTTTGAAATCTTCAGGTCTTAGATGGTCCAAAATACCATCTCTAACTTTAATGAAGTGTACCGTATCTTTTTTGTCAAATAACTCTTTATCAAGACTGGTTTGTTTGAATGTTAAAGTATTTATAACTTCATTTTGATCCTTATTTACCACTAGAAATTCTTCTTCTTCAGAAGCCATGTCAAATTCGAAACTACATAAACTCGAAATCTCCGCTTGTCCTTTTCCAATTACTTTTAAAGTGTTTAAACACCAAGGCATTATATTTTTACCTCCTATATTAAATTTCAAAATGGACTACCTAATAGTAATACTGTCTTGTTAACCCTTTGCCCTTTACGATAAAGAATAATAAACTTACTACATATTATATAATTCTTTTCAAATGATATCAATAGTATATATTTTTAAATATTAATACTTATAGTTTGTGGTAATTTTATTATGCCTATATATTGTTGATTTATGAGGTGATAGTAATGGAGGATATTGTTAGCATTGTAGGTGATAGAATCCGAAGTTTTCGGAAAGAACGTGGTTTAAGTCAAGAAGAGTTAGCACATCAAGCATCCTTACATAACACATACATTGGTCAATTAGAACGTGGGGAGAAAAACGCAACGATTGAGAGTCTGTTTAAAATTACTAATGCACTAGAAATTACTTTGGAAGAATTGTTTCGCAATACTCAGACTGGTCCAAAAGCAAATAGTATAGAAATTACTCAAATTATCACTTTACTGGAAGATAGTCCAAGTAGGCACCAACGTTTGATTCTAGGGTTACTCGAACTACTAATCAAATTCGAAGAGCTTGATTGATTAATCTTGTTAATTTATTATATAAAAGCTGTGTGTACTCACATGTGGAGTAAACACAGCTCTTATTTTTCTGTATTAGGCGCACCAGGGGGGTAATTGTTGTGGTATGTTGCAATTCAATGCCAAATCTGCACCATGCACCATGAATTTTTGATCAGCAGTGGTAACGAAGCTATGTAATTTTAAAAGTTATCGAAAGTTCAGGGTAAATACATTATTCACTAACTACACTGTCAACTATATTTCATACTTTTGGGAATATAAGGGAGATTAAATACAGATTTAACTACTAGTTGTTAGTTTTTCTTATCTTCCTTCATTTTGTGTAAAAGGTTGTAGTATTAGAAAATGATTATCTTATTATTAAAATGATATTTATAGATGATATTAGTATGTTTGAATATTGGAAAGTTAGGTTTTCAATTATTCACTACCTCTTTCAAAAATGCACAACTATAAATCAAATATGAATTGATGTATGTAAAAAAAGAAAGAAAAAGAAGCTGTCATTATAGACAACTTCATAATAATTTAATCTTCAATCCCCATTTGTATCATCCATTCCTGGAGTTGACCAGCTTCATCTTCAGAAAAATTATCCCGCTTCTTTTTAACCCCATTATTAAAGTCTGAATTTATTCTTACTTCTTTTTTATTTGCTTCTTTTTTACTTATATTTCTTTTTTTATTCCGTTCTATTTCTTCCTTCCAATTAATCTTAAGTTCAGTTGAAAATAATTGACTAATATAGTCTGTTATTAAAATGAGAAGCTGTTCACTGGACGACTCTTTATCAAAATTAATTAATAAAAGGCCGTATGGATCTCTTTCTGTAAACTCATCTTTTTTATTCACATTCACAAACTGTAATAGTTTATTACCCCAATCACCACTAATATCTTCAGGAATTTCCTTATGAATTACTTTTGTAGCAAAATGGAAAGTTTCACTTAATATTAGATAGGGATTGCTATGAACACTCATTAGAGGGACGTACCTTTTTTTCTTTCCCTTCTTTCCATAGGCTTTAATAAAACCTTTTTCTTCAAGTGTTGTTAGTACCTTACTAACCGAGGAGGAACTAACTCCTGAATACATAGCCAAAGTTTGTTGCGTAGGAAAAGCATATCCCTTTTCTTCGTTATATAAGCTAAATATTTCAAAGAGTAAGAGCTTTTCCTCCTGACTAACCCTTAGGCAGCGTCGAATACTATTCGGAGTATATACGTACCCCAAATTGGCAGCAGTTTTAATGCTTCCCCCTTCATTTATCTTTTTCAAATAGTCGACTAATTTCATAATAAAACCTCCGAATAATTTTTTCTGGGTTTATAGCTTATAAAAAGCTTCCCTTTTCTGGCATTACCACTTTCAAATGCCTACGACATACTTATACGAGAAGATTACTTAGTTGTTAAATAAAAAAAATTGGTTCATTTGGAAATTACAAAATAAATCCGCACCACTTTTCACGAAAAATTTCCCATAGGTATCACGTAGCTCCCGCCCAATGCCGATTCAACAAGCAATTTCCTAGGTACTGGGGGGGTAATTGAAATATTCCTGACCAACCTTTGATTTTTATTCGTGATGTGCTAGATGCGAGATTGACTAGCTATAACGTATGAATCTGTGTTCGAAGGTTATAGTTTTGATAGCAGCCTGTTGATTATTTACTGCTCTAATATGTGGCGGTTATAAACCTTTCTACCTCCTTCATTTGCTATATACGCCCCCCGTTTAGGAGAGTTAAATATTTTTTCTTTCCTACTTCGTCTCTCACATTCATGTAACGGAACATTGTTATTTAGAACAACAAGAAAGCAGCTATTAACAAGTGACCTGTTAACAACTGCTTTTTATGGTTGTATTCAATTTATTTTTAATAAGTAATTTCTAGATACATGCTATTTTGAGCGCTTTTCATGTCAAACTGGGCGGGTATGTTAAATGGCATGCTACTGTACAAAATATAAAACTTCCCTATCCTTTGATTTTATCTTTAGGCTATGTTAAAGGAAAAGGTTGATTTATCGTAAAATGGGCTGATTACACCTGCCCCCACCCAATATAATATTTTTACCCTAAACTGGATATTTGTGTTAATATACGAATAAGATTGTGAAGGAATGCACTTAAATATTAACGCAGCAGTTTAGTTGAAGAAGGAACTATGGTATTGAAAAAAGACAACAGTAAAGAAGACCCCACTCAATCATTAAAAAAGAGGAGAAGCATAATAAAATCGCTCTGGAAAGACTAAATAGATTGGATAAAGAATAAAAAAAAGGACCTTATTTGAGGTCCTTTTTAATCAAATATAAACAATATTATTTTACTGAGCCTTTAGATTAAAAGAGATTTAGATTACCAATGTCTACTTATTTAAATAGGTCTTTGAGAAATTGTTTAAGTCCTTTTTTCTTCTGGTTTTTTTCAATGGTAATTTTATTTTCAGCATCAGCTCTATGCTGTTTCTTTATTTGTTCATCAAGTTTTCGTGATTCGATAATTTGTTTTTCCGACCAGTCATCAGCCCATTCGATTCGGTCTTCTCTGATCCAGTAATGCGATCGACATTTATACGACCAGTTACCAATAGACGGATAGAGAGTAACGGATTCACCATTATACGTCAATTTCCAATCGGTAGGTGACAAGGGTGTTGAAACTTCTTCACCACATCCACAAGCACATTTATGTAAAACAGTATTATAAGGAATGCTAATATAAAGTGTATTGTTTTCAAGCTTACTTGGTATAGTAGTCGTAAAAACATGTTGAAATTGAAGTTTAGGTTTAAGAGTGGTCGCCATACATCATATCCCCAGTTGCTAGATTATAAACATTGTGGTTTGCTTTTATAGGGTCGAAATAGTAACCAAAAAGTTTTTTCCACTTAATTACAGCCATTGCTGCATTCAGAGCATTTAGTTCGGCAATTTGAATATTGGTAGAGTAGGCTTCGTCCACTCTATCAGCAAGGGAAATACGCTCCAATAGGTGGTCTTGTTTTTCGGGACTGCCAGTTGTAACTCGGGCATCTCCAATTAACAAATCACCTTCTACCTCAATGCCAATGCCCACATCATTAAAAGAAATTTTATGTTCATTAAGTTTGTTAATGATTATTCTTTTTATTGCACCTTCATCTATGGAAATAAAGACAAAATCCATGCCGAGGATACTATCGATATTCGTAACATCTAAGTATTCATTATGAGCAAATATATTTTTGCGCATATTCTGGTAAATCTGAAGGAGATAATCAACCTTGCTGAATCTTTCTTTTAATTGTTCGATGGATACAGCTCCAGGTGTTCGAAATGCATTATGTTGTAAAAAAACATCGCCATCATATAGGTGGATCTCTGCCACGGGTGTTTTAGCCACAAAGTCTAAAATGTACGCTCCTGTACCGCCGAGACCGATGATTGCAATCTTTTGAGCACTTAATTTTTCTGTAATTGATGCGATCTTCGCTCTGCTTGAATTAGTATCCACATAATGAAAGCTTGGGTGATCTAGAGATTCATAGACTTTATGCGTTCTAGCGTCAAGAGAATGGTCCATCGATTGAGCAGGGGCCATGATGATTTCAATGTAACGTGTAATCTTATGATAATAATTGGTATAGCCGTCTTGTGGTCTATTTGAAAAAGAATGATTGACAACAATACCGTCAGCCAGTTTTCGGTTAATTGATGTTTCATGTATAATTCCCGCTATAATACTACCATCTTTGTTGCATGGTTGTTGACCAATAAAGAAGATTACGTGAGTGTTAGGGGGTGTTGTTACATCCCCAGCAAGATTAAGTTCCGAGACTAATGTCCCGAAACTTATCTCTTTATTTGAGTTCAAGTATGGAACATCATGAACCAACAAAAATCCATGCTTTTCTTCGATTGAATACCCTTCATCTTTAAGTTGCTTTAAATCGGGACTATGATTTATCAGTTTTTGAGACACTGAACATCATCTCCTCTATAACCTGTACGTCATCACCCAACACCATGGAAATAGAAGGGGTGTGTATGTTGCGTTTATATGAAACCGTATAGACGACGTTTGGATTTTCATCAAACGTACCATAGTATAATCGGACGACTTCTTGGAAAGATAGTTTTCCCCTTTTTACACTAAAAGGCCTGGCATTGATAATGATTTGGACTTGTTTTTCATTTTTTTCTTCCTGCATGGTGATTCCTCCGTTTCAGATGGTTTATTTTAACTTTTAAATTTCCATGGTAAATATACCCACTAATAGAGTAACAATATATATTGTGTTTGTCTATCATATTTTGACCAAATATAGTAATTTTAACATTACTAAACTCATAGTGTTCGATAACGAGATATTCCGAATTAAACAGGAATTTCTTTAAATTATACTTTTCTTATTGTACTATCGGGGATTTATGTCTAAAAAGGGGCAAGTAGGGTGAATTTTAAATGGCATATCCAGTTTATTTATACAAGGAATTTGAAGATGATAATGTTGTAATTTATTAGTTTTGTATTGACCATAACGATAAAAATGCTGGAAGAATAGAGTTAAACAAAAATACAAAAATGACAAAGGAATTAACAAGCATATCTAATGTTTCAGATGATCTTTCTCAATGGTTATTCAATCGTGCTGGATTACCAATCGCTCAATTGTAGGGAAGGTACATTACTAGATGAAACTTAAATAATTCACTAAATTTATGTTATCTATTTGACAAACTGTGCGTTTTAGGAGAGATTGTACTTAAACTAAAGAGTGCTTTAGTAAAAAACGAATAGCAAAATACGATGAGCTTGGAAATACATTTCCTAGCTCATTTTTATGTGTTATTTTCCTATGCCTTTAATTAATCTTCTCTATTTCCGCTTAACTCCTCTCCTCCTTCCTCGTATAAATCAACAGAAGCAATTAAAACATTGCGGGGATCAAAATGAAGAGGAGCAATTTCAATGAATGTAGAGTTAATGAATACAAATATAGAAGAAGTAGTAATGAAGGCTGTTAAGAAGGCATTATTAGCTACACAGCACCAATTTATAGATAGCGGGTGGCTATCCTTAAAAGACGGAGCCAAGTACGCTGGTGTCTCCAACAACACGTTTATCAAGTTCCGTGCAATGGGTTTACAAGTGTGTGAAATAGAAGGAATAAAACGTGTGTCACGTAAAGAGATTGATCGTTTTTTAGAAGATCATAGCTATTAATAATAATTTATGAGGATTTTCCTTTAGGTTCGATTATAATATCACTAGAGGTAAATCCTCTCTTTAATCATTTGCCCCCGCAACTGATTCAGGAGGAATTATCATGACAAAGAAAAAAGTATCGCCTATTAGAAGCTATATGCTAAAAAATAATAAAGGTAAAAGATACGAGTTTCCCGTGTATTTAGGTATTGATCCGCTAACCGGTAAACCGAAGCACACAACGAGACGTGGCTATAAAACAATCAAAGAAGCGGAATTAGAATTAGCTCGTTTAAAGCTAGCTGTAGCAAATGGCACTTATCATCAGAAGCGGGTGGAAACATACCTGGAAATATATGACCTATGGGTAAAACAATATGAAAAGACCGTTGAAGAAAGTACATTCGTTAAAACTACAGGTATTTTCAAAAACCACATACTACCTGCAATGGGTGCTTATAAGATTGAGAAAATCAATGTCGATGTATGCCAAAAGAATATTGACGAATGGGCAACAAAATTAAAGAAGTTCCGAATGGTAAAAGCATATGCTGCTAAAGTGTTGGACTTTGCGATTAAAAGAGGGTACTTACAAACAAATCCATTTGCACTTGTAGATATGCCAACTAAAGCTAATAGAAAGGCTATTGTAAATGAGGAAGAAGCGGAAAACTTTTATACTCGTGAGCAACTAATCGAATTTCTATCTTGCTTAGAAAAAGAAAATAACACCAAAGCATACACCTTATTCCGTTTACTTGCTTTCAGTGGTATGCGTAAAGGTGAAGCACTTGCACTTACCTGGAACGATCTTAACTTCACGACAAACGAAATTCGCATTTATAAGGCCATTGCAAGAGGTAAAGATAATAGGTTATATGAAAAGTCTACAAAAACTGGTACTGTTCGTACAATCAAAATGGATGATAAAACAATGGCGATATTAAAAGATTGGAAGAAAAAGCAGAAGCAAGATTATCTCATACTAGGCTTTAATACGATGCAGCCTAAACAGCTTGTATTTAGCAATGAACATAATGAATACTTGCAGCCTACAAAAACACGTAAGTGGATCATACATGTTCAAGACAAATATAAGCTTGGCACAATTACAACACATGGTTTACGTCATACACATTGTTCTTTGCTATTTGAAGCAGGTGCTAGTTTAAAAGAAGTTCAAGTTCGCTTAGGTCATTCTGATGTAAAAACAACAATGGACATATACACACATGTTACACAAAAAGCAAAAGAAGAAGCAGTTTTAAAGTTCTCTAGCTATGTGAACATATAATGTTTTTGACTACAATTTTGACTAAGTTCGATTGATACTCATTGAAACTAGATGATATAGACAAAAAGAAAAAACCCTTGATATACAAGGGTTTTGACACTGTATGAAATCATATGATTTCAATATATGGAGACGGCGGGATTTGAACCCGCGTCCAGAAAAAATGAGATGTTTTCTAATCTCAGTTATATCAACGGTTTTGGCAACGTGCGATTACTACATTTTACAAACGTAGTTCGTAATCAACCTGCTACAACCAATTATAATGGAAGAATTCCCCTTGTCAATTAATTTGCAGTTACTATTAATAAGGTGCAGATGAACCTGTTTTAATAAACAATACTCCTATTATTCCTTCATTGGATAACTCCTGTAATTTAACCTCCATGTTTACACCTTTAATATCGTAAATATTATTAACTTTAAACTGCTCTCGATTTATTGCATTATCCTGTACATCAATAAAGAATGTTACTTGCATCATATTGATTGCAAATGCTTGGTCTAACTTTCTATCCCACTCTTTCATTACCCCATGAATATTATATGGCTCTCCGTATATATATTTATAAATCGGTCTACCATAAGTATCTTTTTCCCCCGTATCAATCCTTTCTATTAAATCCCTTACAGTGAAATAATAATTACAACTTGTCATAGTAGCACGATACTTATTATGTCTTTTATTTTTAACTTCCTCATTGACTAAATAAGTATGCTTTCTGTGTTCAACTAAATCACCACGCTTAAATGGTTGTAAAGATGATATATGACGATTTTCTTCCATTCCTAGATATGCAGTTGTAATTACTGCTTGTTGAGGAACTCCATTTATTAATACGGTTTCTGAAATATGATTCATACTATCATTGAGCAATTTAGGATTAGTTAAATAATTCATCATCTCTCACCTCACAAATACAACATGAAAATATCAGAATTTGAGGATTGATCCGTTTTCATTTGTCTTATAGTTTTATACAGTTGGTCAATACGCTGGGTTAAGTTTTCATGGAACTGTGAGACACTCATATCATCCATTTTAATGTTCTTCATTAACTCAGGATTATTGGCTACTGATTCCAATACAGATAATGCAGTTTGATAAATGGCTTTCTTGTTATTTAATGAAGTAGCGTTGTATTCATCATGTGGCTTTAATCCATTCTCCTCTAAGTAGATGATTAATTCTTGTTGGTCTAATTCAATCCCCTTAGTTTCCATTTCTAATCGTTGTATGTTATTCATATAAATCATTCCTTTCCGTTGGTTGGTATTTCTTCTTTAGATAGTTGTTCAATGTATTTAGTAATACCACTAGGTAAAGGAATACCTATGTGACCTAAATTTTCTACTATGCTCAATCCTTCCATACCTATATAAAAGAACACAGCCATTGTTCTAAATACAGGTACACCAGAAGCAGTTAGAACGTCTAATAAGTTAGCAATGATGATAACTAACATGATTGACGTTTTCTTTAGGAATCCTCTATAGGACACTTTTGAATTTAATTTTTTCTGTATCGCTGCTTTAATTAATCCTGTAACAATATCAATAACCATAAATGCTACAAGGATTGTTAATGATATGTGCCATCCACCTATTAGAAACGCAAAGAATGTTCCTAAAAAGGTTAAGCCGAATAATAATTTTTCTATGATAAACACCTCCTATGGTGTGAATTTTGGACAATAAAAAAAACATCTCAAATGAGATGCCCCTTTTATTTTAAAACTTTTATGATTTTATAATCATTCGCACTAATTTTTTCAATTTCAATGTATTCTTCTTTTACCAACTTATGAAAAGCATAACCTACTTCAAGCGACTCATAATTGTCGAATTCTTTTTTTAATTCTTTTAATGTATACCCACTTAAAGTATGTCTAAAGTTGAATAGTGTCTCATAAATCCCGTTAAAATCCATTAAATCTACTCCATATTTTTCAATTTGATATTATCTTTAAAGTTACTTCATTATCTTTGATTTTACTAACCTTATAAGGTCCATAATATGAAGAACTGCGTTCATCACCGAAAAAAGAAATTTGTTCAATTATTTTGTTCTCTTCTTTAAAATCGGTAAACCTTCTAGTAAAGTGAACTGAATCAAAAGTTATCAGTAATAAGGATTCCTCTTTATTATAGGAACCATTAGATTTGTATGGTTCATTATCAATCCCCATAAATTTAAAGTTTTCCAAAATGCTCACCTCCCTTTTGCGAATTTCAAGATAATATCAACGTCACTAAAATACCAAGAATAGTAAATATCAATGTTAATGATCCTACAACTAAAACAATGGTATCATTTTGAGTGGTTAGTAAGGTTTTCATATAATCATGATATTCATTATAAATCCTCGTATATTTTAATGTTAAATTGTTTCCTGTAAAAAAATTATCCTCACTTGGTTCTTCGTCATATCGTATTTCCCAATCATCTTTTTTTATACTTTCATTATAGTTATTTGGTTTAAAATCACTATCTTTTAACGCTCTAAGTTTGTTTACTAACCATAAGTAATCTTTTTTCTTCACAATTTTATAGTTACCTAAAAGATATCTAGTTACTTTCGTGGTTAATTCCATATTTTCGATATGATTGAACATATTGTAATAAAATTCATTTCCGAGATACTGAAAGTTAGTCAAAAAAGGAAACTTAGGAATAGTATTTCCGCTAAAATATAAATAATAAATAGGACTATTATTCAGTTCATCAATAAGAATATAATAATCTTCCGGTTTATTATATAAAGATAGCATTAGAAAAGGGTTTTTTAGTTCATTCTCAAACTCCACATTTTTTTCATAATTAATTGTATAACCTATAGGTAATTGATATTTTTTACCGTAATTTGAAAACAGTTTTTTTACTATAAAGGATTGGAAAATATCCCTTATATATTGCATTTCTCTTTGATGGATAAAATCACCATTCTTTTCTTTTAAACTTTCATTATCAAAAATTGAAGTGAAACCTGTAAAATATGTACTCTTTATATTGTTTCTTATGAAGTTTCTTATTTCGGTAAACAATATTGCTTTTTTAAAACTAATTTTATACTCGATTGCAATTGTTTGATTTGTAACTTGTGTATATGATAATGAAATTTTCTTAAAGTAATCATGATTTTTAAATTCTATATATGCTAGAACACCGCTTCCAGTATGATTAATTTCTAGCCGTAGATAATGTAAATTTTTTGATTTCTTTTTTCTAAGACCGATCCTCTTTGTGTATTCCTTATCATTTAATTTGTATAAGGATTTGACTAACTTATTCATATCTTTGTTTGTTAATACATCATATATGGTTACATCCCAAATACGTTGGTTACTGTCTGGTTTTTCTGATTCAGTATTATCAGTTACTTCATTATCTATATAGTTAAGATATTTCTTAATAGATATTATATGTTGTATTTTATATCTGATTGATTTTAAAATTTCAAATCTCTCCTCTACCATTTACATTAAGTACTAACTGCATATGAATATTTTACCATTCAACTTTAATAGATAGATAGAGGGAGAGAATATAAAATTTTATGTGCGTGAAAAAACTGATATGGTAGGGGAACTTTTTAAAATTTAGGGGTATCCAACTAACAATTTGGTTAATAAATACAACAGGGGATTAGAACTACGGTTCTACTCTCATCTAAACGTTGATTTAACACCATTGTTCTATAATGACTATTATAATACCGTACAGATATTCAATTAAAACCAAATTTTTATTAGATAATGGATAGATAATTGTTTATTAGTTGTTCCTGAATCCACTGTAATTATTACAAATATCGTATTGTTAATTAAATGGTAAACCCAAAAAAATCTCAGTCATAAAGTGGATTCATTTTTTCAATAACTATTACGAACATTCATTCTTATATAACAGTGAAAAATTTTTGATATATACACTCTCACTCTATCCCCTTGATACGTCTACATTTCCATTAAACTTTCACTTACCAAAACTATTCAAATATACTGAATAGTTATTCTATGTTATCAACAAGTTATACACAATTATCTCATTATTCATAATACTTATTCACTCAACTATTTACGTCTAGTTCATCCTGAACCTGATCTCTACTCTTACCTTCGCTACTCAATCGTTCCATCTCTTGTCCAACATCACTTGTCATAGGACTTAACTCAAGCATACTCTCCATGCTTAACGCTCCCATTTCTCTCAATGCTCTTAGGTTGCCAATGACCTCTGCATTGTTAGAAGGTAAGTCATAAGTAAACAGAACATCAAACGTTGACCATGCTTTATCATTAATGTTAATCCCTTTGTATGTTAGTAATGAACGTATCTTATCCCATCTCTCATAGAATCCTTTACGTAAGCATTGCTCATTCATTCCACCCTTAACACTAGCCAATGAGAACAGTAAGCGTACAGATTGCTCAGATACATTACTAATTTCTGCTCTCCCCATTGATACAGAAGGTGTCATACTTATATCTAATAATGATTGATACAATTGCGTATACAGAATATCAAATGCTTTTGCATCAATAGTAGCCGATTCAAAACTAAACGTTCCTCCATCATCTAACTGGATACCTCCACCCACAATATGTTGAGGAACTGAACCTTTCAACTGTTGACCTGAGATAACAGGAACAGGATTAATCATCTTATATAATCCGTCTACTGTTTTCGATATTAAATCCTCCATGTTGTCTAGTATGCCTATGAAATCATCTAACTGACTTCTTCCCTCTGTTTCACTGTGTTCATTAGTAGATACATAAGCAACTGGCAATCCACTCAGATTAGCAAACTGAGAAGTCATGATTAATGATCCATCCTCGTTATTCCACTCCTGAACCTTTTCATCATCATAGACAACGTAATATGAGATACCATCAAATACGTACTGTTCAATGAATCCAATCATCTCATTATGCTGATTATAAACAGGGAAACCTTCATCTCTATTGATAATCTTAGATGTGATATAACCTTTCTTATCTATATAGATATATTCATATACATTTCCAAACTTTAAAAGTTTATCAAGGAGAGCAATGTTCTTTTCATTAAATTTGCCTAACTTATTTACCACTTGAAATTCCTCTACCATCTTTTCCTTACCTGTAATTTGTACAGGATTCTTTAAAAGGAATTGTGTTTGGAATGACAAGATTGTTTTTGCCATGTTCAATACAATTTTACGTGGTTCTACCAATTGTCCGTTATATTGATAGTTAGGTCGATTTAATATATTGTGGTGTCCTTCTAAATAATCCCTCTTATTCTGTATATCTAGTACTCTTGATGTATTATGAAATGCCTCTACTTCTTCCACAAACCATGTACCAATATTTTTATATTTAACCTTGACGTATTGTTTTAAATTCAATTGTTACAACTCCTTAATTTTTTTCAATAAAAAAAGCCGTATCTCAGTGGATACGACTTTCATTCGTTTATTTATTCGTTTCTTTTAAAAAACTCAGTTAATGAAGCATCTAAAGAAGTTAATGAACGTTTCTGGTAAAAAAGATCAGTATTAACTGATAAATTAATTTCATTACTTAAATTTTCATTTTCTTCTAAAAGAGGTTTACCATATGTCTCCCAATGCGTGTCTCTTACTACTTTCGCATAACCTAGTTTGTCAGCAGAATGTTCTACTATGTTCATTTTTATTTCGTTGATTTCAATTTTCTTCTTTTTCTCTTCAATTTCCATATCAATTCTTTTAATCTCAGCAGAAATTTCTTCCTTCCACTTCCTTATGTCATCCAAAATATATTCTTCTAGTTTTTCCATAAATTTCACCCCCTATAAAATTATTGTAAACAATAAAAAGTTTTTTGCAAAACTTTAATCTTATCAATCCACATACCACTTATTTGCTTTCATGCCCTGTATTGCAAGAGCAGAAGAAATTACACTATCATCATGATGTAGGTCGCTGTTTCCTTTTTTATTTCCCATACGTCCATTTGTTTCAATAAACATTTGCATCTGATTTAAAGTGACTTTACATTCAATATTGATTAGTCCTAATTCAAATTGTTCTTTGAAATCTGAAATCATGATAGGTTTTGTTTTTTGAGATGTTAAGAATCCAACTTTAAGTTTCTTCTTCCCACGTTCGTCAAATGTTTTCATCTTGTACATATTGAGATATTGTTTCTCTTTACGTAAACGCTCAATAACTGCTAAACCATATGAATTAGATTCAACTGTTAAAAAAGCATAGTTATAAAAAATACCCAAGTCATATATGACCTGAGCAAATTCGTAAATTGTTATTTTATTGTGATAGAAACTTAAAACTTGTTGTCCATCTATATCAAATACTGAAATTGTACTGAAATCTTGACCGCTGCCACTTGCAGTATCTACACCAAAGTAGTATTTTTTAGACCTCTCAGGTAACTCGAATAAAGCAAGTCCCCGATTAACGTATTTTAAAACGCTCTCAGGTACAATCTCAGACACATCATTTTTAGATAATGGCTCAATTGTGTTGCTCATACGTTTTAATACTTTCGCTTGATCGAATACAGACCGCCCAGTGGATATAAACGATTCAATAGGATTAGAAGGAAACTCTTGCATGAATTGAGTTTCATCCTCCATATCTTGTATCTTCCATCTTCGCCACATTAACTGTTTCAATTTTGCTCCTGCTTTGTGTAAAACAATTTCATCATCTTCTAAATCATCAAGTGATAAACGCTTTCCCTTGTTGGTTGCTTTGTACCATATTTCTGCTTCTGCATAATCATATTTGAATTGTTTGGAATAAAGTTTGTGGAAGAAAGGAACAAAATAATCTACATATTTTGATTTACCTTTCATGGCTTGTGTGTAGAGTTTATAGAAGTGGTTGCCAGTACCGTTGGAGGTTGTTTCTATTGTAAGTTGCGATTGTTCCCCTTTTGCAAGTGATTGCTCAACTGATAATAATTGTGTTTCTTGTGCTTGATAAAAAGCAAACTCAGATAGATGAATATATGTGTACGTACTTCCTCGACCAATACTTTTTGATCCAGCCGTTACACTTGAAATTCTGCTCCCATTTGAAAAGAATAATTCTCCCCTGTTATCACGTTTAGTTGTAGGAAATACATTAGGAAACTTCTCTCTAGGTATAGAATCATTCATCATCTTTAATTTATCAAAGAGTGCCTTAGCAGAATCCCCTTTGTAACTAACTATAAGAATGTTTTCATTAGGTTTCGTCAATGCTCTCCATAATGCTTTACCTAATACAAAAGTAGAGATGCCACTTTGCCTTGCTTTACCAATAATGATGAAACGATTCTTACTCATGAGGTCGTTTATTTCCTTTTGAGCATCATTGATTTCAAATTTTACAAGTTGGTTCTCATTGTCTGTTATGAAAATAAAGTTCTTTGCAAATAACTCAAAATCATCTAATACCTTTTGAAGTTTATTCTCAGGTTTTTTGGTAGTTGCGTTAGTCATTCATCACAACTCCAAATCGTCATATACATTTTCAGAACTCTTTTTAGTTGGCTTTTTGCTCTTGTATTCTTTATTCATGGCTACAATTTGCTTTTGAATTTCAAATAAAAGTTTAGTCGCCTTTTCATCTCCTGATTTTGCTTTTTCAGAAGTTGCTTCATAGATAATTTGCATGTCTTGTCCAATTTTCGACTGCAAGAGTAGATTCATTAGAAACTGATATTCCTCGCTCAATTCCCACTTTTCATAGGTGAAGAAATCTTTTGCATTAATTTCCTTTAAGATTGATTCCTCAGTTCGTGGATTCCTCATGCCATAATCATTTTTCCATTTGAAATACAATTGTTTCTTATATGTTAATTCTTTTAACGCTTGATTTAATTCCATGTTCATTCCTCCTATAGATTTTCATGCAATATAAAAAGACGACTGCTCCAGTGAACAATCGTCTAGTGTTAATATATTTATTAAAAAATATCTTCAACGCTTTTTCCGTTCATAGTTAATTCATCAAGGAATGAATTTCCCTTTGAATTATGAATCTGTCTGTCTACCATTCTTTTCGCCTGCTCAAAAGTGGAAATAAACTTCTTATTGTTTTTCATACGCTCCATGCGTTTATTTACAATATCAATAAAACTCTGTTCACTCTTAGTCGGTTGTTGACCTTCAAGTTTCTTTAGTAGTAACAAGTAGAACACATAATCATCAACTGACGGATAAATATTTCTTTTTTTATCATCTTTGTATGTTTTAAATACTTGTCCTACTGTAACCATTTGAATTATTTCATTATCACTGTTTATTCTATTAGAATGAAATTCTTCATTTGCTATATCAGATTCTTTTTTCTTTGTCTGTATAGATTTCTCATTATTATTGAATGGTGTTGTAGAATACTGATTTAACTTTTGTTGCTTTTGTCCTCCACTTTCACTATCTACATAATCACCAATATTTTTATAAATAATTTTATTTTCAACTGCTTGATTTACCAGATCAATTGCATGTCGTTCTGATAGTTGTAGTATCTTTCCCCACCTGCCATAAGATGAATTAAAATAACCTTTACCGCTATTCTTCCATCTAACAACACCGCAATAAATATAGAAGTCACTCATGGATTTATAATTATTAAAATTAACAACTGGGATTTGAGCAAATCCCCCTTCTAGTAAAGGGAAGGTTACTTTTATAAAATCAGACGGTTTGAAATCCTCTAACACTGTTCCATCTGCATCTGATATATTAACGCACCCTTTTGATTTCAATGTTAATAGAAGTCCCTTAACTTTTTTGTTTGTTCTTTGTGTATCTGATGCAAATGGGATTGGTGAAGTTTGACCTAAGAACGAAATACTTGTTTCTGAAAACCCTTCTAAGGTTTCTTTTTTTCTCAATAGACCATACAGATACAATTCCTCAATTGATAAATGTTTATCTTCATCCTCTGTAATTAAATCATTGTATATCATAATAAAATTATCTTCTCTTCTCATATATGTTGCTCCTTCTCTTAGTTAAATTCTATAATAGAGGTATACTGTTTATTTCTTTATTAGTGTATTTCTGTAAACTATGAACAAAGTGTATATAAAACAATACACATACCTCATTATTGATGTGAAATATGTGTATGATAAATGATACGGTTATTTCACACTTAATTATAAGTATAATTATTTAAAAATGCTAATTTAGTGACAATGTATTTTCTAAAGATTTTTATATTCATCTAATGCTTTTTGTAACTCAGGTGACTTTGCATAGAGAGTGAATATCTGATTATTTTTTATTGAACGAGATTTCATTATATAGTTGATTCCACATTCTTTTAAATGATTGCTCATGCTTTTTGTATAGCAAAAGAAATATTCTTTAGTCATTTCATTCATGCTGTTTCTCCTCTCATATACGTTGAATAATTAATGAAATTCCTTCCAGTGAGTGCATAGGAAAAAATATTGTCATAGTAGATAGGATTATTAGTATGACTAATCTTTCCTTTACCACTATTAAATTCTTGCATTAACTGAAACTCGCCTTGTGGAATCATTAACTCCAACCCCAGTAATTTTTCTGCGTGTTCTTTATCGCCTCTTCTATAAGAAACTTCACCATTTTTAAAAGATAAGTTTTCATTCTGTTTAAGCCATTCGACTTCCCATAAAGATGTTTTATTCAACAAGTCAATGAGTTCTGTGTATCCTAGAAGTTCTAAATACTTATGGTGTATTTCTTTGAACCTATCATCATAATGTCCTAAATGAGAGGAATCAATTGATAACATAAATAATTTACCTTCATCTGTTTTTGGCAGCGGAATATCATAATACGAATAAACTTGTAATGCAGTAGAACCACAAAACTTTTCAAAATAATTGGATTGGTTAATTCCTATTAGAGCATTTATATTTGCTGAGAGTGGATTAACATAATCATCTTTGTTTATCTTTACTACATGGTTATCCCATGTCATACCGTTTTTAATTGCCATATCTATTCCTATTGAATGTCTTGTGTCATTAGGATTTAATACATGAATACCTCTGAATGTGTAGTAGTAATTAATCTCGTATCCTTGAATCATATTTAATAAAGTGCAACTCAGTAATGAATCAAGATCGTTAGTTAGAGTTAAATTTCTATCTTGTTTTTTAGTTACCCATTGGGGAAATAATTCTTTTAGTTGTTTGTTCATATTGAATGAATATCAATACAGTTTCCTATGATTTGTTGCTCCCTTTTTCGCAAGTGGTTTCACAAAACCAAGTAAAAAAAGCCGATTGAATCGACTGAGTACATCTACGAAAAAGGAAACTAAGTTGAGTAATTCATTTATTCACTCCTTCTATTATGGGATTTTCTTTAAGTATGTTTGTTCTAATATTGTTCGATATATTCTCGATATTTTTTTATCTTTTCTTTATCCATTGCTACCTGTTGATTTTCAAATCTGCTTAATAAACTAATTGAGCAATCCACAAATTTCGCTACCTGTGAAAGTTTAATACGCTTCCTTTTCCTCATAACAAATAATTCTGTTTCTGTCATATTGATTCTCCCTTCTCATTCAATTAATTGAATTTCTTATATTAAAAAAGCACCCTCATTTAAGAGAGTGCTTTTCGTGATTATGCTACTGTAATTACTGCTACTGCTTTTGGAGAACCTACTTTAAGTGAGTATTCACCAACAATTTGTCCTTTTGTGCTATCACCTGTTTTAGCAAGTGGCTCAAAGTGTGCTTCACGTAAAGCAACCATATTTACATAAGCATCATTAAATAAAATCCCTTTAGTAGCAGGAACGTGTTTAGATAAAACTACGTTTACAGTACCAAAATTAGTATTGATTGTATCAACAACTAGACCAAAATTATTTGTTTGGTGAACATATGAATAAGAATCTTTGTATACTGCATCAATTTTTTCTTTCACATCTGCATTTACAAATAAGTAATATGCTCCCTCTGATAAATCATTGTTCCATAAATTCTGCATAGTAGTTTTGATTAGTTCCTCTACATCAGCACCTGTTTCTGCATTTGAAGAATCAGCACTCTCAACAATACCTGACATTTTACGGATAAATGGAGTTATTGATCCATCTGCTTTAGTTCCGTTAATTAATACTTTTTCAAGATTAATTTTTAATTCTAATAGACGGTCTGCAACTTCTTCTGAAAACTTAGTTGATTGCATTGCATCTGCCGTACCTGAGATTGATACTGCTTTCTTGAAAATTTGAAGAATTGCAGTTAATTCACGCTTTGCGGATTGTTGGAATTCTGTTGTATCTGCTCCCTCAACTGCTGAAATATCATCATCATTTGAGATAGTTTTTTCTTTAAAGGTATATACTGTTGCAAGTGCTTTCTCTACACCTTTAGATAATAGTAAAGATGCAAATGGAGTTGATTGTACTCCCAAAAGTGCTAGTTCTTGTGATAGTGAAATGCTTTCTGTCGCTGTAAATCCGTTGTTTGATGTAATCATAATTTATATTTCCCCTTTAATTTTTAGTTTTATTTGATGTCCAATTTTGGACACCTTATCTTTTAAACAAGTTGGCAAATTTAAAACCGATAGCGTTTTTAACGTCACCATTTTGTATTGCTTGTGAATAAGCATCCTGTGTTCCGTTCGATTCTTTTGGAACATAACCATTAGATACTTTTATGTTATTTACGATTGAAATTAATTTAGAAACCACTTTTCCCAAATCATCTGAGTTATCGACATTAATAACTTCTGCAAATGCTTCAAGTCCATTTTCCTTTAACGTAAGTTTTAACTCTTTATCAAATAAATCTTTTTCGAGTGATTCCAAAAATTCTTGTCGTTCCTGTAGAATTTCTTCTGCTAATTTTTTACTTTGTTCTAGTTGCTCACCGTTTTCTAAAACCTGTTTTTCAAGTTCTTGAATATCAGGTGATACCTCTACTTGTTCTACTTGTTCATTTTCCATTTGTGATTCTCCTATTCTTAGTTAAATTTTACGTTTACTTCTTGTCTTGCTAAAATCGGTTTTTCATTAAAAACACCACTAAACTCAAAAATAAAATCTGAGCCAGTGGTATCTGTGTATTCATATTCAAATTTACCTAGTCCATCTGTTGCTAGACCAAATGTAATTTCTTCTATAGGAGTTTCCTGTTTGTCGTATATCGTCAATTTAACATCATTAGGAGTTACCTTATTTCCGTTATAATCTCTGAATTGTACTACAAGCAAGATTGTATCTTTAGCGAACATTTATATCACGCTCATTTCCGTTGCGTTTTCTTTTACATGTGTATTTGATTGATTTACTAATTTATTTAGATTCGTTGGATTCTCAACTACATATACAGTCGCATAAACAGGTTTTCCAATCTTAAATGGAATCTGTATATCTGTAATAATCTGAATAGGTTGTACATCTGATTCTACTGTTCTCACAGTCCGTACAATTCGACTAGCATTTGATCCAATACCTTTTATATAAGATAAAACCTCATAATTTTTCACATTCGCATTTTGCAAAGTCGTAACATTTGAAACAATCTCATCAATATGTGACGTGATGTTTTTTATCAATTGTCTTGACCTATACGTTTCACCTGTTACGTTTCCAGTGTGAGATAAACTAATACTCACCTTACGTTTAGAACGACCTAGTGAACTGTAAATGACGTTTAAATGGCTATTGAGATTGATTGTTACTTTCTTAGAGGGGATGGGAGGAACACCGAAGATTTTTAAATATGGATATGAAGCAAAGCCCCAAATATTAGAATCCCAATTAGAGAAATTAGATGAATCTGCAAATTGTGAAGTAGTTAATCCAATTCCTACAATATGAAAATTATTCAAATCTGAGTTGTAATATGAATTCGTTACATTGCTTTTTGCTAGTGCGTTTATATCACCGACCAATCCACTTGCAGGGTAGGAAGTTTCTAAAGTAGTCGGAAGCCCATATGCATATGAATTAGAAATAAAACTTTTAGTATCAAGTAAGTTTCCAACAAATCCACCAACTCGACCTTTTCCAGTTGTATTGGCACTCGAAAAACAATTTGAAATAGTAGAACTTGTAGTTGCAGCGAGCCAACCTATTAGACCACCAACCCCATACTGACCAAAAACTTCACCTGTCGTATAACATTGGTCAATATTTGTGTTTATCGAGTAGCCAACTAGTCCACCGCAATAATTTTGCGTTGTCGATATATTAACGTTTTCAAGTCCAACATTTTTTATTGTTGCACCTTCTGTAAATCCAAATAAACCAACATTTGCAGTAGTCCTATTAATATTTAAGTTTTTTATCTTGTATCCTTTGCCCTCAAATGTTCCTTTGAATCGTTTGGCTGATGTTGTTCCATCACCAAGAACTGTAAAATTAATTCCTGTTAAATCAATATCATTTACTAACTCATATGATGCAGTAAGGTTGTTGTTAATTGCTTGGAGTTGAGCAGGTGTGCTAATTAATGTAGCCATTTAATCAACTCCTAGACAATCTGAGGAACTTGTAGTTTGTGGATAATCGTCAATTGGTCGTCTACTGTTTCAAAAGTAAATGGATTAAATACTTCAGTCGCTATTGGAGAACCATTTGTAGCCACATTGAATAAAACTGACTTACCTACTGTCTTACTTAAAAATGTAGCGTCACCTGTGATAACTAACTTATATTCCAATTCTGTGCTTGTAGACGTTCCTGTGATTACCAATCCGTTTGAAGTAGAGTAACGCTTTAAAACTTCGCTTGTTGGTGTTTGTATTTCTAAATACTTCCAATTAGAAAGGATGTATTCTCGTAACTTTTCATAACCGTAATTATTAATTTGAGCCATTTAATGACCACCTCTTATATTAAATTTGAATTTTGACAATAAAAAAAGGACTCCGAAATAATCGGAATCCCACATGGAGAGAATAAAAATGACAAATAAATATTCTCAGGTTGAAACTATAATGAACGATAGGGGGTAACTACTCCCCCTATACTAAAATAATTGAATGACGATTAAAAAATTATTGACTTTTATTTACTCCTACATAGAACCTAATATATACCTAAAAGTGTGATGTTTTAATCATCCTATTTGAGCAAAGAAATCTTTATCCTTCTTATCTTGTAATCGTATCAATCTATGCTTAAATGCAGATTCTTTCATTTCCATCTTTTCTGCAAAGTAGCGTTTGTTGATGTTAATAATTTCATCCTCTTTACTAAACGTGAATGGTGAAGTATTTCGAGCATCTATTTCAACTTGTATAAATTTTTTCAACTGGCGATAAAAGTTCACTTGATTGTTGGTCAACTTACCTTCATTTATTCCTAGCATTTTATCTATAATCGTTTGCTTCATTTTCATCTTATCTGTTCTTACAATATATTTTTCACCGTTTATCTGATGAACTTTAGTTCCCAATAACTTCGTTAATTTTCGATACGTTCTATTTCTAACTGATTTTGATATAAAACCTATTATTTGTTCATCTGTTTTTGTTAGGTCTACTTTAGGAAGTACCTCATATAGTGAATCCAAAATTAAGGGTGATATTTCATCTTGAAGTTTCTTAATGGAGCGATTAACAGAAGGAGAGATATTTAGATGGTCGCTATAAATCTTTTTGAAATCATACCAACTGTCATAATTCAGATAGGTTTCAACTTCTTTAAGCACACTTTTAGGAATTTTATAAAAATCATCAACATGATAATGGTGTCCTAGAGTTGTTAAAACAGTATAAACAAAGTCCTCACCATCAAAAATTGCTTTCTCTATTTGTGATCCTGTATCTAATGCCCATTTCATATTCTTTGCTTTTTTACTATGACGAACTATTAAAACTTTTAGATTGTATGCAATGCGATATAAGGTTGTAGTTTGCTTTGGTGTATACTTTGCTCTCCAACGTCTAAAGACCTCTGTACGTTCATCCTCGTACTCTACATCATAAAATTTTACTTGATGTTTGGTACATACCATTTGAACATCTACCATGTCTGATTGAGCAACTTTTAAAAGTTCCGCTGCCAAATCATATTTACCTTCTTGATGTGCTTTGATTTTCTCTATAAATTCCATTTATGATTCTCCTTTATATTTATAAGTTACCTACTCTACATTCATAGAGAGGACTGTTAAAATTCGTTTTATTGGAAAAACATCCCTACACTTCTTACTATAGGAACGAAAAACACTTTTATCAACCAAACGGAAAAATATTTATTTTATACTGTAAATTTGGTTTTATTCGATTCTCAAAACGCCTTGTTTTCCTACGTTTTCGAGGTGACCAATATCGAATAAAAACGTCCTTTTATACGATATTCAAATATTTGCACACCTAGTTTCCACAAAAAAAAGGAAGCAATATGCTTCCCTAGTTTTAAAGAACAAATTTGTTGAATGTATTTATTATTGCTTCTGGAAACATTCTTCTACTATAGTTCCCTTTGTTCTGCGTTTTTTTATTAATGGTATACTGACAGACGTCACCATTGTGTAATACCTTCAGATTTATTAAATACTTTTCTGTTATGACATGAAAGCGATTATCCTCATGAGAGAACTTTTCTATAAACCCTTTATTCTTTAGAGATGAAAGATGATTTTTAAGTGTAGTTAAATTTGTATCAAATAATAGTTCATCATCTTCAAGTGCTAGAACAAATGATAATTCATATTCATCTTTTATAAACTCACTATAATTTTCTTTATTTATAATCAATATATTTCCTCCTCATATCATTGATTCTCTTCTTCTAACGTTTCCACCTTAGTAACCCAATTTTTATTAAAATCAAAAACTGCTATTTGCCCATCTTTATTCTTCAACACTATTTCCCCTTCGACTGGAGAGAAATCACTATACATCTTTTTAAACTTTGTTGGAGAAAGTCCTGAAAGTATTTCCAAACTCAAATGAACCTTTGTTTTCATTTCGATATTATGTTTAGTGAATTTTGCAGGTGTATTTATTTCATTTTTATGAACCATACTTACTCCCCCTTAATTAACATTTTAATTCCATTTCTATAATTCTATATATTCAATAAAATATCCTTCTTTATTAAAAATATTTTACAGAAATACGTACTCTTCAAAATTTAACTGGATATTTTTCTTCATCTTCATAGAAATTCCCTCAAACTGCTTGCGACTTCATCGGTATCAATATCTAAATACTGGGTTGTCACTCCCAAGTCAGAATGTCCAAGTGCTTTAGAAATTAGAGCGATATTTGCTCCTTTATCTAAAAGTGATTTTGCATAACCTCTACGTATTGAGTGTGGATTAATATTCTCTAATCCATAACGAACAGAATATTTGTGTAGTTGCTTAGAGATAGCATTGTTAGATGATTTACTATCATTGATCGGCAATCCATTTTGTGTAATAAATATGTTTGTATTTTCAAGATTGTAATACTCTCGAATAAGTTTATTTTGATTAATGAGGACTTTTAATAACTCTGCTAGTTCTTCATCAAGAGGTAATCTGAGAAACTTATGGTTCTTCACAATAGCACCATCTAAATTAAGATAAAGATTTTCAAAGTCAATGTGACGTTCTTTTAGTTCTCCCAATGTTCTTATTCTGATACCTGTTCTAAATAGCGTTAAAATCGCCACTCTATCTCTAAAACCGATAAATGTATTGTTATCTATTAATGATAATAGAACTTCAATGTCATTTGCTTTAGCACCTTTTTTTACTTGCTTATCAATTCTAATTTGAATATAACTCCAAAATTTTTCTTTAATCCAACCATTGTTATGAAATTTACCTAATACTGCTTTGATTGATTTTAATCGTATTAGTTTTGTTTGATTAGATACATTTAAGGATTCCAAATAGTTATAAATTGAATCTGAATTAATATCCTCTACATATTCCAGTTTGTTAAACACTACAAACTGATTAAGGATGTAATTATAACTATCAATAGTCCTTTCTCGATTTCCTGCAATCCTCATTTGTTGATAAATGGTTGTGAGTGCCTTAGGAATGGTTATCGTATCCTTTTTGGTTATTACAGATTTCTTTGATACTTCTACTTCATCTACCTGTACTGCAAATATTCCTCTTTTTCTTCCCATAAAAAAAAACCTCCAATCGAATGATTAGAAGGTTGATTACTAGGGATAAAAGTGGGGGTATTTGAATCAAGTTCATATCCCGTCTAATATCCCTTGCGTTGCTAAACCGTTGATACCACTACGTTTGTAGTAGTTTTAAATATGGAGACGGCGGGATTTGAACCCGCGTCCAGAAACTCTAACACTTAAGCTTCTACGCGTGTATCTTGCCTATTTAGGTTTCGCGTAGCACTATGCCGACAAGCGGGCGTCATGTACGCTAACTTGGAAATCTCTTGCTGACAGCTCAAGTGGCACTGCCAACCGTATCCCACTAAAGTTGAGCTCTACCTAGCCACATGGGCGATGGATAAATAGAGCAGATCCGAGCTTACGCTGCGAATGCTAAGTTGTTGTTTGTTTTGCCTGTTATTATAAGATCCGTTTTTACGGAGCCGAGCCTCCGACGCGCAACTCAAGCTCAGACTATCCCTGTCGAATCCATAACGTCCCCGTTTATGGTATAGTGTAAGCTTCGTTACCTACTCACTATACATCAAAAATGGTCAATTTTCAAGTGAGACATTCTACCAGTAATGTTCAGTAGATTATTGATTCCGTTCTTTAAACGCTCTTTCAATATCTCGTTTTGCTTCTTTTTTCTTCAAGACATCCCGTTTATCGTAATCTTTCTTCCCTTTTCCGACGCCGATTAATACTTTTGCATAGCCGTTTTTTAGATACATTTTGAGCGGAACAATGGAGTAACCATCACGCTTTGTTTCCCCAATTAATGTACTAATCTGCTTTTTGTGTAAAAGTAATTTTCTAGATCGTAAAGGCTCATGATTGAAACGGTTTCCTTGTTCGTATGGACTAATATGCATATTAGAGATCCATGCTTCGTTATTACGAATACGAACAAAAGCATCCTTTAATTGTACTTTCGCATTTCGAATAGATTTAATTTCTGTACCTTGCAACACAATTCCTGCTTCAATTGTTTCTTCGATATAATAATCGTGATTCGCTTTTTTGTTTTGCGCAAGTATTCTATCATCTGGTTTTTTCGCCATCATATTCACCTCTCAAAAACTAAAGAGGAGCGATTACTCGCCCCTTTATTTTTTCTTCGGACGTTTACGACGTTGCGATTTTTTGGCAACGGATTCGTAAAATTTCTTTTTCTGTTTTACTTCTTTTTTAGGTGCTGGCTGAGACTTTGATCGATTAGAGCCAGAGCCGTCCTTTTTCGAAGCATGAATCACTTTTGGTGCTTCTTTTCTAGTTCGGTGGAATGCTTTTTTCATTCCTACGATTTCAAAGTCAATGGCCGATTCTTCCGGCTTCACCGCTGATACGCGAATGGTTACTTCATCCCCAATACGGAACTGCTTGCCTCCGCGTTCACCAATCATCATCATTTGACGATCGTCAAAACGATAATAATCATCTGTCATATTCGTTACATGTACAAGACCCTCAATGGTATTCGGAAGCTCAATAAACATCCCAAAGTTCGTAACAGAACTAATGATTCCTTCGAATTCCTCACCGATTTTATCTGCCATATACTGTGCTTTTTTCAGCGAATCTGTATCACGTTCCGCATCTACTGCACGGCGTTCACGTTTGGACGTATGCTCGGCAATATCATCAATCATTGCACCCCAATGATTAATAGTAGCTGACGATACATCTTCATTTACTAGGTACGTACGGATTAATCGATGAACGATTAAATCTGGATAACGACGAATTGGAGAAGTAAAATGCGTATAAAATTCCGTTGATAAACCAAAATGCCCTAAGCACTCTGAATAATATTTTGCTTGTTGAAGGGATCTTAGAAGCATCGTAGAAATAACAGGTTCTTCTGGCATACCCTCGATATTTTCAATAATCTCTTGCAACGCTTTTGGGTGAATATCATTTCCAGTTCCTTTAACAACTAGACCAAAGTTAGTTAAGAATCCGAAAAAGCGTTGTAGCTTTTCTGGTTTTGGATCTTCGTGAATTCGGTAAATAAAAGGTACATCCATCCACTTGAAATGCTCCGCTACTGTTTCATTGGCAGCTAACATAAATTCTTCGATTAGACGCTCTGCAACTGTGCGTTCACGATTCACAACGTCCGTTGGCCAGCCATTTTCATCAACTATAATTTTTGCTTCTGGGAAATCAAAATCGATTGCTCCACGATTTTTACGTTTTTCGCGAAGAACGGCTGCTAATTCTGCCATCGTTTCGAACATTGGTACAAGAGGTTCATAACGCTCTATTAACGCAGCATCTTTTTCTTCCAATATTTTATACACATCAGAGTAAGTCATTCTCTCTGTTGTTCGAATAACACTTTGGAAAATTTCATGTGAGGTTACCATACCTGAACCATCAAAAATCATTTCACAAGATAAAGTCAAACGATCAACTTGTGGATTCAATGAACAAATACCATTTGATAAACGATGTGGAATCATTGGTATAACACGATCGGCTAAATATACACTTGTTCCACGATCATATGCTTCGCGGTCAAGTGGTGAGTTTTCCGTTACATAGTGGCTTACGTCCGCAATATGTACGCCAAGCTTAAACGTACCATCTGGGAATTTAGTAACAGTAACAGCATCATCTAAATCCTTTGCGTCCGCACCATCAATCGTTACAATGACTTCTTCTCGTAAATCTCTACGACCTTCTAAATCCTTTTCATCAATTTCAGCGGGTACAGCTTCTGCTTGATTAATTACTTCTTCAGGGAAATCAATGGTAATACCGTGCTTATAAATGATCGATAAAATATCGACACCAGGATCATTTTTATGCCCAAGAATTTGAGAAACAATTCCTGTTGCAGATTTTCTTTCATTCGGCCAATCCGTGATTTCTACAACTACTTTATGCCCTTCAATTGCACCAAGCGTATCTCCTTTAGCAATAAAAACATCCATAGGTACTTTTTTGTCATCAGGGATAACAAATCCGAAGCCTTTATTATCTTGGAATGTTCCAACTACTTTAGTTATACCTCGTTGCGTAATCTTAATAATGGATCCTTCTCTTCTGTCACCAGAAGTCTCACGGGAAACTCGAACAAGCACTTTGTCTCCATTTACTGCCCCATTCACTTCCGTAGGAGGAATAAAAATATCGTCCATTCCATCTTCTTCTGGTGTAACAAACCCAAAGCCTTTTGCGTGTCCTATAAATTTCCCAACAATTAAATTCATTCGTGAAGGAATACCATACCGATCGGATCGAGAACGTACGACTGATCCACTTTCCTCCATTTGGACAAGTGTTTTTACTAGTCCTTTAAAGTCTTCTGCATCCACTAACCCAAAATGATTTTCCAGTTCTTTCGTTGTTAATGGTTTATACTCATCTGTATTCATTAAATCAAGTAATTTTTCTTTCATGTTTTCCATCAAACATCCCTCCTTTTTCAGCGTGTGCGCATTTGGCCTGTTTTACACATTCCAATCGAGCGACTCTAAAAAATTTAATATATCTTCCTGTAATTGTTCTTTTTCAGAACCAAGTGTAATGACGTGGCCAGAGTTTTCATACCAATTTAATTTCTTCTCTAATGATTCTGCATGCTCATAAATATAAGGAGCAGAATTTATATCAATGACGCTATCTTTTTTTCCTTGGGTAACTAACAGCGGAGCATAAATATGATCGACATGATCCCGTACCTGATAGACAAATTCCCTTAGTTCTGCCAACGTCTCCATTGGGGTTTGTCGAATAGCTTCTATTTCTTCTTCGATTTGTTGCGCTGTTTTTCCTTCATACTTTTTATATTCTCTAGCATACTTTAATACACCTTCGAACATGACATCCGTCGTTTTCATTGTCATTGGAGAACACATCGTGACTATTCCCTTCACAGGAACTGTATACCCTAATTTCAATGAAAATACGCCTCCAAGTGAAAGGCCAGCTACTGCTATTTCCTCATACCCTTCGTCCTTTAAACGAGTATACCCATCCATCACATCTTTCCACCAATCAGATGGACCTGTTTCTAAAAGTTCCTCTGGTGGAACTCCATGACCTTTATAATGTGGCGCTAAAGAAGTATACCCATTTTTCTCTAGAAATCTTCCAAGCATCCGAACATCTGATGAATTGCCAGTAAAACCATGAAGCAGCAATACTGCACGTTTACCAGCCTCAAAGAAGAAAGGTTTTGGCGCCGCTAATCGCATGTTAAAATACCTCCAATCTAGCAAAGCAGAATTTTACCTGTAAGGTAGGAATTCAGCTAGACATTGTTCCTTTATATTGTATGTATAAGTATAAATGAAAAGAAAACGCCTGACCAATCAGAAGTCGGTCAGGCGGTTCGTATCTATTATCAAATTCGCCTCGGCGTATTTGTGTCCAGATTTTACTTCTACGATTTCTCTTCGCAGAAAACAATGCAACGAGCTTGCTCGATGATTCTTTTACAAAATCTGTTGTATCCGCCGAAGGCTTTAACCTTATTCAGCAGAAGTCAATTCTTCTGTTGAATAAGATTAAAATTTTGTGACAGCAATAGTTAAAATGAAAAACAACACTGCAAGGACGATTGTTACTCTATGTAATATAAGGTCCATACCTCGTGCTTTTTGTTTTCCAAAAAGTTGTTCAGCACCGCCAGAGATGGCTCCTGAAAGACCAGCACTTTTCCCCGATTGTAATAACACAACAACGATTAATGCTAATGAGACGATGACTAGTAAAGTCATTAACAACGTATTCATTTGTTCCACCTCCTGAAAAGAACTTTCACAACAATATTAATTTTACCAAAAACAACTAGAAGTTACAACAGTCTAACAAGAATATAATAGGTTTCAACAAAATAGAGGATGATTATTTCATAGGTTTGGATGAAAAAGAGGAGTTTTATAGTTTTATATCGAAATGAATAAGTTGGAAAAAAATACATAAGCAAAAGGAAGATCTATTTTGAAAAACAAACTTATAGTCATAAGTCTACTAATCATTTTAAGTTTAACATCGTTTCAATATTGGACGATACTTCAAGTACAATCTACACTCCCTTCTGATCAATGGAGTAGGTCTTTCCAAGTAAAAACCCCAGTAAGTAATTACAACAACCTCCAAAGTGTTAAAGAAGAAGATGGCTATAGCGTTAGTCTACGAGATTTAAAAAAATTAATTATCTTATCTTGCGATATGGATATGAGCTGCGAAAAAAAACGTACGATTGATTCGCTAGATTCCTTTACAAATACTTGGAGCGATCAATCCAACTCTTTCTACATAAAGGACAATACACTCATTCATTCAACTATTTCAAATGGAGACACTGAAATTGCTCAAGACGTTGTTAATTTTTCAAAGGACGAGGATACACTTGTATATTGGACAGAGGATCAAAATGTCATCGTTTCCAATAGTCCTTTTACAACAGTAAAACAGCAATTTACTATGGATGAACCCGTTAATTTTGTCACCATTTTGGAAGACCAAATGTTTATTGTGACGGAAAATAAAAAGGAGCATCTATTCACTGTTTACAGCAATACTAACCAACTATCTAAACTATTTGAATTCCATGTGAATGGATCGGAAATTCTGTCGTCCATGCATATCATTCAGACGCCAAATAATAGTTACTCTTTCTTACTAGATACAGAAATTTTATCTGGAGGGAAACGTACGAAGACAATTCTTGCGGCACCATTCAATCTATCCACCAATCAGTCCCCTACTTTCTCTAACCTTAAATTTTTGGAAGAAGATACGGGGATGCAACTAACGGAAATTCGTTTTCCAAGTGTCTATCAAACAAAAGAAGAAGCACTTCTCACGTTTTCAGCTACTGTACGAACACCTACTGGTGAACGTGTGAATAAAATCTTTGTCGGTATTTTTTTAGATAATACCATTCACGCTAGTGCAGTTACGAAAGCTGGAGATCGTTATGAACGCTCTACTCTTTTAAATGAACAAACAGTTGCCTATTTAAAAATGGATGGTGCTAATCGTTCTCTTCTCTATTCATCTTCTGATGAGGTAATAAAGGAAGAAAGTAATGGAATTATGGAAGGTGATTATGAAGAGGCAAGTTATACTTTACTCAGTATGTTGTTTAATGGTTTTCTTCTTGTTCTTTTCTCATTTGTATGGATCGTCCTTTCGTTAGGCATTACGTATGGACTGTTAGTGTTAATGGAAAGAAGGCGATTTGCTCATTCACATAAGACAGCATTTCTTATGCATATCATTGCTTTATTTGGCATCCAAACGTATTTCATCTATCAATTCACTACTATTGAAAATCTAGTTTATAATATTCCTTTTATAACGGAGACATGGCACTTTGTTATTTTGTTATTTATTGCAAGTATTCTTTCTACTATCCCTTTACTCCTTGCCCGATATACGGTGAACGAAGATACTTTTAACGTCATTGTATTGTATACAACCTGTATGAATACAGCTGTTCTATTTTTCTTAGTTGGACCTTATCTATTTTAATAGGCTTGGAAGTTCGTCCGCGGAAAGCGGATTTTCAGCAGATAACAACACTATCGGTTAACAGAGTCTAAAAAAATGCAGGGGCTATCCAATTACGGATAACCCCTGCTTTCATTATTATTTTAAGTTATAGAATGTTTTTTTGCCTAGGTATTGAGCAGTTCCATATAATTGGTCTTCAATACGAAGTAATTGGTTGTATTTCGCTACACGGTCTGAACGAGAAGGTGCACCTGTTTTGATTTGGCCAGCGTTTGTTGCAACTGCGATGTCTGCAATTGTCACGTCTTCTGATTCACCAGAACGGTGAGAGATGACTGCTGTGTAACCAGCGCGTTTTGCCATTTCAATCGCATCAAAAGTTTCTGTTAATGTACCAATTTGGTTTACTTTAACAAGAATAGAGTTTCCAACACCTTGCTCAATTCCTTGTGCAAGTTTTTTCGTGTTTGTAACGAATAAATCGTCTCCAACTAACTGAACTTTATCTCCAACTTTTTCAGTAAGTAATTTATGACCAACCCAGTCATTTTCATCTAAGCCGTCTTCGATAGAGATAATTGGGTATTTCGAGCAAAGTTCTTCATACCAAGCAACCATTTCCTCTGAAGTTTTTACTACACCCTCACCAGATAAATGGTATTTTCCATCTTCTTTATTAAAGAATTCAGAAGCAGCACAGTCCATTGCTAAAAGTACTTCTTCCCCTGGTTTGTAGCCAGCTTTTTCAATTGCTGTCATAATCGTAGAAAGCGCTTCTTCGTTAGATTTTAAGTTTGGTGCGAATCCACCTTCATCTCCAACAGCTGTGTTTAAACCTGCTTCTTTTAATACTGCTTTCAAGCTATGGAAAATCTCTGCTCCCATACGTAATGCATGACGGAAAGATTCTGCTCCAACTGGCATAACCATGAACTCTTGGATATCTACATTGTTATCCGCATGTTCTCCACCATTTAAAATGTTCATCATAGGTACTGGTAGTTGCTTCGCATTAAATCCACCTAAATATTGATAGAGAGGAACATCTAAATAGTCTGCTGCTGCATGAGCAACTGCCATAGATACACCTAGAATTGCATTTGCCCCAAGATTTCCTTTGTTTTCTGTTCCATCTAATTCAATCATTGCATGATCAATTTCAACTTGATCTAATACTGAAAAGTTTTCTTCTAATTCTGCTGCGATAATGTTATTTACGTTTTCTACTGCTTTTAAAACACCTTTACCTAGGTATCTTGCTTTGTCACCATCACGGAGTTCTACTGCTTCATATTCACCAGTAGATGCACCAGATGGAACGATTGCACGACCAAATGCACCGCTTTCTGTAAATACCTCTACTTCTACTGTCGGGTTTCCACGTGAATCTAATACTTCACGAGCTTGAATTTGTGTAATAATTGGCATTTTTAACTCTCCGTTTCGATTAGTGTTTTACCTGTCATTTCAGGCGGTGTTTCTATCCCTAATAAGTGTAACATGGTTGGAGCCAAATCGGCTAAAATTCCGTCACTTCGTAGAGAAACATCTTTCTTCGTTACGATAACTGGAACAGGATTTGTCGTATGTGCCGTCATTGGCTGGCCTTCGAGTGTTGTCACTTCATCTGAGTTACCGTGGTCCGCCGTAATAATGGAATGACCACCTTTTGCTAAAATAGCATCGACTACTCTTCCTAAGCACTTATCTACTGCTTCTATTGCTTTCACAGTTGGTTCAAGCATCCCACTATGCCCTACCATATCTGGATTAGCGAAGTTTAAAATAATGGCATCGAAATGATCATTTGCAATTTCAGCTAGTAGTGCATCCGTTACTTCATATGCACTCATTTCAGGCTGTAAATCATATGTTGCTACCTTTGGAGAATTTATAAGTATTCTTTCTTCTCCAGGGAACTTTTCTTCCCTTCCACCGCTCATGAAAAACGTTACATGTGGATACTTTTCTGTTTCCGCAATGCGAAGCTGTGTTTTATCATTTTTTGCTAGCACTTCTCCAAGTGTGTTGTATAGATCATTTTTTTCAAATACCACATCAGATACAACATCATCACTATAGTGAGTAAACGTAACGAATTTCAAATTCGTTGGATGCTTATCACTTAGTGGAAGACTATCAAATGTTGGTGTGTTTAATGCCATCGACAATTGAATGGCACGGTCTGGACGGAAGTTAAAGAAGATGACTGCATCACCCGAGTCAATCGTTGCAATTGGCTTTGCATTTTCTTCCATAACGATTGGTAAAACAAATTCGTCTACAACATCTTCTGCATATGATTGTAAAATCCCAGCAGTAGCTGATTCTGCAGTTTTACCAATTCCATCAACAAGTGCTCGATACGTAAGATTTACGCGTTCCCAACGACGATCTCGGTCCATTGCATAATACCGTCCACTAATCGTAGCAAATCTTCCTACACCGATTTCTTTCATCTGCATTTCTGTTTCTTCCACATACCCAATTGCTGTACGCGGTCCAACGTCACGTCCGTCCAAGAAACCATGGACAAATACGTCTGCTAGTCCTTGAGCTTTCGCTAGCTTTAAAAGTGCAAATAAATGAGAATAGTGACTATGAACCCCTCCATCAGAGAGTAATCCCATTAAGTGAAGCTTTCCACCCGTTTGCTTCACATGTTCAATAGCAGAAAGAAGCTTAGGCTCCAAAAAGAATTTCTCTTCGCGAATGGACTTATGAATACGTGTTAAATTTTGATAAACGACTCTTCCAGCACCAATATTTAAATGACCAACTTCCGAGTTACCCATTTGTCCCTCTGGTAAGCCTACCGCTTCTCCTGAAGCAGTAAGTGATGCATTAGGGAAGTCTCTCCAATATCGATCAAAATTCGGCTTATGTGCAAGAGCCACAGCATTTCCATATGATTCATGACGCAATCCAAATCCGTCTAAAATGATTAAAGCTACTGGAGTTTTAGGCATTCTCTCCAGCCTCCAACAATTTTAAAAAGGAGTCAACTTGTAAGCTTGCTCCACCTACTAACGCACCATCGATATGTTCTTTTGAAAGCAATTCTTCAATATTTTCCGGTTTGACACTTCCGCCATACTGAATACGAACACTGCTCGCTACTTCCTCCCCAAAGCCATCTAGAATGGTTTCGCGGATAGCCTGGCATACATCATTTGCATCGTCCGCAGTTGCTGTTTTACCAGTACCGATTGCCCAAATTGGCTCATAAGCGACAATAGAATTTATCACTTGTTCTTCGGAAAGTCCTTCTAAAGCAGCCATTACTTGCGCAGATACGATGTTTTCTGTTTCATTTTGTTCGCGCTCTTCTAATGTCTCACCTACACAAATAATTGGAGTTAAATTATATTCAAATGCAGCTTTTACTTTATTATTCACAGAAGCATCTGTTTCATTGAAATATTGACGTCGTTCAGAGTGACCAATTACTACATAACTAACACCTAAGTCTTTTAATTGATGACCACTAACTTCACCTGTAAATGCTCCTTCTTTTTCCTCGTGCATCGTTTGAGCTCCGATGGAAATAAAAGAATCTTTTGTAACATGAACTAGTTGGTCTAAAAATAGAGCAGGTGCACAAATTACTGCTTCCACCTTGCTGCTATCTACTTGTTTTTCTTTTAATTGAAGCGCAAAATCTTTTGCCTCTGCAAGTGTTTTATACATTTTCCAATTTCCTGCAATTACTGGTTTACGCATATAAAATCTCCTCCATTACTTATCGTTTAATGCCGATACGCCTGGTAGGTCCTTCCCTTCCATAAACTCTAAAGAAGCTCCTCCACCAGTGGATATATGATCCATTTTATCCGCAACTTCAAATTTTTCAACAGCAGCTGCCGAATCCCCGCCACCGATAATTGTATATCCAGTAGTCTCTGCCATTGCATTCGCTACACCCTTTGTACCGTTTGCAAATGCATCCATTTCAAACACGCCCATTGGACCGTTCCAAATAATAAGTTTGCTGTTTTTAATCACATCCGCATATAAAGCAGCTGTTTTCGGTCCAATATCTAGTCCCATCCAGTCAGAAGGAATTTGATCGATATCTACCACTTTTGTGTTCGCATCTTTTGAAAACTCATCCGCTACAACTGCATCTACAGGTAAATAGAAAGAAACGCCTTTTGCTTTCGCTTTTTCAATAAAAGATTGAGCTAGCTCGATTTTATCCTCTTCTACAAGAGAGTTCCCAATGGTATGTCCTTGTGCTTTAGTGAAAGTGTAAGAGAGGCCTCCACCGATTAAAATATTATCCACTTTGTCTAATAAATGATCAATAACGCCGATTTTATCTTTTACTTTTGCCCCACCAATAATTGCAGTGAATGGTCGTTCTGGATTGGATAAAGCTTTTCCTAAAACATCTAGTTCTTTCTCCATTAATAATCCAGAAACAGCAGGCAATAATTTCGCAATCCCTTCCGTCGTCGCATGAGCGCGATGTGCGGCACCAAATGCATCATTCACATATACTTCTGCTAAGCGAGCAAATGCTTTAGCAAGCTCCGCATCATTTTTCTCTTCTCCAGCATGGAAGCGAACATTTTCTAGTAAAAGAATATCGCCATCTTTCATTTCAGATACAGTTTGTTCCACTGCTTCCCCAATTGATTCATCTAATTTTGTTACAGGCTTATTCAAAAGTTTTGCTAAATGTTCTCCCACTTGTGTCAAACGTAGTTCTTCTTTTACTTCACCTTTTGGACGTCCCATATGGCTAGCTAGGATCACTTTAGCACCTTGTTCGATTAAATAGTTAATCGTCGGTAGCGCTGCACGAATTCGTGTATCATCCGTGATTCCCCCGTCTTCCATTGGCACGTTAAAGTCTACACGACAAAACACGCGTTTCCCTTGTAAAGTAACATCTTTCATTGTTTGTTTTACCTTCATGAGATAAGCCTCCTTATGTACTAAAAAAATAAGGAGCAAAGGGGGTAAACCCTTGCTCCTTTTACCCTCTCCTATTATAGAGGTTATTTAACTTTCACGCTATTATAAAATCAAATACATTTCTTGATACACCGGTAAAATTACAGTCCTTTTTTCATCATAAGTAGCGCAAGGTCGATACAGCGTGCAGAGTATCCTGATTCATTGTCATACCATGCTAATACTTTTACCATGTTGTCTCCTAAAACCATTGTGGAAAGTCCATCAACAGTGGAAGATGCAGTGTTTCCATTATAGTCGATTGAAACAAGAGGAATTTCATTATAATCTAAGATTCCTTTTAATTCATTCTCAGAAGCTTGTTTTAACACAGCATTTAAATCTTCTACGGTTACGTCTTTTTCTAACTCAGCAACAAAGTCTACAATGGACACATTTGGTGTTGGAACGCGAACAGCCATACCATCTAATTTTCCTTTTAATTCTGGAAGTACTTTTGCTACAGCCGATGCTGCTCCAGTAGACGTTGGAATCATAGATTCCGCTGCTGCACGAGCTCGACGGTAGTCACTATGTGGTAAGTCTAAAATACGTTGATCATTTGTGTATGAGTGGATTGTAGTCATCATTCCACGTTTAATACCAAAGTTATCTTGTAATACTTTCGCTACAGGAGATAAACAGTTCGTTGTACAAGAAGCATTTGATATAACATGATTTGTTTCTGGATCATAATTGTCCGCATTTACACCCATAACAAAAGTAGGCATATCATCTTTAGCAGGTTGAGATAGAATTACTTTTTTAGCTCCAGCCTCAATATGCTTACTAGCTTTTTCAGTTGTGCTGAAAATTCCAGTAGATTCAATGACGATATCTATTTCTAGCTCTTTCCATGGAAGTGCAGAAGGGTCTTTTTCTGCGAATACACGAATGTTTTTCCCGTTTACGACTAAATATTCACCTTCAGATGAAACGTCTGCTTTTAATATGCCATGAACTGAATCATATTTTAATAAATGAGCAAGCATTGCAGCATCTGTTAAGTCGTTGATTGCTACTACTTCTAAATCTGTTTGTTCTAGAGCTTCTCTAAATACTTTACGTCCAATACGTCCAAATCCATTAATCGCTATTTTTACTGTCATTTTAATTTCCTCCTAATTGGTTTGTAATAATAGGTTTATCATTTTATTTGCCGCACCCTCATCCGTTACTAAAACGGTTTGTTCTGGTGCTTGTTTAAAGTAAGAAATTAGTGCTTTTGCTTTTTTTGCACCACCTGCTACTGCAAGGAGGTGATCTATATTTTTTAGTTGCTCTAACTGGACACCTATTGTTCTTATATGGTGAACAGCTTCTCCCTGACCGTTAAAATAATACCCAAAGGATTCGCTAACAGAACCTATTTCATTTAATCTCTCTATCTCTTCTTCGTTTGAATTTCTTCTTTTAGCCATCTGGAGAGCGTCTCCGATGCCGTGAATCACAATATTTGTTCGATTATATAAGTCCATCATTTCTTGAATAAATGGCTCTTTTTTCATTGTTCTATGTGCTTCTTCACTCAAACTATCCGGTATATACAATGTTCGATAAGAGCCATTCATTTTATTGGCAAACGAAGATGCAATTGTATTAGCTTGTAACTGGACATCTTTGCCTACACCACCTCTAGCGGCAATAAACAATAGATTCTTCCATTTCGTTGATTCAGGCACATAGTTAGAAATGGATGCGATAGTGGATCCGCCTGTTACAGCAATAATTTTGTCATCTGATAAGATACTTTCCAGATATTTTGCCGCCTCTTGAGATAAGAGCATAGAAGCGTTAGAGTTAGTATCTACATTTCCAGGTACAATTATCACTGCTTTTATATTTAAATGCTTTGAAAGGGTTTGTTCGAGTTGTAATCTTCCAGACCATTCTCGAACTACTTCTTTTAGTTCCAGTAGGACAGAATTACCTTCAGATGTGATGGATGCTCCATCTCTTGAAATCTCAATTAATCCTTGATTTCGCAAAGCATCTAATTCTTTTCGAGATTCTCTTTCAGACAAACCTAATTGTTCCCCAAGAACTCGACGTCCAATCCCCTTCGTCAATTGAATGGTTTGGAGTATGTGATACCTTTTTTGCAACAACTCACTCATTTCAGGCATAAGCTTGACTTGAGCATGGAGAAAAGAATCCATATTTCACTTCCTATCTCATTATGACGTTTTTGTCCCACATCGAACTAATTTGTCCCATCTGCTCAAAAAAAATAAAATTTCTAAAACAAGCATACAGTATAATATTCCGAATAGCAATATTTGTGTACTTTTTATCCATCTGCGAAGCAAGGAAAATTGCTGATGACACAACCTGGAGCATTATTTTAGGAAGTATTGAAAACTTGAAGTGTATCTTGCGATTTGGAGTGCCTATCTTGCGAGTCAGTGCTCCTATCTTGCGATTAAGTGCTCCTATCTTGCGATTAAGCGCTCCTATCTTGCGATTACGCTTCACTAACTTGCGATTCGCTGAAAATTTATAAAAACCAAAAAATCTGGAGCATTATTTGAGCAATGCGTCCAGAAGTGTTACGTAATCTATTTGACCGTATTGAATGATTTCATTTTCGAATTCGACGACAGGAATCATTAGCATATATTTTTCATGAAGCTCATCATCTTCTTCTATATTCACTTCATTTATTTCAAATGAAATATCTTCTTGTACAAGCTTTAGCATCAGTCTGGCATCCTCACATAAATGACAGCCTGGTCTAGTGTAGAAATGGACAATCATATTATCCCTCCCAAAAATCATTTGATACGTTTTTATTATAGTCTTATTGAAGAATAAAATCGTGTGTTATTTTGCACATAGACATATTAAGAGTAACCTATTATACAAATTTTTCCCTAAAAAGGTAAAATAAAAGCGATACTTTTTATTTATTCCTTCGTCTATAGCAATAAGGGGAGGTCAGAAGATGGAAATGGAACAGCTATATAAAGAGCACAGTGATAGAGTTTACAGCTATATATACTTTCTTGTCCGTCATAGAGAATGTGCCGAGGATCTTACACAAGAAACATTTTATAAAGCATATAAAGGGCTAGAATCCTTTCATAAGCAGGCTTCAACTGCCACCTGGCTATTAAAAATAGCACGTAATGTGACCTACGACTATTTTCGAAGAAAAAGAGTCATCCAATTTTTCTCCTTTGATAAAGAGCATGATGTAGAAACAAACGCACTATCACCAGAGAGCCGATTTGAACAAAAAGAGCAGCTTGCTAGGATGTATGAATCCTTAAGTAAGCTAAAAAAAGACTACCAGGAGGTCCTGCTCCTACGCAAGGTACAAGAGTGTTCGATTCAAGAAACAGCCTATATACTGGCCTGGACCGAGGCAAAAGTAAAGATGAAAATGACACGTGCACTTGAGGCGCTTAAAAAAGAGTTTCATCAGGAAGGAGGTCATGCAAATGGAACCATCAAAAGAATTTGATGAGCTTTTTGAGGAAATGAAAGATGTGGAGCGTTCAGATGAAGCAAGGCGTAATACTTGGTTAGCCTTAAAGGGGAGAATGGAAACAAAGAGAAAACGCAACATATTTCCTGCGTTTATTTCATTGGCAATAGTAGCAATTGCCTCCTTTCTATTCATTACTTTTTCTAATCCCTCTGAGACAGAGCAAACAGCTGAGCCACTTTCTAATGAAGAGGTGATAAGAGCAGTATTAGAGAGAGAATACAATGGGCCAGATATGGAATTTTTGGGCTTAATAAACGATTGGATGAACCTTCAAAGCAGAACGGAAGCGAAGAACCAAGAGGAGTATGATCAACTTCTAGAATCAAAGGAATACAAAGACTATATGAATTATTATCAAACCACTTTTGGTGAATACTTTACTGAGAACATGCTGACAAAAGCGATTAATTCAGTTTTGGTGTTCAAATATCACTATTACCTAGAGGATACAGATATAGAGATGCATTTAGAGAACGTGGACATTAAACAGGAGAAAGATCATCCGAATATTTATCGCCCAGTAATAGAGGTTTCCTTAACGAATAGCCAGGGACAGAAAATTTTTCATACATTTAGAGAAGAATTTATCTTTTCTAAATCAGAGCCCGGAAAAATAGGGAGATATAATGGAATAAGAGATCCTGAAGGCATTGAACTAAGCGAGAAAATAGAGAATTTCAGCGTATTTGTTGAAGGTGTAAAAACACCAACTATTCGAGAAACCGTTTCGTTCGACACGCTTTGCTACACTGGTAAGATTTACGAAAATGATAATACACAGAAAAATAGCAATGGTTGCACATCCAATAAAAATCAAATAAATTACATTTTGAAAACTTTTGACTATCTACCAATCAAAGAGGCAACAGAGCAAGAAAGCGGAGAGAGGGCAGGAGCTCTTCCTCAAATGGATAATTATCAAATTTATTTAACAAATGAGATAGATAAAGGAACTACATTATATACTATTACAGTATACAAGGATGGAGTGGTGATGTTCGCTCCTGGTTCTGATTTAGGAATTCTTGGCGATACGACTATAGAACCGAATGTTATGATTTATGAAATGATCAAGCTGACGCTAGATGAATTTGCTGAAAATTAATATTCAAAAAAATCAAGTGATTGTGGGATAGTATTTTGGTTTGGAGAAGCGACCGCTCAACTCCTGCGGGAAAGCGAGCGGTAAGCTTAGGAAAACCTTTTTAAACAATTATTGTCAGGTATTCGACCTTGTCGATAGTCTGAGCCCTATTAAGGGCGTTTTCCATTTTTGATTTACCATTTGCGTCCTGCTCCGCCGCCTCCGGAGCTACCGCCACCGAAGCCTCCGAAACCACCTCCAGAACCTTTTCCGCCTCCGCCTCCGAAGCCGCCAAAGCCACCTCCGAAACTACCTGGTCCAAACATTCTTGTACTAGAGCGTCTTCCTCTACCAGAACCACTACCGCCACCTCCGCCAGACATTACCGTATAAATAAGGTAAATCACAACGATAATCACAATGATAGTAGTAAACGAAAAACCTTCATCCGATGAAGCAGGCTCATTCGGTTCCACTAACTCTCCGTCCCAGCCATATTCTGTGGCAACTTCATTGTATAACACCTGGTATGTGGAAAGAACCGCATCATCGAAAGATCCTTGGTCCAAATACGGACGCGTATAGTCATCAAGAATTCGACCAATTTTTCCATCAGGCAATGCACCTTCTAAACCGTATCCAACTGTAATTGCTATATCACGATTCCCTTCTTTTGTAGGATCCGTTTCAATAACAAAAAGAACACCATTATTCTTTTCCGCGTCCCCAATACCAAATTCTCGAATGACATCTACACTAAATTGATTCACATCTTGCCCATTCAAGGAGTTAATAATCATTACGACAATTTCTGCTCCCGTAGCATTATCTAACTGGAGACCTAGCTCCTCTATTTGTTTTTTAGTTGACTGTGATAAATACCCTTCATAATCTTGTACATAAGACTCACCTGGAATAGGCATTGGTATATCAGATACAGCAACAGTCATTAATGGAAGAGAAAGAAATAAAAGTAGCGCAACTATAAGCATTCGCGCAACCTTCATCATTACTCTCCATCTCCTTCAAAATCAACTTTTGGAGCTTCTTTTGCAGCTGCATCTGCTTTAAAATATTCTTTTTCATCAAACCCGAAAATGGATGCAACAATACTGCCTGGTAATCGTTTTACTTTTTTATTGTAATCAGAAACAATGTTATTATAATCTTGTCTAGCGACCGTTAATCTATTTTCAGTACCTGCTAGCTCATCCATTAATTGTCGGAAGCTTGCATCCGCCTTTAAATCTGGATAGTTCTCTACAACCACTAATAATCGACTTAAAGCACCAGTTAATTCATCATTTGCTACTGCTTGTTCTTCCGGTGTACTTGCTCCCGCTAGTCTAGAACGAGCATCTGCTATATTGCCCAGCACTTCTTCTTCATGGGATGCAAATCCTTTTACGGTGTTAACTAAGTTCGGAATCAAGTCCAATCTGCGCTGTAATTGGTTTTCTACTTGTGCATATGCATTATTCACATTTTCTTCCCCATCTACAAAACCGTTATAGCTCGGTATTAATATAACAGCAAAAATTGCAATAATAACCACGATTATAACAATCGGCCCTAATAACTTTTTCATCTTATTCACCCCTGATTAAGTATAGTATGCATGTTCCTTTAATTGTAAAATGTAAAACCTACTAAGGTATACGAAAAAGTTATTAATCGGTTTCATATGAATACGATTAATAAACAAGTTGAGCTTTCCTAAATTCCAACATTAGATGTTTTCTAATGGGTTAAACAAGATAAACAAAAAAACACATAGGAATATGAATACAGCCATCTCTCTACGTGTTTTACATTTGAAATACTATTATTTCCACAATCCTAAAATTAATCCCATTATCATAAAAGTAACTACATGATATCCAGCATTAATCAAAAACAATTTCAATGATTTTCTTTCAAACAAATATGTTATTCCCATCGTTGTTGCGACCCAAAAGAGCCCGGCCATGAAGCCTGCTGTTGCACCCATCATCGCGTTTCTTTCTGGCCCTAAGAATAGAGCAAGCACAAAGGAAATGATTAAGGAAAATATAAATGAACCTCCAAAGATCTTCGCCATATTAGCATTCTTTAATTTTTCTTCATCAAAACCGTTTTCCTTCATCCAAGCCTTTGCAAATAAAACTGAATACCATAGACCTCCAATAACGAAAGCGGATAATCCTGCTGCTATAACTGCAAAAAAATTAATCGTCTCAAATGATTGCTGAAAATCCATTTCATTCTCCCCTTCTATCCATTCTATTTTTGATCGTTCTCTCTCTGCTCTGTTTCATTTTATTATAAGGTATTTAATACAAGTTGTATTGTAAAAAATGGACATTCTGGCATAGAAAGTTAGTCGCAGCTATTGCTTTTTTCGCATACACTACACGGTACTTTCCATTGATCAATAATTAATTAAACATTCATTTTGTTTAATATTAAAATTCTGTGGTAAGGATGAATAGACCGGATAATTAAATAATTTATGAGGTGAGGAATATGTGTCCTGGTGATCCTAACCATCTGTCTATCGAAGCAATCGATTCACTTGAACGAATACAAGTAATAAATAGTAAAAATATCAACATACATTATACAAAAAAGCACTCCGAACATCGAAGGATCCATGTTTGGAGTGCTTGAAAGAAAATATCCTATTTAATCTAAATACGCCCTCGAAGGGAATCGAACCCCTATCCCAAGAACCGGAATCTTGTGTCATATCCATTAAACTACGAGGGCAAGCGACTTATCTATTATACAAATCATTAGCAAATAATTCAAGCGAACATTTCAATGCTTAATATTTGACCTTCCTTGACCATAATGTGTATGATAAAGTTACAACTGAGGTAGTATTTCTCAGAAATAAAATTAATAAACCACCTTTGAAGGAGGCAAATCAGGATGAATTTAATTCCTACTGTTATTGAACAAACAAATCGTGGGGAACGTGCATATGACATTTACTCACGATTATTAAAAGACCGTATTATCATGCTTGGAAGTGGAATTGATGACAACGTTTCAAACTCCATCGTTGCCCAACTACTATTTTTAGAAGCTGAAGATCCAGAAAAAGATATTTCAATCTATATCAATAGTCCAGGTGGAAGCATTACAGCAGGTATGGCAATTTACGATACGATGCAATTCATCAAACCAGATGTGCAAACAATTTGTATCGGTATGGCTGCTTCTATGGGAGCATTCTTACTTACTGCAGGTACAAAAGGAAAACGCTACGCACTTCCAAACGCAGAAGTAATGATTCACCAACCACTTGGTGGAGCACAAGGGCAAGCAACAGAAATCGAAATTGCTGCTAAACGTATTTTATTCTTACGTGATAAATTAAATAATATTATGGCTGATCGTACTGGTCAACCGATTGAAGTCGTTTCAAGAGACACAGATCGCGATAACTTTATGACTGCTGAACGTGCAAAAGAATATGGTTTAATCGATCATATTATTGACCGTAGCGAAATGAAAAAATCATAATAATAATTGTACCCAAGGAAATTTACCTTTCCTTGGGTATTTTTGCGGAAAATGCCTTAAATATTTACCACTTCGTTGATGGAAGCGGCAGGCGGCGACTCCTGCGGGATGAGTGAGACAGATAAGCCATCACAAACGAGCGTGAGCGTCGGTGATGGGTTATCGCTCACCCCACGGAAAGCGTCCGCCTATAGCGGAAATCAACTATACTTTATCCGTATAAAATATATATTCCTTTAGTATTGTTCGTGTTTTTTCATGTAAATTGGAATGATGAAATCGATTCAACAAATGGAATTAAATGGCTTAGCGAGACCATTCCTATATAAACGAGACCAATTAATGCGGTTCCGCAACCATTTGCCTTGTATCCGAGACCAAATGATGCTCAACCGAGACCATTTCATTTCTAAGATGAAGAAACCAAAGGAAGTGACGGACGTTTTTTCAAATTCTATGTACGCTAAATTCAATAGTCCATACTTTTTAACTAACTACGAAAAAAAAGACCGCCTTTTCGTCTATACTGACTAGTAAGGCCGCCCTTTATTATTCTTCATTTGAAATAAATTTTGCTAGTGCTACTACTGCTTCTTCTTCATCTGACCCATCTGCACTTAGGTTTACAGTAATCCCTTTGCTAATAGCCAAGCTCATAATACCCATAATACTTTTTGCGTTCACTTTTTTATTGTCTTTTTCCAAATATACATCTGCAATATAACGATTAGCCTCTTGTACAAATAACGCAGCTTGTCTCGCCTGTAATCCTGATGGTAATTTCACTTCCACTTGTTTTTCTGTCATTGTCCTACGCTCCATTTCACTAAATTGTCTCGCCTCTACGAAGTGCGTCTGCAATTTCGTCTATCTTTCGTAAACGATGATTTATACCAGATTTACTAACGTTCCCAGTGGAAACCATTTCACCTAGTTCTTTTAATGTTACATCTTGATATTCCACCCGCAAGCGAGCAATTTCTCTTAATTTTTCTGGTAATTGGTCTAATCCAACCGTATTTTCGATAAATCGTATATTGTCTACTTGTCGAATAGCAGCACTAATCGTTTTATTTAGATTAGCTGTTTCACAATTGACTAAACGATTTACACTATTACGCATATCTCGAATTATACGGACATCTTCAAATTTCAGCAACGCACGATGTGCTCCTGCGATACTTAGGAAATCAGAAATTTTTTCTGCTTCCTTTAAATATGCCACATATCCCTTTTTACGTTCAATTGTTTTCGCATTTAATTCGAATCCGTTCATCAATTCTACTAGAGCGTCACTATGCGTTTTATACAAAGAGTAAATTTCCAAATGATAAGAAGACGTTTCTGGATTATTGACAGATCCTCCCGCTAAGAAAGCTCCTCTCAGATACGCACGCTTGCAACAATTCTTTTTGACAAGCTCTTGTGAAATGGAGTATTCAAATTGAAAACTCTCTTTCAATATTTTTAAATCCTCTAATAGATGCTTTGCTCCATCTCGAACACGGCAAATATAGATATTATTTTTCTTTAATCTCATTTTTTTTCGAACGAGCAATTCTACTTGATAAGGGTATAAAGATTTAATAAGCGTATACAGTCTACGAGCAATTGCTGCATTTTCAGTCTGCACGTCTAAGCTTAACATTTTATTGCTAAACGACAGAGACCCATTCATTCGAATAAGTGCTGATAGTTCTGCTTTTGCACAACAAGGCTTTGACTCTTCTTGAGTCATTTCTTTTTTTGTTTCAGAAGCAAACGACATAATCCGTTTCCCCCTTTCTTGCTAGCGATTACAATTTCCAACTATGTATCTAATTGTAATTCACCCTGCATATTCTACAAGCCATTTCGCTATTTCCATCGCATCATGACGAACTGCTCCATCATACACGACTGAAATGTCTTTTTTAACGATTTCTATGTCTAATGTTTCTAATCGTTCTACATCTATTTTGACAGGTGATGCTTTCTCTTGTTTGTACAAAAACTGCACGTTTTCTGGAATTTCTTCATTACTAATTAACAGCGTATCCAAGAAATTCTCTCCCACATGGCTGATTAACGCTTCTACATGGTCATATGCAGTATAATTACTCGTTTCTCCAGCCTGGGTCATCAGATTACATATATATACTTTCTTTGCCTTAGAACGAATAATTGCTTTCTTGATATCTTCTACTAATAAGTTTGGCAAAATACTAGTATATAGACTTCCTGGACCAATTGCGATGATATCGGCTTGTCGAATGATATTTATCGTCTCTGGTAAAGGTTTTACATCTGCTGGAGAAATAAACACTTTCTCTATTTTCTTTCCATAGTCCGGTATTTTAGATTCCCCACTAATAATTGTTTTATCCTCAAACTGTGCATGAAGCGTTACTAATTGATTAGCGGCGGGTAGAACTTTCCCATGTATATTTAATACACGACTCATCTCTCGAATGGCGTGGGCAAAATCTCCTGTAATAGAAGTTAACGCCGTTATCATTAAATTCCCTAAAGAATGTCCTTCCAATTCATCCGAATTAGAAAAACGAAACTGGAACATTTCTTCTACTAGCGGCTCTACCTCTGATAGAGCAGCCAGGACATTTCGAATATCACCGGGTGGTGGAATATCGTAATCATCCCGTAAGCGACCAGAACTTCCTCCGTCATCTGCAACCGTAACAATCGCTGTAATGTCCACTGGAAACTTCTTTAAGCCACGAAGTAAGGTTGATAATCCCGTACCACCACCGATAATGACTATTTTCTTTCGGTGTGTTGGACGATCCATTAAGTCAATCCTTTCTAATTGTAACATCTCGATGCGTAATAACAGTTTTATCATCCGTTTTTAACAATTTACCGAAATACTCTGCTAACGTAACGGATCGATGCTGTCCACCAGTGCATCCGAATGCTATAACTAACTGCGTTTTACCTTCTCTTTTATATTGGGGAATCATGAATATAAACAAATCGGTTAGCTTGTCAATTAACGTTTTAGTATCAGCCCATTTTAATACATAGCTAGAAACCTCTTCATCTAACCCTGATTTCAGTTGCAACTCTTCTATATAGTATGGATTAGGAAGAAATCGGACATCAAAAACTAGATCGGCATCAATAGGAATTCCATGCTTAAATCCAAAAGACATTACATTGACTGTAAACACCTTGCTACCATTTGCTGAAAATTCATCTTGGATTTTTTCCCGTAATTCACGCGGCTTCATTTTAGACGTATTGTAAATAAATTGCGCTCTTCCTTTTAAATCAGATAATAACTCTCGTTCCATTTTTATACCATCTAACGGTAAACCAGAATTAGCTAGTGGATGAGAACGTCTTGTTTCTTTATATCTTCTTACTAACACTTCATCTTGTGCATCTAAAAATAAAACCTTTGGTGTCACAGCTGTTGCTTCTTGAAGCTGATTGACTGATTCGACTAAGGAATGAAACATATCTCCCCCGCGTAAATCCATTACGGCTGCAATATTCCGTGGTTGTTTATTTGAATCAATCATTAGCTTTATAAATGTGCTTAAAAGTTCCGGCGGTAAGTTATCGATACAATAATAGCCAAGATCTTCAAAACTTTGAATTACTACAGTTTTACCTGCTCCCGACATACCCGTGATGATGACGACTTCAGTTTCAAGCTTTTGTAGACTATCCATTGTTTACCTCTCCCTCCGAAGACTGCTGAATTGTTTCTTTTATCAATGAAAAATCAGTTGTGTAAACAAACGTTCCATATTGCATTCCTTTTTGTTGAACAGCAAATAATAAATTTGTTCGATCCCCTTCTGCCATTGGCAGGTGATGTAACGCTTCTACTGGATGCCATTCTAAAACGCCTTCTCTTGTTTCATGAAATGGTGTGCCTTCTAAATCTTTTGCAATGAATGTGAATAGCATCCACTCATCTTTGCGTTCACCATTCTCTTCGATAACCATTGTATAAATACCTTTTAAATGAGGTTGAATAGGAATGGCATTCGTTTCTTCTGTAAACTCTCTTATAGCAGAAACTAAAATGGACTCTCCTGCTTCCATCTTGCCACCTGGTGCCACATACCAGTTTCTTCTTGGTTTTTTTAATAAAAGTACTTGATCATCTTTACATACAAGTAAATTAGCGATTCTTTGCACGAATTGTCACTCCGCATCTTCCATCTGTTAATACTTTTTATTATACATTAATTTTCACAAAAAGAGGCTGCTTCACGATTAAAATCGAGAAACAGCCTGTTCAAATATTTTCTATATAAAAAGGGGGTCAATTTATATAATTTACTATACACTTTATTTATTTCAAGACGATTACAAATGGATTAAGAAAAAATGTCATCTTAAGCGTTTGTAGTTGCTTTATCTTTTAACTTTTCAATAAAGTGCGCCGCTTCTTGTGCTGCAATACTTCCATCACCAGTTGCAGTAACAATTTGGCGAAGTGTTTTGTCACGCACATCCCCAGCACCGAATATACCAGGTACAGAAGTTTCCATTTTTTCATTCGTCACGATATAGCCATTTTCGTTTAAAATTCCTAAGTTTGCAAATGGTTTAGTTAATGGCAACATGCCCACATATACGAAAACCCCATCTGCTTCGAATTCTTTTTCAGAACCATCAACAGTTGAAACTAAAGTAACACTGCTCACTTTACCATCAGTTCCATTGATTTCTTTTAAAGTTGTGTTCCAAATAAAATCAATCTTTTCGTTTGCAAATGCTCGGTTTTGTAAGATTTTTTGAGCACGAAGCTGATCGCGACGGTGTACAATTGTTACTTTATTGGCAAATTTAGTTAAAAAGGCTCCTTCTTCAACAGCAGAATCTCCTCCGCCGACAACTACAAGGTTTTTCCCTTTAAAGAATGCACCATCACAAACTGCACAATAGCTTACTCCGCGTCCGCCAAGCTCGCTTTCTCCTGGAATGCCCATTTTCTTATACTCCGCACCAGAGGAAATAATAACTGCTAACGCTTTATATTCTTTCCCACTTACTTTTACGGTCTTATAATCTTCACCATCAACAATTTCCGCTACGTCTCCGTAAGCATATTCTGCGCCAAATTTTTTGGCATGATCAAACATTTTTGTCGAAAGTTCAGGCCCTAAAATTGTTTCAAAGCCAGGATAGTTTTCTACTTCTTCTGTGTTCGCCATTTGACCACCTGGAATCCCACGTTCAATCATTAAAGTAGATAGATTTGCACGAGAAGTATACACTGCAGCAGTCATTCCTGCAGGTCCTGCTCCGATTATTATCACATCATATATTTTTTCTTCTGTCATCTCTAATTCCTCCTACAATACTACTAACATCAATCTAACTAATTTTTATGTCCTCTTCAACTTATTTGCCTACGCGTCGAAAAGTGGCAAAAAATGCATTAGTTCATTGACGTATTTCGTAAGCGTTGAAGTAGTAATTCCGTATTGATCTGCATATTGTTTTTTCGTCACATTTTTGGAGCGTGAAGATTCAAACATATATTCAGTAGCAGCTGCAAGTGCTCGAGGATTCTTAAACCCATAACCCTTTTCTAATGCACGCTCGACTAATACAAACCACATTTGAAATAAATAGGTAGCTGATTGCTCTAAAGGTTTATATTTATCGTATAGTAAATCAGTAGTGGCAATTGCTCTTAAAAATGCTTTTTCCGCTACAGATTTTTTTTCAAAAGGATGCCCTAACGAATTAGCTAAAAATAACTTTTCCATTGTCGTTAATTCTTCCACGACAATCCATTTGGGATGAGCAATAATTTCATTTCGATGCTTTGACTTCCCTAGTAAGTAAAAGCCGAATATACGCTCACTGACATGTTTATTTTCCAGTTTTTCCAGAATGAGCTCTTTTTGCTGGTCCGTTGCAGGTTCAATCAAGTCTTTCATTTGAGGAAGCCATGGTTCAAAGCCCGCTTTTTCTGGATCCAGTTTTAATAAGGCCTTCCATGCATTTCGCGCAGCCTCTTCGTGGCCAGAGAAATAAGCAGAATGAGAAAGCCAGAAATAAAAACCTGGATCTCCTTCAAACCCTTTACGCTGTAAGCTTCGCAACCACTTATATGCCTGCTCATATTTTCCAATTAACGCAAACGTAGCCCCTAATTTATATCGATGTTCGATAAAGTAAGGATTAATTTTTGTTAGAAAATCGGTTATTTCTTCTAACTCTTCGGTATTTTTTTCATAATAATGAATGACTGCTAAATTGCAGAGTGCATGGATATTTCCACGATTTTCTCTTAATACCTCATGGAGTAAGGCTTTTGCTTGCTCTTCTTCTCCAATGTAAAAATAAGCAAGTGCTAAATTATTAAACGCAGCCCAAAAATCAGGGTGATCCGTAATGAGGGATTCTAACAATTCTACAGCTTCTGGAAATTTCCCTTGTTCCATTAAACGGCGAGATTTTTCCTGTAAAAAAAGAGCTTCACTGGAAGGTGTATCCACTTGAAGTGATGCGATATCCTCTTGCTCCGTGAAGTCTACAATTTCTATTGCTTCTTCTGTATACTCGCCACGAGTATCCTTCTCTAAATACATTTTTGCAAATCGGTTTGCATCCATAAAATTTCCTAAATGAGCGTTCACTTCTGCTAAAAAGAAAATAATTTCTGATTCATTTGGATCAATGGCATGAGCACTTCTTAACAGCTCATGTGCAAAGTCAAATTTGTCTAATTCCATTTGCAAAATAGCATATTGCATTAGGATTAGTGGGTCATCTGGACTTAAATCTGCAGCTCGTTTTAAATACTTATGTGCTTTTTCATATTGTTCTTTTTGTAGTTCATCTAGTGCTTTTTTATAGTAATATTCGCCAGTAGGCAAAAACGAAATGATGTTTTCCTTTAATATCTTTTTACTTTTTTTATTCAAGTTAGTCCTCCGAAAAATAATAAGGAACGTTCTATAAACGTCCCTTATCAGTATATTCTTCAGTATATCATAAAGTATTATTTTTTATCTGCTTTCGTTTCATGTCTTTTTTTTAATACTTGTAACAGATCATAGAAGCTGACTTGTTGGTTTTGTAGAAGAACGAGCAAGTGATACAGAAGATCAGCTGCTTCCCACTTCAATTCTTCTCCATCATTATTTTTAGAAGCGATAATCACTTCCGCAGATTCTTCTCCAACCTTTTTACAAATTTTATCTACGCCTTTTTCAAATAGGTAAGTAGTATACGCGCCTTCTGGCATGTTTTTTTGTCTTTCTTCAATAATGTTAATCAATGAAGTGACTACATTATATCCTACCGTTTCATCAAATTTCTCCAGATTAGTATGGAAGCAAGTTTCTTCACCGGTATGACATGCTGGACCTTTTGGTAACACTTCTACTATTAGCGCATCGGAATCACAATCGGTACGTATAGAAACTACCTGCTGCGTGTTGCCAGATGTTTCTCCTTTATGCCAAAGTTCTTGTCTGCTGCGACTGAAAAACCACGTTTCTTTCGTTTCTACTGTTTTTGTATAAGCTTCTTCATTCATATATGCAAGTGTTAAAACTTCTCTTGTAAGAGCATGTTGAACGATTACAGGAATAAGCCCTTTATCATCGAATTGTAAGTTGGTCACTTTACTTCCACTCCTTTTTCTCGAACGTAGTTTTTCACTTCACGCACACTTGTTTCTTTAAAATGAAAAATGGAAGCTGCAAGTGCAGCATCCGCGTTTGCCTCTGTGAATGCAGCTAATATATGTTCTACACTTCCAGCACCACCGCTAGCAGTGACAGGGATCGAAACAGCATCCTTCACTTGTTTGGTAATGGCGAGATCATAGCCATCTTTTTCTCCATCACGGTCCATACTTGTAAGTAATATTTCTCCTGCACCAAGCTTTTCAACTTCTTTTGCCCAGTCTACAGCTTTCCAATCTGTTTTCTTTTGGCCGCCATGTGTGTATACGATCCAATCTTCCTCTTTTACAGACCATTTGACATCAATTGCGACAATGATTTTATTGGAACCAAATGTTTTTGCACCTTCCGTAATGACAGTCGGATTGTCAATTGCTGCACTGTTAATGGACACTTTACTTGCTCCAGCATCTAGTAGTTGCTTCATATTTTCCGTTGTACGAATTCCGCCTCCTACGATTAAAGGAATCGAAATTTGAGAAGCTGTTTTTTTCACCACTTCAAGCATAGTATCTCGCCCTTCAATAGATGCCGAAATATCTAAAAACACTAGTTCGTCAGCGCCTTCTTTATTATAAAATGCAGCTAGCTCAGCAGGATCTCCCGCGTCTCTTAGCCCGACAAATTGAATTCCTTTTACAACTCGTCCATCTTTTACATCTAGACACGGAATAATTTTCTTTACCATTTAGTAACCTCCTGCAAAGCTTCCTTTAACGTAAAGCGGTTATTATAGAGTGCTTTGCCAGTAATTACTCCACCGACCGTTGTCTCTTTCGATAGTTTCGCTACTTCTCCAAGATCTTCTAAGGAGCTTATGCCTCCTGAAACAATGATAGAAAGACCAGTTGCTTCTGCCAACTCTTTGTTTGCTGCTAAATTAGGGCCTTGTAGTGTGCCATCTGTTGCAATATCGGTAAAAATAACATGCCTAGCCCCTTTAGAAGCAAAATATTGTCCCACCTCAATCGCTGATTGTGTGGAAGTTTCTAACCAGCCATGTGTTGCTACCATACCGTCCTTTGCGTCTAATCCAATGACAATTCGGTCTCCTCCGAACTCTTCTAGTAACTCAGCCACAAGCTCAGGCTGTGAAATTGCCAGACTTCCAATGATGACACGCGTAACACCATTAGTTAAATAATAGCTTACGTCTTCTTTTGAACGAATACCTCCACCAATTTGCACACGCACTGGAAGCTCTTTTGCTATACGAATGACTTCATTGGCATGAATCTTTTCGCCATCTTTTGCACCGTCTAAATCTACTAAATGAATCCATGTTGCGCCTTCATCTGCAAACTTTTTTGCCATTTCAAATGGAGAATCTCCATAAACGGTTTCTTGCTCATAATCCCCTTGATATAGTCGGACACATTTTCCGCCTTTCATATCAATCGCTGGGTATACTTGAATGGACGTCATGTTTATTCTCTCCCTTTTCTCCCAATAACAAAGTATCTCTTTTCTAGTTAATGTCAGTCTATCCTACATGCGCCTTGCGCTTTTCTTATGTAAGCAAACCTTTAGTGGAAGGAACACCTTTCACTCGTTCGTCTTTCGTAATAGCGTCATCAATGGCACGTGCTAGTGCTTTGAAAATGGCTTCGATCATATGATGCGTGTTTGCACCATAATGAACGATGACATGCACGTTCATTCGGGCTTCCAGTGCGAACTTCCACAAAAATTCATGTACAAGCTCGGTATCGAAGTTTCCAACTTTTTGCGTCGGAAACTGTGCACGAAATTCTAAATGAGGACGATTCGAAATATCAATGACGACTTGTGCAAGGGCATCATCCATTGGAACAAATGCATTTCCGTAACGTTTAATGCTCTTTTTATCGCCTAACGCTTCTTTCACCGCTTGCCCTAGTACAATTCCAATGTCCTCTGTCGTATGGTGATCATCAATATGCGTGTCTCCATTTGCTTTTATCGTCGCATTAAACAAACCATGCTTTGTAAAAAGATCAAGCATATGGTCCATAAATGGTACGCCTGTATCGATTTCTGCTTTGCCTTCCCCATCTAAATCAATTTCTACCCATACTTTTGTTTCATTTGTCATTCTTTCTATTTTGGCCGTTCTTTTATTAGTCATTTTTTGAATCCCCTTTAACCCAGCTTCTTGACTCCACTGATCGAGCATGTCCTTCTAATTGTTCTAGTCTTGCTAAACGTGCAATTTTAGGATATTGCTCTTGCCACATTTCTTCTGAATAATACACAATACTTGTTTTCTTGACGAAATCATCTACACATAATCCACTAGAAAACCGCGCTGTGCTATTTGTCGGAAGCACATGGTTCGTACCAGCAAAATAATCTCCTACGGGCTCGCTACTAAATCTGCCGATAAATATGGCACCTGCATGTCTTATTTTTTTACTTAGCTCTTCTGGCTGCTCCGTAATAATCTCTAAATGTTCAGGAGCTAGATCATTTACAGCTTCTACAGCTTGCTCTAATGATTCTGCAATATAAATGCGACCAAAGTTCTCAATAGAAGCTCTCGCAATTTCTTCCCTTGGAAGTAGCAGTAATTGCTTTTCTACTTCAGCTGCGACTTGTTCTGCGAGACGCTCACTTGTAGTAATTAATACAGAACTAGCAAATCGGTCATGCTCTGCTTGCGCTAATAAATCGGCTGCTACTTCATCCGCAAAAGCCGTATGATCTGCAATAATCGTTATTTCACTTGGGCCAGCGATCATATCAATTGCTACTTGACCAAACACTTCTCTTTTGGCAAGTGCAACATAACTGTTACCAGGGCCAGTAATTTTATCTACCGATTTTATTGTTTCCGTACCATAGGCAAGAGCCGCAATAGCTTGCGCTCCCCCTACCTTATATATTTCTGTAATGCCAGCAATTCGAGCTGCTACTAGTACAGAGGCAGGTAGCTTTCCATCTTTTGATGGAGGTGAAACGATTACTACTCGATTTACACCTGCTACAAGCGCTGGTATCGCATTCATTAATACGGAAGACGGATAGGCTGCAGTGCCCCCAGGGACATATAATCCTACAGCATCTAAAGGAGATATTTTATATTGAATATAAGAATTTTTAGCTAAAGGAAAGTCTATATCTTGACGCGCTTGTTGGGCATGAAAGGCACGGATATTTGCTGCAGCTTCCTCCAAGTCCTGGATCAACTGTGGGTCAAAGCTAGCAAAAGCTTCTTCTACTTCTTTTTTCGTTACTTGTAGAGATGAAAGTTTTACCCCGTCCCATTTCTCCGTATAATTAAAGAGCGCTTCGTCTCCATTCTTTTGGACATCCTCAATTACTTGACGAACCGTTGTTAAGTGATCGACATTTGCTTGTTCCACAGAGCGTTGTAATGAAACTATATCCGTAAGCTTTTCTATTCTCATAGCGTTCCCTACCTTTTATTCAGTTCATTTTTTAATTGTGCGACAAATGCTTGAATTCGTTCACTTTTCACTCGATAGCTAACAGGATTTACAATTAATCGAGAGGAAATATCTACAATCTTTTCATATTCCACTAACCCATTTTCTTTTAGCGTTTGCCCTGTTGAAACAATATCGACAATTCGATCAGCAAGTCCTATCATCGGAGCTAACTCAATAGAACCATTTAGCTCGATGATTTCCACTTGCTCTCCCTTTTCTTTATAAAAGTTCGTAGCAATAGTCGGATATTTTGTCGCAACTCGTGGTGCTATCTCATTCATTGTCGTATTAGGGAGTCCTGCAGTTGCAATATAACACTTACTAATACGTAAATCGATTAACTCGTGTACGTCTCGATTCTGTTCTAATAATACATCTTTCCCAGCAATTCCAATATCCGCAACCCCGTGCTCCACATATACGGGTACATCCATTGGCTTCGCTAAAATAAATTGAATACGCTCTTCAGGAGCTTCCACGATTAACTTTCTAGAATCGCTAATTTCTTTAGGTAAATCAAATCCTGATTCTACAAATAATTTATATGCTTCTTCGAAAATACGCCCTTTCGGCATCGCAATTGTTAACTCATTCACGTAAAGAACCACCTTCTGAGACAATTATCACTTCATCAAAGCTTTGTTTAAAGGTATCTAAGTCATTGACGCTATCCATATATTGAAGCGTAATACGTTCTGCATTTTTTCTTCTCGCTTCAGCTAACACGTTTGCCTTTGAGTAAGATCCTTCATCGAATAAAATCAGCGTATGTTTTTCTTCTACTTCATTTTTAGGTAACACTTCTAAAATTCTGTCCACTCGAATCCCAAAGCCAGTTGCTCCCACTTTTTCATCAAAATGTTTAAATAACTCATCGTATCTACCGCCGTTTCCAATAGGAAACCCACTTCCGGCTGCATGAATTTCAAATAACATTCCCGTGTAATAGCTCATATGACTTGCCAACGAAAAGTCGAAAGAAACGATGGAGGAATCACTTAATTGTAATTCCAATAAATGCTGAAGCTGTTCCACCTGCTCCATTAAATTTTGCTGCTCCGCCGTTAAAAACTGTCGAAAATCTTCTACCGCCTTAGAATCTATCGTATAATTCACTAACTTTGTAAGTGTTTCTTTTTGCTCTACGTCTAGTCCCAAGTCCTCTAGTTTTTGCGTAAATCCTACCATGTTTTTCTCCACTAGAAGTTGTCTTAGAATATCCACCTGTTCGGCTGAATTTGTATGATTAGCTAAAAACGCTGTCAGCATTCCTGCATGTCCAATAGTAATTTTAAAGTTCTCTATCCCTAGAGCCTTTAAAAGCTCTACGGCTGTATAAATAATTTCACTGTCTCCATAAGCACTAAAGTCGCCGATTAGCTCAAGACCTAGTTGCTCAAACTCTGCTGGTCTCCCGCCTTCTCGCTGTTGTGCACGGAAAACATTTGCATAATACGCTAAACGCAATGGATTTTTTTCTTTCAATAATTTTGAAGCTGCAATTCTTGCAATAGGAGTCGTCATATCTGGACGTAGGACGAGCATTTCACCTTGATTATCTACTAATTTAAACAATGAAGACTCATCAATTGCCGATGCTTTCCCGATCGTTTCAAAATACTCCACGGATGGCGTTTTAATAAAGTCATACCCTTTGTTTCGTATAAAATCTCTTGCTGTTGAACGGATATATTCTTTTTGTTCATTTGCTTCCGGAAATGAATCTCTCATTCCTAGAGGTTTCTCGAACATTTGAATTTTACTCATTTCATCACCCCTAAAATTACTTCACTTCACTAGAGAACTAGTATGATAAATTATTTCAATTTTAGCGTATTTTAATCTGTTCGTCAACATGACACAATCTTGCACTATTTAAAGTAAAGGCTTTTAAACGATCATGTTGGTACCTGCCGGAAATCGGCTCTCTTTTCGCGGATTTTCGGCACATAATATTTAGTTTTTAAATAAAAAACAACTGATTCCATTTCATCATTCCAATTTAAATGAAAAAACTAGCAATACTAAAGGAATATATATTTTCACGGAATAAAGTATAGTTGATTTCCGCTATAGGCGGACGCTTTCCGCTGGGGGAGCGAAAAGCCATCACCGCCGCACGCGTCGTTTGTGATGGCTTATCTGTCTCACTCATCACGCTGGAGTCGCCGCCTGCCGCTTCAATCAACAAAGTTATAAATGTTCGTATATTAATGACAAAGTACTATTTATGAAATTAACTCAACTGCTTAATTAATCAGAGCCAAAGCAAAAAGCTATTCTTCCTTAGTCTGTTTTTCTAAGAAGAATAGCTTTCATTTGTTGTTATTTATTATTTCGTTCGATCATTTGTTCTTTCGTATAAATAATACGCATTGGATTTCCTCCAACAAAACAGCCTTCTGGAACGTCCGCATTCACAAGTGTGGCAGCAGAAACAATTGCATCATTACCAATTGACACTCCTGGTAGTATGGTAGTATTTGCGCCGATTAATACTCGATCACCAATTATGACATCACCTATTCGATACTCATCTATTAAATATTCATGCGCTAATATCGTAGTATTATATCCAATAATGGAGTTGTCACCTACTTTAATACGCTCCGGAAACATCACATCCACCATCACCATTAACGCAAATGATGTTTCTTTTCCTACTTCCATCTTTAGAAATGAACGATAAAAAAAGTTTTTCCAGCTTAAAAAAGGGGAGTATCTCGCTGCTTGAATGAAGATAAAGTTTTTGACTACCTTCCAAAAAGGGACTGTATCAAACACATGCCACAACGAATTTGCTCCGCTCACAGGGTACCTTTCTGTTCGCCTCATACTTGCTGACCTCTTGCAATATATAGAAGTTCACTAATATGATGAATCATATATGTAGGCTCATAGGTTGCTAAAAATGCTTCTCCTTTGATTGACCAGGCAACAGCAGCAGTATCTACCCCTGCTCTTTGCCCACCAACGATATCATGAAAATTGTCTCCAATCATCAGTGCGTTCTCTTTATCGACTTTCAATCTATTTAGCGCAAGTTCTATTGGCTCAGGATTTGGTTTTGTATGCTTAACATCATCAAATCCAATAATTGTGTCAAATAAAGTCTCACATTTCATCAGCCGAAGACCTCTCTCAATCATACCTCTTCTTTTTGTCGATACGACTGCTAACTTATATCCTTGTTCTTTTAGTTTGTGTAATGTTTCGACAACCCCGTCAAAAGGTGTTACCATTCCATCGTGCTGTTCAATGTTCCAAGCACGATAAGATGCTATTAGTGATTCCGTTAAGGAAGGATCAATTGCATCAAACGTTTCATGTAAAGATGGACCAAGAAAAGGTATAACCGCGTCTCTATCATATTTCCCAGGAAATCTTTCTCCTAAAACATGTAAAAAAGATTCGATGATTAGCTCATTTGTATCTAATAAAGTTCCATCTAAATCAAATAATAATGCTGTATATGCATTTTTCTTCATGATGTTACCACTTCCTCATGTTTTCTTTGCTCCGATTTTCGCCATATATAGGCGACAATTATCGTCAAAACAAATGCTGTTATTAATCTTATTAATAACAAAGGCAATATCGGGATTCCTAAGGGAACAAAAATTAATGTGTCTTCCACTACTGCGTGACAAGCAACTAGGAAGATAAATACAAGCGTTGCATCCTTTTTACTTACACCATCCTCTTGTACCGCTTGAATCATGATCCCAGCACCATATGCAAGGCCAATGACTAGTCCAGCTACAAGCGTAGGGGAAGCATTTGGTTGTATACCAATTACTTTCGTAAAAGGTGCAAGCTTTTCGGAAAACTTCTGCAAGTAATTTCGATCTTTTAATAGCTGGAAGATTACCATTAAAGGAATAACAATAAGTGCCAACTGTAAAACACCAAACGTCGCTTTTTGCAGTCCGAGTAAAATTATTTCTCCCCAGCCATCTGGTACTTGTTGTGAAACACTTACTACTCCGTACTTAGCAGTCTCTCCACCACCTTGCCAGACAAGATTAATAATGATAGCTGATAAGATAGCCAATCCAAAACGGACTACTAGCACAATCCAAAGCTTCACTCCAACACGAAGTGCAACTCCTGTCTCGATAAAAATATTATGTGAAAAAGATAACATCGTAGCTAATATGAACACTTCTTTTACCGTTAATTCTAGCGAAAGTATTCCTGCAATCCCGGCATATAAATTTAGTGCATTTCCTAAAACCAACGGAATAGCAGCCTCTCCACTAAGACCAAGTAAGCCCATAAAGGGGGATATGAGATTGATAATCCACGGTAGAACAGGAGTATACTGCAATATTACTACTATTAAAGTGATTGGAAAAATTACTTTACTTAATGTCCAAGTTGTCTTTAAACCAGCTAATAACCCTCTTTTTAATGTTCCCATGCCCATCCCCATCTCCATCTTACTTACTTATCTTGATATCGTACCACTGGTTTAATAGTCTTTCTTCTATATATAAATAGAATAATGGAAATCACCACAGTGACTATGGATACAACTTGTGCAGTTCGAAGTTCTCCTATTAAATACAAACTATCTGTACGCATTCCTTCTATGAAGAATCGCCCTACAGAATACCAAGTTAAATAAAATAGGAACATTTCCCCGCGACGTAAATTAACTTTACGAAGAAGGATTAAGATAATAACACCAATTAAGTTCCATATGGATTCGTATAAAAATGTCGGATGATAATATTTCCCATCGATATACATCTGTTCGATAATCCAATTTGGAAGCATTAAGTTTTCTAAAAACGTTCTAGTTACTTCTCCACCATGTGCCTCTTGGTTTATGAAGTTCCCCCAGCGTCCAATCATTTGTCCGATTAAAATACTTGGGGCCACAATATCTGTCAACTTCCAAAAAGAAGTACCTCTTTTTTTTGTAAAGAAATAGGCAGTTAAAAAGGAACCAATTAACGCTCCGTGAATCGCAATTCCACCATTCCAAATTTCGATGATTTTCTCAGGGTATTGACTGTAAAAATCCCATTTAAAGATAACATAATATATGCGTGCACTAATTATGGCGATTGGAACTGCCCAAATTAGTAGATCTGTTAAATATTCTTCATGAAAACCTCTTTTCACCATCTCACGTTGTGCCACAAGAAACGCTAAGATAATTCCGAATGCAATAATTACCCCATACCATCGGACTTCGATCGGTCCAAGTGAAAAAGCTACTGGATCAATTACTTGTAATATATTCATATAAATCTCCCTTCAGCAAATTAATTAATAATTCATTTCTTCATTTTGACTTATAACATCATCTAAACGCTTTGCAAAGTCTTCCGCAGCATTCACACCCATTCGTTTTAAGCGATGATTCATTGCTGCAACTTCAATAATTACGGCTAAATTTCGCCCTGGACGTACTGGAACTGTTAACTTTGTAATGGCCGTATTAATAATTTCCATTTTTTCTTCTTCCAGACCTAGTCGATCATAGGTCTTTTTCTCGTCCCATATTTCCAATTCAATAACGAGTGTAATTCGCTTATAACTTCGGATTGCACTTGCACCAAATAGCGTCATAATATCAATGATGCCTAAACCACGAATTTCCAACAAATGTTCGATTAGTTTCGGTGCACTTCCAACTAATGTCTCTTCGCCTTCTTGTCTAATCTCTACACAGTCATCCGCTACTAAACGATGACCTCTTTTTACTAATTCTAGTGCAGTTTCACTTTTCCCTACCCCACTTTTACCAGTGATCAGTATCCCTACTCCATATATATCTACCAGCACACCATGAACGGCGGTCGTGGGAGCAAGTTTACTTTCTAAGAAGTTTGTCAGCATACTGGAAAATCTAGTAGTTGGCATACTGGTCGTTAATACAGGAACGGATTTTTCATTCGAAGCAATAATTAGTTCTTCTGGTACTTCCATTCCATGTGCAACGATAATAACGGGAGTATCTTGTGCACAAAGCTTTGTCATTCGTTCACTTTTTTCTTTTGGCTTTAATAAATCAAAAAAGGAAATCTCTGTTTTACCCAAAAGTTGTATTCGGTTGGAAGGGTAATGCATGAAATAACCTGCTATTTCAATCCCTGGTCTAGAAATATCGCTAATTGCAATATGGCGTCCAATTCCTTCTTTGCCACTCACTAATGAAAGATTGAACTTCTCTTTTATATCCTTTGTTGTCACATGAGGCATATTTCCAAACTCCTTTCATGCTCTAGCTACACATAGTTACTATTTTAGCATGATTATTTAAATTATTAGTATCCTTTTAACTTTTCTACTTCTATTTATTAATAGAAAGGGGGCCAAGCCTATTGAAAATCATGCTTGATGCAGGACATGGACCAGAAACACCCGGCAAGCAAACAATGGATGGGAGGATGAAAGAGTTTGAATTTAATCAAGCTGTAACACGATTAATAAAGAAGGAACTAGAGGGATGTGGGGTGGTAGTAATTTTAAGCCATCAAGGAGAGTCTGACATCCCCCTAAGCGAGAGGACTGCACTTGCAAATAAACTGGGGGTACAAGTATTTGTCTCCATCCATGCAAATGCTTATGGTACAACTTGGAATGAAGTAAGTGGCATTGAGACTTTTACGTATACAAAGGCTTTGGACCAATCTAAAATACTTGCTAAACTTATTCAAGAATCCTTATGCTCCCTATTAAATCGTAAGGATAGAGGAATTAAGCAAGCAGATTTTGCCGTCGTCCGAGATACGAAAATGCCTTCAGTACTAGTAGAATGTGGTTTCATGACAAATAAAGAAGAAGCAGCATTGTTGCAAACCGAACAATACCGACTCCTCTGTGCTAAAGCAATTACCTTTGCTATTCTTTGCTGGAAAAATAAAAGCTGATGGAATCGTTTAGCGCTTCCATCAGCTTCTCTAACTTTATTCGCCTTCTACTGTGTATCGTACAAGAACTGCTCCGGTTTTAGCTTCTCCATAAACCCTTAACGGCTCTGCCTCGGAATCAACTATTTTAGTAAATCCTACTTTTTTATTTAATAACTGCTCTGTTTGATTCAAATGTGTTACATCAGAAAGCTGCACATCTATTCTTCCAAATTGTGTAGTCGCTTTCCCTTTTAAAGACACGTCTTTCGGTACATATAATTCGACGGTTCCCGCAACTGCAGTTCCTTCTATTTTACGTGCATCCTTGTCTTTTGTCGTTAAAATGACATGTCCACTAACAGATGAACCTTCCACTTCTTTCAATTTTCCATCAACATAGATTCGACCATTCACCGTGTCTACTTCGATAGAATCTCCATTAACACGTTGAACCTGAACCGATCCATTTACAGTCTCAATATCCGCTCTATGAAATGTTAATTCATCCAACTCTACTTTACCGTTTGTCGTTTTTACTTTAAATGAGTTTACTTCCAAGTTTTTTGCAAGAAACTCTCCATTAAACAAACGAGCAGAAATATGGTTGTAGGCTTTCTTCGGAACATATAATGCAACTTGCACAGAAACTGTTTTCATATCACTGTACACACGCAATTTATTTCCTTCAGTAGTAAAGATAAATTCATTTGCAAAACGAGCTTTTGCTTCTTCTTCTGAAGAATTTTTGAACGATTTTACTTTTACTGTTGCATGTGTATACGGTTCATCGGAAGAGTGGATCTCGATTTTCCCATTCGCAATATTAATCGAAATGTCATCAAAGTCTATATTCTCTTTTACAAGCTTTTCTTCAAATATAACAGGCTCTCCAAATGGCATTTCAAAATCAAAATCTTTCATCTTATCTACAGTTCCTTGCATAAAGTGCATAAAACGCTCACCCATTACAGTAAAATCACGTTTTAAATCTTCTATAAAATCGGCATTTTGTTGTTTGTTCTGTGATTTTGATTGTCCATTTGTTGTTTGTTCCTGTTTTAGTTCTTCATTTACTTGTGGAGTGACTGGTATTGATTGTTTGCCAAGTGCTTCTAAAAGTGCTAATCCTTCTTGTGCAGTAATCGTGCCATTTTCAACCATATCTAAAATACGTTTACGTTCTTCTTGCATAGTGAAAATCCTCCTCATAAGTTTAAAGTATGATGCAATTTGCTTACGCTAACTTATACGATAAAATTTCCAAAAAGTTTCATTTACGTTGTAACGGTGTTCTTTTTCTTATTAGATGCTTTGGTAATGACTTCAGCCATTCTTTTTCGATCGCGCTCTAGTATCTTCTTTAAATATCTACCTGTATACGAATCTTTACTTGCTGCTATATCTTCGGGTGTTCCAACTACCAAAATGGTTCCACCCTTATCTCCACCTTCTGGTCCTAGGTCAATTAAGTAATCCGCTGTCTTAATGACATCTAGATTATGTTCAATCACAAGTACAGTATCTCCGCTTTCCACTAAACGCTGCAGTACTACAAGTAAACGGGCGATATCATCGACATGTAACCCCGTCGTTGGCTCATCTAAAATATAAAATGATTTTCCGTTGGAGCGTTTATGCAGTTCGGAGGCTAGCTTTACACGCTGAGCCTCTCCTCCTGAAAGAGTCGTGGCTGGTTGTCCTAGTTCCATATAGCCTAAGCCTACATCGAAAAGCGTTTGTATCTTTCTACTAATTTTCGGATGATTCTCAAAAAATACAAGTCCGTCTTCTATTGTCATTTTTAATACATCCGCAATGTTTTTGCCTTTGTAATGTACTTCCAATGTTTCACGATTGTATCGTTTGCCATGGCATACTTCACAAGGTACATACACATCTGGTAAGAAGTGCATTTCTATTTTAATGATGCCATCCCCACGACAAGCTTCGCAGCGACCACCTTTTACATTAAAACTAAATCTACCTTTTTTATATCCTCTTACTTTTGCTTCATTTGTCGTCGCAAAAAGATCTCGAATATCATCAAACAGTCCTGTATACGTAGCAGGATTCGATCTAGGCGTACGTCCGATTGGAGCCTGGTCAATATCAATTACTTTCTCTAGTACTTCGATTCCTTCAATCCCTTTATTAGCTCCCGGTTTCACCTTTGCGCGATTCAATTTTTGGGCAAGTGATTTATATAGAATTTCATTCACCAATGTACTCTTTCCAGAACCAGATACTCCAGTTACTGCCGTAAATACTCCTAATGGAATGTCCACACTTACATTTTTTAAGTTATTTTCAGATGCACCTTTAATTTTAATATAACGACCATCTGACTTTCTTCTTTCCATTGGAAGAGGGATAAATTTTTCCCCACTTAAGTACTGACCAGTGAGGGATTTTTTGTTTTTCATTACTTGTTCAGGTGTACCTGCTGCAACAATTTCTCCACCATGAATTCCAGCTCCAGGTCCTACATCGATTAAGTAATCAGCAGCCATCATTGTATCTTCATCATGCTCGACTACAATTAGTGAGTTACCAATATCGCGCATATTTTTAAGTGTTTCGATTAAGAGATCATTATCTCGCTGATGCAATCCAATGGAAGGCTCATCTAAAATATATAACACACCTGAAAGTCTTGACCCTATTTGTGTTGCTAATCGGATTCGCTGTGCTTCTCCGCCTGATAGCGTACCTGATGCACGGTTTAATGTTAAGTAATTAAGACCAACATTTTCTAGGAAACCAAGTCGCTCGTTTATTTCTCTTAGTACTAATCGAGCAATTTGCATATCTTTTTCAGATAGCGATAGCTGGTCGAAAAATCTATTTGCCTCTTCAATGGAAAACTGCGTTACTTGACCTATATGCAAGGAATCTACTTTTACCGCCAATGTTTCTTCCTTTAAACGATAGCCTTTACAACTTGGGCAATCATGCTGAGCCATATATTTTTCCATCTGCTCACGAATGTAGTCAGAAGAAGTATCTTTGTAACGACGCTCAATATTGGAAAATACGCCTTCAAATTGAATTAAATTATCTCGAACTTGTCCAAACTCATTTTCATAACGAAAACGGATATTTTCCTTACCTGATCCATACATAATTTTGTTCCACTGATCTATTGGCAATTTTTCTACTGGAACATTCATTTTTATTTTGTAATGCTTGCAGACAGCTTCTAATAATTTCGGGTAATATTGTGAGCTTGTCGGCTGCCAAGCAACAATTGCTCCCTCCGCAAGGGTTAAGCTTTTATCCGGCACAACTAGTTCTGGATCTACTTCTAGCTTTGTTCCAAGTCCATCACAATCGGTACATGCACCAAATGGACTGTTAAAAGAAAACATTCTAGGCTCTAACTCTCCAATAGAAAATCCGCATATCGGACAGGCATGATGTTCACTAAATAGAATTTCTTCATGCTCCATCACATCAATTAAAACGCGTCCGTCTGCAAGGCGTAATGCAGATTCAATGGAATCACTCAACCTTGCAGCAATTCCTTCTTTCATCACAATTCGGTCTATGACCACTTCAATATTGTGTTTTTTATTTTTATCTACATTAATATCATCATCTAAATCAATTAACTCTCCGTCTACTCGAACGCGTACAAAGCCTTGTTTTTTCATATCTTCGAGCAACTTCACATGTGTTCCTTTTCGTCCCGATACAACTGGAGCAAGAACTTGCATTTTGGTTCTTTCAGGATATTCGCTCAAAAGGTCTACCATTTGCTCAATGGTTTGAGACGATATTTCCGTCCCATGCTTAGGACAAATTGGTTTCCCCACACGCGCATAGAGTAAGCGTAAATAATCATAAATTTCAGTTACCGTCGCTACAGTAGAACGAGGATTTTTACTTGTCGTTTTTTGATCAATTGAAATAGCTGGAGAAAGACCCTCTATAACATCCACATCTGGTTTATCCATTTGACCTAAAAATTGTCTTGCATATGCCGACAATGATTCTACGTATCTGCGTTGGCCCTCGGCATATATAGTATCGAATGCTAAGGAAGACTTTCCGGAACCAGATAAGCCCGTCATTACAACAAGCTTATCTCTTGGTATTTTTAAACTTATATCTTTTAAATTATGTGCACGAGCACCTTGAATAATAATCTCTTGGTTTTTCAACAATTCTCATCCTTCCAGCTTCAATTCCAAAATCGCATCACGTAATTCCGCAGCACGTTCAAAATTAAGTGCTTTTGCAGCATCTTTCATCTCTTTTTCAAGATTTACTAATAGTGCACCTTTTTCTTCTTTTGTTAAGGTTTTTCCACTCGTTAACTGCTGTGCATAACTCGCTTCTTCTTCCGCCACTTGTGATGCACGAATAACCTCTCGAATTTTCTTTTCAATTGTTTTCGGTGTAATTCCATGCTTTTCGTTGTATTCCATTTGAATTGAACGACGACGCTTCGTTTCATCGATTGCTTTACGCATAGAATCAGTTATTTTATTTGCATACATAATTACTTCGCCGTTCGAGTTTCTAGCTGCACGACCAATTGTTTGAATTAGTGAACGCTCTGAACGTAAGAATCCTTCTTTATCTGCATCTAAAATGGCTACAAGAGAGACTTCCGGCAAATCTAGTCCTTCTCTCAACAAATTAATCCCAATGAGAACATCATATGTCCCTAATCGAAGCTCTCTTAAGATCTCAATCCGTTCTAACGTTTTTATTTCAGAATGTAAATACTGCACTTTAATCCCGATTTCTTTTAAATAATCCGTCAAATCTTCCGACATTTTCTTCGTCAATGTCGTAATAAGTACACGCTCATCTTTAGCTGCCCGTTCGTGTATTTCATTGATTAAATCATCAATTTGTCCTTCAATCGGCTTCAATGTAATGACTGGATCCAGTAGTCCTGTTGGACGAATAATTTGTTCCACCATTACTGGCGTATGTTCTAGCTCATATGGTCCTGGAGTTGCCGAGACAAACACAGCTTGATGAACATGCTCTTCAAATTCACTGAATGTAAGTGGTCTGTTATCTAATGCTGATGGTAACCGGAAGCCATGATTCACCAGAACGGATTTTCTAGCTTGGTCACCATTAAACATTCCTCTTACCTGAGGTAATGAAACGTGACTTTCATCAACTACTAATAAAAAGTCCTTCGGAAAATAGTCAAGCAAAGTATAGGGAGTTGCCCCTGCTTCACGGAGTGTCATATGACGAGAATAGTTTTCGATTCCTGAACAAAAGCCCATCTCTTGCATCATTTCTAAATCATAACGAGTACGTTGTTCTAGTCTTTGCGCTTCTAGTAATTTATCTTCACTGCGCATAATTTTTAGTTGTTCCTCTAGTTCTTTTTCTATGTTCTCAATGGCGATTTTCATTTTTTCTTCGCGTGTTACGAAGTGAGATGCAGGGAATATTGCTACATGTTCACGTTCCGCTAATATTTCTCCTGTGAGCGCATCTACTTCTCGAATGCGATCAATTTCATCTCCAAAAAATTCTACTCGAAGACATTTCTCATCCCGCGATGCAGGGAAAATTTCCACAACATCCCCTCGAACGCGAAAGGCGCCTCGTGTGAAATTAATATCATTGCGTTCGTACTGAATGTCGACAAGTTTACGCAATAACTGATTTCGTTCAATTTCCATTCCAGTTCGAAGTGACACGACCATATCTCGATATTCTTCTGGATTTCCAAGGCCATATATACATGATACGGATGCGATAATGATGACATCTTTTCTTTCAAATAATGAAGATGTTGCGGAATGTCGTAGCTTATCTATTTCTTCATTGACACTTGAATCTTTTTCTATATACGTATCTGTTTGTGGCACATACGCCTCTGGTTGAAAATAATCATAATAACTAACGAAATACTCTACGGCATTATTAGGAAAGAACTCCTTAAACTCACTATACAATTGTCCTGCAAGTGTTTTATTATGTGCCATTACAAGAGTCGGTTTATTTATTTGTTGGATGACATTTGAAATTGTAAATGTTTTACCTGTACCAGTCGCACCAAGTAATGTTTGATGTTTTTTTCCTTCTTTCACCCCTTTTACTAATTCCTTAATTGCTTCTATTTGATCCCCTGCTGGCTCATACGGAGCTTGCAAATCAAAAATTTGTTCCATATGTTTGCCTCCCATTATTTGAATATTTTTAGTTTAACATACTCTCTTTTTGAAAACGAATAAAACGAACATACGTTTTTTAAGAGTAGAAATAAACAAATAGTAAAGCACCATTTTTACATGATAAATTCTAAATCCACAAAAAAAAAGCCGCTCTGCATAAGCGGCTTTTCAATTATTTAATTGGTGCAATGCATTCGTATACTGCTCAAATGCATCTTTATCTTTTCGATCAAGTGCTTCATCTATTAACTCCAATAATCGATAACTACTTTGTTCCCGGTGGACAATGTTCAAAAACATATCTAAATATATTTCGTTCAACAATTTTTCGGCAGAGCTTTCTTTTCTAGGTTTACCCATTGCTTTCATAAAATCTGCATATGAATATTGTTTGTCCATCTCCATCACCCCGATGCCTTTTTTTCATTATATAAAAGCTCCAGGTAACTTGCAATCATTTTGAGAAAATTTTGATTTTATAGTTAATGGTCGGAATTCCGAATATTCGTTATTTAGACTTGTATTTTTACCATATTTAACTATAATTAATGTATATTTTACTATTGAGGAGTGAGTATTATGTCTAAAAAAACAGAAGATCAACCCTTCCTTGTTTCTTTTGAAACTGCTGTACTTCAACCGATTGTCATCAATAACAAAGTTTTCACAAAGGTTGTAAATTTTTCTGGTGAATCACTAGTGATAGGCAGAAAGCCATACGATATTGTTCGTCACTCTTGTTCGTTTTACGGTTCTTCATTTCCACAGTCTGTTAGGCTATCGAGAGAGGTAATTGGAAACTATCTTAAACTTCCTATTGTTATTGCTCATGACTATGGAAACCCATGTATTCTTATTCCTATTCTTTCCCCAAAATCGGACCTAAACGTATGGTTTTCCTTTAGAGCTATTGAATCATTTGTTCCTTCTGATGATGGTTGTTCCATTGTATTAACAAATGGACAAAAGATCCAAGTTACTTCTTCTTCCAATACAATTAGCCGCCAAGTTGCATTTGCAAATATTTTAAATATGCATTTCCTTAAACGTATGAGCCATCTGTTGAATACTGGATTTATTACAACAAGAAACTCACTTCCCCAAAAAAATAAAAATTTACTGCATTAATGTAATTTCTCTACAATTGCTAAATACATTGTAAGTAGTTCTTCCACACGGTTGCGGAGTCGGACATTTAAGTAACGACGATGTTCTTCATAGCCTCCATGGAAAAACACATATTCTGTGAACATGTCATCTCCTTCTCCGCGAAGAACTTTCATGCTATATCGCTTCATATAGATATGCGTCTCTTTTAATTCTTTTTGTACTTGCTTTGCGGCTTCTTCCACCATTGCTATATATGGGCGTTTCAATTTAAAAGGTCCTTGCTCAAAAATCTTCCGATCCTTCTCTAAAATAGTAAATACCATTGGGAGATAAATCATGTTTTCAAAATATGGGATAGCCTCATCTGGTATTAGTGGCATTTTTCATCCTCCTAAAAAGAACATTTGTTCTCGTTTTATTGTACAACTTTTAGAGGAAAATGCAACAATTTAGATATAACATCTTTTGGTAGCAATTGTAGAAACATATAACCCTGCTACATTCAATATGGAAAATATGAAAGGCGCAAGTGCCCTTTAAGTGCAATACCTGTTTGCAGACGTTTCCGCATTGCTTTGGAATGAACTTTAGCTACACCATTACCGAGAGATTTTAAGGAGAGGAGGATCGTGACGCTAGACACGATCCTCCTCTCCGACTGTAGACAAACTCACTTTTGGGTGTACAGGGTTGTATACTAAATTCGGCAAGGACCACCACTTCGCTTTCCGTGGGCTCGGCTTCAGCCTCCTCGTCACTGCGTTCCTGCGGGGTCTTCTGCTCAAGCTGTTCCCACAGGAGTCTTCGTGGTGGTCCTTGCCTTATAAACAATTCCTTAGAGATATCCACTACTTTTACTATTTATTGGATGGAGCAACCACTTTATCAAGATAGTTCTTGCTACCAAATTATTAACTCTGCTTTGCAGGTAATGTATTGGAGTTCTTATTTCATTTAAAACACCATGAATACTGGGTTCGTGGAAGTCTAATTTCAAATACTTGAGTTAATTTCATAAATAGTACTTTTTCTTTAAAATGCGAACATTTATCACACTTCGTTGATTGAAGCGGCAGGCGGCGACTCCAGCGGGATGAGTGAGACAGATAAGACATCACAAACGACGCGTGAGCTGTGGTGATGGCTTATCGCTCACCCCGTGGAAAGCGTCCGCCTATAGCGGAAATCAATTATACTTTATTCTGTGTAAAATAAATTTCTTTCGTTTCCTTTAGTATTGTTCGTATTTCCTCATGTAATTCGGAATTATGAAATCGATTCACTTTCTTATCTTTTAACAAAAAAACTACCATCTATTTTAGGATGGCAGTTACTACTTAATTTATAATCTCCGTTGCCCAACGACGAGCTTTAATGTAGAAGTCATTTAAACTGGCATGGTCAATTCCAATAGCATTTGCTCCCTCAATCATGTCATCCCAACGAACCTCATCACATGCAATGGCCAGCTCTAGAAAAAGTGTCATTTCCGTAGTATTACCCAAAAGCGTCTCTGCTACTTCATCTGTAAGTGGTAATTCTACTACTAATTGACTCATTGATCGATGCAATAATGTATCAATTAAAGAGAACATTCCAATTAAGAAATATTCAGAAGCATTGGGTAAAAACTTCCTTCTTGCGAGCAGCTCACAAAATTTCGCTCGAAATAGAGATGCTTCAATAAGGGCCATCCCATCACCAGATTGACTTGCTTTCGATTCACGTAGCAATAATACATACAGCCAATGGTTCAAATCCTCTAACCCCAGCATTAGTACTCCTTGCTTTATCGATCGAACCTTTGAATTTGTCCGAACTGCAGGGGAGTTAATCATCTTTAACACCTTAAAGGAAAGAGAAACGTCTCGCTCTATCTCATCCGAGATTTCCTCAATCGAGGCTTTTTTATCTCGCAGTAAACTAATAATCCGAAAATATTGCGCCATATTCGTTGGTATTTCCGTTCCTTTAATAATTTCAGGCTTGGCAAAAAAATAACCTTGAAAAAGCTCATAACCAGCTGCTTTCGCTTCGTAAAACTGTGCACGCGTCTCCACTTTTTCTGCGAGTAACACGATATGTGGATAATTTTTTTTCACGATTCGTTCAATTGCTTGTCGTTCTGCTAATGTGCTTAATAGAAAGTCGACTTTAATAAATTTCACTAGACTAAACAATTCATTGTAGAAAGAAACATTCTTTTGAAGGACAAAATCATCTAGAGCAATTAAATAACCAAGAGACTTTATTTCTCTAATCTTTTGAAGAATGACCGGAGTAATGGTAATATTCTCCAGAATCTCTACTACAATTCGATCCGAGGATAATTTATTTAATACTCCCTTTTCGAGTAAATTTTCAGTGAAATTAATAAAACATAATTTTTCTCCAGCTAATTCATTAATACCAATTGTGAGAAAAGAATGGGTCAGCACATCTAAAGTAGCGACATCTCCATCTACAGTTGGAAAAGTGTTATCATGACCATTTCTATATAATAATTCATATCCAAAAATATGTTCATTTTTTGTAAAAATCGGTTGTCTTGCAACAAAAATGTCCACTTGTATTCCTCGAATCCTTAAATTTCTAATAATATAATTATACCAAACTGAAAAAATAAAATCGACATATTTTACCGCTTGACGCATAGATGACAGAATACTTATAAAATGATATGTTTTGTATGTATACAGGATTGTATTTGAAGGGGGAGTAATAAATGGAATCAATTCATTACGAACAACAGGGGAATATTGCATACGTCACTTTAAACCGACCAAAAGCATTAAATGCATTTAACTATGATATGCTTCGTGAACTAGGAGAAATTGCAGAGTCCATCCGTATCAATCCAGATATTCGCGTAGTCATTTTTACAGGAGCTGGGGATAAATCATTTAGCGTTGGTGCAGACCTAAAAGAAAGAAAAACATTAACGGAACAACGAGTAAAACGTAATATATATAAGATTGGTGAAGTATTTTCAACCATTGAAAACCTACCACAACCAACAATTGCAATGTTAAACGGCTACGCTTTTGGAGGTGGCACAGAACTTGCGCTTGCATGTGACTTCCGTATTGCAGCAGATGATATTCAACTGGGATTAACAGAAACTAGTTTAGCCATAATTCCAGGAGCTGGAGGTACACAGCGATTACCTCGACTTATTGGAGAAGCAAAAGCACTTGAACTCATCTTAACTGCAAGAAGATTAAAAGCAGACGAAGCATTAGCTTATGGTTTAGTAACAAAAATAACTACTCGTGATAGATTAAAAGTTGAAACAGAAAGCTTTGCTGCACTCATGCTTGCCAATGGACCGATAGCACTTCAACAAGCAAAATTTGCGGTAAAGCATGGTATGAATGTGGACTTACAAACAGGTTTAGCTATCGAACGTAAAGCCTATGAAATGACGATTCCCACAGAGGATCGAGTAGAAGCTTTAAACGCATTCAGCGAAAAAAGAAAACCGATATTTAAGGGGAAATAATAAGAAAAGCACTTTTGCTGCTTTGGACTGAATTTCTACCACACTACTAGCCAGGTTAGTAATAAGTTGAAGGAAGTGGCTGGCTTAACTTTCCACGACTCACCTGTTATGTAAATATTATATATATCCAAAATTTAGGCGCAATTAAACGATCATGTTGTTATTGACGAAAATCCGCTCGCTTTCCGCGGACGAACTGCCAAGCCTCCTCGGGGCAACAGGAAGTGGGTCACGAATCCGTTGTCACATGGATGTGGCGAACTTAGGATTTGTTCCTAAAAGCTCACTCCGGGGTCTTGGCAACCCGTTTTTCCGCAGGAGTCTCGCGGATTTTCGTCAAAAAATATATTCTTCTAAAAAACAACAGCCTATTTAACAGAGCAAAATGTTAAAGGAGGGGAGAGAAATCTTTCAGGTTCGCTACATTGCTATTATTGTATACATAACCTTATTGTTCGGTTCTATCATGCTATTCCAGTTTCAGCAATCTAACACAATTGTAGAAGATCATGGACGGCTATTACCGGTCAAAATGAAAACTGTAAAATCTACCGATGATGAAGAGGAAATGAAAGAGATTATATTAGATGCAGCAAGAAGAGATGATTCCATTTCTATTGCAGGAATGCAGCATAGTCAAGGTGGACAGACACTTTATCCAAACGGTATTTTACTTGATATGAAAAGCTATAATAAAATACTAAAACTAGATGAAGAGAAAAAATTGATTACTGTACAAAGCGGTGTCACTTGGGCCGATATTCAATCTTATATTAACCCCTACGGACTTGCGTTAAAGGTAAGTCAATCTCAAAACATTTTCACAGTTGGCGGTTCATTAAGTGTAAATGTACACGGTCGTGACATTCAATATACTTCATTAATAGAGTCGGTGGAATCTTTTAGATTGCTTGATGCAGAAGGGAACATCATTCATGTCAGTCGAGAAGAAAATCCTGAACTATTCCATCTGGTCATTGGTGGCTACGGTTTGTTCGGTGTAATTCTTGATGTAACTTTGCAATTGACGGACGACGAACTCTATCAAATTCAAACAAAATCTCTAGCTTACGATAAATACAGTTCTTATTTTACAACAGATGTCCTCCAAAATAATGCTGTAAAAATGCACCTAGCAAGAATTTCAGTTGCCCCAGATAATTATCTAACAGAAATGTATGTAACCGATTATTACAAGACTGACGATCAGTCACATTTAACTAATTATACTACGCTCAAACGTGAATCAATCATTGCAATTCCAAAGCTTTTTCTCGGTCTGTCTCGAATAAATGACTGGGGAAAAAATATGTTTTGGAAAACGCAAGAAGCATACAATCAAAGAATTGATGGCACTTTTATTTCAAGAAATAATAACGTGATGCGTTCGGAATCGACCTTTATGGAATTCGACAGTGCAAGCAAAACAGAAGTATTACAGGAATACTTTGTGCCAGTAGATCAGTTCACTCCCTATATCGATAGCTTAAGAGAAACGCTCCAAGATGAAAAAGATTTTAGCCTGCTCAATATAACTATTCGATATGTGAAGAAAAACGATGAAGCCGTCCTGTCTTATGCCAAAGAAGATATGTTTGGGCTCGTTATGTTAATAAATCAAGGAACTAGTGAAAAAAGTATTGAAGAAACGGGTGAAGTCATTCGGAAAATGATTGATGTAACCTTAGCGCATGGTGGAAGCTATTATCTCCCCTACTATAACTATCCTACGGAAGAGCAATTAGAAGTAGCATATCCTAGAGCACAAGAATTCTTTCAAATGAAGGAAAAATATGATCCTGATAAACGGTTTTTAAATCTTTTCTATGAGGAGTATCACAAATGAATTACAGAAGATTTATGATCTATCAAGGTATTATAGGAATGGCAGCAAGTATGATTTTCCCATTTTATGTGTTGCTGTTAAAAAATGTCGGTAGTAGTTATTCGCAATTTGGGTGGGCATATGGTTTGTTCGCTCTTACAGCAGCCCTTAGCTATTCATTGATTGGCAAATTTGCCGACAGAGTAGGAGATAAAATTCTGTTGGTTATCTATTCGTGGGGCATGGCACTCATTTTACTCATTTTTCCTCTTGCCTTTGAGATTTGGCATGTTTATATCCTTCAAATTGGAATGGGTTTATTAGGGGCAGTTCAAAAAAACTCGGAAAAAACAGTTCTAGCCCGCACTGTGCAAAAAGAAACGGCGGGCAGAGAAATTGGCCGTTACCATGTATGGACATCGGTTGCTGCAGCTATCGCAGTTATTGCTACGGGATATTTAATTGATTTTCTAACCATTGGAAGTATCTTTTATCTAGCTTCAATTGTTTTTGCATGGAGCGGATTTTATATAATGAAGCTGGAAATAGTGAAGTAAATGAAGAAACTCTTCCAAAGTTCAAACTGTTGGAAGAGTTTTATTGTCCTATTCATTAAAAATCCCTTGATTCATTTCCTCACCTATTGTTGAACTTATGCTTTCCCACCTATATCCTCTCGTAATGAAGTTGGGCAAACTGGTTGAATCGCTTCATATCTTTTAGTGTCAACTCAAACTCAAACTCTGCTTCTTTAAACAAAGGGATGCCCTTGCCAATAGCAGTCGGCGCTATCGTAATGATAAATTCATCTACTAATCTTTCTTTCAGAAAGAAGTGTAATAACTCTCCTCCACCAACAATCCAAATATGTTTCCCTTCAGCTTCTTTCAATTTATTTACGAAACTGACTATATCTTCATGTACAAATTTAGCATTTTCATTCTCTCCACTAACCGTTTTAGAGAAGACATAACAATCTTTATTTTTATAAGGAAAATTTTCACCTTCCATATTTATTATCCATTCGTAGGTTCTTCTTCCCATCAGAATAGTATCGACAGTTTCGTAGAATTCAGAATATCCAGCGTCTCCTTCACCGTCTGTTTTAAATAGCCATTCTAAAGAGTCATCCTCCGTCGCTATGTATCCGTCTAAACTTGTTGCAATGTATAAGATTATTTTTCTTTGGTTCTCCATTCCAGCACCCCACTTGCTTTTATTCTTTAGACCCTGAATAGATAGAATGATTTTTGTTAAAAATGAATGATTCTTTTTCTTTTCTGAAACCAATTTTCTCCGCCACGCGAATTGACGGCATATTGTTGGGATCAATAATACTTATTAATTTTAATAAACCTAATTGATCAAAGCCATAATCCCTACATCCTTTAGCAGCTTCAGATGCGAATCCCCTTGACCAATACTCTTTATTAACATGGTAGCCAATTTCAACTTCCACTCGATCATCTACTTTTTGCTTAATAAGACCGCAATCACCTATTAATTCTTTCGTTTCCTTCAGACATATCCCCTATAATCCAAAACCATCTTCATCGTATCTTTGATGGTTTATTTTAATCCAATTTTGCGTTTGTTCCAGGCTAAATGGTGCTGGGTAATATTTCATCGTTTCAGCATCTGAAAAAATAGGATGCAAGGTGAAAATATCATCTTCTTTGAACTGTCTCAAAAATAACCTTTCCGTTTCCATCATAATCATGATATGACCCCTCTCTATTTCCTTGGCTTACACTCCTCCTTACAATTCTTCCCCTTTGAAATCATTCAAAAGTTTTACAGACATCTCATCACAGTATCCCCGAAGGATCTAATGTCTGGTAAATAATCAAATCCACCAGGAGAACCAAAACTATTAAACATTCGAACTGCCACTACATTATGCTTAGGTATAACTAATACCGCGACTCCTGTATAGCCTAGAATCTGATAGGATCCTTTCGGAACTAGTTCACCTATTTCTGATTTTTTAGCAGGCAACTCTTTTACAAACCATAGAAATCCATTTTGTGGAAGATCAACATCTATTAATTTAGGACTTTGAAGTGTAGTCGCCAACTTTAAAACTTCTTTATCCACGATTTGCTGCTCATTTATAAAGCCCTCTTTTAAATGAATGTAACCCCAGTACGCCAATTCCCTTGCAGACACATACATATTCATCTGATCACCGTCAGTACTTTTAAAAGGGTGCCAATTTGGCTCACCAGGTTCTCGAATCACCTCTGCGAGTTTATCATTGGATTCCGCGTACCAGCCGCTCTCAGTAAAGTTTAACGGTTGAAATACTTGTTCAGATAAAATTTGACTTACCGTTTTCCCTGTTGTATTTTTAACAATTTGCGTTAGTAGATGTATATTAATCCCACGATAAGCCCAGCTTTGTCCAGGAGCAAATTCGCGAGAAATATCTCCATCATTTTCCTTTAATCCATGCGTATGTGTTAATAAATTCCTAAGAGTCGACCCATTTAAGAGGTTAGAATCAAGTTCAGGTAGATATTTTGTTACTAGATCATCAATGGACGCTATATATCCGTGATGCACAGCATACGCAACTGCAAATCCAATATAACTCTTTCGCACAGAAGCAACATGAAATTGTGTATCTTCTTGAATAGTTCTTGCGTTCGGAGATTTTGAACCGCTCCCCCAGTAATTCTCTGTAACTACTTGGTCGTTCTCTATAATAACAATGGCTGCACCTGAACCGTCGACCGTACTGTATGTATTATGAACATGAGATATAACTGGGTTGAACTTATCGTTTAAATTTTTATTAATAAACATCCTATAACCTCTATTCAAAAATATTTTATTCATCCGTTTCTTATAGCCATACATCTATTAGCCATGATAAACTTCTCATTCTACAATGACTGAAAAGCTTTTAATTAATATCCAAACTCTCCCATCAACCTTCATAATCCGTTTGTTGTCTTCCGTTTCACCTATTAGTCTATTCTTCAACACAAGAGAAATCTCCTTTATCTTGTGATAAGCTTACCCTTAGATATCTATTAATTCAGTCCTCTAATAAGGGTTTCCATATTACATTTATATATTGGAGGTGTGTTTTATGAAGAGTAAACCAATTTATGTTGAAATAACGATTAATTCAGAAATGGAAAAGTTATGGGAAGCAACGCAAAATCCTAAGCTACATGAGCAGTGGGATCTCCGTTTTTCTTCCATCACTTATTTACCAAAGCAAGAAAATCAGCCGCAGCATTTTTTATATAAAACTAAAATTGGTTTTGGTTTAAGCATAGCTGGATTTGGAAAAAGTGTTGGTACTTTTCAAGCAGAAGATAATTCCCGAACATCTTCCCTGCACTTCGGAACGGATCAAGCTATTTCCATCATTTCTGAAGGGAAAGGCTATTGGAAGTATAAGCCCGAGCATGATTCCATTAAATTTCTTACACAATACGACTATCAAACTAATTTCAGAGCTATCGGTAGGTTCTTTGATTTTCTAATTTTTAGACCGCTAATGGGATGGGCGACTGCTCTGAGTTTTGATGTATTAAAGAGATGGCTTGAGAAAGGAGAATCTCCTTCCTCTCAATATGGACGATTTTTCGGGCATTGGATGATTACCTTTTTGTTCTTCTTTGTATGGTTGTATCAAGGCTTAGTGCCCAAATTAATAACCATGCACCCACAAGAAATTTCCATGACAAAAGACCTCCTTTCTTTGACTACGAGCCAGGCAACTACTATTGTCGCTACGATTGGAATAGCGGAAATTGTCTTTAGTTTGATCTGGTTACTTTATAAAAATAAAAGAAGACTACTAGGTTTACAGTTAATCCTTTTTCCTTTGCTCACTTTTTCGGCCATTATAGCTGAACCAGCTGCTATAAGCCATCCGTTCAACCCTTTGACTTTTAACATAGCTTTATTTGTCCTTTCCATTTTTGGATTTTTTATCAGTAAGGAAGTGCCTTCTGCCAGGAGCTGCAAACGAACAAGATAAGGAGCATGAACATGTCTATTTATAAACAAATACTGGGCGATCAGTTTTATAGCCTTCAGCCAATGCTCCAAAAGAGATATGCACTGCCTAGTGGAAAATCTTTTCAAGCAAGCGGAGTAATGAAAAAGATACGTAGAGGCCCTAAATGGATGTTCCCTCTATTTTTATTAGGAACACATTGGAAGTTTTTATTTCCCGAACATGGAGAGGACATCCCTTTCACGATCATGAATACGAGTCAAATCGGACAAAACGGCGAAAAACAAGTCCACTGGAAGAGAACGTTTTACTTTCCAAAGAAGAAAAGATATTTTAATGCGCTTATGAGTATGGATATGGAGAAGGGTGTCGTAAAGGACTATTTAGGAGAACCACGTTTATTTTACTCGGAACTGATTTTCTTTGTTACAGAAGTAGGCCATATGCAAATTGAATCAAGAAAGCAACGATTAGTTATGGGCAAGATTGAAATTCCATTGCCAAAAATCTTGCAAGGAATCGTTCAAGTAACAGAGCATTATATAGAAGAAAGGGATGCTTTTTCTATACATGTCCAAATCCAAAATCCATTAATCGGCATATTATTTGAATATGAAGGGGAGTTTCGAGCGGATGACTTTTAAGCAAATTGTCTTACTACATACTATTTTATTTCTAATTGTCGTCATTTTTAATGTAACCCCTTGGTACTTTTTAATGTTAACTGTGGCTCAGCTTTTATTTGTTCCACTTACTTTGCAATTAATCTTGAAAAAAGAAAATCGACTCTATTATTATTTTGCCATACCCGCATTCGTGTCAGTTTTCATTTTACAAACGACGACAAATACTAACTTAGATCTATTATTTGCAACTATTTATCTACTATTCACATTCCTTGTAGCTATATATGGACTCAGACGTTTTATCCAACGAGGCTTTGCCCACATAGAGGAGTTTATGATTGATGCTGGGATGATGTATTTGTTCATCGGTGGTGTTTGGTTTTTTGCCTCTGTCACAGAAATAGATACAGGGTTTTCACCGATTCTTACTTGGCTAACAGCTATACACTTTCATTATTCTTCATTTTTATTACCTATTTTCTTAGGGTTTCTCGGTCGTTTACAGAAAAGCACTGCCTACAACATAATCTGTACGATAATATTAATATCCCCTATTGTTGTTGCACTAGGGATTACATTCGCTCCTTGGCTTGAACTTATTTCAGTAGTTCTCTATATTACTGGGATCTATGGATTCATTGTTTTAGCTTTTCAAGCACCATTTCCAAGTGCTTTGCAAAAAAGTTTGGTACTCATATCATTTGGAGCGTTAGGTATCACGATTCTTTTCTCTTTGCTGTATGCTGTCGGAAATGTTTTTGGGGTTTTTCATGTAAGCATTAACTTTATGTTGAAATTTCATGGGTTCTTCAATTGTATATTATTCGCTTTATGCGGGATGATTGGATGGTCTATTTTCACACCTCCTACTAAAGAGTTAGGATGGAACTTTCCAATCAGCAACATGAAAGGAAGGTTCTTCATTGGGGAGAAGATTTTATCGGAGAACATCGGTACCAATAGTTACAGTGGCCTTGTTGATCATATGGAAATGTATGTAGAAAGAGAAACACTATCCCCTACTATCATCGATTTTTATGAAAATACAAGTCAGTACAAGCTTTTTTCTGAAGTACATTGGCACACTTGGTTTAAACCATTTGCGTCAGTTTATAGGCTAATTAGTAGCAAAGTACAACAACTAAACCTTCCATATTCCAATAAACAAATGGAGATGACTGGTGACATCATCGCAGTAGAAGATGGTCGCTCAAAAACAAGAGCGTGGATACGAAAAATAGAGAAAGAAGTTATTTTTGTTGCTCTCTACTCTACCCATCAAAATAACAATAAACCCTATATGAATATCGCCTTGCCACTCCCTTGGTCGTCGATGATTGGGATACTAGAACTACATCAACAAGAAGAAAAGCTTGTCCTAACAAGTAAAGGAACTAGCGATTCCGATGCAGGAATTTATTTAGCATTTAGTAAAAATGTTTTCAAACTACCTTTACAAGAACAATTTCTTCTAGAAGAAATAAAAGAAGGAAAACTTCGAGCTAAGCATCAAATGCGAATTTTTTCATTTCCCTTTTTAACCATTAAATATGTAATTGACGGTTAAAAAGGAAATAGACGTCAAATAAAAAGAAAAACCCAACCAATAGTTGGGCTTTTCAGACTGTAGACAAACTCAATTTTGGGTGTACAGTGTTGTATAGTAAATTCGGCAAGGACCACCACTTCGCTTTCCGTGAGCTTGGCTTCAGCCTCCTCGTCACTGCGTTCCTGCGGGGTCTTCTGCTCAAGCTGTTCCCAGAGGAGTCTTCGTGGTGGTCCTTGCCTTATAAACAATTCCTTAGAGATATCCACTATCTTTATTTTTATTATATAAAGCAACCTCTTTAGTAATATTTATTATTATTCATAACCGTTTAAAAAAATACTTTTGTCGTCAAGCTGAAAAGCCCAACCAATAGTTGGGCTTTTCTAATGTTACTTCTTAAAATGATAAGGTACCGTTGTGACTACTACATCTTTTCGATAAAGCAAAATTGCTTTAATAAGTAAACTAGACTGGTTATGAAGAATATTATGCCAGCCTTTTTTCGGAATAAACTGCGGTATCAATACCGTTACTCGGTAGTTAGATTCTTCTGCTTTATTCTCTACTTTGCTAATAAATTTGGATAATGGTTGAATAATGCTTCTATAGTGTGAGTAAAGGGTCACTAACCGAATATCTGGTTGCCATTTCTTCCACTTTTCTTCGAACGATTTTTCATCTTCTTTATCGAAAGCTACATATACGGCTATAATGTGTGCTGGATTTAGTGATTTCGCATAGTTCAAAGAGTTCTCCACTACATGGGTTATTCCCGCAACAGGGACAAGAATAATATTCCCTTCAATTGGCATAACAGGTTCACAAGAAGATATACTTAGCTGTTCTCCAACAGCTACATAATGTCTTTTTACTTTGTGAAAACCTAAAACGAGAAGGGGCAAAAAGATTAATACTGCCCAAACCTGACCAAATTTAGTAATAAAGAAAATCATCATAACTGTGAAACTAATTAATGCTCCAACAAAGTTAATGGTTAGTTTACCAACCCAGCCCTTAGGTTTTTCACGGAACCACTTCACTAGCATCCCTGTCTGGGATAGTGTAAATGGAATAAATACCCCTACAGCATAAAGTGGGATGAGTTGTTCCGTTTCGCCTTTAAAGATAACAATGAGCAGAATCGATGTAATTCCAAGTGTGATAATTCCGTTAGAATAACCTAACCGGTCACCTCTCATTTTATACATACTTGGAATATATTTATCCTTCGACAGATTAAAAGCCAGTAAAGGAAAGGCTGAGTACCCCGTATTTGCAGCGAGAACAAGTATCAAAGCTGTTGTTCCTTGGATAAAATAATACATATAATTTCTTCCAAACGTTTCAGATGCTATTTGTGAAATAACAGTTTCCTCCACTTTCGGTGAAATACCATAATAAAAGGCAAGCACTACTATTCCTACCAATAAAACAGCAAGTAAAGAGCCCATTATTGCTAGTGTTTTAGCCGCATTTTTAGCACTAGGATACTTAAAGTTAGGTATCGCATTAGAAATTGCTTCCACACCTGTTAACGCAGAACTACCAGAAGCAAATGCTCTAAGTAACAAGAATAATGTAATCCCTGCAACTGGAGTGCCAATTGGTGCATGTAAATCAGGTGAGACATTCCCAGTTATTATATTAAAGAGTCCAACTCCAATTAAAATAAACAACGCAAGCACAAATAAATATACAGGATACGCGAGAATTGATGCGGACTCAGTAATTCCCCGTAAATTTAAAATGGTGATTAAAATAACAAGTACACTTGCAATTAACACATTATGATCATGTAAGCTTGGAATAGCGGAAGTAATAGCGTCCGTTCCAGCAGAGACACTTACCGCAACAGTCAAGATGTAATCCACTAACAAAGATCCACCTGCAATTAAACCAGCATTTTCACCCAAGTTTTCTTTTGAGACAACATATGCACCTCCACCACGTGGATAAGCAAAAATAATTTGTCTATAGGACAAGATTAGTGCCAGTAATAGGACAAGTACACCTACTGCAATTGGGATGGAATACCAGAAAGCTACTGTCCCAATCGTCATTAATACAAGTAATATCTGTTCTGGACCATAAGCAACAGATGATAAAGCATCCGAAGATAGGATAGCCAAAGCTTTCGTTTTATTTAGTTTTTGATCACCTAATTCAGATGACTTCAATGGGCGACCTATTAAAAATCTTTTTACTACTGATAACATAATTCCACTTCTTCCTTTAAATTGTTGCTTTCCCCAACATAATGCCATCCCTAAATGATTATTTTAAACCATAAGAAACAACAAAAAAGCCCACAAGGCATAAGTAAATAGCCTAGTGGACTCTATTTCATTCGTCTCACCAGCTCCATCTCCTCTCTCATTACGCTTACGAGGTTAGCTGTCGGGTTTGGGCTAAAAGAGTAGCCCTACCTACATACGTAGGATTCACCCCATATGACTCCTCAAAGCCACATAAAATGGGTCCCCCGTTCCGATTGGATTAAGCGATATAGAAATATGAAACTGGCGTTAATATTACTCTTATTTTTGTATCTTGTAAATAAAAAAATGCGAATATTTACGAGTATTTTTTACCGACAATCAAGACTCTTTATTCACTACTTTGCTTTTCCACAAACATAAATTATTTCATAGCTATCATTACTAATAGGCGTCCCGTTCCAATCCTTGTATACATGTAAAATATCAAACCCATTTTGAAATAATGTTCTTTCCATTTCCTTTGGATATGTGTATCGTAAACTTATTTTTGTTCTTTTTTCATCCACTACATTGCTATCTTCATTTTTAAACTTCCTTATAGTAGTGTAGTGTTGGATTTGACTTAAAGCATCGTAGTTACTAATTGTGTAAACGTCTACCTCTTTATGACAAGTTATGTCTTTATACGTTTTCCAATATTCTTCAGTACTTGGTTGCAGTAACTCTTCTGCACTTGGGAACCTTGTACCAAATATAAAAATCCCATCTTCCATTAAGTGTCTATGAATAGAAGTTAACAGCTGATTTTGTGATTCATTCGTATGGAAATGTTGAATAGAGTTTCCGACCATATAGATCAACGGACTTTTATAATTTAAATCGAGTTGAGCACAATCTTGCGTTATCCATTCAATTTGTAGATTAGACTCTTCCATTTTTTTCTTTGCAAGCTCGAGCATGCCAGCGTGAAGATCTACTCCAATTAAATTATAGCCTTTATTAGCTAAAGGAATCGTAATTCTTCCTGTGCCACAAGCTAAATCAATTATTGGACCATCTTTCTTGGAAGCCCACTCCAAGAGTAAAGGAAGTTCTCCAACGTATGCATTATTTTCAATATCATATACAACAGGATTATCATATTCCTCTAGATTGTCTGTGAACATTTTATTTGTCATGAGGTTCTCCTTCTTCACTTAATCCTTCGAACTATTCATATCATCATAATCCTCTTTCTTTTACCGGCACATATAAATCAATCTTGCATTTCCCTTCCGGATCAGCTGCAGGATTATTCATATTAAATTCTAAGTTGTATCTATCGTAATCTGCCTCATAATCGGTATTAGGCAACCAGTTTTTATACATGTATTCATATGATAGATTTAATTTTTCTGGTGCATCATAAAATGGATAAAAAGCATACAGTCCACCATCTAGCCTTTTAAATTGCATATCAGAATGATTTTCTTTTTCAAAATCTTTAGGAATAGTGACACAAGCATCGTGACGACAGTTATCTCCTTCTACTAAACTTGGATTATCTAAAGATATGCCGATAAAATGCTGGTGGGGTGGAAAAAGATCATTATTTACGGACCATTGAATTAGTTTCCCCCAATGAGCTTGAGGTTCAAAATAGCTTCCTATACGACGAACAAACGCTACTTCATATTCAGGTAATTTTTTTATTAATACATTCATTTTCTAGTCTCCTTTATTAAAAGAAAAGTGTGTAATTTTATTTATATTGATACAACCAATGTTTCACTTGTTCTTCAAATTCCTCGTTTTTCCATGCTACAATAGCTGCCATTTCTCCATAGTTCTCTATCTGATTCTGAAAAAACATATCTCCAATAAAATAGGCTAATCGACTGTGACCAAATTTGGTTCCTCCATTAATAGAAAACCACTCACGATATAGTTCATCTGGTGTTAAAGATAAATAGTCATCTGCAAAAGCTTTTATTATTTCTTTTGTATTTGCTTGTGCAAAAGTTAGCCATTCGTAGCCATCACTGTTATAGGAAAAATAGATAGAAGGATGCACGTTTATTACTGTCTTACGTGATAAATGTGTTGCTGCTCCTTCTTGATTAAGCCAAAAAAGCGGGCTGTTCCAGTGAATTTTTTCCCAATCCATTCCTGCTTGATCTGATAAAATGTTTTGTGCCAAATGACCAAATTCATGCGCAACAATTACGCTCAAATGATCGGGGTCTGGAGATAACTTTTCTAATGCAAACGTGATGTTCGGAATGATTTGCCGATACGTATAAGCATTTGAGCCATATCCACCAACAATCAAGTTAATATCCACAGGGAAAGAAATCTGATACAGCTTCTCATATTCTGCTGCAATTTCTTCTATAATGGGTAAAATATTTTTATGCACTTGCTTGATCGCAGCAAAATGCTGGGGGTATTTTTTAATCGATTCACAATGCCTTTCTTCTGTATCTTTACAATGAAAAGCAAAATACTCTTCAAAGATATCTGGATATTCCGCATAGTAACTTCGCAAAAAGCTAACGGATGGTTCATAATTGTTTAGAAAGGAAGGAACTGTATCAATGATTTTCAAGGTTAAGTCCTCCTGTTATTCCATGTGATTCAGTTACATAATTAATAACGTCATTAAAGTAGCTTTCTAAAGGTTGCCCAGAATCAACGACTAAATAAGGAACATCAGAAGGTCTTTTACTACCATCTACCGCATGATGAAAACTTTCCTCAGAACTCACTTCTTGTATCTGACTTATCATTCGTTCACGTTTTTTCAATCTATTATTAATCTCTTGTATGTCTTTCAGATAACACTCCACATATTTGTATGTAGCATTATATTTTTTCGCTAAATAAGTACCTTTATCTATCATCTCTGAATATAAACATGGAGAATCATATATGACATCATGTCCTTGTGATAGATGAAATTCAATTAGTGACCAATCAATACTATAAGAAATCGGACCAGACATTTCCAATTCAATATTGAGTTCTTGTGTGGATTTTAACAACGCTGATTTCGCAATATCATGATCGACAATTACTGCATTTGTATTTTTAGCTATCAAACGCGCCAAAGTGGACTTCCCTGCCCCTGGAAAACCCGACATTTGAAGAAAAAACATGTTTTACACCTCCCCATTATGTAAAAGTTTATTAATTGAAGATGCTCTCGTACTTCTTCCATTTCATTATTAATTAGTCTTTCCAAAGAATAGTCTTTCGCGTCATGTAAAGAGGACTAACACCCTCTTTGGTCTATATAAATCATTTCTAAATTACTCTCCTAATGGTCCACCGTGAAGAAGAATTTTACTGATTTACTCCAATTACAACTTTCGACTTTTGATAATTATTGTAGTGGGTATAGATTTTGCTTTTTCGAAAGAGTACCATCTATTTTCATGCCTTTGAATGTCTTCTTCCGAGCAATACACATCCTCTATCACTTGCTCAATCTTAAATCCACAATTTATTAAGCTATTAATATATGTGCTAACTTTAAATTGTTGCATAATAGCTGGATTGCCCCATCCCTCATGATCGTAAGGACCTTCCTCATGATAGGATTTATCGAAAGTTAAAACGCCACTTTCATTACTTACTCTGCTATGCAATGGATGCTCCCAACTAAAAATAAATACGCCCCCTTGTTTCAGGTATTTATTAATATTTGTTAAAGTTTTATCTAGATTGGTTGTCCATCCAAGGGCATAGATGGAATAAACAATGTCAAAATAGTCACGTGGCAATCCAGGATTCTCTTCCATTGGCGATTCAAATAGTTTAACTGGTGTAGTACAATTCTCTAATAATGACCTTGCTGCATTTAATTGGTTTTCAGATAGGTCTAATCCCCATAGCTCCGCTGCATTCCGTTCATTCATATACTGTAGAGAATGGCCACTACCACAACCTATATCTAACACTTTTAAATTCGTAATATCTCCAAATAGATTAAGATTATCTTCAAGTGGTGCCATTGGTCCATATTCAGGAAGCGGATTTCTACCATAAAAACGTTCTGCCGCTTCGTTCCAACTATGTTTATTTGTTTTTAGCGTCTTAACATTCATTCCCCTATACCTCCATCCCAAGAATAGAGTAAATTCTTGGATCATCTTGATCATACTTTGCGTTTTTGTAAAGGTAGTACCTCACTAACTCTTTTGTTCTCCGTCTTTCATAGCTATTGGTATTTCTTGAATATTTCTTGAATAGTTAATTCTTCTCTAAAAAATTCTTTATTTTTTACTTCCATTTAAAATTTCTTCTATTTTTTTAAGAACTATCCTTTTTCGCATAGCCTCTGCTGCTAAAATACTGTCTCGCAAATAAAATGGAATCTCCTCGTGATTAACAATTTCAGCAGTTGTCAGCCAATGAATAGATTCAACTTCATCCAGGCTTTTTGCATACGGATCTCCCTTATCAAATTCACAAAGAAATACAATGTCCACAACCTCTTTTCCATTAGCTGATATAAATGAAGTACTCCGAACATATTGTATGGTGTTCTTCACTTCTACTCCCACTTCTTCAAACAACTCTCGTTGTAACGTCCTTTCCAAAATATCGTTAGAATCACCTTCATGGTCTACTGTTCCACCAACTAAGGACAATTCTCCTCCTGCGTGTTCTTCCATTTTGCTCCTTCTGATTAAGAGCCACTTATCCTCTTTATATACAGCACCTTCGACATTTACTATAAACATCCATATTCTCCTTTCCAAAAACTCCATAAAGTAATCTTCGTGATATGTTTCGATATTTCCTTTTTATCTCCACTCTTCTTCGATGCAAATTTCTATTCAAGTTGTCCAATCAAAAACAATAGGTTGCACTTAACTAGAATGGTTGGAAGCACCATCGACTTATAATAAAAAAACTGACGAACCTAGTTAAAGGCCATCAGTTTTTTCGATTAAGCATATTGTGATCGATTGAAGTATATCGTACCAAATGACGAAGGACTTCCATAACAAAGCTTACTTCTCTTTTTTCGAATTTCCCTTAGAAGCATCCTTTATATCTGTAAAGTCTGGTTCCTCACCAAATTCCGTCCCATAGTTGAGATTTCCCTGACGGGTTCTGTCTACTTCGACGTCGACGTCTTCTACTGGTCTAAACAGAAGCGGTATGCATACCAATCCACTTAACCCTACAAGTCCAAAAATCACTCTAGATATTGCCGTAGTCTCACCACCAAATATGGAAGAAATTAAATCATACCTAAAGAAACCAATTAGACCCCAGTTGATTGCACCAATAATAACTAGGAATAAAGCAATCCGATGTAAAGTTCCCACGGATGAACACCTCCTTATTTTTTAAACGCTCTAGGAAGATATCCTTCCCATTCGATTCTTAGCGACGATGTTCAATTAAATCGATGGCCATAAACCAAAGCCAATAATCGAACTCGTAATTAACGGTGAAATGTTTCTATGTTACACAATACAACACCAGTAGTTTTCGTACGTTCTCCATAAAAACATTCCTCTCAATAATTGCTAAGATTCGTTCTTATCTTTTGCAATAAACTTCGGTTTATACAATCCAATGCAATTTGTGCTTAATTGAAAAATGAATAAAGTTAAAAAATGCTCAAATTAAGAGGAAATATCAATTATTTAAATATCGTGGATAATAAATAAAAAAGTCGATATCCTATATAAGGATTCGACTTTTCTTTTATTAGGCTTAACATGAGGATTTATTTTGTAAATGAACTCCTCCAACCCACCAATTTATTTCCACTAAATCCACCCGGTTTTTCTTCCCGTTCAATACGTCTAAGCCATGAGTCGTTAATTGTAACGTAGCATTTGATGGAGAGAGTTTATAACTAGGTAAAGGAAGATCACTTATCAGCAATGGATTTTTCCCTTTCATTAATTCATTTAAAATTGCTGCAAACAGTAGATCACTTAACCCATCATTAACTCTTTCTTTAGATACTCGATTGAACAATGTATTAAAATGACCTACACCTTGGTCGATTAGCTGAAGCGTTAAGTATTCCACTTCATTTAGCCCGTTTTTAGGAGAAGGAAAATAGCTTCTATGCTCCTTTAATACTCGAAGTAAAAAAGGAAGGAAATGACGTTCTGTTTGAATCCATTTTTCAATTTCCTCTGCATCTTTCGAGTTATATGCATTCCATCCTGAAACCGCTTCACGAATTTGTTCCATAGTAATCTCTTTTTTATGATCTATTAGAGCCAATAATTGTTCGGAAGATAACTGTCCTAATCCATGGAAAGGATAAATACCAGGATATTGATTAATACTTATCATCGATAGCTTTCCAAAGCCTTTTGACGATAATTCTGTTAATAAATACATGAGCATTGTTTGGTCAAATTTATCATGCTCAAACCAAAGAACAACCTCTTCCTTCTTTGATATATTATTCAGTAAGTTATTTTGTTTTTCACAATTAGAGATAAAAAAAGCTGACGGTATTCCAAGTCTTTCTTCAAAAAAAACAGCACGTCTTTGTATTTGCTCAGCCTTTGACCACTCTAAGCTCAGCGGACCAAAGTCATACATTTCTCTCCATACAATAATTTCTCCATCTATTCCTTGGATCTTATTTCCAACTACATCCCCATTCACAATATGTATCATGCACATCCACCTCTCATTTTAGGCTTTCTATATTTACTACCAAGTCTTTAATTATATTGTTGAGCAATTAACTCACTGTTATCTAATTCTTCATTATTTTGGATATCTCCTTTTCATGTGTTAAAAATTGAAACATATCGTAAAGTTAGAATATAATTTAATTTAAATTAAATATGGTGGAGGAAAGATGATAGAAGGAGAGGAGTAAAACGAATGCAATATCGTATTGTTGAAAGAAATGCTTTTCAAGTAATTGGGATTAATCGAGAATTTCCTTATGATGTAGAAAATGGAGGTCTTCAAGCATATCAAAATTTTTGGACTGAAATACATGAAAATGGAACCGTAGATCAATTAAATGATTTAAAAGAAGGAGAAACAAAGGGACTATTAGGCATCTGGGCAGAGGTGAATAAAGAGGAAAATAGAATGGACTACTATGTTGCTGCAGAATATAACGGGAACGTGCCACATGGATTAAAAAAAATCGACTTTCCGGCTGCCAAGTGGGTTATTTTTGAAATAAAAGGACCTTTCCCTTCCGCTATAGCAACTATGTGGGAACGAATTTATTCCGAATGGTTCCCATCTAGCGGATATGTACCATCTTCCATAAAACCTTTTGAAGTGTATTTGGATACTGATGCTACTAATCCGAATACGTATAATGAAATTTGGGTAGCAATTAAATAACGTTTCACTGTTTCCTTTACTAAACTGTTTATATATATATTGCCTGTATACACCGTAATGTTGCTAGTAAGCAACCAATGTTGCGAATAACGGATGCTACGCTGCGCTTTCCGAGTACGTCGATAAAAAGCGTCTCTACACGAATCGTAGAAACGCTTTACATCGAAGGTTTATACAAGAGATTTCATTTTATCCTTTTTCAAAAATCCAAACTTTGTTTCAGATAGGATAATCGCAAGAAGTATAAGTACTGCACCGAGAATCATTTTAAACGTCATCACTTCACTTAAAATAATTACCGAGAACGCCATTCCCCAAAAAGATTCTGTCGAGAGAATGATTGCTGCTTTTGTTTCTGTTATGTATTTCTGCGCTACGGTTTGCATTAAATAAGCAATCGTTGTGGAAAAAATACCAAGATAAAGAAGGTTCAACACCCCTTCTGTTTCCATAGAAAAGGAAGTTTCTCCTCTAAACAGTACAACAATCCACCCAATAACTGCCGCCACTACCATCTGAACAATGGTAAGGACAACCGGATCCTCTTCTTTAACAAATCGTGATGTGTAGAATATATGAAACGCAAATCCAACTGCACATAATAGTGTCAGTAAATCACCTATATTGATCTCGGAAGATAACTTTAATGAAAGTACAGCTACACCAATAACAGCTAAAACTGCTCCACCCAGCTCATACATATCCATTTTTCTCTTATATAGTAGAAATCCTAAAAAAGGAACAATGACCACATTTACTGCTGTTAAGAACGCATTTTTAGAAGGCGTTGTAAACTGCAAGCCCACTGTTTGAAGAGCGAAAGCTACATATAGAAAAATTCCTAAAACTGCACCTTTAATCACTGTACTCTTCTTGGCCATTCTAAGCTTTTTATGAAATAAAACACTTAAAATAATAGCCCCAATTAAAAATCTTCCAGCCAAAATTTGATAGGGCGTATAATATTCAAGTGATACGGCACTTGCAACAAAACCACTTCCCCATATAATTGCTGTTACTACAAGCAATATTTCACCAATATATTTTTGCATATAAATCCACCAACCTTTACTAATTACCTCGAAATTGCACTTCATACAGTAAGAAAAATCAATATTATTAGTATAACGTATCCATTCCACAAAAAAGAGTCTTCTCACTACAAAATTTTATCTGTAGAAGAAAAACGCTTTTCATCATATTTATCTTCCTCTGTACTAGTATTTCTTTTGACCTCTACGATTCCAAGTCCAGAGTTATGTAGAAATGGTTATGACTACGAACGTATATGTAACAGGAAGGGAAAACAATATACTTACTTGATTTTTAACTCTTTAATTATTTTCAAAATCCACTCTTGCCTATTAACATCAAATGTATCATATGTCATTACAAGACGAACTATTTTGATATTCAATTTGTATTAATCGCCAAATGCAAATATCAGTTCTGTCTCGCAAACTATTTTCCCATCTACAGAAGCTATTCCCTTCCCTTTTCCGATTGGCCCTTTTAAACGGGTAATTTCTATTTCGAGACGAAGTTGATCACCTGGTTTTACTTGCTGTTTAAAGCGACAATTATCTACACCAGCTAAAAGCCCCAATCGACCTTGGTTTCCTTCTTTAGTGAGCATTACAACTGCACTTACTTGAGCTAATGCCTCAACAATTAATACACCTGGCATAACTGGATAATTAGGGAAGTGTCCTTTGAAAAATTCTTCATTTGCTGTCACATTTTTGATACCAACTGCTCTCTTTCCTTCTTCTAGTTCTAAAATCTTATCCACTAAAAGAAATGGATAGCGATGTCTAATAATATCTTTTATTTTCTGAGTATCAAACATTATTTCATCTCCTTTATCTACTTTCCATCATTATAACACTTAGTACTAGTATCTAGTATTAAATAGTTGGAAATAGAACTCTGCAAATAAAAAAGCGTGTTCATCTACAATTTTTCTGTAGATGAACATGCTTTAGAGTTAATATAATGGAACTTGCCATTTATCTTTTACTTCATAATAACGAGTTACTGAAAGTAAGTGTAACGTTAATTCTTCCGGAATATCTTCTAAGTCATATGTTTTGAGGTTTAGATTTAATTTATAGCGAGCGTTTTTATCTTTTTCATTAAGTATGGATCCGCTTTGATTAGTAGGATATGTGTTTCCTTTATCATCTACTAAAATCCAAGTACCAAGTTCTGAAGAAAGTGCTTCTTTGCCGCCTTTCATCTCAATTTGAAAGATTGTTTCTTTTTCTACTGGTATTAGTGACTTACGTAAAGAAAACTCACTCTGTATTGTCGCTTTATTAATCGTTATAAAATTCCCTTCATATTCAAATGAAACAGGATGTTTTTTCAATTCTTTCGGTTTAATTGTAATGGAGAAATCAGATGGTACAGTTTTAAAGACTCCATCTAACACAAAAGTTAGTTTGTTGTTAACTTTTTGTGGAATATAAGATTCATTCCATGCAACTTGTCCAAGTTGTTCCATATCTTCTCCAGCACCTGAAAGCATTCTTAAGCTATCATGTTCCCCTTTTTCTTCCAACAAACTATTATTACGATAATAAATAGACTTCTTTTCCTCATTCTCAATATGATACTGAATTGCAGTCCCATAGCTAGTAGAGGTGTTTACTTTTTCTTCTCCAAACTTCTCTTCAAGCTTTTGAATCTTTTCTTTTACAAGCGCTTGTTCTTCATTCGTAAAAGACGTTTCGTAGGATAAGTCATTGGAAGAAGGGGCAAATTGAACTTCCTTCATATTTACGACTACTCCATTAGCGCTTTTTTTAGCATCATTTAATGGGATTGTCTTTGTTAATTTTTTATTTTCTATTAAATCTACTGGGACTTCTAGTTTCCAATTGCCTTTAACTCCATTTAACTCAACTAAATCGAACTTTATCGTTAACTTATCTGTTGCTTCTTGTTCCCGCAATGAAAATTCTATAAACCCATAGTCACTGCCTTCACTCCAACCTGTTCCAAGTCTATTATTTTCTTTTCCATTCTGATCTAATACAATAATCTTATTTTCAGAGTCAGCAAGATTAAGATGTGTATCAAGTGGTTTTCCGTTTTGATTTAAAACTTGAAAGGATAATGCAACTCGAGAGGAATCGGCAACGACATCTTCCACTTTAAAAGTAATTCCACGATCCGTTACTTCTAGATTAACCCTCTCTCCTAAACCGGATTCAGTAGCCATTCTTAATCCTTCATCCACTTGTTCCGTTCCAAACATGCCACCTATCAACTGAGCAAAACTAGGGTTCAGTGCAGCAGTTAAACCCAAAGCTAGCACAATTCCCGCTGCAGAAAGTAAAATGCGTTTCCAAGGTTTACTTTTTCTCCGGACTATCTTCTGTTCATAAGGTTCAATCTTATCCAAGACAATGGAAGCAAAATCATCTGGTAATGTTGGTGTTTGTAATGTTTCTTTTAGAAATCGTTGTTCCTCTTGGAAAGCCTCAACGACTCGTATACAATCATCACAGCTTTTAACATGAGCGTATATTTGATCATGCTCCCGTACTGTAAGTAAGTTATCAACGTACTGAGAAAGTTTATCTACCTTCGGACAGTTCATAAAAATAGCCTCCTTCTCGTTTTATCGTATCTCTCATTTTTTTCTTTGCTCGGTGCAGTTTATTGCGAACATCTGATAGAGGGACTTCGACCAGTTCACTTATTTCGTTATAGCTTAACTCATTTACATACCGCAAAAGAATAATCATTCTTTCATCTTCAGGTAGGGTTGCTATTAGTCGTTCTAGTTGTCTGCTTTTCTCCTTTTTCAAAAAGATGATTTCAGGATAATTAGTGTTTACAACTTTTTCTTCGTTAATTTCCACTTGCTTCATCTTGTAACTGTTTTTACGAAACTCATCCATACAGTGATTGATCGCCACACGATAAATCCAACCAGCAAACGATCCTTTTTCATCATATTTATCTAGATGATGATACACTTTGATAAATGCTTCTTGTACTAAGTCTTGTGCATTCTGCGGATTTTTCGTCATTCGTAAAATCGTCGCATATAGCTGATTTTTATATTTATTAATAATATGTTCGTATGCTTGCTTGTTACCTGATAGCACCTCATGTATCCACTGTAGTTCTTCTTCCATATTGACCTCCTTGCTAAAACGATCATGCGCATGTCTCGTTTTTATCACTCACCTATCATAACGAGTTTATCAGTAAAATAATTTCATGTACGTTGAAAAATAATTTCCAACAAAAAAAGTGTCTTCTTCTTACAAATATTCATTTGTAGAAGAAAACACTCTTAACTATTGGTTGTAGCCGATGAATTCATCTCCTGTGTTAGACACAAGGAAAAAGCCGCTAGCTTCTACAAAATTTCTTTCATAGAAGAAGACGCTTTTATTTTATTTATCGGAACTGGCTCACTTTTCTGCTGTCTACGCAGAAAAATATTATTCGAAATCAATGAAAATATAATAAACGTAATTCCAATTAATTCATAATAATTTACTTGATTTCCTTGAATAAGTGAAATCACAAGTGTTGTAACAGGAACAAAGTTAATAAATAACAGACCATTTAATGGGGTAAGAATACTAACACCGACATTCCAGCCGATGAGTGCAATTACACCAGGAAAAATAATCATAAATAATAAATGAGGACTTACAATCGTCATTGTTTCCATTGTGGGTACATTCACATAACCAGAAAGTGTAAGAATCAAAACGATAACAGCTGCTGAAATCGTTCCAAGAAGACAACTTAATGTAGAATACCGTAAAGCAGACCAACCTCTAAACTGACTGCCACCCATTGTGTAAATAACCCATCCAATAACCGCTATCAAAATAAGTACGGAAGGAACAAGATTATCGGTAGCAGATAAAAACGCTCCGAAATCCCCTTTCGTTATAACGAGCGCAGCACCAATAAATGCTATTAAAACACATACTAATGTGAATGTATAAGGCTTACGTCTGTACAACATCCATACAATTACAATAGATATCATTGGCATTAAAGATTCCATAATCGATGCAACCATCACACCCGGCTCTCCCAATAAATCTTCTCCCCAGAAAATAAGTAAATTATAAACCGTGAAAGCCATCGTGCCGAAAAACCATAATGATAATCCTTTTCCTTCAAATTGAAATGCCTGTTTTCCTTCTCTCCATAATAGAAGTATTACTAAAATAACTGTCACTGTACCATAACGGAAAATAGTAAAATAAAACGGATCTATATATTGAAAAGCATTATGCGCAACAGGAAACATGGCTCCCCACGACACACTTGCTACAAGACATAAAATAGCACCTAATAATACATTACCTTTCATAACACATCAATCTCCTTCAAATGTTCGCCTTATCTATTAAACGACACACTTAGGCATCATGTAAAATGAATAATAATGATGTTTGTTATCATTATTAGTGATATCATAAATGATAGATACAAGGTTTTAATAGGAGAAGAGAATATGGAGTTTAAAGACTTAGAGATTTTTCAACTAGTTGCGCAAAAAGGAACAATCACAGAAGCTGCAAAAGCGTTAAGTTATGTACAATCGAATATTACTTCAAGAATTCATAAGCTGGAAACAGAGCTAAATACACCGCTGTTTAATCGACATAATCGCGGTATCAGTTTAACACCTGAAGGAAAAAAATTATTAGTCTATTGCGAGAAAATATTATCATTAACGGATGAAATGAAAAAAGTCGTACAAAGCGGGGATAATCCATCCGGTAAGTTAGAGATAGGATCTGTAGAAACAGTTATTAAATTACCAAATATATTATCTGTTTATACGAAGAAGTATAAAAATGTGGACCTCTCACTACTAACAGGTGTTACCAACCAATTGCAACAAGATGTATTGAATCATCGTTTAGATGGAGCCTTTGTAACGGAAACAGATGTACATCCTGACCTCATATCTCATGATGTTTTTCAAGAAGAGCTTGTTCTCATATCAGATATGAAAGCAACTTCCATAGAACAATTAATACATGAGCCATTCCTTTGTTTCAGCAATGGCTGTGGGTACCGTGCAAGACTTGAATCTTGGTACAAAGATCAAAATATAATTCCTCAAAAAGTGATGGAATTCGGGACATTAGAAACAATTCTAAGCAGTGTTGCTGTAGGACTAGGCATCACATTCGTACCAAAATCTGCTGTTGCCCATTTAGAAAAAAGAGGGTTAATTCAGTGCCATACACTACCTGAAAAATATAGTAAGATCAAAACAATTTTTATTAGACGTTCCAATACCTATCTAACATCTACAATCGAAAAATTTATCGAAATAATTGAACAGACAAAGAATGAAGCGGCAGAGCCATTATCTCTTAGTACCAATTAAAAAAGCGCATAGTGCCCTTTAAGTACAAAACCTGTTTTGTACCGTTTTCGGAGGTCTTTGGACAGACTTATTACTATATCATTATCGATTGATTTTTAAGAGAAGCTGGTCGTGACTGACGTCACGACCAGCCTCTCTTTTCTCGGTGATCTTATGGCATTTGTCTGTCCGTCGCCCTCCTTCAACAGTACGAATAAGGTTAAGATCTTTTTGGATAATGAGTGAAAAGTTGCTTTCCAACTCATAAAGCTTCAGAGAATGCAATTTTGGGTGCTCTAGTGCTCCTCTATACAATAGATGCTAACTATTTTTTGATCATATACTCTTTACCAGTTGAAGAAAATTAGCAGAAATGCTCTTCTTAAAGATTCTTGCTAGCTAAAAGGTCCATCCCTCTACCTTACCTTGTATGCAATCCACTGCATTTTCCTTTAGTTCAAAGTACCAGACCTTAGCCTAAAGAAATGATTAAGTCAATGTCAATTGCTATATTATAGGATTAATTTTCTTATTCAACTAACCTGCTTCTTTAGTTGAATAAGAAAAAAAGAGCCGTCAGCATCTCAATGATCTTTAAGTAAAGCCCCTGTCAGTTAAAGTATATTTATTCACAAACTCTTCACTGCAAATAAATATTGTCTTAAGTGCTATATCAGCAACATCTGAGCAACTTTCATTTAATGAATTAATGTTTCGATAAAAAATCAACCAATATGTCAAAAGATTCTTGTGCAGATTTTACATTATATTTTGAATTGTTGGGGTCACTAAATCCATGTTCTCCGTGAATTTTATGTATCTCGATATTCTTTTTTTCTAAGTATGATATTAATTCGTTGACATTAAATGATTTCTCACTTTCAGGAAAGAAAAGCATTGTTGAACATAAAGGTTCAATCTCTAGATAGTTTCTAATTCGCGAACCATAGTAACCAACAATTCCATCAATATCGTTTTCTTCACTGCACAACCATGCAATGGTTGCCCCAACACTAAATCCAACAATAAAGACTTTTTCATATGAATCTTTATTATCTTGCAATACACGTTTAATTTTATTTGTCGCATTAATAAACCCGATATTCTCCATAAAATTTCGATAAGCAACTTCTTCAAATGAATATTCAAAAGGTCCTTCTATTTCTAATAAGTTGGGGCAAATAACATCAAAGCCTCTTTCTGATAATGAATGGCAAACTTTCTTCATATGCTGGTTAACTCCATAAATTTCATGTACTACTATAATTAATTTGTTTGAGTTACTTTGTATGTTTATCAAATTATACCCCCTATTAAATCAGAAACTTTCTTCTAATAATACAAAATAAATGGATAATACTTATTCAGCTAAACTGCGCCTTTAGTTCAAAAAGAAAAGAGCGTTACCCCTCTTAAGTAACACCCCAACTAATTCAATATAAGCAACATTAAATTTCTTTTTCCATCAAAACATTTGTAGTCTGATAACCTAATTTTTCATATAATCCTCTTGCGACCATGTTATGACCAAAAACATGAAGACCTATTTTAATCATTCCAAGTTTTTGCCCAACATTCTCTATTTGCTTCATTGCTTCCTTGGCATACCCAAATCCTTGGTATTTTTCTAATATATTAATATCATAAATAAATCCTTCTTTTTCAGATTTTTGTGCAAGCCATATAACTCCAATTGCCTTGTCATCATTTAGAATAGTGTATAAGAAATTACTCTCAGTCTTCTCACCATTTGGCAAAAGCTTTGTATATTCCTCTTCCGCTTTACTAATTGATTCTTCCTGATTCCAATTCCCAGATAAAACTTTTTCTTCCGCATATGATTTAATCGCTGAAGTAATATATTTTTGATACTCATCGGAATTCATTAAAACTAATTTAATCATTGTTTTTTCTCCCCCTTATACTTGTAACTTCTATAAAATAGCATTCAATTCCTTCTTTTCACCAACATGCTGCGTTAGCTCTATAAGAAATAGGGCATTGTTTCTGCCCTTTTTGGTAATCAAATTCTGTTAAATTATTTTATTACTGGCAAAGGCACCTGGTTCACCCAATCCTGAATGAATCGCTCTTGATGCGAGTTCAAATGAGGTAGGTTATTACGGGAAAAGAATCGGTGTTCGTAACTTTCTTCAGTGCGATGAAGTAATTCTCCTGAAAAACAACTTGAATGGAAAATAACCTGAACGCTGAAAACTTTATCTCCATTCTGATATTCTGCAAAACCTTCTTCACCTGAATAAAGACCAAACAACTGTAATTGTTCAACTTTTAATCCTGTTTCCTCGAATGTTTCTCTCACAGCTGTTTCAAGGAACGTTTCTCCAGGCTCCATAACCCCCCCTGGAATACCCCAAACATCGCGATCCGTTCGATGTTGTAGTAAAATCTTATTTTCTTGTTCAAGAATAATTCCACAACCTACAGTCATGAGCATTTCATTTCCAATTAATTTGCGAATTGTTTGAATGTAATTCATTATTTCCTCCTTGATCTTTTGTATAAAAAGCATTTTAATGGGGAGTCCTTCTTGAACTAACCTTCTTCTTTAGTTGAATAAAAAAATGAGCTGTCTAAACAGCTCAATGATTTTCAAGTACAGCACCACGTTAGTTCAACAAGTAGTTAACATTATTAGTTATCTTTATTTAGAGTGGACACTAACGCTTCGTTTTTCACTTCCAATATATATTCAGTAAAAACATGTTCCCTACCGCCATTTTTCTCGTACCACTCTTTAATTCGTTTAACGTGAGTACCGTCAGCTTTTATATTATTCTCTATTTCTATATAATCGTCATAACTGTCATATTCCCAAATAGCGAAAATTTCCGTAGTATTATCTTTATTATCATTCATCCAACGTCCTACCAAACGTGCTCCGTGCTTTAGTTGATTAGGTAAATTAGTTTTATTGAAATGTTCATTAAATTTCTCTACAAAATCATTTTTTACAGTGTAAAATTTTCTCCGATAAAACATACAAGTACCTCCAATAACTTTTTATTTAAAGATTTTCCTGTACCGCTTACTTATTTCGATAATACCTCGTCATATTCCTCTTATTGAACTAACCGAAAATAACTCGACCTTTCTAATTGTTGGTTTTTTCGAGGCGTTAACAAAAAAAAGCACTCTATAAATAGATGTTTATCCCATATCCCTCCATTTCGATGCATATGATAGTTCAGTTCAAAAAAAAAGGAGGTAATATTTTGGGATTAAGACGAAGACTTCTTTATGTAACAAATTTTGGTGATAACACGGTAGAAATTTATAATATCACTAATCCAACATCCCCTGTCCGTATTGGAGAGTTTGGTGCAGCAGATTTAAGTGATCCTATCGATGCAGCAATTACAGGTACTACTTTGTATGTAACAAATTTTGCTGATAACAACACGGTGGAAATTTATGATATTTCCAATCCAACCGCTCCTGTCCGTGTTGGCGAGTTTGGTGCTGCAGATCTAATGCTTCCTTCCGGATTGGCTATCACAGGTACCACTTTGTATGTAACAAGTCAAGATAATAATACGGTTGAAATTTATAATATTTCCGATCCAAACGCTCCTGTCCGTGTTGGCGAGTTTGGTGAAGGAGATATATTTGTTCCTGGCGGATTGGTGATTACAGGTACAACGTTATATGTTTCAAATTCAGGCGATGACACAGTGGAAATATATAATATTTCCAATCCAACCGTTCCTGTCCGTGAAGGCCAATTCAATTCCGGAAATTTAGATGGTCCTTTTGCATTGGCTATAAGAGGTACTACTTTGTATGTATCAAATACAGGGAATGACACGGTAGAAATTTATGATATTACCAATTTAACCGCTCCAGTACGTGTAGGCGAGTTTAATGCGAATGATGTTTTTGGATTGGAAATTACAGATTCTACGTTGTATGTAGCAACCTCTCTTGCTAACACGGTACAAATTTATGATATTTCCAATCCAACCGATCCTGTACCTGTAGGGCAACTCAATGCCGGAAATTTAAATCGTCCTTCCGGAATGGCTATTTTTATGACAGTTTGATAAATGTTCTATTCAACAAAAGCACCTATATTGAAAAGAGACGACTAGGATATATGCACAGTCAAGTGGCAATTTAAAACACGAACTGTATCGAAAGTATTTTTAATTAGGATTTATGAGGACAATAAAAAGCAACGCCAAAAGGGGTTGCTCTTCTTGTATTCTTGCCTCCTTTCGTATTATTCCTATGCTTCTTTCACTAACCTGCTGTGTTAGTTTAAGTGTAACATTTCACACAGAATCGCCGAAATCTACTTGATATTTTGGACAAAAATAGACCATCGAAATGAACTGCCCCGTAAATGTTAGACACCAACTAACATTTACGGGGTGTTTTTATGTCTAAATATACAGTAGAAGTTAAATTACAAGCGGTGGTACGCTATTTAACTGGAAACGAAAGCTATCAAACTATTGCAGAAAGCATTGGCGCAGCTAAATCTCAAGTCATTACTTGGGTGAAATTATTTGAAGCACAGGGTGAAAAAGGGTTTAAGAAAGGCTATACAAGTTACTCATCTGGGTTTAAACTAGACGTACTTAATTTTATGAACGAAACAGGTACGTCTTTTCTAGAAACGGCAAGCACATTTAATATTTCTTCTCCGAGTATCATTTATCGGTGGGATCAGTTGCTTAAGACAAAAGGATTGGACGCGCTAGAACCAAAGAAAAAGGAGCGTCCATCCATGAAAAAAGAAACGAAAAAAGTTGAAGCACAAAAATCAATCCCAGCCGAAGACTCAATAGAAGCCCTACAAGCAAAAATCAAGCATTTAGAAATGGAGAATGCTTATTTAAAAAAGTTGAAAGCTTTAGTTCAGGCGCAGAAAAAATAACAAACAAAATCAAAGCGCAAGTAATTTTTGAACTAAAGGAACAATATGAGGTCGTGGATTTAGTTCAAATCGCTGACATTCCACGCAGCACTTATTACTACTAGGAAAAGCGACTGAATCAAGTCGATAAATATGAGCCTGTTAAAGAAGTAATCAATATCATTTATCACGAACATAAGGGGCGTTATGGTTACCGTCGCATCACGAAAGAACTGCAGAAATACGGTTTTACGTATAACCCGAAGACCATTAACCGCTTGATGAATGAAATCGGTTTAAAATGTGAGGTCCGTATGAAGAAGTATCGCTCTTATAAAGGAAACGTCGGAAAAATCGCTCCTAATGTATTACAACGTGATTTCAAGGCGGAGAAAATGAATCAGAAATGGGTAACAGACGTGACCGAATTCCATCTCTTTGGAGAAAAACGTTATCTGTCACCTGTTCTTGATTTGTGTAATGGTGAAATTATCGCATATAAAGTCATGAATCGACCGGTCTATCAACTTGTAGGTGATATGTTAGACGAAGCTATTCTGCGCCTACAGCCAGGAGATGAAGTCATTCTTCATTCCGATCAAGGCTGGCAATATCAGATGAAAAAATATCAAAAAACACTACAAGAGCACCAGATAACGCAAAGTATGTCCCGTAAGGGAAACTGCTTAGATAATGCAGTCATCGAAAATTTCTTTGGCTTATTAAAATCAGAACTGCTTTATTTACAAGAGTTTGAGAGCATGGCGCATTTTGAAAAGGAATTAGAAGAATATCTTGAATATTACAATCACAAGCGAATGAAGGCAAAATTAAAAGACCTGAGTCCGGTAGAATACCGAACTCAGATCTTAGAAGTTGCCTAAAATATTTGTCTAACTTTATTGGGTCAGTTCAAAATGGTCTTGTTCAATTAAAGCACTCGTAACTTAAATAAGTTATAGTTATTAATTCTGAGTTTTCATAGCCCTCATTACAATACGGTACACTAAATAACACATACCACCCAGCCCTAAAATACCTACTATAATAAGTAAAGGAATTTGTTCAGCATACAACATACCTACGACAAATAAGATAAAACACAGTATTATTCCCACAATACTAAATATGGTGTTTGGTTTAATATCCAATAATTTCCCCCCTTATCCATAGACTTATTAATGTACGCTCTTCTCTTTTTTTAACGATTGAGCAGAGTCTTATTAAGTGTTGTCATTTTTCTTTCCTTGAAAAAACTTACTTTCACTGGTAGTAGAAGAAGGGATTATTAATATTAAATAGTCAAATCACCTTCAAAGATTGTCACTACTTTCCCTGATAGTAAAACTTTATCATCTAAAACTTTAACTTTTAAAATACCACCTCTATCGGAAGCTTGGTAAGCAATAAACTCACTTTTTTGTAATTTCCTCTTCCAATATGGACCTAAACAACAATGTGCTGAACCAGTCACATGATCCTCATTAAGGCCTTGAGCTGGGGAAAAGAAACGTGAAACAAAGTCATATTCATTTGAACTCGAATGACTTGTAACAATAACTCCACGGGCTGGTAATTGGGCAATCAGGTCTATCCTTGGTTTTAAATCCCTTACAATAGCTTCTGTTTTTACTTCCACTAAATAATCTAATTGGTTTTTTCCAACGTATGTAGGCTCAACACCTAAAGCCTCAATCAATAAATCAGGAGTAATTGACTTCTCTTCAAGAATCGAAGGAAACTCTAATTGAACCCATTCATCTACGAATCGTGATTTGAGAATACCACTTTTTGTATAAAAGATAATGGTTTTTTCTTTTTCCACGTACCCGTTTTTCCATAAAAAAAAGGAACTTGCCAGTGTTCCGTGTCCACAAATAGGTATTTCTGTAGAAGGAGTAAACCAGCGTAAATGGTATTCATTTTTGTTGCGATTAATAAAAGCAGTAACCGGTAAATTCACCTCTTTTGCAACATCCTGCATCCAACTACTAGCTTTTTCATCACTTAACAAACATACAGCGGCAGGATTTCCTTTAAAAGCTTTCTCTGTAAACGTATTAAAGCTAGATAATTTCATTTTGATTCCCCCGTTTGGTGTAACCTTTTCTTCCTAATAATTCTCTAACAAGTTTGACATAACCCTATCATAACTAGATCCCTTGTTAAAAACTAACCTGCTGCTTTAGTTGAACAAGAAAAAAGAGCTACATTGCAACTCAATGTTCTTCCGCTATAGCACTCGTTAGTGAATAATTTTTTCCCATACTCTTTGTACATTCTGAAGATTTGCATCTGAAAAAATCAACTTGTATATATCAGGTTTAGTAGTGCTTTTCAAAAAAAAAGATTCACCTATTTATTTCATTCAACTAACCAAAGTTAAAAGTAAAATACAAAAAAGCGTCAATTTTTTAAAATCAACGCTGTTAATTTATTTCATTAAAATCCAACTTGCCAATTACTTCATATCCTTTTCTCCAGCCTTTTGGTTGAATTACAATTCCAGTCATATACGGTAAATTCCCTAACTCTATTTCTTTAGGAAAACTATGGCCTATGATTATCCTGTTTTGTCCTGTAGAGGGTGGAAGTTCGAATAATCTTCTATTCTCATGAATGATGATTTTTCTCTTAGCATCAGTAATTGTTGGCACTTCACTTAAAGTAACAATTTCTGCCAATGATTGTACAATACGTATAATCTTATTAGGAAAAGCTAATTTTGCAGTGTCAATTGCTCTACAAAAGGGACTTGAAATTACAACTGGTTCGATTGGTATTCCTGTCTGCCTAATGACTTTTCCAATAATCATTGCTTGTTGTTTACCAGTCTCACTTAAATTCCTTTGGGTCCTACAATCTTCAAATTTTACAGTTTGGTCATCATTTCCGACTGTTGCTTCAGCATGTCTGAAATAGATAATATAACCACCATTCAGTAGCTTGTCAAATGTCATGTTATCCTCCAATACTGCCATATTTATGTTAAATGATTAACTAGTATATTTAAATTATCCTAAAAATGTTACTAATTCTAGATGGGAATAAAACTCTTCTTCAACTAGTCGAGTAGAAGGGAACCTCTCTAACTTACGGTAGATTGTGTTCCTCCCCCTCACAGAACCGTGCTTGCGCTATTCACGCACACGGCTCCTCCTAGTCATCATTCACAAAATGTAGCTAATCTCTTTTCTTAAGTCGTATATATTCACCTTAACTCTTGGTGAAGGTAACGGATGTTTATGAAGAAAGAGATTGAATTTATCCCAAGTAAAGGATTTCCTTTTGCTAATCTTCCTTTTAGAAGAGTATGGTGTACAAGCGATAATAAGCAAGGAAACCAAATGCCTTTGTAGGGAGTCGGATAGCAGCGTAGTACCAATGAAGTTGGGTAATGCCGATGGAGGAAAGGCTAGCTACCAGTTATCATCCTTACTAGGGACACATTTACTACACGCAGAGGTAGGTATAAATGGGAAACAAAACTACTAAGGATAGCAGAACCATGTGTAACGTGCCAAGGTCTCTGACTCCAGAGAGGTTTTATCCTTCTTGCCTTTAACGAAGGATAAAATGTAGCTTTCTGCTGCAGGTAAAGCATCAGCCCTATCGATTTACTAACATTATGGAGCTCAATCCCTTCAACCATTTGGCTTTCGGCCCGCCACCTAACTGTCTACGCTTATAGACTAACGTTACCGTTAGCCCTCCAAGACTCGCTACGAGCGAATGGCTAATTCTTACTCGACGGGAATCCCACCCGCTATATGATACGACCTAGGCTCGGCCGCACACCTGCTGCGTTAGCACAATAAGAAAAAAGAGCCGTCTAAGTAGCTCATTGATCTTTGACTAACGCACCCGTTACTTTAATAAAAATTACATAATCTTCAGCCTTTCTCTTTGATTTTCAGGTTATTTTAACCAATAACGAACTCCTTTACCAGCTAAAGGTTCATCATTATACCTTGGAATAACGTGGAATGAAAAATAGATTGATTTGAAACTTTTCCTACGTTCCAACCAAGTGTGTAACCATCTGGTGCATATTTATCATCGAGATATTTCTTAGCATTTTGCAAAAGTTTATATGTATCGTTCCATTCATCTTTTGTTAATTCAAAAGCATTAGCGTGATGTAATCTATAAATACCTTATTCAACTAAACTGGCTATTTAATTGAACAAGAAAAAGAGCCATCTATGCAGCTCGTTGATCTTTTGTAAGTGAAAAGTGCCTCTGTTTAATACAGCCCCCCATACCATTTTTCAATAATTCCACCACCTTTGGTTGTTACTTCTCCATGAATGTTCGAAGTTCCTTCTTACACTAAACTGCTGGGTTAGAATTCAAAAAAAAAAGCGTTAATCCGTCCTGGATCACCGCCTCTATAATTTAAGAAGAAATTTCATAATTTCTTCTACACATTAAAATAATCCAATCCCTTAATGGATGGTCCCAGAATCATGAAGAAGTTTGGATGCTTCTGTATGTTCCCATTCTTCCACTGTCTTATATGCTCTTTTTGGAAAATACTCTTTACCTAGAAGAACTCCCATTAGAATAACTTCTTGAAGAATGTAGAATTTATTCCTTTTTTAATATCGTATAATCCTTATTTTACCAAAAACGCGTGCTGTATCCATTCATCTGGAGACTTGCAGTAAATAACGGTATTTCAGTTGTGATGACTATCACCCTCTTCAGCAGCCTCTGCATCTGATTTGGTAGGATGAACAGTACCAAACGGATGGTTGGGAGGAGCATATATCGAATAAAGTTTTAGTGGAATATTACCTGTATTTGTTAGATTATGCCATGTTCCAGCAGGTATCACTATTGCAGAATCATCGTAGACATTTCTTATAAAGTTTAAATTATCTTTACTTTTGCCCATTTGAACAATCCCCTGGCCTTGTTCAATACGTAAGAATTGATCAACGTCAGGATGCATTTCCAAGCCGATATCTTCTCCAACATGGAGACTCATTAAAGTAACTTGTAAATGTGTCCCTGTCCATAAAGCGGTACGATAAGTATTGTTTTGCTTAGTTGCTTCATTGATATTAACGACAAATGGTTCCGGTCCATAATCTGTTAACAATATTCTACCATCACCATTGGATGAGCAGTAAGAACTAAATCTGTTTGCATGTTCTAACTCATTAGGATATGTCCAGTAAACCGATTGTCTTCCATAGTTATTCATTGGCACATTAGTATAATAAGGGTATTGACATTGATACATATAAGGAACATAATACATTTTTCTCAATCCCTTCACCGTTTATTAAATTATCCTATGCAACGTGTTAAAGGAATGTACTTAGACTCAGGTATTCCTTAAATCACAACGTTCCTTAACCTCCAGCTGGTGCCGCTGCAGGCTGTCTTTTGCCCAATTCCTGATTAACCAATAAAAATTGGCGGCAGGATTTTTTTGAGCCAATGTGAGACGAGAAATAATCGTTTGCGCCTGAGCTTCTTCATCAATCTGCTCTCTCATGAAATCCTGAGTGATAACCGTTGAATGTGGGTCCACTTGATTCACGTAATTGAATGCTAGACAATAAGAATTTGTGACATAGCGGTCATGATTGAAGTTCTTATTTCAACTTTTCCGTTCTTTTTAAATTACATCAAGTATCGTATGCTTTATTTTCTTAAAACGCCACATCATCCAAACCTTCATGAAAATTTTCTCGCTTATACTTTTTTAAGTACATCTCTTATTCAACTAACCTGCCCCGTTAGCCATCCATGAAGCTTTTCTTCACCACAGAATATGCAAGAATATTACGTTCTTCCATGGTAGTTTAAGTACATTTCTTCACAATCTTTATAATGGCATTTACATAAATATCCAACAAAAAAAATCATCTCACCTCTAAGAAATCTATAGAGGAGAGATGATTTTAATCAAACTTTATTATAAATAATCAATCTTTTTTACAAAGCTACATTAAAATAAAACTTTCACTTTCTTCGTTCCAATCCAGTGTTAGGACGATATTATATAATCTTCGCGATATGAATCAATTCCTCCTTTGCTTCATACAAAAATACATAATAAAAAGACCATCAGTCAATTGGTCTTTTCATTATTATCTTTAATTGACATCTATAACCTTATAAAAACTTCTGTACCATCTTTTGCTTTGACATCAACGATTTCGAGCCCTCTATGTCTTTTCAGTTCTTTCACAATTTCTTTGAGTTCCTTTTTATCTAGTTGCGGAATCGTAAATGGCATTTCTTTTTCCTTCTTATTCTCCACCGTCCACTTGTTTATCATTTTATTCAATAATTGTGAAGAAAGTATAGTAATGCCTATGTTTAGTATCATATAAGGAACGGGAATCGAGAGTCGTATAGCTTTTGATTTTACTTTTACGTTTAGCATATGAGCACTCTATTCTATCGTAACGGAAATTGTATCACCATTTGCAGACTTGATATCAACAATTTGTCCGTCTAATTCATTTTCGATTGCATCCAGAATTAAGCTGATATCGATGTCTTTTACGTACTTTTCTGATTGGGGAATACTTGAAGCAATATTGTGTCCGGCCAACAATACAACTTTTACAAGCTTAATTGGCAAATTGACAGTGACGTTATCATTTTCAGCTGATACGACTCGTACTTTTAATGTTTTGTCTGCATATACAGGTGATTTTGGTGAAGATGCGCTTCCAGATTCTCGTGCTTTTAATACTTGAATAAGCTCGGAAGCCTTCGCTGCATCCACTTTCCCTTCCTGTACCATTGTTAATACTTTTTCAATTTCTGCATTCATCTCTAATTCCCCCTATTCATCTTTTAAAAGTCTAATCGCTTCTTCCGAAGTTATTTCTCCGTTTTCTAACATTGCAATTACCTTTTTCTCATCCACTTCGTTTTTCTTCTTTGTTTCGAAGCCTAGGGAGCTAACAACCTCATTCAGTTTGCCTCGAACTGTTGGATAGGAAATTCCAAGTTCTTTTTCAACTTCCTTAATATTTCCACGACATGTTAGAAATACTTCGACAAATCGAAGTTGTTCATTTGATAGGGAAGCCAATTTGGATAATTCGAATTCATTTTCAATTGTTGTGTGACAGTGAGTGCAATGTAACTTCGTGATTTTTAATGTTTCACTACAGACAGGACAATGACTAATTACTTGATGGGCCATAATATCTTTTAAGTCCCTCCTCTTATTTGTATTCATCATATATCATCAAAATAACAAAATCAACATTAAAATTAAATAATTAAATTTATTTAAGCTAAATACTAAATAATATTAATTTAAATATAGACAATCTAATTTTCAATTACAAAAAAAGGTGTAGAATGAGTCAAAATTGACTTATTCTACACCATTCTTTTCGGTATATACTTTACAAGATAAATTTTGCTCATATATTAAGGACTTTGTTAAAGCAATTGATCGTTTACAGAGCCTTATTTTTAATTTATGAATTATTTTTATCAAACCTGGAATATCTTCCATAAAAAACGAGCAAACCCCATATAAACAGGGCTTGCTCGTCTATGATTATAAAACCTTCTCTAAAAACTCTTTCGCACGAACGGATTTTGGCTCTGTGAAAAACTGTGCTGGTGGCGTATCTTCCACAAGCTGACCACCATCTAGGAATAGAATACGATCCGCTACTTCACGAGCGAAGTTCATTTCATGCGTTACAATGACCATCGTCATACCTGATTCAGCAAGTGACTTCATTACCTCAAGTACTTCCTTTACCATCTCTGGATCAAGTGCTGACGTTGGTTCATCAAATAGCATAACAGATGGATTCATCGCTAATGCACGCGCAATCGCTACACGTTGCTTTTGTCCACCTGATAGGCGGTTTGGATATGCATCCCGTTTCTCATAAAGACCAACCTGACGTAGAAGCTCATCTGCTTTTGCAATTGCTTCTGTTTTCGAAATCCCCTGCACATTTCTTGGTGCATACGTAATGTTCTCAAGCACAGTTTTATGCGGGAACAAGTAGAAATGCTGGAACACCATTCCGACATTTTCACGTACCTTCATAATATTTGTGCTCTTATCTGTTACAACATCGTTTCCTATCGTAATAACGCCTTTCGTTGGTTCCTCTAATAAGTTTATACAACGTAAAAACGTTGACTTTCCCGAACCCGATGGACCAATAATAGCGATTACTTCTTTTTCTTTTATTTCAGTTGAAATCCCTTTTAACACTTCATTTTGTCCGAATGATTTATGCAAGTCTTCTACTTTAATCACTTCTTCTCATCCTCTTTTCTAGCATTTTACCAAGGAAGGTTAAAATGAGCGTCATAATATAATAAATCACACCAGCAACTATTAAGGCCTCTAAATAATGGTAATTAGAACCACCAACAACGGTTGCACGGCGCATAATATCTAGCGCCCCGATTACCGTTACAATCGCAGATTCCTTATTTAATGTAATAAATTCATTCATTAATGCAGGCATAATGTTCTTCATGGCCTGTGGTAAAATAATATCCTTCATCATTTTTGCGTATGGAATACCTAATGCAAGTGATGCCTCCTGCTGGCCTTTATCAACCGCATTAATACCACCTCGAATAACCTCAGAAATATAAGCACCTGAGTTTAAACCAAATGCAATAATAGCAGCTGGCATTGGATCAATTTGAATATCAAATAATTGAGGAATCGCATAGAAAATAAGCATTAATTGTAATACAAGCGGTGTTCCTCTAAAAATAGATGTATAAAAATCTGCTAGTAAACGTAATACAGTTATTTTCCCAATTTTACAAAGTGCTAGTAAAATACCGAGCACAAGACCCATGATAGTAGCTCCAATAACTATTTGAAGCGTGACACCTATTCCTTTTAAAATATAAGGAATAGAGGGAACGACTGCTGTGAAATCTAACACATCGTTGCCCTCCTTTCTTTTCAAGCTATTATGTTCAAATTCGCCACGTCGTTTATACGTCTGCTGAATCAATTACGACTCGGAATAATTACGTCCAGATTTTGAATCGTGCTTCCACGATTAAATTCTTTCAAAATCTGTGATATCCGTCCCGAGGCTTTCACTTCTTTTAGCGGGTGTTTGGACACCCAATGAAAAAGCCTAAATCTTGTATTCATTTCTCCACCTTTAGAGGTGAGAGACTTCTGCTCCTGCGCAAGCTCGTCGCAAAAAAACATTTGCTGTATGAAGTTAATGTTATTCTGCTTCTACAACAAACCATTTCTGTCTTAATTCTTCAATCTTGCCGTTATCGATTAATTCTTGAATTGCTTCGTCAAATTGTGCTTTTAATTCGCTTCCCTCTGGGAATACAGCTGCTTTATAGTCAGCATCATCTATTGCAACTGGGAAGAAAGCTAAATCGTCATTACGTTTAACATAGTTTTCAGCTACGATATCTTCAATGATTGCAGCATCAAATCGTTTCGTCATTAAGTCTTGGAAAACTTCTGGAATTAAGTTACGGCTTTCAATTGTCATATCTACAGTTTTTGCCACTTCATTAGCAAGATCTTCTTGGATGGAAGATACTTGTACACCAACTGTTTTACCTGCTAAATCTTCAACTGTTTGAATACCACTATCTTTTTTAGTTACAACCATTTGAACTGTTTCGTTATAAGCAATAGAAAAGTCTACTACTTTATCCCGCTCCGGTGTTGGGCTCATTCCAGCTAGTACGAAGTCTACTTTTCCGGCTTGTATAGACGGGATTAAGCTGTTAAAGTCGATATTTTCAATTTTAATTTCATATCCTAATTTTTCACCGATTAATTTTGCAAGGTCTACGTCAAACCCGATAATGTCTTCACTAACTGCAGTGTCAACATATTCGAATGGTGGGTAGTCTGCAGATGTACCCATAACTAATACTTTTTTATCTTCTGTGTTTGTACCTTCACTACCTGTTTTTTCTTCTTTGTCCTTTGTACCACATGCTGCTAAAACAACAATTACTAGCACTAACATCAACATAAATAATTTATTTTTCATGATCTTACTCCTTTGTAATTTATATTTCTTTCATATAACGAATGATTGCCTTTTCAAGCATCCCCAAACCATCGTCGATTTGTTCCTTAGTTATAGTTAACGGTGGAATCATGCGAATGACTTCGCCTTCATTGCCACATAGATAAAAGAGCACGCCTTCTTCTAATGCATAGTCAAGAATTTTCATTACGGCTTGTCCATCAAACTCACCTGTTTGAGGATTTGAAATTTCAATTCCAATCATTAAACCAACCGAGCGGATGTCGCTAATAATAGGATAGTTCGCTTGAAGCTCTTTTAAACGCTCGGCTGCATAAGCTCCAATAACTTTTGAGTTCTCCACAAGTTTTTCCTCTTGAAGTATTTCTAAAGTTGTTAACGCAACTGAACACGCAATAGGATTTCCCCCGAATGTCGTACCATGCATTCCTAATGGCCATTTTTTCATTAATTCCTTAGAAGCAACTGTCGCACTTAGTGGTAAGCCTGATGCTATACCTTTTGCAATCGCCATAATGTCTGGCGTTACGTCGAAGTATTGTGCAGCAAACCATTCGCCTGTACGTCCAAAGCCCGTTTGCACTTCGTCAAAAATTAACAAAATACCATGCTCATCACAAATTTCTCGAATTTTCTTTACCCATGCCTTTGGAGGAATAATGTACCCTCCTTCACCTAGGACTGGCTCTAAAATAATACATGCCACTTCCTCAGGAGTAACTTGGTGTTTGAAAAGTCGTTTGAAATCCTTCTCTAGCTGTTCTACACAGTAAACTTCAGGATCCACTCCCTCAGGACTGCCTTTTTCGTCAGCATAAGGAATTTGGTAAGACAAATGCGAGGGCTGTAAAAACTTACGATATTTACTTTTCGATGTCGTCACACCTAATGCACCCAGTGAACGACCGTGAAAACAACCGGTAAATGACACAACATATGGGCGTTGTGTCACGAATTTCGCGAGTTTCAATGCACCTTCCACTGCCTCCGTTCCACTATTTGCGAAGAAGAAGCAATCTAAATTCCCTGGTAAAACCTCGCCAAGATTTTTTGCTAGCTTTAAAATCGATTCGTACATAATGACACCTGATGGGCCATGAACAAGTTGATCTGCTGCATCCTTAATGCTTTGCACGATCTTTGGGTGACGGTGTCCTGTATTGGCTACCGCAATCCCAGATGTAAAATCCAAATACGTCTTACCGTCTACTCCATAGTAGTAGCAGCCTTCTTCCTTCACAATCGGAATATTTGGATGATCTTTTGCCATACTTGGAGCTAAATAATCTCCCATATTTTCATATAATTCCAACCAGTTACTCATGCTGTTCACACTCACTTTTCTACAAGTTATTACAATGACTACACACACTATTTATGGAAGTTAGTAAATGCTTAAATCATCTACTATCTACGAAAAATTTAATAACATTGATTTAATATAAGCCTATATGTATAAATATTCAATAGGAAATTTCATGAATTTTAAAGTTTAAATTGTATGAAGTTTCAGAAATAAATTACACTCTTGTGTCGAAATAAGTTCTAAACATATTTTGGACTTACAACAAGGAAGTATACTCAAATTTTTTCCAAACCTTACATACTTCTAAACTTTGATTCTCCTAATAAGTACGTAAAATCGACTGCCCTGTCCAGCTACTTTATGAATGGAAAGCATACTATAGCAGTATGAAAAATAGGAGGGAAATCCAATGTCTAATGCTTATTTAGATTTATTAGCTAATTTTGGAATTGGAGGTGCACATCCTGGAGGATTCAATCTTACCCAATCTATATGGAAAGATATAAACATACACCCAACTGAATCAGTGCTAGAAATAGGTTGTGGAACGGGACAGACAGCAGCATTCTTAGCTGAAAGATTTAATTGTCTAGTGACTGCAATAGATAATCATCCAATAATGGTAGAAAAAGCGAGGGAAAGATTTAAAAGCAATGAAAGCACTGTTAAAGCGATCGAAGGAGACGTACAAAGTTTGCATTTTGTAGATCATTCCTTCGATTATATTATAGCCGAGTCCGTTATCGTTTTTACTGATATTTCAAAGACATTACATGAACTTTCCAGAGTTTTAAAAAGGGATGGGAAATTGTTTATGATCGAAATGACCGCTGAACAACATTTGACAGAAGACTTAAAAGGAAAAATATCTAGCCTATATGGCATCCATGAAATTTTAACTGAAGAAGAGTGGATAGAACGGTTACAACAGGCGGGATTCGCTCAGATTGACTTAATAAATACTCCATCTGAACTTGTTCAAAGTGAAATAGATGACATGAATCAATCAGAAAAAATTGATAGGAATCTCTTCGATTTATGGGAGGAACATAATCGTTTTATACTTCATAATCGTCATGTTATTGGATTTCGTGCATTTAGATGCCATGTAAAATAATTCGCACCGTTTATTTATTAATTGGAAAGTCAGACCCTGCTATTATTTCTTTAGATGATTTGGAATATAGCTCGTTGTGACGAAAAGGACCTCGATTCTTCTGGAAGGTATTAACAATCTGATAACCTATATAATAACCAATCCATTTAGGTAATGGACTTCTGTCTTTGCCGAATAAAAAATGATGATGATTTTTAACACCTTTTACATCTAACGAAGGGATAAAGTGTTCTTTCCATAATTCAATAGCATCTCTCAATGAATAGAGATTTGACCATGGACCTAACCATTTTTCACCATATAAGTCCTTGACCGCATATTCCCCAAGACCCTCAATAATTAGTGAATCCTTCAGAGAGATTTTTTCAGGAGATAAATCCAAATAGCTTAGTCTGCAAACATGGTTATATTCATGTGCTAATAAAGCCTTTATTTCTTCTCTTGCTAGTTCAGTTGATAAAAATAAAAATAGTGCCTTTCTATAAGCTACCCCATTTTTATTAGGTATTTGCTCTCCAAATTTGGAACTTACTTTTTTTATAGGAAAAATATAAATGGGAACCTTTGGGCCATCCCATAATCTTCTGAGCATTTTATATTCTTCTTTCACAACTTGCCAAACATTTTGTGTTTCCATTTCTTTTACTTTATCTTTTAAGGTCAACCATTCATTTGGATCAAATAATCCGTGTCTTAGGAGTTCATATTGACATGCTTGAGAGTTTATATGAGGAAATAATTTCATGATTGGATCACTAATTACCTCACGTTGTATGAGTGATGCCCCTTTTCCCGACTGTTTCTCACATAGTTCAACAAATTGATAAAGCCAATTCTGCGTTTGAATTACCGGCAAATTTCTCATCCTTTTTCATTATTTTCTTTTATCATATGTTTTGGATTCCTCTTTGTTTGTTGAAACCTGAAATTATCACCATACTTTTATTCTCTAGACAATTGTCTATTATGCAATACTATCAACCGCATATGTTAATAGAACATACATGTATGTAAATAGTCTTGAAAGGAGGAAGAACATGAATCAAGCTGCATTATATAATCAATGTTGTAGATATCATGGGCAGCGAGTGAGAATTACTTGTCGAGATGGTAGTGTTCATGTGGGGGAAATTACTAAAATTAATAGAAATATGGTCTGGATTAGACCAGATGATAATCTTGGTGGTTATGGTTTAGGATTCTTCGGATTTAGAGGATTTGCATTTGGATTTGGCATCGCACTTGGTGCCATTACCGGAATCGCCCTTGCTTCAGCATTTTTTTGGTAATACAAATAATATTCCATTCAAAATAATTTCACGATGTCAGAACAAATACCTTACACCCATAAAAATGAACTTCCCATTAACTTATAAATTGAAAAGGGAATGGGTTATCAAAGATACTCAGTTCCCTTTTTATTATTAAGAATTAATTAGCCGCTTTCCTCGCTCCAATTGATGACTTTTGAGTCCAAAATACTGACTTCTCCTAGACTCAAAATATGAGGTATATATACAAACATTCCAAAATTGTTCCCCTTTTTATGTTCTTCTTCAAAATATGTTACAGTATCATTCGGGATATGAGTTAATTCATTGAAACTTTCTACATCAATGAATTTAATATCGTTACTATCTATTTCTGCAGATGGACCTTTGTCATTTTCTTTTAGATATAAATAAACTGCGTTTTTATTATTCATTAGATTTTTAGTTGGTATTTTGTAAAATAATATATTCGTCTTAATATTTACACCAACCGTTTTCAGTGCTCGAAATACATGATGAGGATGAAGTGGCAAAAAAAAGATTACATCATTCCACAAGCAATCTAGTTTGGGAATTCTGCGCACCAGAAGTTTTTCGCGATCAGGATGTGTTCGATACTTCTTTGCATACGCTTGATAAAGTTCTTCATCTATCTCTTTCAAACTATTTAAAGATATCAACTTGTCATTCATCATTTTATTTGGAACCATTTGCTAGACATAATCCATAGCATCTTTCCCCCTAGCAAAAGGTTTATAACTAATATGATTCACTTAGAATAGATATTTTAAGAATCGAATTATCATTCTTGGTACAAAAATTAACATGTTCCAAAGCAATTCTCCAATAATTGAATCACGAACCTCAGCGAGAAATCCTTCTTTCTCTCTCTTTTTCTTTTCTTTCATGCCTTATCCTCTTTCTATCTCCTTATATTTCTCCATCTCAGTAGTAAATGTTTTGCCAATTAAGTATGTTACTAATGGTAGAGGAATATTATCCTGTCGCAAAAATTTGGTGCAAGTTTACAAATGAATTTTTTCATTAACAGTTCCCTAACAACTAGTCTTGTCAATGAATCAATTTTTTAAGACAATTAAATAGAGTTTACAAGATTCTGACATTGTAATATAATTTAGATTAATATAGCCATTAGAGAGTGTGTTTAATTTGGGTTACGGAGAAGTAAGTGTAAGACAACAAAGTATTGTGTTAATTGGTTTTATGGGCGTTGGAAAAACAACAATTGGTGAACTCGTTGCCCAAAAATTATACCGTGACTTTATCGATATTGATAAAGAAATTGAAAAAGAATTTATGATGTCTACAACTGATATTTTTAAAATACATGGTGAAGAAGTATTTCGTAATTATGAAAAAGAGCTGATTCAAACATTTACCAAACAGAAGTTGAAAATCATTTCTATTGGTGGTGGCGCATATATGCAGTCAGAAGTACGTGAAGCTTGTCTGACAAACTGTACCGTCTTATACCTAGATGTGTCATGGGAAGAGTGGAAAGAGCGGCTTGATATTTTGATTGACAGCCGTCCTATTTTGCAAAGTAGGAATATTGATGAGATTGAAGAACTGTTTCACGAGCGACAAAGAGCATATTCACTTAACAATTCAACATTATCAGTGAACTATCAATCACCCGAAGAAGTAGCCGATCATATTGTTGAATCATTAAAACTTGCCTGGGATATATATGAGCCACACTAATGGGAAGCCGAACCGGAAAAATAGTCCAGTTCGGCTTTTTTATATTTCCACTTTTTCCTGAGCTTTTATCTTAGGACTTCAGGCTGAACAAGGTCCTGCCTGAAGCATATAACTACCCCCATCATGCCCAAGGTAGTTTTTCACTTCTTTCGCCGCTACAATTAGACTGTCTACATCCATCCACACACCACTAAATATAAGTGATGTGCCAAAATTATTTATGCTAATGCTTGCGTTAAATCTTCTAATAAATCTTCCACGTCTTCAATACCAACTGAAATTCGTACAAGGCCATCTGTAATGCCTAATTCCAAACGCCGCTCTCTTGGAATGGATGCATGTGTCATCCTTGCTGGAACCGAGATTAAACTCTCCACTGCTCCTAAACTTTCTGCTAAAGTAAAATAACGAAGCTTCGCTAGAAGTTCATCTGCTTTTTCTCCACTGCCTACATCAAAAGAAATCATCCCACCAAAACCAGTCGTTTGTTTTTTCATCAGTTCATGACCTGGATGATCAACTAAACCTGGGTAATATACTTTTTCAACAGCTGCATGATTATTTAAAAACTCTGCAATACGTTTAGCATTTAAGTGATGCTCTTCCATACGAAGGCCAAGTGTTTTTATTCCACGCATTAATAGCCAAGAATCTTGAGGTCCTAGCACTGCTCCTACTGAGTTTTGCACAAAATGTAAATCAGTTGCAAGTTGCTCAGAGTTCACTACAACTAACCCAGCTACCACATCACTATGTCCTCCAATATATTTTGTCGCACTATGCACAACAATATCAGCACCAAGTTCAATTGGCTGTTGGAAATAAGGTGTCATAAATGTATTATCTACAATTGAGAGTAACCCTTTTTCTTTTGCAAGCTTAGCAATAGCTTTTATATCTGTAATTTTTAATAAAGGATTCGTCGGTGTTTCTAGAAAAATTGCTATCGTATTTTCTAAAATAGCAGCTTCGACTTTAGATACATCGCTCGTATCTACAAATGTTGCTTCAATGCCGAAACGATTTAATACCTTTGTAATGACACGGTATGTACCACCGTATACATCATCCGTTAAAATGACGTGATCGCCTTTACTAAATAGCATCATAATAGAGCTTGTAGCTGCCATTCCGGAAGCAAAAGCAAATCCTGCCACGCCACCTTCTAATTCACTAATCAATACTTCTAACGCATAACGAGTAGGATTTCCAGTACGTGAATATTCATATCCTTTGAATTTACCGACCGCTTCTTGTTTATACGTACTCACTTGGTAAATGGGTGTCGTCACAGCACCTGTTGTTTCGTCACCAACAATTCCCGCATGAATTAGCTTCGTTTTTGCACGCATTTTTTATTTCTCCTCCTTCAAATTCGCCTTGGCGTAGTTGCGTCCAGAGGCTTTAACTAAATTTAGTTGAATAATTCATATAGGTTCTGACTTAAATAGCGTTCGCTCGAATCAGGAAAAATCGTCACAATATGACTTCCTTTTTTCGCAGTTTCCGCTTCCTTCAGTGCGGCGGAAAAGGCTGCACCTGATGAGCTTCCTACTAGCAAACCTTCTTCTTTTGCTAACGCACGTAATTGAGCAAAAGCTTCTTCATCACTTATTGTATGGATTTCATCAAAATACGATTGGTCCATAAAGGTTGGTATGAATTCCATTCCAATCCCTTCCGTCACATGTGTACCTGCAGCACCTCCATTCAAAATGGATCCCACTGGTTCTACTATCACGGTTTTAATATCTTCATTTTGTTCTTTTAGGAAAGAAGCTGTCCCCATAAATGTTCCACCCGAACCAGCACCAGCAACAAACACATCAATTTGTCCATCTAAATCACGCCATAATTCAGGACCAAGTGTTTTTGTATACGTAGCAGGATTTGCTGGATTTGAAAATTGAGATGGTGAAAAAGCATTTGGAATTTCAACAACTAGTTGTCTTGCTTTCTCAATGGCACCTTGCATGCCAAGTGCAGTATGTGTATTCACGACTTCTGCTCCTAGTGCTCGCATCAAGGTTTGTTTCTCTTTACTAAACTTTTTAGGAACAACAAAAATCACTTTATATCCTCGGCCTATTGCAGCAAGTGCGATCCCAATTCCTGTATTTCCTGCAGTTGGCTCAATAATGGTTCCACCAGGTACAAGTTTTCCAGACTCCTCAGCATCTTCGATTAATGATAAGCCTAGACGATCCTTCACACTACCACCTGGATTTAAATACTCAAGCTTCGCAAAAATTCGACAATCATTAGGAACCTTTATATGAGTAATTTCCACAACAGGTGTATTCCCTATTAATTCTTGTATATTACTAAATATGTTCATTTATAATTCCTCTTTATAAATTTGTCGCCATTCATCTTTTTTCGCAAGCATTTCAGCAGCAATCTCCTTTGCTCCTTCTAAGCTATGGCTTGCTGCCCACCCACATTGCACTTCATTACATGCTGGAACCTCTGTTGCTTCTAACACATCTTGTAATGTCTTTTCAACAATCTCTAAAATTTCTTCATAGTTTTCATGATTGATAACCGATAAATAGAAACCAGTTTGACATCCCATTGGACTAATATCTACTACTTGCTCTGTATGATTGCGAATATTTTCTGCCATTAAATGTTCTAATGAATGTAGTCCAGGCATTTCCATATGTTCTTTGTTCGGCTGTTTAAAACGAATATCATATTTGTAAATTTCATCACCACGAACGCCTTGTTTTGTTCCTGCTAAACGAATAAAAGGTGCTGCCACTTTCGTATGATCTAAGTTAAAGCTTTCTACATTCATTTTTTTCATTTGTATCGCTCCTTATTTTTTAGTCGCATCCATTAACCAAACAAAATCATTCATCTTTGTAAACTTTACTTTAAATCCTGCATTATCAAACAACCTCGTCAGTATTGGGATTGTCGTATAATACTCTCGTTCTAAGTCATCCGCCACGTTATGGAAACCGCGTTTTCTTTCTTTTTCAATTTGTGCTTGCTTTGCTTCTTCTGTAATAAAAGCCGTATCCGCAAATACAACTTTTCCGTTTGACGGAAGCAGCTTTGCATAAGCCTTCAACGCTTCTCCTTTTTCTTCATCCGTTAGATGATGAAAAACATATGAGCTAACAATTGCATCTATATTTTCACTAACTACACTATATTCGAGTAAATCCCCATCTATTATTTTTATAGAAGGAAATCGGTTTGAAGTATGCTGACGCATCTTCGTGTTTGGTTCGATACCGATAACCGAAAAACCTGCTTCAATTAGCTTTGCTGTTAAATTTCCAGTACCTGTACCAAATTCTATAACGGTACCAGAAACACGTTCTGCTACTTCATTTAAAATTGTTTCATAACTTTCAAATACATCACGATACTCAGGATCTTTTCCAGAAACAGATGCATCGTAAGTGTGTGCCCATTCATCAAAAATGTCGACAAATTCTCTACCCATCATCTAACCCCTTTTATAAACATATTATTCCTAGTTGATTACTTTGTTTTAGGCTTAATACTAATAGTTATATCATATGGAGGAAAATTGTCAAATAAAAAAACCCAAGACACCAGGAGTCTTGGCAGAAAATAAATAAAAGAGTTTCTCCTCATTTTGGAGAAACTCTTTATGATTCATGATATTGGAAAGAATAGAGGGATGACAATCTGCAATGGAATACCGGCTTTCACAAAGTCAAAAAACTTATATCCACCCGCTGTCATTACTAATGCATTTGTCGATGATGCAACTGGAGTTGCAAAAGCCATACTAGAAGAAACTGCGATGGCGATAAAAAAACGTATATGGATTAGCGCTCTTAGCGGCTAATTGATAGATAATTTAATATCCAAATTTTCACTATTTTTCAACCTTATATACAGCATTTATTGCATCCCAATCTAGGGGTCTAGCCATACTGTTTTCAACTCGCTCTAGAGGCTTAAACCCGTATTGTGCATAAAGGGAATGTGCATCTCTTGTACCTAAGTGAAAATTTGTTCCTTTCAATCTTGGATGTTCAGTTATAATACCCATTAACCATTTGCTAAGGCCACGTCCTCTGTAATCTGGAAGTACAAAAACATCACCTAACCAAGAGTATCTAACAAGGTCAGACACAACACGTGCAAAACCAATTTGTTTCGTTGTCCCTTTAGTTGGATCACCATCAAAAATACCATAACAAAGAATAGAATTTTCGATTGATGCTATAACTAATTCCCTTGAAATACCCTTAAGCCAATAAGATTCCTCACTAAGAAACTTATAAATGACTTCCACATCCAACAAACTTTTATCGGTACAAATGAAAAATCCATCTTTACTAAAGAATTCAGCTTGTTCTTTCCCTAACATTTCCCTTGTCCCCCAGTGGCTGTGTAATTTTTATTCTGTTGACTTAATTTCATAAATAGAACTTTGTCATTAAAACGCGAACATTTGTCACTTCGTTGATTGAAGCGGCAGGTGGCGACTCCATCGGGATGAGTGAGACTGATATGCCATCACAAATGATGCGTAGTGGCGGTGATGGCTTATCGCTCACCCCGCGGAAAGCGTCCGCCTATAGCGGAAATCAACTAATTAATTACTTAGTTACTACAGATTTCTGAAAATTCTATTTTAATAGTAGCTTATATAGCCTATAATTGTAAATAATATCCTTATCATACAGTCTATCTCGATGAATAATAAGTAAAATAGAATAGTTACAGGAGGATCTAATTATGACACTATTAAATCGATTAAAGCCAGGAGATAAAATCGGAATATATTCCCCTTCGTCACCTATTACTTATTCTTCACCGAAACGATACGGAAGGGCTAAGTCCTTTTTAGAATCTAAAGGCTTTGAAATTGTAGAAGGAAATCTAACGGGCAAGCATGACCTATATCGTGCTGGAACGATCCAGGAGCGCGCAAACGAATTAAACGAGCTTATAAGAAATCCTGATATTCGTTGTGTTATGTCTACAATTGGGGGAACTAATTCTAATGCACTTCTGCCGTATATTGATTATGACGCTTTTAAAAAGGATCCAAAAATCATGATTGGCTATTCGGATGCTACAGCGATATTATTAGCAATCTATGCACAAACAGGAATACCGACGTTTTATGGACCGGCATTAGTCCCTTCTTTTGGAGAATTTGAACCGTTTCTTCATTATACATACGATTATTTCCGTGACATGTTAATAGTTGAACAACAGATCCCTCTTACTGTTCCCGTACCTCCTTACTGGACGGATGAGCCTCTCAATTGGGAAGTCAAAACAGCGGACAAGCAAAAGAGACCAAATGATTGGATCTGTGTAAATGAAGGTTCTGCACAAGGAAGATTAATTGGTGGCAATCTAAATGCAATGTATGGTTTTTGGGGAAGTCCGTATATGCCTGCTATACAGGGTGGGGACATTCTTTTTATAGAAGATACGATGAAAACAGCATCGGTTGTTGAAAAGAATTTTAACCTACTAAAAGTAAATGGTGTATTCGATCGTGTGTCTGGCATTATCTTAGGAAAACATGAACTATTTGATGATCAAGGAACTGGCAGAAAGCCGTCTGATATTTTAGTGGAAACTATTGGCGAAACAGCTATTCCGATTCTTGCGGACTTCGATTGTTGCCATACGCACCCAATGTTGACAATGCCTATTGGACGAAATGTAAAACTGGATGCAACGAACAAAGAAGTAATCATTATGGAGCAATGGATAAGATGATAAATATTAAGGACATACAAGCAGTTTTCATAGATCGAGATGGGACAATTGGTGGTACTGGGCATTTTATTCACCCAAAGGATTTCAAACCTTATGACTTTAGTAAAGATGCCTTTCAATTACTGCAGGACCATGGAATTAAAACCTTCGCATTCACGAATCAACATCGAATAAGCCGAAAAGAAGCTTCCATTCAGGAGTTTTTAGAGGAGTTTAGATCTTATGGATTTGATGACGCATTTATTTGTCCACATAGTGAAAATGATGTATGTGGATGTCATAAACCTAGACCTGGCATGTTATTAGATGCTGCTCGTATTCATAACTTAGATTTAAAAAAGTGTGTGGTAATTGGAGATGTTGGATCGACTGATATGCTAGCAGCTCATGCAGTTGGAGCGATGAAAATATTAGTGTTAACTGGTTGGGGTAAAAGTTCCTTACAGCAATGTCGAGATGCTTGGAAAAACGTCGAACCTGATTATATTGCAGAAAATCTATTGGAAGCTGTTCGGTGGCTGTTGAAAAGGGTCTGTCTAATAAGCTCATAAATTGAAACAGGTGTAGAAAAACGAGTCTTTTTCTACACCTTTTTTTTGTATACTTTTTATTAAACTACTATTTTTATAGGCAATTGATTGTAGTGGAAGACGGCGACTCCAGCGGGAATAACATGAGCTGAAGGCCCCGCAGGAGCGAAAGTGACGAGGAGACTGAAGCCATGCCCGCGGAAAGCGTCCGTCTGGAACGGAAATCAATACATTAGAAAAGGGACCATCTCTCAGTCAATGTATGACTTTAGGGACAGCCCCTTTTTGTTACGCTTCTATACAGTAATGGTAATGTTGGGAGTATGTGAGTAATAGTTGCGAATCTCCACTTGAACATTGCTAGTTAAGCACCATATCTTACACAATTGGAGATAGGCTATCCCAATAATTTTTTGTCACATACTTTAATTCAAATAAAGTCATATACTTTCTTCCCATTCTTCTCTTAATAAACCCATACGAATAGAATCGTAGTAAACACCATTGTAGAAACGACATTTGCGGAGCCTAGCCTCCATCGTCATCCCTAATTTTTCACCAACCTTGATCATTCGTTCATTTCCGGACCAAGTGGTGTAACCTACACGTACAAGCGGTAATTCAGTGAATAAATGCGAAATCCACATTCGAATTGCTTCCGTTCCAATGCCACCATTCCAATAGGCTGGATCATAAATGACAATCCCCATCTCTAGCCAGAGCGATTCCTCGTGTTCCCAGTAGTAGCAAAGAGAACCAACCAATTTATCCTCGACAAAGATGCCCCAGAGATCCTCTTGATTTATATATTGATCTTTTCTCTCTAAAAATTGCTCTAATGTCTTTGGCTCATATGGAAAATATGGAGCATCCCACTTTTTCCATTCAGGTGCTTCTTCTTTTGCACTTAACTCCCAAAGTCGAATTAATTCTTGTTCTATTACCGGTTTTATGGTTACTTGTCCCATTTTCATGACCCCCGTCCTACTTGCATAATATAATTTTATCACAGTATTGATTCTATTTACCGTTCCTAAATACATAATAATGTGGTAAGTTGTTATACAACAAAAACATTTTCGGAAAAAGGAGTGCTACACAAATGGGTGGAAATCAGCAATTACAACGTGGTTTAGAGCAACGGCATATCACCTTAATGTCTTTAGGTGCAGCAATTGGAGTTGGATTATTTTTAGGGTCCGCAACAGCCATCCAATTAGCAGGACCTGCAATATTAATTTCATATATTGTTGGCGGTTTAGCTATTTTTATTATTATGCGTGCGCTTGGAGAAATGGCCGTACATAATCCTGTCTCTGGTTCATTTAGTAGATACGCAAAAGATTACCTAGGACCTCTTGCCGGTTATATAACCGGATGGAATTATTGGTTTTTATGGGTTGTTACTTGTATGGCAGAAATTACAGCAGTAGGCGTTTATATGCAAATGTGGTATCCAGATACACCTCCTTGGATATGGGCATTTGCAGCACTTGTTGTGATGACATTAGTAAACTTAATCGCTGTGAAAGCATATGGTGAATTTGAGTTTTGGTTCGCTCTCATTAAAATTGTCGCAATCTTGGCAATGATTTTCGTGGGTCTTGGTGTCATTCTTTTTGGAATAGGTAATGGAGGAATAGCTGTCGGTATAAGCAATCTCTGGTCAAATGGTGGTTTTGCACCAAATGGGATTACAGGAATTTTCATGTCATTGCAAATGGTCATGTTTGCTTATTTAGGTGTAGAAATGATTGGGGTAACTGCAGGGGAAGCAAAAAATCCAAAAACGGTTATTCCTCGAGCGATTAATACTGTTTTTTGGCGTATCTTACTTTTTTATGTTGGCGCTTTATTTGTCATCATGTCTATCTATCCATGGAACGAAGTCGGTAATGCCGGAAGCCCTTTCGTCTTAATGTTTGAAAAAATTGGTATTGGGCCAGCTGCTGGCATTATTAATTTCGTTGTATTGACTGCAGCGCTATCTAGTTGTAATAGTGGAATTTTTAGCACTGGGCGTATGTTATTTAATTTAGCAGAACAAAAGCAAGCCCCAGCTTCCTTTAAGAAAATAAGTGGAACAGGCGTGCCTTCTAAAGCCATCGTCTTCTCCGCATTTTTATTATTAATAGGCGTCGTATTAAATTACCTAGTTCCCGAAAAAGTATTTATATGGGTAACGAGTATTTCTACATTTGGTGCAGTTTGGACGTGGGGAATTATTTTATTATCACAATTAAAATTCCGTAAAACTCTGTCCAAAGGAGAAATTTCAAGGTTATCATATAAAGCAATATTCTATCCATTTGGATCGTATATAGCACTTGCCTTTTTAGTATTAGTTTTAGGGCTCATGGCGTACTTCCCTGATACTCGAATCGCGTTAATCGTTGGCCCAATATGGATTATTGGTTTAGTGTTTGTATACTATAAAAAGGGATATCATAAAAGATAAATATCGACAAAAATAGCGCGATTACTCGGAGTGATTGATCGATTGTCAGAGGTAATTATCCGATTTTCTCGAGTAATTAATCGATTGTTCGAAGAAATTATCCGATCATCTCGAGTTATTATCCGATTAACCCAGGTTATTATCCGATTATTACTATTTATTATCCGATTCACCAAAAAAGCTCTTCATTTCACTTGAGAAATGAAGAGCTTTTCCGTTTTTTTACATATATTTCTCAAACCACCCTGTGATTTGTTCTAATCGTGTTTGACGTAAATTTGGTAATCCCACTCTAGACAAATTATGATCAGATTGCGGGAAACGGACAAAGCTTGTTTCTTTTCCCATTGCTTTTAGCGTAATGTAAAACTGTTGCCCTTGTTCAATTGGACAACGGTAGTCATTTTCACTATGCAAAATTAACAATGGTGTTTCAACATTAGAAGCATATTTTAATGGGGATGCATCCCACAACTTATTAATATCCGTCATATCCGCTCCAATTTGCCAAGGTGTGAAGTAATACCCAATGTCAGAAACGCCGTAAAAACTAATCCAGTTAGAAATAGAACGCTGTGTTACTGCTGCTTTAAAACGATTGGTATGACCGACAATCCAGTTCGTCATAAATCCACCGTAGCTTCCTCCCGTAACTCCAAGACGATCTTGATCAATCCACTCGTTTTCTGCCAACGCATAATCGAGACCTGCCATAATGTCTTCATAGTCTCCTCCACCGTAATCGCCACGTACCGCATCGACAAATTGTTGACTATACGAATGACTTCCACGTGGATTTACATATAATATGCCGTATCCTTTTGCCGCTAATAACTGCAACTCGTGGAAAAAGGTATTTGCGTACATAGTATGTGGTCCACCATGAACCTCCACAATTAACGGGTACTTCTTACCTTCTTTAAACCCTGCTGGCTTCATTAGCCAACCGTGAACGTCCCAGTCTTCCGCACCTTTATATACAATCGGAGTTGGTTCGACAAGTTCTACTTCTTCTAATAACACATCATTAAAATGTGTTAGTGCAATTCTTTCACCAGTCGCCAAATTTAGCTTAAATAATTCCCCGGGAAATATTGCATTACTTATTGTCGCAAGAGCGAATGTTCCAGACTCATCGATATCGTATCCGTACACATGCTCATTATCTGGTGTTGCCGGGTACAATTCTCCTTCTAACGATGCAAAATATAGTCGAACATCGCCCATCGAAGATAATTGGAAATACAAATGATTGCCCTCTGTCCATACCATATCAGGCGCACTTGCCCCTTGCTGAACATCTCCAACAGAGTAATCTCCAACAGGTGCATCAATTCCTTCTGTTAATACTTGAGTAAATCCAGTATTCACCTCATATACATACACTTCTGCATGCGTTGCATTTTGGAAGGTTCGAGGCATTCCACCAAATGCTATATATTGATCATCCTTTGAAAATGTCGCTCCACCAAAATAACCATCTTCATCGATAATAACTTTTTCTTTTTTTGTTTCCACATCTACTAATAACATTGGTTGGTGGAATGAAAAATCTTGATTTTCATCACGATTAACACCAATGACAAGTTTCTCCCCATCATGAGAAATCGCTTGCAAACTATGATCGAAATTTCCTTTTGTAAATTGTGTGATCTCTTCCGAAGAAATATCAATCCACCCAATTTGTTTGTATGTATCTTTTGGTAATAGACCAGCACCATCAGCATGGTATTTCATCTTCTCAACTACATACGCTTCTGGTAATTTCTTTTCGTCTTTTTCCACTTTATCCGTCCAACTTTTCCCTTCTTTTAATGAAGCATCGAACCAGACTTTTTTGCCACATGGTGACCAAATAAAACTAGTAATACCTTTTTCCACATTCGTCAGTTTTTTAGCTTCTCCGCCACTTGTAGGGAGAATATAGATTTGATTTTTCTTATCACGATTCGACAAAAATGCGACGTGTTTCCCGTCCGCGGACCACTGTGGAGAAGATACGCGATCTTTATTATAAGTCCATTGTGTCACTAATTCAGTTTCTAAATATACATGATGTAAATACGCATAGTATTTATTATCTTTCTCATTCATTTCGGTACGAATAAACACAGCTTCTTTTCCGTTCGGTGCAATTACCGGGTTTGTAATAGAATGTAGTTTAAATAAATCTGTCGTTTCTAATTTCCTCTTTGGCATAAATAAATTCCTCTCTTTCCATATCACTCTATCATTTATTTCGACACTCGAAATCATTTCCCTGCTCACTCTTAAAATATAACAGAAAAATAAATTCCAAAAAATAGATATACAGGACATAACAATAAGTGAACACGACAAAATGCAAAAAAAGAGGATGAATCAAGAGTCAATTTCTATGACCTATTGAGACATCCTCTTTAACTATTACTAAACTGTTTGGACTTTTAATGAACGACGCAATATTTTACCTGTTGTATTTTTAGGTAATTCCTCTAAGAACTCTATACGTTTCGGGATCTTAAATTTTGCAAGTTTTTCTGAACAGAAGGCTTGTATTTGTTCCTCTGTTAAGGAAGCATCCTTCTTCACCACGAATGCTAATACTTCTTCTCCGAAATTAGGATCCGGAACACCAATAACTGCTGCTTCTATAACACCTGGATGTCCAAATAAAACTTCTTCCACTTCACGAGGGTATACATTGTATCCTCCAACTATAATTGTATCTTTCTTGCGATCAACAATGAAGAAATAGCCTTCTTCGTCTTGTCTTGCAAGGTCTCCTGTGTATAACCAACCATCACGAATGGCATTTTCGGTTTCTTCTGGCATTTTGTAATAGCCCTTCATTACATTAGGTCCTCGAACGATTAGCTCTCCAACTTCCCCTACGGGAACTTCTTCCCCAAGTTCGTTCACTACTTTATTTTCTACATTCACAATGTTTGTTCCAATAGAACCAGGTTTACGATCACGATCGATTGGATTGAAGCATGTTACCGGAGATGCCTCAGATAAACCATATCCTTCTGAGATACGTACATGGAATTTTTCCTCAAAATTATGAAGTAATGCTACCGGTAAGGAAGAACCTCCAGAAATTGCTAAACGAAGCGTTGAGAAGTCCTCCACATTTCCTTCAGGGAATTGATATAAGAAATTGTACATGGTAGGTACACCAGCAAATATAGTTGCTTTGTGTTCTTTCGCAATCTTAAAAACGTCTTGTGGACTAAATTTTGGAACTAATAAAATTGTTGCCCCCATTAATAAAGGCGCATTGACAACAACCGTCAGTGCAAACACATGGAATACTGGAAGCGTTGCGATAACCCGATCATCTGTATTAATCGTTAAATATTCTGCAATGTCCCGAGCGTTCGAGTAAATATTATTAAATGTCAGCATTGCACCTTTTGGATGACCAGTCGTACCAGATGTATACAAAATGACAGCATTATCATCTGGTGACACCTCTACTGGCGAAGTATTCGGCTCGGTGGTAGAGACTAAAAACGTAAACGATTTCACTTTTGCTTTTAAAGCATTTGGAAGTGCGGCTAATTTTTCCGTAGTCGCTTGGTCGGTCTCACAAATGACATAATTTTCAACCGATGAAAAAACACCTGCTGCTTTTTCTACTAAAGGAAGAAAAGCATCCAGTGCAATAATTGCTTTTGCATCACTATTTTTTATGATATAGCTAATTTCCTCTGGTGTGTAAATTGGATTAATTGGAACGGCAGTTGCCCCTATACGCATCGTTGCATAAAGAGAAATAAGAAAATGAGGAGAATTTCCAAGTAAAAACCCTACATGATCCCCTTTTACGATTCCCAATGATTGCAGTGCCGTTGCAAAACGTTCTACAGATTGATCAAATTCTGCATACGTCGTATTTTTCCCCATAAAATGATAGGCGATCTTATCTGGATTTTGCAACGCCCTTTGCTGAACATGTGTGACTAAACTCATATTCCCATCTCCCATCTCTTTTTTGAATGAATGGTCATTCATAATCCCCGTATTTATTATATATGAAAAATTTTGATTATTCAATATAAAAGAAGGTTCCAAAAAAATAACAAGTTCGAGGGAAACGTTTGGTGAAATTTCGATGAAAACAGAAAAAGCAATGGAGAGCAATTCCATTGCTTTTTCTGTTGCTAATCTAATGTTAAATGGGTTGCGAATTTGAGTTTTGTACTTCAATACCGAACCTTCTTTTCATACATGATTAGTGAATCAATCTTGAATATGCGCAATATATCTCCAACGAATTAAGTAAAAATAGGACACTTGAATAACGGTAAATGCAAGTAATACAAGTAACATTTCCATTGCAATAGAAACAGCCGCTAGATCTACCCAAAATGCCTGCAGGAATAGAAATGAAAATGTACTATGCACCATTGCAAGTCCCCAAGGTAAAAAGAATTGTGGTATTAACTGCCCATTCACGATTTTTACAAGTTCTTGTTCAGTAACACCCATTCGCCGCAAAACATCGTACTGTTTTTTATCCCGTTCTAAATCTGTGTACAACTTAAAATAAACGAAGCTTCCCGCCGCAAGTAAAAGTACTGCTGCTACAAGCAAGCCAGTAAATAATAACAAAGAAAATGTAGCCCGTATAATCGAAAAGTTTAATCCCGGATTAACAAAGTAAAACGAATTTGGATTTATCCCCGAAGCCCCTAAAGTCTCGTTCATAATTCTATCTAAATCTGTCCCCACATCTTTTGTTCGCAGCCATTCTGGAACATGAAATGCATAAAACGTCGTACTAGACTCTTTTATTCCAAACCCAAATAATGGCTCGGTTATTAAGTTAAAATCGTCATCGTTAATAATAATTGCTCTTTTTTCTATTGCAAGGGATGGGAAGATTAAATGATTGTATACCCCTTGGATTCGAATTGGTACACTGCTTTCCTCTAGAACAGTTTGTTCCTCCTCTTGACGAATACTTCCAAAATCCTCTTGTGTGTTTGGAACTAATAGAGCTTCTCCCTGTCGCAAATCTATTAACGGAATTTTTAATGCGACAGCTAGACTATTTACTTCCGACTCTTTTATTAAGTTGACTTGTTCATGTGAATTAGAGGAAGTTTGTTTTTTCACATTAAATTTGACTAACTCATAAGACAAGCCTTCATTTTGAAGTTCCTGAGATAGTTTCATAATATGTTCGTCTTCAAATGGATTATCCCAATTGCTAGAATAAAAAATACTTACTGGATTTAGTTCTCGGTATTGTGCTGTAAATGAAGTGAAAGAGGTTACTATTCCAACTGACAAAAACGCAATCGTCGATACAATAGTAACAACGAAAAACATCCGTGCATTTTCTTTAATTTTTATCGAGCCTTCCGCAAATGCGATTAATCTATAGGAGTGCCAATACAGACTTTTTCTTTTTCGAACAATGTGCAGTAAATACAAAATACTATCCGTATAAAAGAAATAAGTTCCAACAAAAGCTAATATAACAATTAGAAAACTAAGAAATACATTCATGTGAAAAACAGAGAAAATAACTAAACTATATGCAGCAAAAAGTAGGAAAAATCCTAACAAAGCCTTCCACTTTTTAAAGGATTGTTCATTATGTTTACCAAATCCCTTTAATAGATGAATAATCTCTTTTTTGCGTATGAAAACCACGCTACTTATGGAAATAATGATGAATAGCGACAAAAAAACAAGAATAGTTAAAGCAAATGGCTTCCAAGATACGTACAGAGGGAGACTATCCAATAAAAACAATTCTCGGATAACCATAAAGAAAAATTTAGAAAAAGAATAGCCAAAGAAAATTCCTACTGTAATCGAAATAAAGCCTAGTATCATTGTTTCTAGAAAAATTAAGCGATTAAGCTGTTGCTTTTCCATCCCTAAATTTAGAAGTATTCCAAATTCCTGCGATCTAGCCTGTAAAAAAGCACTCATCGAATAAAACAAAAAGAACAATGTAAAAATGATGAGTATTATTTCAGCTATTAGCATTCCACCAAACGCAATATCTCGTAAAAACTGGTCTTCAATATTTGGATGAAACATTAACATGGAATAAACGAAAAACACCATTACCGAAAAAATACTCGCCATAAAAAACGCTGCATATACGCGACTATTTCGAATTACATTATGATAAGCGAATTGTCGAAAGGTCATTTACGTTTCCACCTAGTAAAGACAGTACATTTAATATCCGTTGAAAAAATGTTTGTCTTCTATCATCTTTATAAATTTCATTAAAATATTCCCCGTCCTTTATAAAAAGAACACGGTCACAATAGCTAGCTGCAATGGGATCATGGGTCACCATAATGATCGTTGTTTGACTTTCCTTATTCACCTGGGAAAGGATTTCTAATACATCTCTTGCTGCTTTTGAATCTAAATTTCCTGTTGGCTCATCTGCAAGTATAATGGAAGGCTTATGAATCAATGCACGGCCAATTGCAGTACGTTGGGCTTGTCCCCCTGAAATTTCGGAAGGTCTTTTTTCTAATATGGGAAGTAAGTCGAGTCTCTCTGCGATTTCTCTCACCTTTTGCTTCATCACATCTACAGACTGCCCGTCTAAGGTCAATGGCAATACCATATTTTCTTCTACAGTTAGTGCGGGAAGCAAATTAAAGTCTTGAAAAACAAATCCGAGCTGTCTTCTTCTAAATAAAGACAAATCATTATTTGCTAGTTCTAATGGATTGAAGCTATTTAACATTATACATCCGGAAGTTGGTCGGTCAATCGTTGAAATAATATTAAGTAACGTTGTTTTACCACTACCTGAAGGTCCCATTATTGCGAGAAATTCTCCCTTTTCGACTTCAAAACTGAGTTGGTTAATTGCAAGGTGCGCTACTTTTCCTTCATAAACTTTTGTGACATCTTCAAGTGCTAGTATTGGCATCTAACTCACCTCGTTCTATCATTTCTTCTTTTTTAAATAGGATAGAGACGATTGTCCCTTGTCCCAATGACGATCTAATTCTCAGTTCATGTCCTAGACGTTTACAAATCTCTTGTGCTAAATACAATCCCATTCCAGTAGACTCACCATTTTTCCTACCATTTTCTCCTGTAAAAAATGCTTTTGTTACTCTTTTAATATCCGAAGCAGGAATCCCAATTCCCTCATCTCTTACTGAAAAAATTACCTGATTCTCCTCTATAGACGATTCAAAATACACTTTTTTATTTTCCTCAAACGTATACTTAACCGCGTTTGTTAAAAACTGAGCAATAACAAATCGTAGCCATTTCGTGTCTGAGGTAATAATACAGTCTTCCACCATTGAAATAACTGGAAACACATGATGGCCTATAAATAAGCGTTTATTTTCTGTTACAACTTGTGAAACAAGTTGTTTTAAGTCAATTTGTTCTATTTGCATATCTTCTTCGAAAGTGTCTAGTCTTGCATTCATTAGAACGGCCTCTAACCCTCTCTTGAGTCGATCCATTTCTTCTGCCACACTATCAGAATCCACTTGGTCACTGGCTTGTGTCATTAGTTCAATTACTGAAATAGGTGTTTTCATCTGATGAACCCAACTATTCATAAATTGCAAATGCCTATTTTGTCTTGCATATAAAAGCTGTACTTCCTTTTGATATAAACGATATATATGCTGCAAGTATGAATCTACTTGTTTAATTTCTGGTGACCGCGCTCCCCGTTGTAGAACAACTTCTATTTTAGTCGGTACAGAAAGAATCTTTTTATAGAAAGCATATTTTTTCACAAACAATGCTCCTAAAAAGGTGAATGTTAATATGCTACTAATAACTACGGAATAAATCGCTGTATCTAGATTTCGAAGTCCATCTAACCAATATATAAGCATGACGAATGCCACCAATAAAAATTGAAAAACTAAAAAGATCAAATGCTCTCGTATAAATAATCGAAACATATCAAGCTTCCTCCGAGCTTAGGATTAATCGATAACCTGCTCCTCGAACGGTTTCAATCGTAGATACAACATCATAATCAGCTAGTTTTTTTCTAACTCTTGTCATATTGACATTCAATGTATTTTCATCAACAAATGACTGATCGTCCCAAAGCTCTTCTAATAATTGCTCTCTAGTCACTAACTTTGGATAATTTCTTAAAAGTAATTCTAAAATGGTACATTCTTTCTTTTGAAGAGGAATTTCTACTTTCGCAACATGTAACTCCATTCGCTCCAAAAAGAGCTGGAACTTACCTACTTTTACGACACGTTCTTCCTGCTTCGCTGCATATTCACCGTAAGTCCTTCTTAAATGGCTTCTTATTTTTGCTAGGACGATTTCGTAGTGAAAAGGCTTCGTTATAAAATCATCTCCACCATTTTCTAGTGCAAACACTTGATCCATCTCTCCTGATCTTGCCGAAACAAAAATAATGGGACAAGTTGTCAACTGGCGAAGCTGACGACACCAATAATATCCATCATAGGATGGCAAATTTACATCTAGTAAAACAATATGAGGGTCAAACGCTGTAAACTCCTCGGTTATCTGATCAAAGTCTTCTATAGTATGCACTTCATAGTGGTATTTTCTTAAAGTATCTGCAAGCAGAGATGCAATTTTCCGATCATCTTCTACTACTAACACACGATGTGTCGTCACTAAAATCCTCCTCCTAAAATTTCTCTCTCCTTATCATAACAAAAAAAAGACCGACATACGTCAGACTCCTTGTCCATCTTAATAAATAAGTTGAACTAGTTTTTCTTTTGGTAGTACATCTGATGATTCTTAATTAGTTTTACAAATGTCTAAATATTTGATGTAGTTTTCACCTAAAATATAGTTACTATACAAATAGACTACTTAAATCTAACAAAACCAAATCTCTTATTTCCAGCTGTGCCACAAAAATACCTATCACAATATACTATTAAAAGGTGAGTTAATTTCAAAAAAGTACTTTGTCATTAAAATACGAACATTTATCACTTCGTTGAGCGGCAGGCGACGACCCCAGCCGGATGAGTGATTCAGATAAGCCATTAGTTTCCTTTAGTATTATTTGTGTTTTTTTATGTAAATTGGAATGATGAAATTGATTCAGGTAATAATAAAAAGAGACCGACATATGTCAGTCTCTTCACCCATCTTAATAAATAAGTTGCACTAATTCTTCTTTTGTAATACCACCGAAGTACTTAGGTACATCTACGGATTCCAGAGCTTCTTCAATTGCTTGTTTGCTATATGGCTTGCCAGTAAGAAGTCTCTCTACTTCTTCCATTTCACCGACACCAAAGAAATCTCCAAAGATCTTTACTTCTTCCATGATACCTTTATTTACTTCTAATCGAACATCTACGCCTCCTGAAGGGAAACGGTGTGTATGCTTCATGTTAAATTTAGGTGATTTTCCATAGTTCCAATCCCATTGCTGGTAGCGTTGTTCTGAAAGCTTGTGGATATTTTCCCAATCCTCTTCTGTCAGCTCCCAATATTGAATATTTTCTGCCCCACCAAATATAGATGAAAGAATTTCTGACCGGAATTGTTCAATCGTCATTGGCTCTTTCAATAGTTCTGCAACATTTGCCACACGACTACGGATCGATTTGATTCCTTTTGATTCAATTTTTTCTTTACTCACTTTTAAAGCAGATACGACTGCATCGATTTCTGTATTAAACATCAATGTCCCGTGACTAAACATTCTACCACGAGTAGAGAATTGTGCATTTCCAGAGATTTTTTTACCTTCTGCTAAAATGTCATTTCTTCCAGAAAGCTCAGCGTTCACGCCCATTTTCCCAAGTGCATCTACAACTGGTTGTGTGAACTTTTTAAAATTACGGAAGCTATCCCCATCATCTTTTGTTAAAAAGCTGAAATTTAGGTTTCCTAAGTCATGATAGACAGCTCCACCACCAGAAAGTCTGCGAACTGGAATAATACCGTTTTTCTCTACAAAATCTGTATTAATTTCTTCTACAGTATTTTGGTTTCTTCCAATAATAATGGAAGGCTGATTTATGTAAAACAAAAGAAAAGAGTCTTTTTCAACGTCCATTGTATTTAACGCATACTCTTCAATTGCTAGGTTAATTCTTGGATCTGTTATTCCTTTATTATCAATAAAATACATCGTCATCTCTCCTTTAAACCTATTTTAACAAAAAATTTAAGTACATGTTGACAAATTGAATTGTGTTATATTACAATTAATAAAAATTAAACAGTTATATAACAGATGGAGGTGGAACAACTATGTTAGAAAACGTAATTGAATTTTTCCGTAACCTGCCTAAAAAGAAATGTGCTACATGTGGTGAAACAATTGAAGAGCAACATGAGTGCTATGGAAACCAATGTGACAAATGCAACACCCTATAAAAAAATATAAAATGGCCAACTAGATCCTTCTCCTTCTAGTTGGCCTTCTTTTTGTTTTATTTGCTACTTAGTGAACGCAGTACTAGTGATACACCATTTTAATCTAGCGATTATAAATGGAGAACTTAGGATTTGTTCCTATTAGCTCATTCTCGGGTCTTGGCAGTCCGTTTTTCCGTAGGAGTCTCGCGGCTCATCGTCATAATAATATATCCTAGTAAAAAACAACAGCTAAATTTAACAGAGCCAATTTATAAAAAAAATGCCTTTCTCCGTTTGTGAGATAGGCGTTTCGAGTTTATTTTGTAATAGTATTTTCATCTTTAATCTTGTTTAATCGGTTTTATTCTGTTTCCAAAGAAAAACCCATCTCCTTTTAGAGATGGGTTTGATTTTTATGCTTCTGTTGTTTGTTTGGAGTGACGCTTTTTAAATACTAACAGGAAGTATCCTAATGTTAATAAAAGGAACGTCATCATAAAGCCAATCAATATTCCATTGCTATGCAAGAATTGCCCCATATCTCCAGTTGAAATAGACGCTTTAAAGCTTTGAACGGAGTATGTCATCGGCAATATTTTGTTAAAGAATTGCAATGGCTCTGGAATCATTTCTAACGGGAATGTTCCAGCACTTGTTGTTAATTGAAGAATTAGTGTAACGATTGCCACGAATCGTCCTGCATCTCCTAAGACTGAAACGAAAAATTGTACTAATGCTAAGAATGTAAAGCTTGTAATAAACGTAGATAGGATAAATAACCCTACACTTTGCGTTTCAACTTTCAATGCAAACAATGCAATGATTACAACTAAAAGTGACTGTATAGACCCTGCTACAGCAAGAACAGTTACTTTACTTGTAAACCATGAAACTCCACTTGTTGGTTTAATCACTGGTTGTACAAATGGGAAGACAATTGAAATCATTAAAGCTCCTACAAATAAGCCAAGTGATAAGAAATAAGGAGTAAATCCTGTACCATAGTTAGGGACCTTATTCACTTCTTCTGTTTTCACATCTACTGGTGCAGCAACCATATTGTAAGTTTTATCATTTGCTGATACTTCTGCTTGGCTACTTGCATCTTGTAAACTTGTTTGTAAAGTATCTGAGCCATCTAATAACTGCTTCGTTCCATCCGCTAGCTGTGAAGACCCGTCCACAAGCTCTCCAGATTTTTCTGCTAATGTTCCAGTTCCATCTTTTAACTGCGAAGAACCAGATGCTAATTGATTTAATCCACTAACTAGACTTGTTGAGCCTGTGTAAGCTTGCTGAATACCTGTGTTAAATTCATTCATTTTAGAAGCTAATGTATTTGTACCAGTGGATAAAGCATTTGAACCATCTATTAATGCTGTTGATGATCCATTTAATTTATCAACGCCTTGTTGTGCTTGGGCATACCCCGCACTTAGTTGTTCTGCTCCACTAGTTACTTGAGCTGTACCAGTAGATAACGCTGCTGTACCACCAGAAAGTTTTTCTAACCCAGCAGATACCGTTGAACTACCTGTTTCTAATTGTTTTAATGTTGTTTTTATTGCTTCGGCTTGTTCTGCCGGTAAAGTAGTACTTAGTTGTTCTAGTTGCTTAGAGAGAGCCTGAATACCAGCTGTTACACTTGCAGATCCTTGCGATAACTGACTAGCACTATCATTTAATTTCGCTGTGTTGTTTTGTAACTTAGCTAGAGCATCAACTAACGCTTTGTCTTTTTCGCCAAGTAATTGGTAGCTTTCATTCAATTTGGCTACACCAGCTGTATATTCTGTTAGACCTTTATTTAACGCCTGCGCTCCTGTAGCTGTTTGGCTTACTCCGTCTGTTAACTGAGTTGAGCCGTTTGCTAGCTGAGAGAGTCCATCATTTAAATCAGAAGAGCCACTTGCTGCTGATTGGATTCCATCCGCAACTGCGTTTGTACCGTCTCTCAATTCAATAGTACTACTTGCTAGTTGCTCTAAATAGCCTTTTAAATCACTAGCCCCATTATTAATCTCAGATACTCCGTCCTTTAATTGGCCAGCACCATCCGAAGCCTCTGCAAAACCATCACCTAATTTAGTAATAGAATCAAATAATTGTTCCGCATAAGTAGCTGTAACTTGCTCGTTTACTTGAGCACGAATACGATCCATTACAGTCTCCCCAATTTGTGAGGAAAGGAAGTTGTACCCTTCATTTGCTTTGTAAGTAATAATCATTTTTTGTGGTTCATCATCTAACAAAGTAGTTGCATGCTGTGAAAAGTTCTCTGGAATTTCAATCAACAAATAATAATCTTGATCTAATAACCCTTGATCTGCTTCTTCCTTTGAAACAGATACAAATTTAAACTCTCCACTATCCTTTAAATTGTCCGATAACTCTTTCCCAAGCATGAGCTCAGTTCCATTGATTTCTACGCCTTCATCAGAATTGACAACTGCAACAGGAAGATCCTCCATATTTGCATAAGGATCCCAAAATGCCCACAAAAACATTCCAGCATACATAACCGGAACAAATAACACTGCAATAATTGCAATCAACATTTTTCGGTTTGTTAAAATACTTTTCCACTCTGATTTTATCAATTTATGCCCTCCTAATACTTTTTGACCAACTTGTTCAATCAGTCATTTTATTTCAAAAAAATGAGTCTCAATTTAAGAGACTACGGAAAATGGTGTCTTGAAAAAAGTTAGCTATTTCTTCTTCAGATAATGATTGGTCATGCGTTACGTTCCAGTCATTTACGAAACCGAAATATGCTTTTAGTAATAAGTATGCTACGAGCTCACTATTTACTTGTCGAATTTCACCTTTATCTATATATTTATCAATCTTTTCTTTAACAAAGGATACAATCGCTTGTTCTACTTGGACAATCACTTGTTTTACAGCTTGGGTTTTCCATTCTTGTTCTTCATCAATAATTTTCGCAAATAACTGATGGGTTTCTCGGAATTCTAACATCTTCATCAATGCAGCATGTGCATTGTCTTGAAAAGAAGCATCCTCTTGGATAGCATTTAGTGCTTCTTGTTTCATTTCCGCGATCATTCGAAGAACAATTTCTTGAAAGAGTACTTCTTTGTTTTCAAAAAATGTATAGATTGTTCCTTTTCCTACATTCGCAATTTTAGCTATTTGCTCCATCGTTGTTGCTTTATATCCAAAAAGCGAGAAAGACCTTGTTGCAGCTAACAGTATTTCTTGCCTACGATCCATTTGTTTCCCTCCTTAAAAAAAAGTGACCAGAAAACCATTACGGTCAACTAGTCATTATAATACACCTATACTATTTATTTTGCAAGCTTTTAGTGATGACCTTCACTCATCGAATTATCACTCTCATCTAGGATGACCTTACTCATATCAGGACTTCCAACTTTTAACTCTTGTTTTGGCATCACATGAAGTCCTCTAGCAGTAGTATGAGCAAACATATAATATACTCCATCGTGATCGAAAGCATAGTTTGCTTCATATACTCCATCTTCGGTTAAATTAGCATCTACCTTCGTTCCTTCATCACGCTTACCTGATTCCCACACTTCGAATTCTACTGAATCTGCATCATCGACAGCCTGGTCTCCTTGTGTTACTTTTGCGGATAATGTAACTTCACCAACCGGTAACTCTTCTGGAGTTTGAATTTCTACAACAACTTCCTCCAGCGTCCCTTCATTGTGATTTGTATGGGCTGCTTCTTCCTCTTGACATCCTACAAGTGTCATTGTTGCTAATGCAAGTGCTGCTATTGTCTTTTTCATTCTAATGTATCCTCCCAAATTGGTAATGTAATATGGACTGTTGTTCCTTTTCCCACTTCACTTGTAAAGGCGAGTCTCCCCTTCTGTACATCTATCAGCTGAGATGCAATAGAGAGACCAAGCCCAGTTCCACCGTCCGAACGACTCCTTGCTTTATTCACTCGGTAAAAACGTTCTGTAATATGCGGCAAATATTCTTCTTCAATCCCGCATCCTTCGTCCGTAATATGAATGGTAGTTTCTGTTTGTGTTGTTTTATTTGCAATTAATATGTTAGACGCCTCTGGAGAATACCGGATTGCATTTTCTAATATATTTATAAATATCTGCTTTGAACTAAGTTCGTCAGCAGATAGAATCGTTTCTTCATCTACTTTAACAGTAAAAGCTATCCCTTTTTCATCTGCAAGTGGCTTAACCAGCTGTAACACTTCACGGATAGTTTCTGATAACACGAGTGGTGCTATTTCTACGTCTTCGGTATTCTCTGATCTTGCAACCAGGAGCAAGTCATCCGTTAGTTTTTGCATTCGATTTGCTTCTCGAACAATGAGCGAATAGATATCTGCTTTTTTGTCTTCCGTTACTAGTTGCTGCTCAAATGCCTCCCCGTATCCTTTTATATAACTGATGGGTGTTCGAAGCTCATGCGAAACAATAGATAAGAAGTCTCGTTTTTTTTCATCCTCTTGTTGAATGGACTTTGCCATTTGGTTAAAGGTCTTTGCAAGCTCTCCGATTTCGTCTGAAGACTCCACGTTTACACGCGTATCATACTTCCCTGCAGCCATAGAGATGGCTGCTTCTTTTAATTTTGCTAACGGAGTCAACACTCTTTCTAAGCTTTTTAAGCTAATAAAAGCCATTACAATCAAAAAGAAGGACACGATTAGTATTAAAAACAATGCATCTCGAGAAGCCATTTCCGTCATTTTAGTTAAGGGTACATACAAATAAATAATTCCTTCTAAACGATTCTCATCAACAAGCGGATAAATAACCGACACTACTTCTCGGTCAAACCTTTTTTCATATCCCCGCTTCGTTACCGCGTTTCCATCAATTAATTGCGCTCGTTCATCTGCACCAATTAACGATTCATAGTCTATATCAAAAGGTAAACAAGCACTTAGTTCTCTCGGATTTCGAACGGTAAATACTTCCACATCTGAAAAGCGATTATAATCCTCTGTTTGTTTAATAAAATCATTCGTGACAACCCCACCATTATATGTACGCTGAAGATTTTCTGCAATTTCCATCATGGAAGCTTCCGTATCTTGTACATAAAGTTCTTCATACAAAAAATCTGTAAAGATCACTATGAAAACAATTGTCGCCGTAATAAATACTAGAAGCAACGTCCAAATTTTTACGGAAAGCTTCTTCATTTCCTCGCCTCAAAACGATAGCCAATGCCCCAAACAGTTTCAATATATTTCCCAGCTATTGGCCCAAGCTTTAATCGAAGCGTCTTAATATGTGTATCTACTGTGCGAGTTCCACCTTCGTAATCTAACCCCCATAGTCGTTCAAGCAGTTGTTCCCTTGAAAAAACCTTGCCTTCATAACTCATAAACAAATGAATAAGTTCATACTCCTTTAAAGTTAGGGAAAGCTTCTTTCCACCTACTGTAATTTGTCTGGCAGTTGGATCATTTACTATAATTCCTTTTGTAAGAGTCTCATTCTTCGTCATAACACCTATTCTTCTAAAGATAGCATCCATCCTAGCAGTTAACTCTATTGCCGTAAAAGGCTTACTAACATAGTCATCTCCACCAAGCATTAAACCTTTCACTAAATCTGTTTTTGCGTCTAAAGCTGTTAAAAATATAATTGGAACGGAAGAGAATTTCCTCATTTCTTCGCAGACTTCAAATCCATTTTTCCCAGGCATCATAACATCTAGAAGTACTAAGTCCACATTCGTAGTTCGGACAATCTCAAGAGCAATCTCTCCATTTTCAGCCTGCATGACTTCAAAACCAGATTTAAGCAAATGTAACTCAACTAGTTGTCGCATATCTCGTTCATCATCTACTACTAAAATTGTTTTCAATTGCTTGCCTCCCTTACAATTAACTGAAATGGACCTTTGCCCACTTGTACTTTATTCGTTACTTTTCCAGATTCAATAAAGTAAATTACCTGATCATCGTAACCTGCTACAACAACGCTATTTTCAAATGCTACTATGGAAAATGGATTTGCTCCTACTTTTATAGAAGAAAGTATTTCTCCTTCTTTAGAAATTTCATAAACCGAACTGTTCCCATGACTGACTGTGAAAATATTTCCATTCAAAGCTTTCACCATATTAATGGGCATTATTGGGGCTTCCACTTCTCCTATTTGTTCTCCGGTTTCAAGGTTAAATCGACTAATTACTCGATTAGGACTGCTTCCGGCTCCGTGACCTCCTAGCCACAATTCACTATCATTTATTAGAAGTCCATGAGAGGACCTTGGAATTTCCCATTCTGCTACCTCTGTTAAATCTAACGAAAAGACAGAAAGAATCTCATCTTTAAAATTAACTACATACAACTTTTCCCCATCAGAGATCATCGACATTGGATACTTACCTGCAGGTGATTCTACGAGTTTTTTTCCTTTTTTATTAAAAAGAGTTACCGTATTTTCTTTTCCATTTGCTATATAAATATTTTCATTATAAGCATACGCATACGTGGTTCCTTCTTCTACCTTTAGTGTAGCAATACGCTTTCCGGTGGATAGCTGAATAAGATTTGCTTCCTCTAGCGTATATCCGTAAACAAGTAAAAGATCATTTGTCACTAAAGTAAACCCTGTATAAGCTGCATCCAGTTCCCAAGTCTGTATAATTTTTTGCTCTGTCGAGATAAAATCAATCGTTCTGTCCACTGTGTTCAAACTTGCAACAATAGGAATGGATGGATCAATTGAATCAAAAGAAGTTGGCGCACATCCTCCAAGTAAAAATAGGAGTAACATCAAATTTAGCTTTCCCAACAATCCACCTCCTAGAGCTCCATTTTACTGAAAAAATGTGAAAAAAGTTTGAAGACATAATAAAACTGAAATCTTCTGGCATGGTGAAAATGTTATCAGAAAAGAATACTTTCTATCAAAAAAATTGCTCCAAAAGCCAAAGTGAATGAACTTTTAGAGCAACTATTTATCATCATAATTTCAAATCTTTTAATACAGCCTGCATTGCTGCAATGCCCTGATCAATACAATCTGGCAAGCCTGACAAGTTGGAACTTCCTAGCTAGAATTCGATTAAGCACGCAAATGTTTTAATACTACATCTGCCATCGCATCTATAAATTGGGGTTGATCGTTCGGCATTGCTGGGCGTAAGTATGTAGCACCAATTTCGTCACAAACTACTTTACACTCATAGTCGTTATCGTAAAGAACTTCTAAATGCTCTGCTACGAAGCCAACTGGAGTATAAACGAATGTCGTGTAGCCTTTTTCTTTGTGTAATTCATGTGTTAAATCCTGTACATCTGGTCCAATCCAAGGTTCTGGAGTTTGTCCAGCACTTTGCCAGCCCACAGCATAATTTTTCACACCCGCCGCTTTTGCGATTAAATCAGCAGTTTCTTCTAACTGATCTGGATATGGATCTCCAAACTCTTTAATCTTTTCTGGAAGAGAGTGAGCGGATACTATTAAACAAGCTTTTTCACGCTGTTCTTCTGTCATTTCCGCAAATGCAGCGCTTACTTTTTCGCTCCAATATTGGATGAATTTTGGTTCATCGTACCAACTCTCTACAGAAGTAATTTTCAAATTACCAAGTTTTTCGGCTTCTTCTTGAATACGTCCGTTATACGATTTAATGGAGAATGTTGAGAAGTGTGGCGCTAATACCATAGAAACAGCTTCTGTAATGCCATCTTTATGCATTTCAGCAACAGCGTCTTCTAAGAAAGGCTCGATATGTTTTAACCCAATATACAGCTTAAAATCAATTTCATCTTGCACTTCATTCAAACGATCACAAAGACCTTGTGCTTGGTTTTTCGTAATTTTCGCAAGTGGAGAAATACCACCGATTTTTTGATAACGACCCGTCAAATCTGCTAACTGTTCATCGCTTGGCTTACGACCATGTCGTATATGCGTGTAATAGCGTTCAATATCGTCTTCTTCATAAGGTGTTCCATATGCCATTACTAATAGACCCATTGTTTTTTTCATCGTATTCACCTCAAAAAAATTTTAGTTAGATTTTGCTGCGATAAGTTCTTTACTATATTCATGCACAAAAGTTGTTAAACGTTTTAATGTATCTGGATTCACTTCTGGGAATACACCATGTCCAAGGTTAAAGATATGACCTGGTTGCGCTACCCCTTGCTCCAAAATTAGTTTTGCACGTTTTTCAATTTCTGCCCAATCTCCAATTAAATAAGATGGGTCTAAGTTACCCATAAGTGGTTTTGTCAATCCTTTAGCTCGAGCTTCCTCGATAGATAAACGCCAGTCAATTCCGACTACATCAACAGGTAGGTCATGCCATTCCATTGCTAAATGACTAGCACCAACACCAAACGTAATTAGTGGTACCCCAGTTTCACGAAGCTCTGTGAAAATACGTGTCATTACTGGTTTAATGAAAATACGATAATCTGCTACGTTTAAAGCACCAACCCAAGAGTCGAAGATTTGAATTGCTTTCGCCCCTGCTTTTACTTGTGCTTTGATATAAACAATAATCATATCTGCAAGCTTGTCCATTAATGCTAACCAAGCTTGTGGTTCAGAAACCATAAATGCTTTCGTTTTGTTATAGCTCTTTGAAGGACCGCCTTCAATCATATAACTTGCAAGTGTAAATGGAGCCCCTGCAAATCCGATTAAAGGAACATTTAATTGTTCCGTTGTAAGTAATTTTATTGTTTCTAATACAAATGGAACATCGTCCTCTGGAGATAAGTCTCCTAAGTTGGCTACATCTTGTACGGTACGGATTGGATTATCAATCACTGGACCAACACCCGATTTAATTTTCACATCAACCCCAATACCTGGTAATGGAGTAACAATGTCTTTGTATAGTATTGCCGCATCTACATTATAATTTTCAACAGGTAAGCGTGTTACATACGCACATAGTTCTGGCTCATGTGTAATTTGCTCTAAAGAATATTTTTCTTTTATTTTTCTGTACTCAGGTTGGGATCTTCCCGCTTGCCTCATGTACCATACTGGAGTATGCTCCACTTGTTCTCCACGCGCTGCACGAAGAAGTGTATCATTAAAAGTAGTCATTCAAAATTCCTGCCTTTCTTCTATTTAACCGTACTGTTTTCAAATATACGTTTCAACTATAGTCGTTCTTTTTCTTATTGTATAGTTATATACTGTAATTGTCATAAATTTGTTCTGTTTTCTACATCTTAGTTAGACAATGGGTTTTTTAATTTGCATTTATGGGAAAAGTATTATCATAAAACATAACTGGAGGTAATCGTATGAATTTATATATGACATCTGGAACACCTGAATTTATGCAATCCATAAAAAAGAAGCATCCCCATGATCGTATATTTGTCTTACATGGAACAGGAAACTCCCTACTGATTCATGAAACAGATAACAAAACTGTTTTCCAAGTACCACGAAAGTATGAAATACTAGAATCACTAGGGCAAATTTCTGAAAAAGGTTATTTCGTTTTGCACCATATCCCGGTCTCCGAAGAAGGGAAACCCATTTTCGAATTTAAGTATACAAACCTATCTCCAACAATAGAAAACGAACCAGGATTTATCGCACTGCGCGTCTTAAAACAGATTAAATCAGACACATATATTATTTTAACGGAGTGGTCTGGACCAAGCAGCTACGATGTCTGGGCAAAAACAGTCTCTCTGGACTTCACCAACGTTGCAGATAAACAAAAGCTCTTTACAAGCGCACCATACGTTTCTACCTATCATGCACAATCAGAAGAGGAAGCCTAAAGATACTGGCTTCTTTTTTCTGTTATAATTGAGTGAAAAATTAAATAATGGGGGTTAACTTATGACTGGAGAGTTATTAGAAAAACTAGAGAGTTCTTTTGAAGACATGGTAGCAATTCGTCGTTATTTACATATGCATCCGGAGGTTTCTTTTCAAGAAACAAAGACTGCAAAATATATACAAGACTTCTATACAGATTTAGGAATTACTTTTCAAGCAAATGTAGGCGGAAATGGAGTTGTCGCAAGAGTTAAAGGTGATTTACCAGGCAAAACAGTAGCTCTTCGTGCAGACTTTGATGCACTACCGATTCAAGACGAAAAGGATGTCTCTTACAAGTCTACAGTTGCTGGGGTTATGCATGCTTGTGGACATGATGGACATACTGCAGCACTACTTATTTTAGCTCGCACATTAAATGAAATGAAAGAACAGTTGTCGGGTGAATATGTATTTATTCATCAGCATGCTGAGGAATATGCGCCTGGTGGGGCTAAGCCAATGATTGAAGCAGGCTGTTTAGAAGGGGTAGACGTAATTTTCGGTACTCATTTATGGTCACTAACTCCCCTTGGAACAATCGAATATAAATCTGGCCCAATCATGGCAGCCGCCGACCGATTTGAAATAACCATTCAAGGTAGAGGTGGCCACGGAGCTAATCCTCATCAAGCAAAGGATGCAATCGTCATCGCATCTCAATTAGTTGTAAACTTACAACAACTGGTTTCTAGAAGAGTCAACCCAACAGAAGCTGCTGTTTTATCTGTGGGTTCATTTGTAGCAGAAAATGCTTTTAATATAATTGCAGATTCGGTGAAACTTGCCGGAACTGTTCGAACTTTTAACGCAGAGGTTCGTGATTTAATGGAGCGTGAACTAAAGAGAGTGCTTGAAGGAACTTGTATGACAGCGGACTGCACGTACTCACTTACTTACGATAGAGGATATCCACCTGTCCTTAACCATCAATCGGAAACGGAATTTTTAGAGACAGTTGCTAAAGAAATTCCTGGTGTAGAAAACGTACAAGAATCCATTCTTCATATGATTGGAGAAGATTTTGGATATTATTTAGAGAACATTCCAGGAACATTTTTCTTTACTGGAGCAATGCCAGAAGGAGAAGTTTTCCCTCATCATAGTCCAATGTTCGACTTCGATGAAAGGGCTATGCTCATTGCTGCGAAGACATTAGGCTACGCCGCTATTAACTACCAAACAAATTAGAAAAATTATACGAAAAAAAACGGGGCTGTCCAATAAGCCCATAAATTGAAGCTGGTGTAGAAAAACGAGTCTTTTTCTACACCAGTTTTTTGTATACTTTTTATTAAAACTACTATTTTTTGTAGGCAATTGATTGTAGTGAAAGACGGCGACTCCAGCGGGAATAGCATGAGCTGAAGGCCCCGCAGGAGCGAAAGCGACGAGGAGACTGAAGACATGCCCGCGGAAAGCGTCCGTATGGAACGGAATCATACATTGGAAAAGGGACCATCTCCCAGTCAATGTATGACTTTAGGGACAGCCCCTTTCTCTATTTTTTACTCATTCGTAGTGTTAGTTCGGATATTACAAATACGATTACTGGTACAAGTATCATGAGTAAAGTATATTCCCCTTTAATCAGTATTCCCAGTAAAACAAATAACGCTTGTACAAATTGAATGATGCGAAGTAGCTTGTTTACTGCACTCTTTCTAGCTTCTGGATCAATCGGAAATAATAAATCCATACGGAATTCATGCCCAGATAGTAGAGCATGTTTTATCTGTATAACTGTCGCAAACGCAAGTGCACCTGTGAAAATAATCGCAACGAATGGAAAAGGTATAAATATAGCCCCTACAACAGATAAAAAGCTCAGTCTCACCCATAAGTAAAAATAATCGTTTGTACGAATGAATGTCCGCATTACTAAATACAGTTGTGTGTTCTTTTGTTCATATGGGGCTAGCTTATAGAAAGCATCTAACCATTTTCTTCTTTTCGTCATCCCTCGAATATGGGGAACATCCGTAAAATAGTTTGCGAATCGATAGAATCGCATCATACGAGACTGTTCAACCTCTATAAAATGATCGAACGGAAATGGTACTTCCTTCTTTCTCTTTGCCCACACACTCAAATAAATTCCTTGTAAAATACCAATGATTATTAAAAATAAATAGCTAGCACTTAATAAGAAGTATAAGGCCGCTACTAGTAATAGAAATCGGACAAAACGATCTGCCCATATCCCTCTACCACTTGATGCCCATCGATAATTAAACTCAGTTTGAATACTCCAATACTTCAACACTAAAACAATCAAAAAGAAATATATTATTTCATTCTTCGTAGCTCCCGCAATTTTCGTTAACAATGGAATGGAAACGATGAAAGCTGCAAGTGAAACAAAAATAGAAGAAAAATATGTCCATCTGAGAGCAAGCTTTAAATACTCACCTAGCTTTGTTTCTAATGGCAGAAAATAAACACTATCTGCATTTTTGAGCAAGGTGACTGGTGTGCTCATTGCTAGCAGTAAACTTAAAATGAAAGCAACCACAATAAAAGCGGGAAAATCCTTTGGAGCTGTATTCAGCCATTCACTATACGTATATCCTGCTGCACCAATCACAAAAACAAGGACGAATGCTATATGCCCAGACACAATATATTTTAAGTACTTCTGCAGTTCATTTATATAATAAACAAAACGTTTACTCCATACTTCACGCAAATTGTTCATCTTGTTGTTCCTTCGTCATCTCAATATATAGGTCATCTAGCGTTGCATGTGGCATTTTAAAGGCTACTCGAAGATCATCCATTGTCCCTTGTGCACGAATTTTCCCGTTATGCAAAAGAAGGATGCGATCGCAATATCTTTCCGCGGTTGATAAAATATGTGTGGACATTAGGACAGATGCCCCTTCGTCCTTCCTCGCTTTCATCTGATCGAGTAGTGATTGTATTCCTAGTGGATCTAACCCAACAAAGGGCTCATCAATTATATATAAGGAAGGACTCACTAAAAATGCACACATAATCATTACTTTTTGACGCATTCCCTTAGAGAAATGTGCAGGGAACCAATTCAACCTTTTTTCCATACGAAACTCCTTTAAAAGAGCTTCTTTTCTAGCTTCAAAAACCGATTCCTCTAAATTATATGCCATTGCAGTAAGCTGTAAATGCTCTTTTAACGTTAACTCATCATACAAAACAGGTGTTTCTGGAATATAGGAAAAAGAAGAGCGATAAAGTGCTGGGTCATCTTTCAATGTTTTCCCGTTGAGCAGAATTTTCCCTTTTACAGCATTCATTGTTCCAATCACATGTTTAATAGTTGTACTTTTCCCTGCTCCGTTCAAACCAATTAATCCAACGAGCTCACCTTTACCGATGGAAAAATTAAGATCGTGTAACACCGGCTTTCTTGTATATCCACCTGTTACATCTTTTACTTCTAATACTGTCATTCCTGCACCTCACTTCTTATCAATAAGTTTACCAAATCCTGTACGAAAAATCTTCTATCAAACAAATTCTACTTGGCATATTTGCATCCAGATTTTGAATTGTGAAGGCAATTTACTCCTTTCAAAATCTGTAACATCGGCCGTAGGCTTTCACTTTAACAGCTTGCATTGTAAACACTACAAAGTTAAACAAACCTGTCCCATTATATGATAAACTCTTCCTAACAATGAATAGGAGGTATTTATATGAGTGAATGTATTTTTTGCAAAATAATTGACGGTTCCATTCCAAGTGCAAAGATTTATGAGGATGAGCATGTATACGCCTTTATGGACATTATGCCCCTAACAAAAGGTCACGCGCTGGTTATTCCAAAAAATCATAAAGAAAATGTGTACGACTTATCAGAAGAAGAAGCGAGCAATTTATTTAAAGTTGTTCCCAAAATTGCCACTGCATTAAAAGAAACGTTCGGTCCTGTAGGCATGAATCTATTAAATAATAATGGGGCTCCTGCTGGGCAAAGTGTTTTTCATTTCCATTTACACTTTATCCCTCGCTATGATCAAACGGATGGCTTCCGTGCAACATGGAATACAAAAGAAAAATCATTTACACCTGCTATGATCCAAGACTTAGCGAAAGTTCTATCAGAAAAGATAAATCAATAACTATTGCTTTTATAGCTTTAAAGACTTACAATCATTATAAGTTTCTTGCTAACGATCAAGAGGATACGTTAGAGGAATCCCAAACATTAGAGCTTAGAAAAGCTGAGGAGAGATGAGAATTGAATACAAAAAATTTAGTATTAATGTCCCTATTAATAGGGGTAGGAGCAGTACTTTATATTATTATCCCAGGAATTAATGGTGGGATGAAACCAGATTTTATGTTAACAATGATGTTTATCGGAATATTATTATTCCCTAATGTAAAAAGTGTATTTTTACTTGGAATATCTACAGGTGTCATTTCTGGATTGTTTTCTACATTCCCAGGTGGATTTGTTCCAAATATCATTGATAAATCAGTCACAGCATTCGTTTTCTTTGGATTAGTACTGCTACTGAATAGATTTGCTAACAAAATTCCGGTTGCCGTAGCACTTACATGTGTAGGAACACTTGTATCTGGAACAGTATTTTTATCAACTGCGATTTTTGTATTTGGAGCAGGTGCAGCATTCGGAGAATTATTTACTTTAGTAGTTCTACCAGCAATTGTGATTAATGCTGTAGCATTCTTTATCATCTATCCAATCATTGGACAGCTCATTAAAAGATCGAAATTTGAAACAGCACTTACAAATTAAAAATTACTTGCTTTCCTTTTCGAAGGAAAGCTTTTTTTGTATAGAATAATATGTTTTAATAGGTGGAAGAAAAGGAATAATACATTTAAGTAAAGGAGTGAGTTATTTGAAAGTATCACAATTATTATATGGAATCGCGATAGGTGCACTTTCTGGGGCTACAGCTGTACTTCTGACTACACCGAAATCTGGTAATGATTTGCGGACATCCTTAAAGTCCACCTCATCCGAATATCGGGACAAACTTTCAGATGTTAAAATTCACCTACAAGACCTCAAGGCGTCGATTAGTAACTTAGCGAAAGAATCGAAAGAAGTAATTCCTAGTACTGTTGAAGATATTAAAGCAAGTGTACAGCTTTGGAAAAGTAAAACTGATCCTCTTCAGCAACAGCTACAATCAGAAATTTCATCTCTACAAACAGCAATTGAGGAACTAGAACGAACTCTTCCAAAGAAAATTACAACAGGTGAAGTCAATTAAAAAAGTATGCCTTTAATCTTTCCGATTAAGGCATACTTTTTTTTGAGAACATTATTATTTAAATAATATTTTCGAATATTTTATTTCAACTTATATACTTTGTTGCTATAATATTTGAAAGATTACAATGCAGAAAGAGGGGTATCTTTATGAATGATCAGTTTTATACAATGAAGGAAGCAATGCTCTATAGTCAGCGAATTGCACAAATTTCTAAGGCTCTTTGGAAAGCAGTAGAAAAAGATTGGCAAACTTGGATAAAACCTTATGATTTAAATATTAATGAACACCATATTTTATGGATTTCTTATCATTCAAAGGGAGCTACAATATCTGATGTTGCAAAGTTTGGTGTAATGCATGTTTCTACTGCATTCAATTTTTCTAAGAAATTAGAGGAACGAGGACTACTCTCCTTTTCCAAAAGAGAGACAGACAAACGTAACACTTATGTTGACGTAACTGACAAAGGTAAAGTATTACTGGAAGAAATGTATGAAAACTATCATGAAACACCCCATTTTGTCATTGAAGGTTCTCTTCCCATGAAAAATTTGTATGGAAAATTCCCAGAATTTTTGGACGTAATGTCAGTCATTCGTAATATATATGGCGACGATTTTATGGAAATTTTTGAACGCTCTATTAAAAATATCGATGAATCCTTTACCCCTAATGATTGAATTTAGGTCAATGAAAGCGTTCTATTAATCTTAATAATTTTTGTATTGCATTTTAGTAGTAAAAGTCGTATTGTATGTATCTGAAACAAATTCATCATTTTATATAGGATGGAGATGCATATACTTTGCATTGCTGGAAAACAATTAATGTGAAAAAACAATATGGCTTAGAAAGGCTATTTCTCTTATCATCCATTTTAGTTATAACTGTTTTTTCTTTCGCATACGCTTTGCTAGGAATTATAAACGATTCCCATAAATCCGATGAGTATTTTTTGATTTTTATTCTCGCTTTTTTGAGCGTGTATCCAATTCATAAATTATTTCATTTCATTCCCCTTTTTCGCTATCGAGAGAAAATAAAATTCGAAATTAAAAAGCAATTTAAATTTTTCCCTATTTTTTCCTTAAGAGTTTTTGAACCGATTAATAAAAACAGATTTTTATTTTCTTTATTATCGCCATTTATTTTTATTAATCCTACACTCATTATTGGAGCATTAGTTATACCTAATTTTGCTCATTATTTTACGATGTTATTTGCTTATCACTGCGGAATTTGTTTCATTGATTTAATATATGTAAAAAACTTAAGTAGATCGCCAAAGAAGGCATTAATTGAGGAAACGGACGCTGGATACGAAATTTTAATAGCTTCGACACATCCTTAGCAATATGTAACACTTGTAAGTTTCTGTCCTTCTTTGATATGCTTACTAGTATATGAAGGGAGTTTAGACATGATTATATTTACGTTAGTTCTATTCTCAGCATTTTATTTGCTACAAATAAACCGTATGACATACGCTTTAGTAATGTCAAAAGAAATTCCAGAAGAAAAACATCCGAAGATTTTTCGTACAATTAATATACTAATTACGATTCTTCTTGTGACCTTCTACGTTGAACTAGTTTATACAGTTTAAGAGAAAAAAATTGACCCAAATCAACTAAATGATTTAGGGTCATTTCTTTTTTTTTAGCACATACATGAGGAGAGGGACCAAGACCAGAAATTATCTGGCCTTAGTCCTGGGCACGATTAGTAGATAAATGCTGCGCCAACAATGATCAATAGAATAAACAGAACTACAAGCAATGCAAAGCCAGAGCCGTTATTGTGATGTCCACCCATTTAGAACACCTCCCTTTTCCATTTATCGTATGCACTATTTTGAACTTACGGTAGGCACATGAAAGGGAACCATTTTTGTTTTTATTTCGTTTATGTTATAGTTACATCTGCAGCAAGTAGAAGTGAGGAGAGATTTTCATGAAAAAAACAGTATTGTCATTAACACTAGCAGCATCGGTTTTAGCTTTAGGAGCATGTAGCAATGATTCTGCGGACAGCAGTGAAGTGATTGCTACATCAAAGGTTGGAGACATCACTCAAAAAGATTTGTATGAAGAAATGAAAGCATCTATTGGGGATCAAGCATTTCAACTTCTAATGATTGAAAAAGTTCTTGATTCTAAGTATGATGTGTCAAAAGAAGAAGTGGACGCTCAATTAAAAGCAGATAAAGAGCAATATGGTGAAAGCTTCGAAGCAATGATCGCTCAACAAGGCTATACAGAAGAATCCTACAAAAAATATATAGAGCTTAATTTATTACAAGAAAAAGCTCTAATAGAAGATGTAGAAGTGAAAGAAGAAGACGTGAAAGCAGCATATGAAAATATTAAAAATGAGATTAATGCTCGTCACGTTTTAGTTGCAGATGAAGCAACAGCAAAAAAAGTGAAGACTGAGCTAGAATCTGGCAAAGACTTTGCAGAAGTTGCAAAAGAATATTCTACAGAACCAGCAGCTCAACAGACTGGTGGAGAACTAGGATGGTTTGGTAAAGGGAAAATGGTTCCAGAATTTGAAGAAGCAGCATTTGCATTAGAAAAAAATGTGATTAGTGAACCAGTAAAAACACAACATGGTTTTCATGTGATTGAAGTAACGGATAAACGTACGATTAAAGAATCATATGAAGATAAAAAAGCTGAGCTTGAAAAACAATTAAAGCTTGAAAAAGCTGATCCTTCTATCTTATTAACAAAAGTAGCGAAAATGATGAAAGACGCAGATATCAAAATTCAAGATGAAGACTTAAAAACTGCACTTGATCAATTTTTAGCTGCGGCTGAACCTCCTGCTGAAGCAGATAAAACAACTGAAGAAAAAACTTCTAAAGAAGATAGCGAGAAGTAAGAGATAAAAAAGCGTAAAGGCAACGAGCCTTTACGCTTTTTTATTTGTTTTATTCAAAAGTTGGTTTGTAGAATGAACGATTTTCGAGTGGGAATAAACGCTCTGTAAATTCACCTGGATTTGTTTTATCCAATGCCCTATTTAGCATATTCATCTTCGCATCTATATTATCGATATAATGCAAGATTTCGGCTTCGCGAACCATAGGACGTTTTGGACTTCCCCACTCTTCCTTTCCATGATGGGAGAGCACCATATGCTGAAGAAGCATTACCTCTTCTCCTTCAATTTGAAGCTCCTCTGCAGCTTTTGAAATTTCATTTACCATAATTGTAATATGCCCTAGCAAATTACCCTCAATTGTATAAGTTGTTGCTACAGGACCTGAAAGCTCTAATACCTTCCCAATGTCATGCAAAATGATTCCTGCGTATAATAGGTCTTTATTTAACTTTGGATATAGCTCACTTATTGCTTTTCCAAGCTTCAGCATGGACACTACATGATCAATCAAACCAGAGGCGTAATCATGATGATTTTTCGTTGCCGCTGGAAATGTCATGAATGCTGTTTGATGCTTTTTGAGTAAGTGTCGTGTAATTCGTTGGATTAAAGGATTTTTCATTTCAAAGAAAAATTGTAGTAATTCTTCCATCAACTCTTCTTTTGGCTTCTCTGCCGATGGAACAAGATCATTAATTGTTATGGTTTCATCTGATTTTACTGGTCGAATGCTCTTTACACGAAGCTGAAATTTCCCACGATAATCTTGAATCTCCCCGCCTACTCGTACGATTTGACTTGCAGCATACTGCTTTTCATGATCCTCGTTTGTATCCCAAAGTTTCGCTTCGATATCACCGCTTTTATCTTGTAATACAAGCGACATAAATGGTTTTCCAACAGTTGTAACACCTTTTGTTGATTGTTTTATTAGTAAGAAATGATCTACTGGATCCCCTACTCGTAGTTGTGTAATACCCTTCATTTCACAATCCCTCCACTTCCGGCTAATAATGTCGCTACTTGTAGGACATGTGCGTCTTTCCAGACATATCGCATATTTTCATGACATGTAAAGTACAGTAGTTGATGTTCTTTTTGTAGCTCTGTCATTAATTGTACCACTTGTTGTAATCGGAAACGATCGAAATGCACAAATGGATCATCCATGATGATTGGAAAAGGTGCTTTGTTTATTAATGATACTGCAAGCGCGATGCGAAGCGAAATATAAGCTTGTTCTTTTGTCGCCTGACTCAGTTCTGCTATTTTAAAACGCTGTGCATTTGCTTTAACTACTTCAAAGCTTCCTTCTGGTGTTAGCGTTAAATACTCATAGGAATTACTTGTAAGCATTTTAAAGTAACACTGAGCGTTTTCAAGCACTTCTGGAAGACGTTCTTCCTTTAGCTGTACCATCGTTTGTTTAATCGCTTCTACAACAATTTTATAAGCAGCCCATTTTTTCACTAGTTCCTGTAGCTCTGCTTTTTTCAGTTCTATTTGTTGCAAGTTTTCACTTTGTTCATCGTCTTCTACTAACTTATTTGTTTTATATAGCAAAGATGCTTTTTCTTCCACAAAATCGTTACGTTGTTCTTGCAAGGCTTGCAATTTTAAATTACTTTCTTTTTCAAAGGTTTCTTCAAAGTCTTGTATTCCTATATCTTTACCGCCGAGCTGCAATCGTATATGCTTCAATTCTTTTTCTAACGTTATTCTTTGTTCGTACACTGTATATGCAGCATAGTAATCTCCTTCCGATTCCACTTTCGCTTCCTGGAAGAGAGATGCTTTGTTTTCAGCATATGACCCAAGAAGTAATAGATGTTCCTTTAGCTTTACTACCAATTGGTCTATTCTTTTCGTGACAGATTGCTGTTCTTCCGTATTTTTCTTTTCTACTAAATAATATTCACGAAGCTGATGGAAAAGCATGTCGTCTTGGAAAGAGATGTGTGTAATCTCTTTTGCCTGTTTCAAGATTTCCTTTAACCTGCCTCTTACTTCATATAATTTGGTTTCCATTGTATCCAGCTCAATCTGCTGTTCTTGAATAATGCGTAGTCGATTAAATAACTCGGGCAATAAACTAGGGGAAAGCTGATCACTTATAGAATAACGGTTTAGAAATGTCTTTACACGATGAGTGATGTCTATTTTTTCGCGTTCTAATGAAGTAATTGTATGCTCTAATTGAGTTACTTGCTCCTTTAAGGATTGTTGTTCCTTCACTAGTAAGCTTTCGTACTTTTGAACATCATTCGATTGCTGCATGCCTTTGAGCATAAATGTGAAGCCTGCATATACAAGTGCACTAATTATTACTGTAGTCATGGCAATCATCCAATTAGACTGAAGATAACTTAAAATAAAACCTACTAATAGAATAGCCCCAATAAGTACAAAAGCAATTCCATTGCCATGGTTTTTCTCATTAGAAGAACTGTTCGCTCGTTTAGACTCCAGAATACGTGCTTGGTGCTGATCTAAATCCTGTTTTTTCATCTGCAATAGACGATTTTCTTGCTGCAACTCTCTTTCTAAGCTTTCTTTTGTATGAAGTAAAGAAACGAGTTGGTCTTCTTGTTGAATAGATACATCTGCTTCGACAATATACGCTAAGCTCTTCTCCCAATCTACTCCAACTAGTGCGAGCTGCTGCATTTGATTTTGAAGCGTTTTACTTTGCTCTTCTTCTATTTGTATTCGCTTTGCTCGTAACTGATGCCATTCGGTTTCACTACTCAAAAATGAATGGAGCGAATCTAATTGTTCTTTGGGAAGGACATCATTGCTACTTTTTAATGATTGCAGCTCTTCCTTTATTTGCTCCGAGGCGACTTTTATATTTGTTTCTTTATCTTTTATTAATTCATACCGACGAATGCCATCTGCTGGAAAGCTTTGATCCTTTATTTTTTCAAGGGCCTGTACTAATTCTAATTCCCTTTCCTTCATCGGCTTTAGTTGTTTCCAATGCAAATACTGTTGTAATTGAGTAGAAATCCTTTTCTCTTTTTCTATCGTTTCACTTATAAGTACTTCTAGCTGCTTTATTCGTTTTATGGAAGGTTCGTATTTTTCCACTTCCTCCATTTGTTGTTTCCAGGTTGCTTCTAATTCACGTAACTCTTCTATCTTTTGATTAATTAAGGGCTTCCTACCGGTTGGCTTAAAAAGCTCACCCATTTCCTTCATAAATTGTGTTTCTACATTTGATAAAGTGTCCATTCCAGTAGTTCCAGAGGACAGAAGCGTTCTTGTCAATTCCTCCTCTGTCATTTTTTCAAAGCCTTGTAATTGAAGTAAGGAGAATGAAAAAATCGCCTCAAAATCTGAACGATTATAGGAATGAAGTAAGCTTACAAGTTCCTGCTCTCCACCACGAGTTCCATCTGTAAAATAGAGCGTGACATCTCCACTTGCCTTTCCTTTTACACGCTCAATTATTACTCGGTTTTCCTGTTCATCTATTACATGGATTCTTCCACCGTACATGGCACCACTTTTTGGCTCATAGCGTAATAGTTGAGCATTCTTTTGAGGAAATCCAAAAAGAATATGCAAAATGAATTGTTGAATAGTAGATTTACCTGCTTCATTCTCACCATAAAAGACATTTACTCCGTCTTGTAAATCAATTTCAACATTTTCATGCTTTCCAAAACCATAAATATGGAGCTTTTCTATTTTCACCTGTTACTCCCCCCTCGTTACAGCTTTAGAAAGCGCATGCTCTGCTTCCCTCATCGTGTTATCAATAAAATTCTGATCAATTGCAGGTAAATATCTACTTCCTTTTGGGTGCTGATACATATCTTTTAAGACATTTTTCCAATCGGAAATTTCCCAGTTATTTAATATTTCCATCAGCATAGTAGATTCCTTCCATTCTTCTTTTGGAAGCTTGATATTTAGCTCTTTCACAATTACAAAGGCATTTTTCATGTCAACACTTTCTTGAATTAAAGATAGCCATTCTTCCTTAGATGATGCTTGTAGCAGTTCAGCCGTTTCTTCCGAAATGTCCGTCAGTGTAAGCTCCACTATAGCATTTCCATTTAAGGCGATATAGCTATTTAGCGCTTGCTCCATATGTTGGATTAATTCATTTGCATGCATGATGCCTTTACACGATACACTCATCTCATCATAAATAAAAGCAGATGAAGGAATAAATTGTAGATCCGCCTTATCTTTCGTTAAGGTGACTTCATAAAACCCCTTAACGCCTTTCTCATTTCGGTGCCTGCTTTGTATATTTCCTGGGTATACTATAGGAGGATCATCGTGGACAATTTGACGCTTATGAATATGCCCCAGAGCCCAATAATGATAGCCCTTCCCAATTAGATCACTCTTTCGAAACGGAGCATATACATCATGCTCCTTGTTCCCATCCATACTGCCATGCAGCATTCCTATATGAACGTCCCCACTGTTCGCGATTGGATAAAAAGCATGCATTGCTTCACGAATATGTCGGTCCTTATAACTAAACCCTGAAATTTGCACTGTAACTCCTTTAATCATAATAGACTTCGTTTCTACTTCTTCTCCAAATACATGGACATTCTCTGGTAGCTGAAAGCGTACCCAGCTCCCACTTAAATGATCATGATTACCATAGCAAATAAAAACAGGAATATTTTCTTTACCTAAAGCTTCCATGCCTTTTTGAAATAAATGCTGGGCACGTAGGCTTCTATTCTCTCCATCATAAATATCACCGGCAATTAATAAAAAATCGGGCTTACTAGCAATTGCGTACTCTATGATGTTCGTAAAAGCATGAAAGGTACTTTCTCGTATATCCTTCCATCTATTTTGTGGAATAGCAGATATCCCTTTAAATGGACTATCCAAATGTAAATCTGCAATATGAAGAAAACGAATTTCTTTCATCCAATGCACCTCATTAAAATCGAATATTTGTTCTTATTTTATCATATTAAAAAGACTGTATACAACTAAATGTGTACAGCCCCCCGCTTTATAATTATGCGCTTTTACGTTCTATTTTTAATTCCCGAAGCGTTAGCATTATTCCAGTTAATCCCGCGGACAGAGAAGGAGGAATACTAAATAGAAGGTACTTCCATTGATCCGTTATCAAAGAGAGTAAAAGAAAAAATATTGGAAATCCAATTAATACAAACAATGAAACAATTAGTGCCCATTTAGTATTATTTTTCACTTTATAACACTCCTTATTTAGTTATCTTGATTAGCAATAAAAGCTCCTATTGAATAGGAAACCATATGAACTAGCCATATCCCTGTTAGTAAGAAAAAGGTCAGTCCAGGCCCTTCCATTACTATGACAATCATCCACACAATTAGGATGGCAACAGTCGTCGCTTTCCAGGAAAAGGATCGTGCTTTTTCATGAACTTTTTTATAACGCTCGTCAAACCATCTCTTTTTCTTTCCAATTTTCCACATAATTAAGAAAACAATAGACATTAAGACAATCGCTAAAGGCAAACCGCTTAAAAATGTAAGCAAATCAAATTTTTCATACATTCTTTTCATCCTCCTCATAAATAAACAATTGTTCAATCGTACATTGGAACAGTCTAGAAATTTTAAAGGCCAAATTTATGGATGGATTGTACTTTCCTTTTTCCAATGAAATAATCGTCTGCCTTGATACATCCAGCTTCTCTGATAGTTCATCCTGTGTCATTCCCAATGCCATTCTTCTGTCTCGAACGAAATTCTTCATACCTAATCACCCCATCTTTGTAAAGGTAACTTTACGTAAAGTGTACTTTACACTCACCTACTATGTCAAGCTTACTCCACATATTATTTTCAAAATTTTTCGTGTATAATATATATTTAAGAATAATAAAGGGGTGTTCATTCTTGAAAATGTATAAATTTACTGCATTTGAACCAACTGGAAAATTGATTGTGGAAGAGACTTGGAGTTTCGAAAATGACGACGAAGCGAAGAAAAAAGGGGAAGCTGCTGTCGAAGAAAAAGGCTTAGCAGAAACAACACATCGTTTAGTAAATAGCTCCGGTAAACTAGTATTATTCCACGTGTAAATAGGAAAGGTGCATTAACCATTAGTTGGTTATGTACCTTTTATTATTTTTCATGCCAGTTCCAATAGTTGATTTCACCTAATGAGCTTTGTGAAAAAGTCTGATTAATTATAATAAAATTTGATTAAAATCATCTCACCTCTAAAAGAAACTTATAGAGGTGAGATGATTTTTATTGAATATTTATGTTAACATCGCTTTAAAGATTGTGAAGAAATGTACTTAAACTAACGGAGCAGTTTAGTTGAAGAAGAAATGCTGTAAAATTCGGATACTAGTTGTGATATCGCCGGTCATGTTATTCAACAATCGGGCCAGATTGTTGAATAACGCCTTTAAAGAAAATTGAATATCTATGTTAAAGTTTAGAAGAGGTTGTGAACATAGGTTTGAAATAAAATCGAACCGTTTTACGGGGCTGTTCCAAAAGTCGATATTTGATCGATTTTTGGGCGGTCCCCTTTTTAGTGGTTGAAGTCACTCTTTCTTTAATATTTACATGGGGAGGGGCTATTTAAACTAATGATGGAGTTAGTACGAATAAAATATGATTCGATTCATCACTTTTGTTCAAAAATCGGTGTTTAACATTTGGTGGAATGCGTACGACATCTCCTTCATTTAAAAAGTATTCGGTGCCTTCCAGTTCGACATACGCTTGTCCTTTCATGACGACAGCAATTTCTTCTTGGTTATCGTGTGAATAGTGACTTTCCGTAGTGCTTGCGTGTGCATTTAAATCCATTAATAAGAGTTCAATATGTGCTTTCATGAAGTCTGGTGTTAACACATCAAAGACAATATGGTCACTATTCTCACGATATACTTTCTTTCGTTCATGTTTTCTCGAAATGAGCGAATCCGTATCAATTTCATTAATGAAGAGGGTAAAGAGTGGTACATTTAATGCCTGTGCAATCAGCTTTAGTACACTTAACGATGGATTTGCTTGTCCTCTTTCTATTTGGCTAATAAGTGAAGTGCTAATCCCAGCATAATCAGCGAACTCACGAATTGTCATACCACTCTTTTTACGATAATTTAATACGGTTTGCCCGAGACGATGATCGTTCATAGTAAAACCCCTTTCTACAATAATGTATGTTTAACTCATTTTGTGCTGACATATTAAACATAGCGAAATAATACTTTTTTCAATTACATAAATATTTTATACTTACTTTTGTACATTATAATAAATTTATTTTATTATTGTAAATAATTATCTAGGAGGACCAGAATTGAAATCCCCTCATATTTCTTACGCACTCTTATTTTTTGGCGTATTTGCATTATCAACTTCAGCTATCTTTGTGAAATTAGCTGATGCACCTGCTACAATTACAGCATTTTATCGGATGCTTTTTGCAACTGTAATACTTTTTCCATTTTTATTAGTTAATAAAAAGAACCGACAAGAATTACATTCGTTATCCAAAAAACAATGGGGACTCGGATTATTATCAGGCGTATTTCTAGCAGCACACTATGTATTGTGGTTTGAATCATTAAATTACACATCTGTTGCAAGTTCGACGGTTATCGTCACATTACAACCACTATTTTCGATGATTGGCGGCTATTTTTTATTCAAAGAGCGTTTCAGTAAAGGGGCTATAATGGGTTTTCTCGTAGCGATTGCCGGAAGTATTGTCATTGGATGGCAAGATTTTCAAATTAGTGGACTAGCATTATTTGGCGATATACTTGCTCTTATTGCGGCAGGCATCATAACAGCTTACTTCTTCATTGGTCAGCATGTTCGTAAAAGGCTATCTCTTATCCCATATTCAGTTATTAGTTACGGGAGCAGTACATTACTTTTAGGTATTTTTGCTTTCTGTCAGCAAACACCCTTCTTTAATTATTCTGTACAAACATGGTGGTCCTTTATTGGATTAGCGTTTATTGCAACAGTTTTAGGGCAAACAATTTTCAATTGGTTGTTGAAATGGCTAAGTACTTCCATTATTTCAATGAGTATATTAGGAGAGACAATTGGAACTTGTATACTCGCGTATTTCATTTTGGATGAAGTCATTTCTTTACAACAAGGTATGGGTATCGTACTCATCTTAATCGGTCTAGCATTATTTTTACTACAGAAAAGAAATAAAGAATAAATAATAGAGATTAATTGGCGGTACGAGAATAGATTTAATTGAAGCACATTTATTAGAATAATATCTTTTAAAATGATTTCCTTGTTCAACTATTGGGCACTATTATGGAATAAAACTTAGATTCTTAAAGGAAGAAAGTAGATGCCACTGAACAGACAAGAAGAGGTAAAATCAATTTTCTATGAGAAAGTTAAAAAGAATAATTTAGATTCTAATGCATTTAATCTTAAACTGATTGATATTGATGATGGACCAGATTGGTAATTAGGTTCTTATTCAACTACCATGAAAATTAGTTTCTTCAAAAAATGACAATACTTAAGAAGACCCCTACTTAATCGTAAAAAAAAAAAAAGAGGAGAGCATAAATAAGTCTATGGATTACGGTAGACTGGATTAAGGTCAGTATCAGTATGACACTTCCTAAACATTTTCATTCTCTGTGGTGCAGCACTGATTTTGTGCTGCATGGATGGCTAACGGGTGCTTTAGTTAAACAAGACCATCATTTTGAACTGACCCAATAAAGTTAGACAAATAATTTAGGCTGCTTCTAAGAACTGAGTTCGGTATTCTACCGGGCTCAAGTCTTTTAATTTTGCCTTCATTCGCTTGTGATTATAATACTCCATATATTCTTCTAATTCCTTTTCAAAATGCTCCATGCTCTCAAACTCTTGTAAATAAAGCAGTTCAGACTTTAATAGGCCAAAGAAATTTTCAACGACTGCGTTATCTAAACAGTTCCCTTTACGAGACATACTCTGCGTAATTTGATGTGCTTGTAATGTCTGTTGATATTTTTTCATTTGATAATGCCAGCCTTGATCAGAATGAAGGATGACTTCGTCTCCTGGCTGGAGGCGCTGAACAGCTTCGTCTAACATATCTCCTACAAGTTGATAGACCGGTCGATTCATGACTTTATATGCGATAATTTCACCGTTACATAAATCTAGAACAGGTGACAGATAACGTTTTTCTCCAAAGAGATGGAATTCGGTCACGTCTGTTACCCATTTTTGATTCATTTTCTCCGCCTTAAAATCACGTTGTAATACATTAGGAGCGATTTTCCCAACGTTTCCTTTATAAGAGCGATACTTCTTTATACGGACCTCACATTTTAAACCGATTTCATTCATTAAGCGATTGATGGTCTTCGGGTCATACCTAAATCCGTATTTCTTCAGTTCTTTCGTGATGCGGCGGTAGCCATAACGACCCTTATGTTCGTGATAAATGTTCTTGATCGCTTCTTTTACTGTTTCATATTTATCTACTTGATTCAATCGTTTTTCCCAGTAGTAATAAGTACTGCGTGGAATGTCAGCGACTTGAACTAAATCCACGACTTCATAATGTTTCTTTAGTTCAAAAATTACTTGCGCTTTGATTTTGTTTGTAATTTTTCTTGTTCGTGAACTAAAGCTTTCAACTTTTTTAAGTAGGCATTCTCCATACGCAAACGTTCATTTTCAGCTCGTAGAGCTTCCATAGATCCTTCATCTGGAGTTGTTTTTTTGTCATTCGATTTGGTTTCCTTTTTCATGGATGGACGCCTCTTTTTCTTTGTTTTTAGCGCGTCCAATCCTTTTGTCTTAAGCAACTCCTCCCACTGATAAATAGTACTCGGAGAAGAAATATTAAATTTGCTTGCCGTTTCTAGAAAAGACGCACCTGTTTCGTTCATAAAATTAAGTACGTCTAGTTTAAACCCAGATGAGTAGCTTGTATAGCCTTTCTTAAACCCTTTTTCACCATGTGCTTCAAATAATTTCACCCAAGTAATGACTTGAGATTTAGCTACGCCAATGCTTTCTGCAATAGTTTGATAGCTTTCGTTTCCAGTTAAATAGCGTTCCACCGCTTGTAATTTAACTTCTACTGTATATTTAGACATAAAAACACCCCGTAAATGTTAGTTGGTGTCTAACATTTACGGGGCAGTTCATTTCGATGGTCTATTATTACGTCCAAAACATCAAGTAGATTTCGGCAATCAATTGTGAAATGTTACACTTAAACTAACAAGACAGGTTACTAAAAAATAGTATAGTGTGGAATTAGAAGATGGAACATATCTAATAATTTCGTGGGAGCTACGGCTAAGGTCTTATATTTTATAAGACTATCACTGTATTTACGGCTTAATAAATCTTTGTTATGCTTTTTATGGAAATAATTTCTTATATGAAGGAGATATCTATGTGAAGAAAATGAAGAAAATATTATTAGCAGTAGTATCAGTCGTAATTATAATAGCTATATACCTTAAAATTGAATTATCTGATGAAGAAGCATATAAAATGTGTTTAGGGGCACAGGGAATTTCGAACACAATTGCCAAAGTACTTGGTGACGAACCATCTAATGCTTGTAATGAATAAAAAGAGGTTGAGAATCATTAACTAATAGTGTTTTTTCATTATACTAACAAAAATAATATATGCTTTTTAGCAGCCAATTTTTAAAATGAAGAATAAAAAAATGGTTATTTTTTTCAAGACATTTAACAGAAGAAAAGTGAAGCTTATTCAACAATTGCACTCGTTTGTTGATTATGCTTCACTTTTCTTCTTAAACTACCATGAAAATTAGTTTCTTCAAGAAAAGAAAAATGACAATACTTAAGAAGACCCCTACTTAATCGTAAAAAAAAGAGGAGAGCATAAATAAGTCTATGGATTACGGTAGACTGGATTAAGGTCAGTATCAGTATTGACACTTCCTAAACATTTTCATTCTCTGTGGTGCAGCACTGATTTTGTGCTGCATGGATGGCTAACGGGTGCTTTAGTGAAATATAGAGTTGGATAATACAGCTCTTTTTTTTGTTCAACTAAAGCCGCAGGTTAGTTGAAGAGTGTTGTTTAACTTGTGTTCAACAATCGGGCCATTTTGTTTAATAAATGGATATCTTTAGTTTGAAAATCACATGTTGGTACAGGGGGTGGGATTGTATGTGGAGTTTTAACACTTTTAAAGACAAACGTTATTGGATTCTTTTGATTCCAGCTATAATTATTTTGGTCTTGTACGCTGTTTTTACCCCTGATTATATTCTTGAAAAAACTTACGTTTTACCATTTTCAATACTTATAGGTACAGCTTTATTCTGGTCGACATACCATCTTTGGAAGTATTTTGGTGATAAAAAGAAGAGGAATAATACGGATGACAGTTGCGATTTGTAACCTGCTTGTTCAATAAACGGGCGCGACTGTTTAATAAGCGTCTCTTTTCTTATTAAACTACCATGGAAGAACGTAATTTTCTTGCATATTCTGTGGTGAAGCAGTTCATATATCAAGAGTAAAGTGAAAAAAACATTATGACAGCAACCTCTTTGCTTTGACTACGTGTCTTCAAAGTCGGCATAATTAAATTACTTATTTTATGAAAAACAGGTAAAAAGAATGAAAGATCAAGTTGCATTTATACTGCTTTTTAAGGTCTTTATTTTAAGTTATATACAAAAACCATGCTTTAGACATCGTCTAAAGCATGGTAATTATTTGAACTAATATTAAACTGCTAAGTTGATTTTTTTAGCTCATCTACTTATTGAGTCCATTAACTGGAAAAAATATTCGGGTTTATGAGTCTTATTTAGGTTATACCATGAATGCAATGTATCTGGTGCAAATACATCTAATTTTTTCATTACTTCCATCGCAAATTCCAGAGGAGCTACTCCTGATGCAGTAACCAAATTCTCGCCAGATACTACAGGTTCCATCTCATAAAATTTTTCTCCTTTATAATTAGGACAGACCATTTTAATATACTCTAAGTCATTGCTTGTATGCTTTCTAGAATCTAGGTATCCAACATTCGCTAGTCCCTCAGTTGCACCACAAATTGCAGCAACAATAGTGCCAAGCTTTAAAGCCTCGCCAATTTTTTTCAAAATAGGTTGATGAATATCTTCTCCCCAAGTATTCCCTCCAGGTAAAATTATAAGATCCGTACTCTCAAGAGTACACTCATCAAGGGAAATATCTGGTTTTATGCTCAGTCCTCCCATTGTAGTAATAATTTCTTTATTAGCTCCTACTGTAATTACTTTTAAAGGTGCTAAATCTTTTTTGAAATATCTTCCTGAGTTTAGTTCCGCAATTAAATATCCATATTCCCAGTCCGACATTGTATTAAATACATAAAGAAAAACTTTTTTTGTTTGCATTCAATAACACTCCAATCACATTTAATATAGACAAAGATAACATAACTTCCCTGACACCTAGCGTCAGGGAAGTTATCAAATTTGATGAAATTTTATTAATTCCGACAAAACTTCAATCATTCTTTTCTTAAGACTGATTGGCTCAATAACTCGAATAGATTTACCGTACGGTAAAAGTAAATAAGGTACATATGTATGTATTATATCTTTCTCAAGAAGAAATACTGCTTGATTTGAAGTCCACTCTTGTAAATAATTTCCTAAAAACCAATGTTGGCAAATATCACTCAATGCCCTTTTATCTCCATTAATAACCAAAGAAATAATCCCTTCCTTATCTTCTATAGTTGGAACAAGGTTTTTCATAAAAAAGTCACGCGCTGAAAAATTTTCTGGTCGGTTAAACTTATTTTCGGTTAACATTAGACTTTCCATTCGATCTACTCTAAAACTACGGATATCATTCCTAAGATGACAAAATCCAATCACATACCACTTATTATTCCAATAAATAATTCTGTACGGATCCACCAATCTATACTTTGATTGCCCTTCAGCACTTTTATGGTATAGAGCTTTTACAGAGTATCCGTCAGCTACGGCCTGCTCCAACTTCTTCAAAAAAGGTTCCATAGCGAGGGAACTTAATCGACTTATTACTTCAAGACTAGTTAAATGTTGATTTATCTTTGTTTCCTGCTCTTGATTCGAATATTTTCTTAGCTTTGAAATAGCCCTATTTAGTGCTTCACCTCCATAATACCCGGCTTCTTCTGCAAAAATAGCAGCGTGAAATAGCGAGGTTTGCTCCTCAAAATCAAAAAAAAGAGGAGCTTCAATAAAATTGTTCAATAAAGTGTATCCACCGTTATGTCCTGCGTCTGAAATTATAGGTACACCGCTTATTGAAAGTGTATCAATATAACGATACACAGTCCTTATATTCATCTCTAACTTTTCTGAAATTTGTTTCGCAGTAATTTTTTCACCTGAACTAAGCATCCATAGAATCGCTAGTACATTGTCAATTTTAGCCATAGAATCCACCTCTATATGGAAATAAATTTATTTTTAAATAATACTAAAAACATTACCTATTCATTGAATTTCTATTTAAAAGTAAGAAAACCGAAAAAGCTAAAACAACTTGCCATGTAATTTTTGAACTTGACCTTTTAATTTGTTTGTTCTCTTCTTCTAGCGCCTTTATACGGTTTTTTAAGGTCTTTATTAATACTTCCTCTGAACGGACACTTTTACTAGTTTTACGAGGGCTTAACTCACTTATTTGCATCCCTCTTAATAACAAAGCACAAAAATGATCAAATTTTTATAAAAACCACATATGAAATGATAAAGAAAGAATCCATTTTGATTTGCCGTAAAATTTAGGCTCATACAATATTTTTGATCAAAATTTATTATAATACTACAAATAAGAATAAACTATTCTTCTAATATTTCTATAAGCCGTACAACCACATTTCGGAAAAACCCCACGTTAAGCAAAATTTCAACACAAAACAGCCGACTTCAACCCCTTTAAGGCTAAATCGGCTGTTTTATATTCAAAACTTAGTTGTTTGTAATATCAAAAGAAAATGTTTCTTTTAGTCCCTTTTTCCCGTCAGAAGTGATTTTTATTGCTCTTGTTTTAGGTAAACGTTGAACCCAATTTAATTCTAATAATCTTTCTAGAAGGGCATTTCCTAATGCTCCCGCAAGATGGTGACGTCTTTCACTCCAATCTAAACATTTGTGTGTGAATGAACGACGCTTTTTCTTAACCATTTCAAGATCAATTAGAAAAGTTGTAAAGAATGATTCTCCTTTTTCAGTAACAGTAAACCCGTCCTTTTCTTCATAAATAACACCCATTTTAATTAAAGAATCTGTTAATTGTACTCCTAAATTCCCTGCAAGATGATCATAACATGTTCTTGCAAAACGCATCGCTTTATCTTCCGAAGCCTGTTTTAATGATTTAATTTCAATTGGTGGAGCTATTGATAAAAATGACTCCATAACTTGAGCAACTTCTTGGTTTCGAATTCCATAATATCGATGTCTTCCTTGTTTTTCAACTGTAACTACATTCGCATCGATCATTTTTGTCAAATGGAAACTAGCCGTTTGTGGTTTGATTCCTGCCATATATGCTAATTCACTTGCAGGATGGAATCTACCATCTAATAAGACTGTTAATATTGCTGCACGAGAAGTTTCACTCACAAGAGTAGCAATCATTGCTACATTTGGATTTGCATTCATTAAAATTCCTCCCTAATGTAATCCATATTTCGATGATAATCGAAATATTTATATTATACAATAAATAAGGAAGAACATATTAGTAGGAGGAAAAAAATGAAACAGGTTTCAAACACTGAAATTATTAAACCAAAAATTCTATACTACGGAACTCCTGTGATCTTACTAAATTCGCTAAATGAGGATGGAACCGTTAATATCAGCCCAATGTCATCGTCATGGGCATTAGGAGATTGTATTATATTGGGAATTGGACTTGGCGGGAAAGCGATTGAAAACTTAGAACGACATCCTGAATGTGTAATCAATGTTCCGAGTCCCTCATTATGGGAGAATGTTGAACAATTAGCCCCTTATACAGGGAAAAATCCCGTTCCAGATTATAAGAAAAAGATTGGATTTACATATGAAAAAGAAAAATATGATATTAGTAGATTAACACCTACTGAGTCTAAATCGGTAAAACCTACTCGAATTATGGAGTGTCCAATTCAAATTGAGGCAAGGGTGAAAAACATTCGAATTCCTGATCATTCTCCTGGTTTTGCAATTGTTGAGACACAAGCTGTACATGTACATGCTCATAAGGAAATCATTATTGAAGAAAATCATATTGACCCAAATAAATGGAGCCCACTTATATATAATTTTCGTCATTATTTTGGTCTTGGTAACCAGTTAGGTAAAACCTTTAGATCCGAAATATAAATAAATATATTATTTTTTAAAGTGGACAATTCTTTCTTCATTGGAGTTAAGTATTGTAAGTTTTCTTATTCAACTAACGAGTGCTTTAGTTAAAGAACATGGGGTTGCTTAGGTAGCTCTTTTTTCTTATTGAACTAACGCAGCAGGTTAGTTGAAGAGTGTTGTTTAACTTGTGTTCAACAAGCGGGCCGTTTAATTGAGTAATAGGTTGCAAAAAACACACTTTTTTTTAAAATTTTCTTCTTACTACACAAATGTCATTAATACCAATGCTCCTCGTGATGCCGTTCATGTGATAGATGGGTTGGCAGTACCACCATTAGAGCTTTTTATTCTAAAAAAGGAAAACGCTATCCAAAATACATCGGATAGCGTCTTGATATTTCGAATAGTTCTATTAAGGGTTCGTCGACCAAAGGCCTGCATGTTTTAATACAACACGTGGATGAAGTTTTAGCTGCGCAACCATTAATTCTGCTAAATCTTCTGCTTGCATTACTTTTTCTGGATTACCGTCTGTTAAGTTTAGCTCAACTGCCATATCGGTCGCAACTGTACTTGGTGTTAACGTTGTAACGCGAATATTTTTCTTACGCACTTCAAGCATTAATGACTCACTTAGTCCAATAACTGCAGCTTTTGAAGCCGAGTATGCACTTGTAATTGGTGCACCTTTTTGACCAGCTGTTGATGAGATGTTAATGATGTCGCCTGTGTTGCGCTCCATCATTTCTGGTAATACCGCACGTGTTGTGTAGTACACACCTTTTACGTTGACATCGATAATATTTGTCCATTCTTCAGGCGTTAAGTCCATGAAGCTACCGAATTTTGAAATGCCGGCATTATTTACTAAAATATCGATTGCACCAAGCTCGCCACGAATCGATTCAACCGCTGCTGTGATAGAATCTAAATCCGCTACATTCGCTGCAGCGATTGCTACCTTCACTTCATATTGTTTAAGTTCCTCTGCAACTTGTTGTAAATTTTCAAGCGTACGTCCAACAAGACCTACGTGAATACCTTCCTGCGCAAAAGCTATTGCTGTTGCACGTCCAATTCCACGCCCTGCTCCTGTAATTAATGCCACTTTCCCTGTGATTGTTTGCATATTTTTTGCTCCTTTAGATAAGATAGATTTATTATTGATGAAATAAAGTGTATTAAACTAAAAAAATTAATACTTGAGTAAGGTGAGTTTGATAAAACCGTTCTGAAGGTATAATTAATTACGCTGTTTTACTCGGAAATGATTTGTCTTTAAGACTAACTTCATTCTACCTACAGTTTTCTCTATTGTGAAGAACGCACTTTTTTGTGCGGAGGTTACCAAACGGTTACTACTATAAGTAAAGGAGTAAATGTCCATGTCAGATACATTAAGAAAAGAGATCCAAAAAAGAATATTAAATCAAGATTATCATTGTGAAAAAGAACTTACCTTATCGATTATTAGCGGGAAATGGAAAGTTGTTATTTTGTGGCATTTAGGTGTAGAAGGGACACATCGATTCAGCGAACTTCAAAAGCTTTTCCCGGGAATATCCCATAAAATATTATCAAATCAATTACGTGACCTGATAGAAGATGCAATTGTTCATAGAGAAGTGATTCCAGAAGTTCCTCCGAAAGTCGAATATTCAATGACTGAACTTGGGATGACGTTATTACCTATCGTTGAGATGATGTATGAATGGGGAAAAAAACGAATAGATCAAATTAAACAAGAAGAAATATATTTAGAATAATGGAAAAACTAAATCATTTACGAAGATATAAAATGCTTGTTCTAGCAGAAAAAGTAATATTAAATATAAAGAAGACGTTTTGTTGTATAAAAAATCTCGGACTTATTCTCTACTTATGTTAGAAGGGCAGAAAGAAAATTAAGGTTTATTTTGTTCCATAATCGGGAGCGATTGTTTAATAAGCTTCTCTGTTCTTATTAAACTAACGAGGTGCTTTAGTGAAAGATCGTTGAGCTGCTTAGGCAGCTCTTTTTTCTTGTTCAACTAAAGAAGCAGTTTAGTTGAACACTATTAAAACTAAAATCGTTCAAACGATGAAATATTTCGTCATTTGAAGAACCATTATTTACTGATTGAAATTTGTTTTGAAAAATGTTAATGTGAAATTAACTTCACATGAAGTAAACTTCACTAAAGAAGAATAAGCTGGTTAGGAGAGGAATGTTTGAAAAATCTATTCATACAGCGTTTTTTAGTCTCAACCTTGATAATTATAATGGGAATCATTCAAATAATTCTCGATACTTCAGTAGGATTTAATTTTGGCTATATCATAGTATTCCTAGGTGGAATAATTTTGTTGTACTCAACAATTTCTAACATTACAACCCGAAAGAATAAATCATTAGAAAAGGAATTAGCAAAGGAATATGACGAAAGAGATGCTTTAATTGATGGAAAAGTTGCTCGCTTTTCCTTGCATATTCTGATATCCGAAATTTTAATTCTTATGTTTTTAACTAATTTTGTGGTAATCCCAACAAATACTGCATTATTTGTTGTCTTAATATCTTTAATAATTATTGAATTTGGGTCTAGAAAGTATTACAATCATTTCCTTTAATCAGGAGGATTTATGGAAAATAGAGTGAAAGAATTGCGAATAGAATATGGGATAACGCAACAAGAATTAGCTGATAAAGTAAGTGTATCTTCTAGAACAATCATCTCATTAGAAAAACAAAAGTATAATCCATCTGTGCTACTTGCGTATAAAATAGCTTCAGTCTTTAATTTATCAATTGAAGAAACTTTTATTTTTGATGAGGATGACAAATAATACATTTCATAAAGATGCACATATAAAAAAAACAACGGAGGAACATAAATGCTTATTATATTATTTATTTTAGGGGCTGTTTTAATAGTTTGGGGTATTTATCGTATGAAAACAGATGATGGCTTATTTGGAAAAAAACAAAAAAGTAAAAACATATTCAATTTACTTCTAATGGGAGAAGCTTCAGGATTAGGGCAATTTTTGAGTGGGATTCTGTGTATTGTTATAGGTATTATCGCGTTTTTTGTGAAGTAGTAATAAATGAGAATTTCTATTTTCCACTGAAATATTGTGAAAAATTTCACTTCAACTAACGGAGGCTTTAGTTAAATATTCGCTTTCCGAAATAATCAATCTTTATTACAAAAAGCCCTACACAGGTATGAAAAATAGCCCCTTTTTGATCAATCTTTGTTCAAAATAGGGGCTATGATTTTCTATTAGGATCAGCATTTGTAGCTGTATTTTAATCCATCTTTATTCCAAACCAACACCTAACTGGACGCTACGGATTTCTTCAATAATTCCTTTACTGGCCCTCTAACAACCTCCCCATATGCTTGGAATCCTTCATCGTTAAGGTAATCGTATCTTTCTTGTAGGTTTTCTGTATTTAAAAGCTTTCAGGGCTAAATGATTGTATAGGAGTTTTTGGCGCTCGGATGCAATTGTTACTCTCATTCAAATTAAAAAGAGTCGAAGGTCACCCCCTTCAACTCCCGCTACATTATTCCCTTATAATCCCGTGGCTTGTTCCAATCAACACTTCTTTACCATGCTGATTGCTATAAGTAGATTTGATTTCTATCTTTTTAAATCCCTCTGATTGGACTACATCGGTAATAGACAGCTCGCAGGTAATCGTATCACCCGTGAAAACTGGACGTAGAAACTCGCTCACCAATTCTCTCGCAATATAGTTTAAATCTCCACCAATTTTTGTCCCAATGCTTGCAGTTAATAACCCGTGAACCATCAACCTACCTTGATCATCTCGTACCATATGATGTTTTCCTTTGTCTCCAGATATCTCTGCAAACTGTATGACCTCACCTTCGCTAAACGTTCGTTTCCAAGTAAAAGTTTCCCCTATTTTTAACTCCATAATGGTTACACTCCTTTAAATACAGGTGTACGCTTTTCTACGAATGCATTAATTCCTTCTATATGATCTGCTGTTTGACGCATTGCACTTTGCATTTTTGCTTCTTTTTCTAAAATTAATTCTAGGTCTCGTAGTTTAGATGCATGTAATATTTCTTTGGAAGCGATCATTGCAGCAAGTGGTGATTGCAGAAGCTTTTGAGCATAGGATTCCGCTGTTGCTTGGCCTAATCCATCTGACGCTACCTCATCCACTAGACCTATTTTTAGTGCTTCTTTTCCTGTAAATAGCTTGCCGCTCCACATAAGCTCCTTTGCTTTTGGAATTCCAACTCTTTCTTTTAGGAAGAAATGTCCTCCACCATCGGGAACAAGACCAATTCCAATGAAATTCATCGCAAGCTTACTGTTTTCTTCTGTAATAATAATATCGCATCCCAGTACCATACTAAATCCAAGCCCGGCAGCTGCTCCGTGAACAGAAGCAATTGTAATTTGAGGTAATGTATATAATGTTGTAGCAACACGAGATAAATAAACCATAGCGTCCTCGATATTGAGTTGATTCTCCGTATCTATCATTGATTTTATATCTCCACCTGCTGAAAAGGCATGCCCCTCTCCCTTTAGAATTACCACTTGAATAGATAGATCTTCTTTTAATGACTCTAAACTCTCCGCTAGCTCTCTCATCATTACTTCATTCATAGCATTCATTGTTTCTGGTCGATTTAACGATAAAGTTGCAATTCTTCCCTCTTTTTTTACTAGTAAAGTTTCATACATCACGATTTCCCCTTTATAAGTGAATGATCATTCATTATTAATAAATTCGCCTTCTTATAATTTTATTCCTGCTAGAAAGAAGAAATTCTTCTGCAATACAAAAAAGGGCTGTCCCTAAAGTCATATAGTGACTGAGAGATGGTCCCTTTTCCAATGTATTTGATTTCCGTTCCAGACGGACGGTTTCCGCGGACATGGCTTCAGTCTCCTCGTCGCTTTCGCTCCTGCGGGGCCTTCAGCTCATGCTATTCCCGCTGGAGTCGCCGTCTTCCACTACAATCAATTGCCTACAAAAAATAGTAGTTTAATAAAAAGTATACAAAAAACAGGTGTAGAAAAAGATGAACTGCCCCGTAAAAGTTAGACACCAATCTAACTTTTACGGGGGTTTTTTATGGCAAAAGTAAGGGCTGAACAACGTATTCAAGCAGTTCAACGATACTTATATGGAAATGAATCTATGATTGAAATCGCAAAAGATATCGGAGTGACAGATCGGGTTGTAAATGAATGGGTTCGCCGTTATCAAAAAAATGGTGTAGAGACTTTCTTAAAGTCCTATACAAAATATTCAGCTGACTATAAAATGAATGTACTTAATTATATGAACGAGACAGGTACATCTTCGATTAATACAGCTGCATTATTTAATATTTCATCTCCTGGCATGATTCGGAATTGGAAAATGAAGTTTGAGGTTGGTGGTTATGATGCCCTTGTTTCTAAGAAAAAGGGGCGTCCATCCATGAAAAAAGAAACAAAAAGAACAACGAAACCAACACCAATTGAAGGATCTGTTGAGGCATTAGAGGTACGTATTAAACAATTAGAAATGGAGAATGCGTACTTAAAAAAGTTGAATACTTTAGTTCAAATGCAAGAAAAATTACCAATCAAATCAAAGCGCAAGTAATTTATGAACTAAAGGAAATCTATGAAGTAGTGGAATTAATCAAAGTCGCTGATATTCCACGTAGTACGTATTATTACTGGGAAAAGCGTTTGAATCGTACTGATAAATACGCTGAAGTGAAAGTCGCAATTCAGTCCATTTATCTTGAACATAAGGGACGTTATGGTTATCGTAGGATTGCCAAAGAACTGAAAAAATACGGCTTTCATTATGATCCTAAAACGATTAATTATTTGATGAATGCCATTGGCATAAAATGTGAAGTCCGCATGAAGAAATACCGTTCGTATAAAGGAAACGTCGGAAAAATTGCCCCAAACATGTTGCAACGCGATTTTACAGCGAAAAAAATGAACGAGAAATGGGTAACAGACGTGACAGAGTTCCATCTATTTGGTGAGAAACGCTATTTATCACCCGTCCTTGATTTATGCAATGGCGAAATCATTGCATACACAGTAATGAGTCGTCCAGTGTACAAACTAGTCCATGATATGCTAGAACAAGCATTGGAGCGCCTTCAATCAAGTGATCAAGTCATTCTTCATTCGGATCAAGGTTGGCACTATCAAATGAAAAAGTATCGACAAACATTAAAACAACATGGGATAATGCAGAGTATGTCCCGTAAGGGCAATTGTTTGGACAACGCAGTCATTGAAAATTTCTTTGGCTTATTAAAATCTGAACTCCTGTATCTACAAGAGTTTGAATCCATGGCACATTTTGAACAGGAACTCAAAGACTATATTCACTATTACAATCACAAACGAATGAAGGAAAAATTAAAAGACCTAAGCCCGGTGGAGTACCGAACTAAGGTCTTAGAAGTTGCTTAACTATATATGTCTAACTTTTTTGGGTCAGATCAAGACTCGTTTTTCTACACCTGCTTCAATTTATGGGCTTATTGGACAGCCCCTTTCATTCAAGTTAGATACCTTCGTATAATTCTTGAACAGGTTTAATTAACACTCGGTTTACTTCTTCAATTAATTGGCTTAATGCCATTTCTGCTTGAAGCATATGGAAGATTTTTTCATTACTTTGTGCAAGCTGAGCTGTTTTTTGTGCGTACTCTATCTCTTCACCAGATATTTCTTCGCCCTTCATTTGCTTCTCTTGAAGGGATAACTGTATTTTACGGAAGCTTTGAAATAGCGCTAGGGCTTCTGAATCAGCTTTTACTGATTCGACCGCTGCTTTTACATTGGCAAACTGGTCTGTTTGGCGTAGGCTTGCTTCTAACTTGTTAATGTCATCATAAATATTAATCATTTTTGTAGGCTCCTTTAATTTAAGTAGTGAAAAATACGATTAGTCCTTGGATAATTCCTATCAGACCTCCAAGAACGCCACCTAGAACGGTAATCATTTTAAATTCACGTTTGGAAATACCAAGTACGATATCTTCCAGGCGTGCTACTGGGAAAGAATCAACTTGTTCTTTTACCATATCTTCTAATCTCATTTTACGCAATACTTCTTCCAGCTTTGTTTCTGCTTCTTTAAATGCAAACGCAGTAACTTTTGGTACCAGCTGAGTTTGCGTCCATTCAGTTGCACCCGGGAAGTAGTGAATAAGGTTATGATTCAATCTTTCTTCTAGAGCCAACTGATTGGTCAGGTAACCCTTCACATTGGCAATAACCGGATCAAAATCAAAGCCTTCCATCATTTTAATAATTGGTTGATCCTTTAATTTTTCCCACTCGTTCTGAACAATTTTTTCCAGCATGTTCTTTGTTCCTGGGGCTTTTAAAAACTTCAATATTTCTGGTTGAACCTTTCCTGCTAACGAAGAAGATTCTCCCATAAACATTTGAATCATACTCCCAAGCGTTCCTTTAGTAGAAAGAAAATCATCAATGAGGTTTTTAACCGCCATTTTCCCTTCTTCTGATTGGAAGAAGTCTTCTCCTTTGAGAAGTATATACGAAACAATTTCCCCCACTTTACTATCTGCTTTTTTCTGCCATTCTATAGGAGCAAGCTGACGAATCGTTTCATTTTCAAATTTTGCTTTTATTAGATTAAATTGCACATCTATTTGCTCATTTATTTTTTCATTTGCAATGGAGGCAACATTTTCAAGTCCGCCAAGTTTCAACCAATCCCTAATCGTCTTATCCGATTGAAGGATATTGTCATTTAACTGCTGAACGATTAGGGTATTTGCTTTTACTCTCATTTCCTCGTTGAAATACTTCTTTTTAAATATATCAGGCGTCAATAAGTGCTTAATAACCGTATTTCCTAATTGTATTGCAAGCTCATCGCGTCTTTTGGGAATTAAACCCGGTGTGAAAGGAACTCGCCATGACCCTATATATTTTGCTTCATGTGGTCTGAAAAGCATTTTAATAGCTAAGTGATTTGTAACTGCTCCAATTGCCGCTCCAACAACTGCCATGAATGTGATTGTCCATAAAAAACCCATCTATTTCACCTTTTTCCTCTAGCTTCTAGCTTATTATAGCAGAGGATAGACAAGCACATCAAATTCGCCTTGAAGTATTTAGGTCTAGATTTTAGCATTGAGCTTGATGAATTTCTTACAAAATCTGGAGTCGACCGAGGAGGGCGTTACTTTTGTGACAGCATGGTTTGGCGTTGAATGATGTTACATTTTTTACAACGCGTTATACATCATTGAAAACCGAATAGCATGCTCCGTTTCGTCATGCATAGCAACAAAAAGTGGAGCATATGCTTGCTGAACTGGAATTTGAAGCAACATTTCTTTGTACATTTCAGCACCCTCTAGCTCATCTCTCACCGCATCTTTCGCGCATGTTTTCAAGTCTACACAAGGAGGTCGTTTTTCCAAGTTTTGAACAAATGTCCCTGTCAGCATATAATAGAGTTGTTGAAACATTTCATAATGGCTTTTTTCATCTTCATACACATGCTCTATGAAGCCTTTCCAGTATGGATCGTCTGTTAAGTTATACATATCTACATAATAATGATAATCGGCATATTCATTTTGTATTGCTTGTTTTAATTTTTCAGTAAACAAATAGATGCTCCTTTACTAGTCATTTATACTAGTGTATGCGAATAAAATCTCTCACATGAAAGGTTGATTTCTTTGCTACAGCACTTTAGCTTCAAATCCTTATATGAAAATAAACAATTACCTGGATGGTCCGTCTCCTTCTTCTACAAACAACACAGATATACAGCAGAATACGAATCAGAAGGCACGATTAAGTGGATTGGCGACACACCTGCTGATGAAGAAAGCGTCAAAAAAATGATACATGAGCTAATGCTGTTTCACGTGTATGACTGATACTCACAAAATTTGTAGATAAGGAAGCTAAAGAAATATATATTTTACACGGAATAAAGTATAGTTGATTTCCGCTATAGGCGGACGCTTTCCGCGGGGTGAGCGATAAGCCATCACCGCCGTTACACGTCGTTTGTGATGTCTTATCTGTCTCACTCATCCCGCTGGAGTCGCCGCCTGGCGCTTCCATCAACAAGGTGATAAATGTTCGCATTTTATGACAAAGTACTATTTATGAAATTAAATCAGTTATAAGAAAATCAAAAGCTGCATGTAGTTTAGAATTCTAAACACATGCAGCTTTATTTATTCATTAATTATTCATTTTCTAAGTAGTCAAAGACAGTTCCGATAAACACTTTTCCTATTTCTTTCATCGAGCGCTCATCCACATCAAATTTAGGATGATGATGTGGATAAGTTGCATTTAGTTCTTCATTTCTTCCACCTATAATAAAAAATGTACCTGGAATCACTTTTTGATAGTATGCAAAATCCTCACTACCCATCATTGGATCACTCTCGATGACATTTTCATCGCCAACAATCGATTTCGCTACTCTTTCTACACGTTTTGTTTCAGTTGGATCATTGTATATAGAAGGGCAATCATTAACGTATTTCAATTCGTATGTAGCGTCCGCCGCTTCACAAGTGCTTTTCACTATTTTTTCCATTGATTCTTGAATCAGTTTTCGAACTCCCTCATCATACGTTCGAACAGTTCCTTTAATCGAAGCGGAATCAGGAATAATATTCGTAGTACTTCCACTTGTAAATGCCCCTACAGTCACTGCAGCTGCTTTCAATGGATTAACTCTTCTACTTACAATTTGTTGTAAATTGAGTACTACTTGACTTCCCGTTACAAGTGCATCAACTGTTTCATGAGGAGATGCCCCATGGCCACCTCTCCCATGAATCGTAATATAAAAATCATCTTGTGCAGAGGATGCATAACCTTCTACTACACTAACTGTACTGTAAGGTTGTTGTGACATGACATGTGCACCATAAATTACATCTACTCCATCTAAGCAACCATCTTTAATCATGAATTCAGCGCCACCAGGAGAAGTTTCTTCAGCAAATTGATGTAAGAATACAATCGTACCAGGTACTTCCTCTCTTACTTCACTCAATACTTTGGCAACCCCTAAGAGTGCCGCAGTGTGAATATCATGTCCGCAAGCATGCATTACACCTGGAATTCGAGATTTATACTCTACTTCTTTCTCATCTTGAATTGGAAGCGCATCAAAATCAGCACGAAGAGCAACCGTTTTTCCGGGTTTCCCACCTTTTAGATAACCTAGTACGCCTCTTCCACCAACCTGCGTTTTCACTTCTAATCCTAAACTTGTTAGATAAGCTGCAACTTTTTTCGGTGTCTCTACTTCTTCATGTGAGAGTTCTGGATACATATGAAAATCTCTTCGCAATTCAACTAACTCTGGATAAATTTCTTCTAGTCTATTAAACAAATTTTCTAACATCCTAAACCCTCCTAATAAAAATCTACTGATTACCTCCCTTTTATACCATATTATTATTAGTATAGAAAGGAAGGTTTTTTACTAGATCCTTCCTATTTTCTTTCGACCAAATAAAATATAAAAATAAGTAGAGGCAATTATATATAATATCCCTGTAATCGTAAATGCATATGCATACCCCCAATAAAATCCAAACGTCATAACGAGCCCTGTCGAAATAGTTCCAGTACTTGCCCATCCTATATTAAACACCATTTGGTTTACTGAATTGGAAAGTCCCTTATATTTATCATGTACAAGATCCATAGCTATGGCACTTTGAATCGGATTTCCTGCATTCATCAAAGCCTGTCGCATTAAAAAGGCGATTGATGCAATGACAAGTGAATTCGTATATCCTGTAATAAATAAGAATGGAATGGAAAGAAGTTGGAAAATAACAAGTGCTCTCACTTGACCAACCCTTTTCACAAGAGCTGGCCCCAATAACATGGCAATTGCAGTCATTGCAGATCCAAGTGATAAAATTAACCCAATGTACGTGTTGGAAGCATCAAATCGATTCGAAAAATATAAATTTAAGTAGGGAATGACAAGTCCAGATCCCGTTCCAATTAGCAAATTCGCAAATCCAAATAATACAATAATCTTTACATTACGTGTAAAAGCATTCGGTAATTCTTTTTCTAATGGATTTACTTTAGATTCTTTTTCTACTCTTTTTACAACTGGCTTTAATTGAAATAAAGGAATTAAAGCTGCTGTAAAAATGACCGCTCCTAAAATTAATACATATTTAATCGCATCTACAGTCGGTAGAGATGCATACACATGGAGTGCATCTGCTAACACTCCTCCCCCCAAGCTTCCAACGACACTTGCAATCATAATGAGTGAAAAGTGAATGCTGAACAAATGCATACGCTCGCTTGCATTAGAATTTTCCGCTAAAAAAGGGACACCTGACACTTGAACAAGTGCCATAAATAGACCTGTGAAAAAAGCAGCGTAAATAAGGGACTGTTCCCCTTCAGCTATACTTCTATAAAAAAGAGTCCCAGCCGATATTACTGTACCAATGATGATGATGCCCTTACGTCCAAATCGATCGCTTAAAAAACCCGCTGGAATAAGCATAATTGCCGAAGCAAGTGAAGTCATGGATATCACTTTTCCGTTTACCGCTTCTGGTAATCCTAACTCCTTTATATACAAATTGTACATCACCATAAAAACACCCATTCCAATTTGAATGAGTATATTCGCAAGCATAAACATGCGAATGTTTCTATTAAATGAAGCTATTTTCTTTTTCCAATCCTGGAGCCAATGAATCATACGAGACCTCTTCCGTTCTTTATTTCGATACTCTAAATATACGATTCCCGTCAGAAAAACTCAATACAGTTTTGACTATTTAGACCGTAATTTAAGAAACGTTATCCCCAAGTTTGAAACTCATTCGTGCAATATTGGAGCAGTCCCCCTCAGATATATAAAATAAAAAGGGAATATCCCCGCATGTTTTACACATGCTGAGATACTCCTGCTTGTAATTTGTACATTTGTTCATAGCGTCCTTGTAGCTGTAGTAACTCGTCATGAGTTCCACTTTCCACAATTTCTCCACGATCTAATACTAAAATACGGTCTGCATTCTTAATAGTAGAAAGTCGATGTGCAATGATAAACGTAGTTCTTCCTTTTTTCAATACATCCATTGCATGCTGAATAATTTCTTCTGTTTCTGTATCAATGTTTGATGTCGCTTCATCTAAAATAAGAATGGCCGGGTCAAATGCAAGTGCCCTTGCAAAAGAAACTAGCTGTCTTTGTCCTGAGGATAATGTACTCCCCTTCTCAATGACAGGTTCATCCAATCCTTTTTCAAGATTTTTTAACACGCGCTCTCCACCAACCGCTTCTAAAGCAGCTTCTACTTTTTCACGGGATATCCGTGGATCGCTTAAACTTACGTTTGACTCAATCGTTCCCGAGAACAAATAAGGATCTTGTAAAACAATCCCCATATGATCTCGAATTGTTTGTCTTGGTAACGTCGTAATGTCAGTTCCATCTATCAAAATCTTTCCTTTGGAAGGATCATAGAAACGGAACAATAAGTTCATAATCGAACTTTTACCGGATCCTGTATGCCCGACAAGTGCTACCGTTTCTCCTTTATTCGCAACAAAGTTTAAGTTTTTCAATACATAATCCTTTTCTTTATAAGCAAAGGAAACATTTTGAAACTCCACATTTCCTTCGTAACGATCCATTCGTTGGTCTTCCACCTTCTCCCCAGATTCATCCAGTAATCGGAATACACGATTTCCAGCCACAAGTGATCGCTCTAACTGAGAGAATTGATTTACGATTCCTGTAATTGGATTAAATAATCTTGTTGTGTAATCCACGAATGCATATAGCAGACCGGCCGAAACGATTGTATTTGCTTCCATTGATTGGCTTCCAAAAACCCAAATGAATAACACAAACATAATCGAACGCAACACACTTACTAAGTTAAAAGAAGTAGCTGAATCTAGTGTAAGTAATTTTTTCTGATATCGGTAATGTTCTTCATTCATCTCTTCAAATTCATGGTCCATTTGTTTTTCTCGTTTAAATGCTTGAATAATGGACATCCCTTGAATGGATTCATTCAACATCGCGTTCATATCTGCAATCTTTGTACGAACAATATGATTATATTTGGAAGCATATTTTCGATATGCAATCATCCAAACATACACAATTGGGAGAACAAATAGTGCAATTGCAGCCATTTTTACATCTAAAATAAATAATGCCACGTAAACTCCAGCAATTGAAATTATACTTGTAGCAAACTGAGATAGCACTTGCACGTATAAATTACGAATTGCTTCTGTATCATTTGTTACACGCGCTACTACTTTACCAGCTGGCAAGTTATCAAAATACTGTATTGGCAACGTTTGGATGTGTTGAAAAACATCGTTTCTTAGCTTTTGCACAACTCGATTTGCACCAATCTGTAGATTAATAAACATAAAATATCTAAATACTGCAGTTACAATAGACAGACTGAAGAACACCGCTAATAGCATTAATATGGGCTGAAGGTCAATAGCCCCTTCCATAATGTGCTCATCGATAATTTTCTTTGCAATAAATGGACCTGACAAATCGCTAAACACTGCAATAGTCAAAAAGATTAAACCAAGCATAATTGGTTTCTTATAAAATAACGCATAATGGTAGAGTCGTTTTCCTGTACTCATGACGACACCCCCTCAAGCTGTTGACGATCGTATTGTTCTTTATACCAACCATTTTGCCCTAGAAGTTCATCATGTGTACCTTCTTCGACAATCAGTCCTTCATCTAAAACGATAATATGGTCTGCATGTTGAATTCCTGACAATCGATGCGTCGTAATAATTGTTGTCTTCCCACTGCGTTCATTTTGTATATTTTCAATAATCTTCGCCTCTGTTTTTGCATCTACTGCAGAAAGCGAATCATCTAATAGTAAAATCTCCGGATTTTTAATAAGTGCTCGAGCAATTGATACCCTTTGTTTTTGCCCACCGGATAGGGATACTCCTTTTTCTCCTACAAGTGTTTCTAATCCCATCGGTAAGTTCATCAAGTCTCGTTGGAAATGAGCTAATCGAATTGCTTCTTCTAGCTCATCTTCTGTCGCATCCTCTTTACCAAAAAGAATGTTTTGACGAATCGTTCGGGAAAATAACACATGGTCTTGAGGAACATATCCAATCCATTCTAAAACCTGATCTTTCGTTTGCTCTGAAATGGCTGTATCTCCAATTGTTAGTTGGCCAGCCCCAATCGGATATTCCTTTAATAATTGCTTCATAAAGGTTGTTTTTCCCGAACCGGTTTTCCCAACGATTCCAAGTGTTTGCCCTTTCTCTAGGTTCACACGGATATTTTGAAGATTTTTTACTTGCGATAATGGATATTGGAATCCTACATCGTCAAATCCGATGGAATCTACTTCTTTTAATTGAACTGGAGCAGCAGGATCTTTCACGTCTGCTTCATAATCCAATGTTTCCTGCACACGATCAAGAGAAGCATTCCCACGCTGCATGACATTGATTAATTCACCGATTGCAAACATCGGCCAAATTGCCATCCCTAAGTAAACATTAAATGTAATTAGGTTCCCAACAGTCATCTCATTTTGTGATACAAGATAAGCACCATAACCTAATGCAACAACATAGCTGATACCAGTTCCTACTTTAGTGATTGGGCCAAATAATGCATCAATTCGTTCTACAACCATATTTTTTTGATACACTTCTTCACTCATATCCGCAAAATTTTGCTCGTCTGCTCGTTCTTGCACATAAGCACGAATAACACGAACACCAGCAACTGATTCTAATACTCGATCATTTAAATCACCAAATGCGTCTTGTGCGACCATATATTTTTCGTGTATGATTTTTCCTAAATATTGCATGATTAATGCTAAAATCGGTATTGGTAAAATTGCAAAAATGGTGAGCTTCCATGAAATGATGAAACCCATTGCAAGAATTAGTGCAGCCATATACATCGTAGAATCAATCAACGTCATAATTCCAAAACCAGCTGTTGTAGCTACAGCATTTAAATCGTTCGTTGCACGAGCCATCAAATCGCCCGTACGATTTTTCTCATAAAAAGTTGGTGTCATGCTCAAAAATTTACGATTTAGCTTCGAACGTAAAATGCGCTCGATCGAAATAGAGCCACCAAATAATTGGTATTGCCAAACAAAGTTAAGTCCATATCCCACAATGATTATTCCAACAAAATATAATACATATTGCAATAACGATTCCGTTGTCATCTTACCCAACGTAATCGTGTCAATTGCTTCACCGACTAACCATGGAGCTAAAACTTCAAATGCGCTGGCGATAATTAGCAAACTAACAGCGACTGTATATCGCTTCCAATGATCTTTAAAAAACCATTTCAATTTAAATAAAACAGAAAACATTCTTATCCCTCATTTCTTTTCTCTATGTTTAGGAAAGCTATCCACCTTCTAGAGATTCCTTTAATAAAATTTGTCTTGTTCGTTGAATAATCATATTCAACACTCCTCCTCATCATTTTATAACCAAAAAATGGAAATATAAAGACGCAAAAAAGCACATTACCCATATTCCGGCAATGTGCTTTAAAATAGACAAAGTCGTTCCTTAAATGTCTATTAATAAATCATTTTACGTCTGATGGAGGTATGAAGAAATTATTAAATTGTTTGTCATATCTTTTAAACGAATCATTTCTCATACCTCCATTTCCAATTTATTTAGTGTCCCTTAACATTAGCACATAGAATTTTCCATTGTCAATACTTTTCGAAAAAAGCGACTAATTAAATAATATGCATAATTGCTCCAAGGAGTGCACTTACTAATACTACTTTAAAAGGTGCCCATTTATACACGACAAGTAACGTAAAAGTTATAAGAACAATGACAAAATCTGTTGAACTGTTCACAGCACTTGTAAATACTGGATCATATAATGCAGCAAGAAGTATTCCTACTACCGCGGCATTCACTCCTTTTAAAGCTGCTTGGATTCCTTTTTTCGATCGTATAACTGACCAAAAAGGTAATGTTCCCATTACAAGTAAAAAAGAGGGTAAAAACATTGCTATAACTGCAACAAATGCTCCTGTCGTGCCCGCAGTAACTTGGCCTAAAAACCCAGCTAGTGTAAAAAGTGGGCCTGGTACTGCTTGAGCTGCTCCGTATCCTGCAATAAATACATCCGACGAAATATCCACTTCGCGTTGTAGCATTGGTAAAACAACATGTCCCCCACCAAAAACGATCGAACCAACACGATAATATGTATCAAATATGGCATAATAAACGGATTGCATAAAAGGTTTAAAAATAGGCAATAAAATCAATAAAGTAAAAAATAAAATCCAACTTATAATTCCCGTCTTTTTCCCAAAAGTAAGTGACATCTTAGGAACAGGATCAACCAGTTCTTTTTTAAAATAAAAATATCCAAAAAGCCCAGCTACAACTATAATACTAATTTGTCCAATAGCTGTAGGAATAAGTAGAGTGAGTCCTGCACAAACTATAGCAATTGAAATTCTCATACGGTCTGGCGCAAGTGACTTTTGCATTCCTAGCAGCGCCTGAGCAACTACTGCTACTGCAACTATTTTTAATCCTTGTATCCATCCACTGTCATATGAACCAGTTGATGTAACAAACATTGCAAATAGCATTAGTATGATGACAGATGGCATTGTAAATCCGAACCAAGAAATAATACCACCTAATATCCCTCCCCTTAGTAAACCAATGGATATACCTACTTGAGAGGAAGCAGGACCAGGTAAAAACTGACATAAGGCTACTATGTCCGCGTATAATTTATCATCTAACCATTTTCTTTTTTGGACATACTCTTCACGAAAGTAACCAATATGCGCTGCGGGACCTCCAAATGAGGTAAACCCAAGCTTTGTAGCTGCTTTTAAAATCTCCAAATATTTGTTTGCCAATTACGCTCACCCCAATCATCTTTCTATTATTATGATATAAAATTAGCCCTTTGATTGATAAGTTTATGTTAATTTTCAAACCTTTTATGAACAGCAGCAATGTCATTATATTCAGTGTAAGAAGAAAGATTTGTAATTTCTTTTTTTATATTTTATTATTAAACCTATAAACTATTTTTTAGAAAACAGGAGGTGTACACTTTGTTCTACCCCCCATTTGGGTTAGGGACAAAGTAATTATTTGGACATAGCCATACGGTTGACAGCATTTGCTGTCTTAATCGCACTCACTGCATTTTTTGTTGCTAGTGAATTTGCAATTGTAAAAGTAAGAACGACAAGAATTGATCAGCTGATAGCTGAAGGAAACAAAAAGGCATTAAATGCCAAAAAACTCGTTTCCAATTTGGATGAATATCTTTCTGCCTGTCAGCTAGGTATTACCATCACTGCTTTAGGATTAGGGTGGCTTGGTGAGCCGACAGTAGAAGCACTGTTACATCCAGCATTCGAGTATTTTGAGCTTCCTGAGAGTGTTTCCTCTATACTTTCGTTTATCATTGCATTTTCTCTTGTAACTTATATCCATGTAGTGGTAGGAGAATTAACACCAAAAACATTTGCAATTCAACAAGCAGAGGCTATCACATTAGCAGTTGCAAAACCGCTCATCATTTTTGATAAGCTTATGTATCCAGTTATTAAAGGGATGAATGGATCTGCACGCTTTCTAGCAGTTCGTGTGTTTGGATTGAAGTCTGTTTCCGAATCTGAAGTAGCCCACTCGGAAGAAGAACTTCGGATGATTCTTTCTGAAAGCTATAAAGGCGGAGAAATAAATCAAGCAGAATACAAATATGTAAATAAAATTTTCGAATTTGACGATCGCATTGCAAAAGAGATCATGGTTCCTCGAACTGAAATTATTTCGATTGACAAAGATCTCACACTTAGTGAGGTATTTGAGTTAATAGGAGTAGAACAATATACAAGATATCCTGTAACAGATGGTGACAAAGACCACATTATAGGCCTTGTTAACATGAAAAACCTATTAACAGCTTATATTAAGGATCCTGCCAATGCATCTACTCGTGTTATTGACTATATGCAGTCTATTATTCGAGTAATTGAAAATATGCCTATTGCTGATTTATTACTTAAAATCCAACGTGAACGTATTCATATGGCCATCTTAATGGACGAATACGGCGGTACTTCTGGTCTTGTAACAATTGAAGATATTATCGAAGAAATCGTCGGTGATATTCGTGATGAGTTCGACACAGATGAGCTTCCAGAAGTTCAAAAAGTCGCGGAAAATCATTATATTGTGGATGCAAAAATGTTAATTGGAAATGTAAATGACCTACTAGGAATCGATATCGATGAAGAAGATATTGATACAATCGGTGGTTGGTTTATGACAAAGAGCTATGATGCTGTAAAAGGCGAAAAATTAGTGGAACAAGGCTTTGATTTCATGGTAAAAGAGATTGATGGTCATCACATTCAATACTTAGAAATCATTAAATCTGCTCCTGTTGACACTGAACTAGAAGATACAGTAGAAGTACAATAAATAGAATATAAGCACATGGAAACATGGGGAATCTCTAGTATAGAGACTCCCCATGTTTTTTATTGTCCACTAGACTCCGTCAATCCATGTTTGACTGCATAAAGTGCAGCTTGTGTTCGATCCTGGACGTGGAGCTTTGTAAAAATGTTAGATATATGTGTTTTCACTGTTTTTTCTGTTACGAACAAAGAGGAAGCTATTTCACGATTACTTTTCCCTTTTGTTAGTTCTGACAATACATCCTGCTCTCTAGGTGTTAACGGATGTTCTTCATGTGGACTTAATTCCATTGGTTCATTTTCTTTAGCTAACTGAGTTGTAGCTTCAGGATGTAACGTATTTTCTCCTCTCATTAGCTTTCGAATAGAATCTGCTAAATCATCCGGTTCAATATCTTTTAATTGATACCCTGCTGCACCTGCCCTTAAAGCTGGTATGACATGGTCTCTATCAGAGAAGCTTGTTAGCATTAAAATTTGAATTTGTGGATATTTTGTTTTAATTCGCTTCGTTGCTTGTATACCATCCATTTCAGGCATAACAAGATCCATGAGGACAACGTCTGGCTTTAAACTCTCTGTCATTTCTATAGCTTCTTTTCCATTCGTTGCTTCACCCACGATGTCCATATCCTTTTGTGTCATTAAAAAGAATCTTAGCCCTCTTCTCACTACATGATGATCATCTGCAATTAATACTCGAATCATATATATCCCCCTTTCTAATAAGGTAAACGTACTAGTATTTCCGTCCCTTTATTCCATTCTGTTACCCAGTCAATGGTTCCTCCCATTGAATTTGCTCGATCTCTCATGCTCTGCAAGCCTATAGACGGAAGAATTTTTAATTCATTCATATGAAATCCACAACCCTCATCTTTTACAACTAAGAGAACGTCTGTCGGGGTCACTGTTAAATACAACTCTGCATTTAATACACCTGAGTGCTTTCGAATATTATTTAATGCTTCCTGAGCAATACGAAATAAGGTCTCTTCCATATTAGCTGGTAGGTTTATAACGCCCTTTACTTTAAACGTTAATGTTAGTCCTAATATCTCGCCATAGCCCTTCAAGCCTTCAATTATACCCGCTTCCAACCCTTTTGGTCGAAGCTGCCATATAAGTGCGCGCATTTCAGTCAAAGCTTCCTGCGTTAAATATTGTATTTCTTTAAAGGTAGTTTTGACTTCCTGCTGCTCCGTCATTTCAATACCACCTCTTGCCGTTAAAGTAACTGAGAATAACAGCTGATTAACAGAATCATGCAAGTCCCGAGCAAGACGATTTCTTTCTTGTACAAGTGCAACCTCCCGCTCCTGATTTGTCAAAAGAATGCGCTTGATCGCAGATCCGATTTGGAATGCAACGGACTCTAACAATGCAAGTTCTCCTTCTGAAAAACGAATCGTATTAGGAGTAGCTACATTTAAAAGACCAAAACGTTCCTGCCCAGACTGTAATGGAACCGTAGCGTGATGGGTAATGCCTTCATTGTTTTCATTTTTCATCTTTTGGGTATTTTCAATTCGTTTACATTCAATGATGTTCGATGCTTTTTTTAAATCACCATTTCGAAATCTTGAAACACACCAGCATCCACCTTTTTGCAAGTGTCGGCAATCATTTTGCTGTAGTGCATTAGGCAAATTTTCATGTGTGATAAGTTCTTGCTTACCTTTTTCATTAATAAAAAATATCCAGCCTGTTTCGAAAATAGTGCCTTCTAATAACTTGCGAAGTGCACCTTGCAGCATCTGCTCCATTTCCGTCTCTTCATTTAAAAATTCGGCTATTTCTTTTAATAGTTCTATATTCGAGAGTTCGTTTGACTGCATGTAAACTCCTCCATGTATAATCATCCTTTTGTATAACATTTTATCATTTAATGCTATGAGACTGTAAAAACAAGACATCATACTTTTGACCGAAAAAAAACGAGAAAAGCTTATACCGCTCCTCTCGTTTTTAATCTATTATTCTTCTAAGTACTTATTCATTTTAGCAGTGAAGGCTTCTTTCAACGATTCTAGCTTTTCCATACTTTCTGCTTCTGAGCCACTTGTTACCCCAAAATAATATTTAATCTTCGGCTCCGTTCCACTTGGTCTCACACAAACCCATGAACCATCTGCGAGAAAATATTTTAAAACATTTGATTGTGGCAATAAAATTTGTTCTGCATCTCTACCATCCGTATATGTTCGTAAAGAAGTTAAGTAATCCTCTTGTGATTGAACAGGTATTCCTGCAACCTCTGTTAACTGATTGGCACGAACTCGTTCTAGTAAGTTGTTAATCGCCTTCGCACCACTTACTCCTTTTTTCGTTACAGATACTAGTCCTTCTAAATAGTAGCCATGTCTGTCATATAGGGTACGTAAGGCGTCCACTAATGTCATGTCACGTTCTTTATAGTACGCAGCAGCTTCCACGATAGCTAGCACACTTTGGACAGCGTCTTTGTCGCGCGCAAAGCTTTTTACTAAATAACCGTAGCTTTCTTCATAGCCAAACAAAAATTGGAATTCTTGGGTTTCTTCATATTGCTTAATCTTTTCCCCGATAAATTTAAAGCCAGTTAATACATTTTCTGAACTTGCACCATAATACTCTGCAATAACTCGTCCAAAATCAGATGTTACAATTGTTTTAAAGACTCGCCCATTTGCAGGCATATTGCCCTTTTCTTTTCGTTGAGCCAATAAATATTCAATTAGAATTGCACCGGTTTGATTGCCAGTTAAAAGCTGATAGCCCTTGTCCGTTTTTACTGCTACTCCTACACGATCGCCGTCTGGATCCACTGCAACTAGAATATCGGAATTCTGTTTTTCTCCATATTGAATCGCATACTCAAAAGCACTTTGTTCCTCAGGGTTTGGTGATTTTAAGGTAGGAAACTCGCCATTTGGTTCCATTTGTTCAGCTACATAAAAAATATGCTTATAGCCCACTTCACCTAAAATTCGTTTTGCTGTTTTACCGGATGCTCCGTGAAGAGGAGTAAATACTACTTTTAAATCAGTAGTTAAAGCTAAATCAGGATTTTCCTGCACAGTTTTCAATGCTGCTATATAAGCTTGATCCATTTCTTCCTCTAAACGAATGATTAAATTCTCGTCTATAGCCGTTTGTTTTATTTGAAGAGCATCTCCCGCATTCTGTACATGCTGAATAACAGAATCGGCATCTTCAAGGTTAAGCTGTGCTCCATCTTCTCCGTATACTTTATAACCATTGTATTCAGGAGGATTATGACTTGCCGTAATAACAATCCCCATAAATGCATGTAGCTCACGTACCGAATAGGAAAGCTGAGGTGTCGTTCTCGGTTCACTATACACATAAGCCTTAATGCCGTTAGAAGCTAATGTATTTGCTGCTTCTTGTGCGAATTGAGGAGAATACCTACGACTATCATAAGCAATTACTACTCCCCGACTCATCGCATCCACGCCGGCAGATTTTATGTAGGAAGCTAATCCCGATGTAGCTTTACGAACCGTATATGTATTCATACGATTCGTTCCTGCTCCAATCTCTCCGCGCATACCACCAGTACCAAATTCTAAATCTCGGTAAAATGCATCCTCTGTTCGTTTTTCATCTTTCGCTAATAGCTGCAGATCTTCTTTCCAAACACTTTCCAATTCAGAAGAACTATCCCATTGTTCGAATAATTGTTTATACGACATTTAGCGATTCTCCCATTCATTCTTTTTTATACTCAATACTGTATACATCATGGCGACGATCTTTTAGATGCTTAACCGTTCCATCTTGTCGTTGACGTCTTAAGATTTCTAAATCAACGTCTCCTATTAAGACCATTTCTACATTCGGTTCTGTTTCTCCTACAATTCCATCCCGTGCGAATTCAAAATCAGAAGGTGCAAAAATAGCTGACTGAGCATATTGAATATCCATATTTTCCGTCTGTGGTAGATTTCCTACTGTACCGGAAATGACGGTGTAAATCTGATTTTCAATGGCACGAGCTTGTGCGCAGTATCTAACTCGTAAGTAACCTTGTCGATCCTCTGTACAAAATGGAGAGAAAATTATGTTCGCTCCCATATCTGTCGCTATTCGCGCAAGTTCTGGAAATTCGATATCGTAGCAAATTTGAATCGCAATTTTACCACAGTCAGTATCAAATACTTGGACCGTATCCCCTGCACTAATACCCCACCATTTACGTTCATTCGGTGTAATATGAATTTTATATTGCTTATCAATTGCTCCATCACGGTGGAATAAGTATGCTATATTATAAATTTCTTCATTCTCTTCTTCCACAAAGTGGGAACCAGCAATAATATTGATATTATATCGAACCGCTAAATCTGCAAATAATTCCATATACTGTGGAGTGTATTCGGTTAATTTGCGAACAGCTTGACTTGGTGAGCGTTCTTCTAAGAAAGACATGAGCTGAGTCGTAAAAATTTCTGGAAAAACAACGAAATCTGATTGTGCGTCTGAAGCTACATCTACAAAGTATTCACATTGGTGTGCAAACTCTTCAAACGAGTTAATTTTGCGCATCATATATTGAACTGCGCAAATTCGTACAGGATAGCTTGTTTTAAAATGCCGTTTTGATAGTGGAATATAGTCTACATTATTCCACTCCATTAACGTTGCATATTTAGCAGAAGCCATATCATCTGGTAAATAGTTCGGATTAATACGCATTAATGTGAACCCATTCATCAGTTGGAAGGTTAACACAGGGTCATATATTTTATGTCGAGAAACAGCCGTCACGTATTCTCTTGGTGACATTTCTTCCGTATGCTTATGATAGTTTGGAATTCGCCCACCGATAATAATGGATTTCAAATTGAACTGCCTTGCAATGTCCTTTCTTCCTTCATACAAACGTTGCCCGACTTTCATTCTTCTATAATCAGGGTGAACCATTACTTCGATGCCGTATAAGTTGTACCCGTCTGGATTATGATTTGTAATATAACCCGAATCTGTCACATCAGACCATGAATGTCGATCGTCGTATTCATCGAAGTTAATCACAAGACTGGAACAAGATCCAATTACCTTTCCGTCTAACTCTGCTACCAATTGTCCTTCAGGAAATATAGTTAAATGGCTGCGCAAATGTGCAACTTCCCAAGGATCCATACCTGGAAAACAAAGACGCTGAATTTCTAATATAGGTGCTATATCTGAAAAAGAAGTTTGTCTTATAATCATTTTTTTTTCAAACTGAGATGAATTGAATTCTTCTGACATGTTAACCGCTCCTCTTCTTTTCACTTACCTTCATTATATATCTCTTTTGTCCGCAGTTAAAATGTTTTACATGCCTATAAAGAACACTTATAATTTGACTTGAGTTCAAAGTATTTAAAAGGAGTAGACTATGACAAAAAAAGTTGAAAATATTATGTTATTTATGTGGTCAGTAGCCTTTACCGCAACTCTAGGATCCTTATATTTTTCAGAAGTTCGACAGTACGAGCCTTGTGAATTATGCTGGTATCAACGGATTCTTATGTACCCACTTGTGTTAATATTAGGTGTGGCATATGTACAAAAAAATGCGAAAATAGCAGTTACTACCCTTACTTTTTCTATAATTGGTCTTTGCATTTCTACCTATCATTATAGCATTCAAAAGTTGGATTTTATGCAAGAGGCTGCACCGACTTGTGGAAGAGTTCCTTGTACAGGTGAGTACATAAATGTTTTAGGCTTTATAACGATTCCATTTTTAGCCCTTACAGCATTTTTACTAATTGCCATTAGCAGTGTAATCATTTTAAAAAGTATTAAGGAGGAAAAATAACATGAAGAAATTAGCCATATTTGGTGGAATTATTATTGCCGTCTTCGTATTAATTTTTGTACTAAATAGCCAAAAAAATAAAAACGTATTAGCAGATAACCCATACGACACAGACAATTTAAAACAATCTACTATTGACTTAATTGATGATCCGAACTATCAAAACATTATCCTACCAGATGATTTAAAAACTAAGATTAGTAGTGGTGAACCAGTTACTGCATATTTCTTTAGTCCAGAATGTGTACACTGTAAAGAAATGACACCGAGATTAACTCCACTTGCAAATGAAAACAAGGTAGATATTGTAAAATATAATGTACTGGAATATGAACAAGGATGGAATGAATATCAAATAGAAGCTACTCCAACATTGGTTCATTTTGAGGGCGGAAAAGAAGTTTCAAGAGTAACAGGTGCTGTACCTAATGAGCAAATTCAAGCATTTTTTGATCAAGTTGTTTTGAAATAATCAGAGAGGTCGTGTCGAATAGACATGGCCTTTTTTGAAGGAGAATGAAAGATGCAACATACATTAACTTACACAGTCCCAGAAGATGGACTAACGATTGATGCAATTCTACAACAAAAATGGAAGCTTGGTAAAAAGCTTATCCACGATTTACGCATGCAAAAAGCAGTAACAGACACAAACGGAGAATTATTACAATGGAAATTACCCCACCAAAAAGGGGAAGTATTAGTTTTTAAATGGGAAGGCGAATCATCCAATTATCTTACTTCGGATCAAATTCCTTTATATGTTGCCTATGAAGATGAGTACTTATTGATTGCTTCCAAGCCTCGAGGTGTTGCAACACACCCGAATGACACTGGCCAAAATCATACATTTATGAATACTGTGATGAACTATTTAAAGAACAAGGGGCAAAATTACGGAGAACATGTACACCGAATTGATGAAGGTACAAAAGGCTTAGTAGTCATTGCAAAAAATCCAATCGTCAAAGGTATGCTAGATCGTATGCTTGAAAATAAAGCAATTGTTCGCACGTATGAAGTAATTGTCGAAGGTCAAGTGAAAAACCAGCATGGCACCATTCGAGCAGCCATTGGAAATGATCGCCATCATCCGACGAGAAAACGCGTTTCTCCGTCCGGTCAACTTGCTATTACGCATTATGAAGTAGTCGGCAAACATGACCAATTTACAAAGATACACGCAATTTTAGAAACTGGACGTACGCATCAAATTCGTGTGCACTTTGCTCATTTAGGCCACCCAATTGTGGGAGATGACTTATATGGAGCGAAGAAAACACCAACTAGAACATATGAGTTGCATGCATTCAAGGTTCAATTTATTCATCCAATCACGGGTGAAAAAATTGTCGTGGAGGATAAAAGATAGAAGCGTGAGAAATTGCTAATCTCTCCCTTTAAAGAGTGATATCATCCTAAGAGAAGTTCTAGGAGCACCTTGTTTTCACTCGTTTTAGGGATGGTTTTGACACATTTTTAACGTAGAATAATTAGAGTCGAGGGAAGTGACTGAAGTCATTTCCCCCGACTCTTTTTTCGGTTGTTGGTTTGTAATAAAGATTGATTAATATACAGCTACAAATGCTGATTCTAATTGAAAATTATAGCCCTTATTTTGAACAAAGAGTGATCAAAAAGGGGCTTTTTGTAATAAAGATTGTTTATTACAAAAAGCGAATATTCAACTAAAGTACTCGTTAGCCATCCATGCAGCACAAAATCAGTGCTGCACCACAGAGAATGAAATTGTTTAGGAAGTGTCATACTGATACTGACCTTAATCCAGTCTACCGTAATCCATAGACTTATTTTGCTCTCCTCTTTTTTTAACGAGGGGTCTTTTTAAGTATTGTCATTTTTCTTTTCTTGAAGAAACTAATTTTCATGGTAGTTCAATAAGAAAAACAATATTTATTACTTCTATTCGTTAATTTCAAGTATCTTGTAACAAGAAAAAAGAATAGTGGCGAGACCAATCCCAAAAAGGATACTTCCAGTAGCCAAGAAATTGTTTGTATAACCTTCAATTACAATTAGGTATGTTGGTTGGTCTGCCCCACCTTGTTTGGCTATCCATTTTCCAGCAAATGACGTTCCAAAATTAATACTGAAAAATAGTAATATAAAACCAGTTGCAGTTATTAAAGAAGATAAAGCAACTAACCCTTTTAATTTATCTTTTGTCATTATACCCCTACCTCCTAACATATTTATTAGTTCTTTTCTCCAAACAGTTTAATATAGGTCTGTTGTTGCTCCTAATGTAGCACCGCGAATCATAGATTCATCACTAAACTTTATTAAATCACTTGGTTTTCCCGTAACCACTACACCAATAATTTTAAGGTTCTGCGGTTCTAGTTTTATTTTGCCCTGATTAGTTATGTTATTAATAATTTTCTCTGCATCGCCTTGATAATTACCACCCTCCTCCTTCATCTGCTTTAAGATTGAGATAAAGTTAGTGGCAGAATAATCCTCCGCACTTCGATTATAAGAAAAGCCAAATGCTTCAAAACCGTAGATTGGATCGTCTCGGAAATTTTCATCTGCGTTATGCTGATTATCACTTTCAATATCATTTTCACTATACGTATCAACCCAATACCAAGATAATTGTTCTTTAAATACTTTATTTACTTCCTCGATAGAATATCCATCATCAAACGAGAACGCCATTTCGACAACTGTATTTTCATGAATTTCATTTAGTAACACGCGATCATCAAAGATTTGCTTATAGTTTACTTGTGGATGGAAAAATTCAACGACTCTTTCACCTTCATAATATAAAGGAATACGCTCATCATCTGAATAGCCAAAGCCAGAAGGACCATCATTTGAAATAGGGTGAGACGAACCTAACATATTAAAAACTTTTTCCTGTTCTCCCCAAGGAATCGGTACACCTCCAACAACTTTTACAAACGTCGTTTTCGCAGTTGCCGAAGTTAATGAATAATTATATTCGGTACCTCGATTTTCAATGTTAGCCCCCATAATTTTATTCCAAGTTGAATCCGAATCTGTTTCTTTCTCCATTTTTGTTTTCATTACTGTATCGCCAATAAAATATAGCCCAAATAAAACTATGAGACTAATACCTAATGAAATGAGCACCATTTTTATAATTGAACGTTTCCTTGCCTTTTTTACTAATTTCTCAAATTCAAAATCCTTAGGAAAAAAATCATTTTCCTTGTTCATTTTCATACCTCCTATATTGTTCTATAAATTCTTTTCTTGCCCTATGGAGAATAGTTTTAACAGACCCTTCTTTCATGCTATACAGTACTGCTATCTCATTTATTTTTAGTCCTGTACTATATTTCAGAAGAAGCAACTGCCTGTATTTTGGTTTTAATTTAGTTAAGATTACATGAATATCCCTTTCTAATTCACTTTGCATGAGGGCTTTTTCAGGTGTTTCTTCCTCAAATATTTCTTGTAAGTTGAATTTCAATAATATATCTCTTCGTCTAGATTTCTTACGGGACAAATCATAATATTGATTTACCGCTACTCTAAAAAGCCAACTTTGGATATTATCAAATTGGACTGAGTCTATGTATTGTAAAAACTTATACGCAGTATCTTGAATAATATCTTCTGCATCTTCCTTTGAAGCACCCATTTTTATTAAATACGCATTAACAAATTTTAGTATCTCATTTAGCTTTTTCCCCATCATGGAACCATTCATTTCAAACCTCCCACCTTTAAAACGTTTCAATAATAAAAAGGTTAACAAAAAATTATAAAATTAGGTTATTTCTTTCTCTTTAACGTATATTTCTTTAGTTGAGAAATAAAAAAAGAACTTGGCAAGAAAGTTTTCGCTTCTCGCCAAATTCATTAGAAGATATAAAAATTAATTGGAGTGAACCGTATCGAAAATAGTGGTAAAACAAAGGGTAGAACTAACTATAAATAGCCAGTGGCTGTCGAGATATGATTTACCAATAAATCTCTTGAACTCTTCCTCCACAATCTGGCCCGATTGCTGAACAACAGTTAAACAACACTCTTCAACTAAACTGCTTCGTTAGTTTAAGTGTAACTTTTCACATTGTATCGCCGAAATCTTCTTGGTGTTTTGGACGTAAAAATAGACCATCGACATGGTCTTGTTTAACTAAAGTACCCGTTAGCCATCCATGCAGCACAAAATCAGTGCTGCACCACAAAGAATGAAAATGTTTAGGAAGTGTCATTACTGATACTGACCTTAATCCAGTCTACCGTAATCCATAGACTTATTTATGCTCTCCTCTTTTTTTAACGATTAAGTAGGGGTCTTCTTAAGTATTGTCATTTTTCTTTTCTTGAAGAAACTAATTTTCATGGTAGTTGAATAATCTCATTCATCTACTTATTAAAATTCTCTACTCCATTCATCATCCTCTAATATTACACCATTTTACTCCCCCGTTAGTATATTTTATTCCCTCGAGAGTAATTGACACTCTTTTCAATGTGTTTCATAATAAACATGTTGTATTTTTACTTTTATAACATAAGTTGGACATGCTTTCTTCGTTTCAGGTTCAAACATAAGAAAGCATTTATTAATAGTTTTTGTATAGTTTTGCGATAACAATAGTTGTTTTATGTAACTGTACGAAGAGAGGTTAGCAAATAAATGCGACGACCTTAAGCTGTGCTTAAATTGTTTTATATTTGCGCTTTTCTTAACGTGAGGAGGAAGAATTACATATGAAGACAAGATGGCGTATAGTCGCATTTTTTCTTGTTATCGTAGTATTAGGTGCTTCGATGAGCACGACGACAAAAGGAATCTTAAACGATATTAAATTAGGTTTAGACTTACAAGGTGGTTTTGAAGTTTTATATCAAGTTGAACCGCTGAAAGATGGTCAAAAAATAACCGAACAAGATGTAGCGGACACCTCAAATGCACTTTTAAATCGTATTGACGTATTAGGTGTTAATGAGCCGGTTATTCAAGTAGAAGAAGGAAATCGAATTCGAGTTCAATTGGCCGGTGTTGAAGATCAAGCCTCTGCACGTGAATTATTATCAACAGAAGCAAATTTAACTTTCCGTGACGCCGATGATAACTTAATGCTTGATGGGAACGACTTGAAAGAGGGTGGTGCAACTGATACTTTCGATCAAAATGGAGCTCCTATTGTGTCATTACAATTAAAGGATGCAAATAAATTTGAACAAGTAACACAAGATATTCTCGCTAAAGCTCCAAATAACGTCCTTGTAATTTGGTTGGACTTTGAGGAAGGTGTTGATTCTTTCAAAGAAGAAATAGCGAAAGAAAATCCTAAATTTGTATCTGCACCTCAAGTAAGTAGTGTTTTGAATACTTCAGAAGTTCAAATTTCGGGTTCCTTCACAGTTGAAGAAACAAAGAACTTAGCGGGTATTTTAAATGCTGGTGCTTTACCTGTTAAACTTACTGAAGTTTATTCGTCATCCGTAGGGGCACAATTCGGTGAACATGCATTATCATCGACGGTATATGCAGGGATTATTGGGGCAGTACTTATTCTCCTATTCTTAATGTTCTACTATCGTTTACCAGGGATTGTAGCAAATATTACGTTAGTTGTTTATGTATATTTAAATTTATTAGTATTTGATTGGATTAACGGAGTCCTTACGTTGCCTGGTATTGCTGGTCTCGTCTTAGGGATTGCAATGGCAGTTGATGCGAATATCTTAACTGCTGAAAGAATTCGAGAGGAAATTCGAATTGGTAAAACGGTTAAACAAGCATTCGCAGAAGGGACAAAGTCGTCATGGTCTGCCATTCTTGATGCGAATGTAACTTCACTAATTGCAGCAGTTGTATTGTTCTTCTTCGGGACAAGTTCTGTAAAAGGATTTGCAACGATTTTAATTATCAGTATTTTAGTCAGCTTCATTACTGCTGTTTGGGGATCTCGAATTTTACTTGGTTTACTTGTTCAAAGTGGATATTTCGATAACAAAATTGGTTGGTTCGGCGTTAGAAAATCAAAAGTTCATTCGATTGAAGAAAATGTCAGTTCACTTGATCTAACAACAAATTTTGATCGATTCGACTTCGTTCACTCACGTAAACGATATTTCACCATCTCAATTGTGTTTATCTTAATTGGAGTAATTGTACTAAGTATTTTTAAATTAAACTTAGGCATTGACTTTGCAAGTGGTACACGAGTTGAGGTATTGACAAACGAGCCACTAACTGAAGAACGAGTCTTAAGTTATATGGAAGACTTAGGCTATCAATCTGACGATATTGTACTTTCTGGTGATACGAACAATATCGCAGCAGTTCGTTATGTAGATGAGTTTTCTCAAGATGAAATTTTGAAATTGAAAAAAGAAATAAAAGCTGAGTTTGGAACTGAGCCAAATGTTAGTGCAGTTTCAAATACAGTTGGTAAAGAACTTGTAAGAAATGCAATTTATGCATTAATATACGCAGCAATTGGAATTATTATCTATGTAGCAATTCGTTTTGAATGGCGAATGGGGGTTGCTTCAATCCTTGGTGTTCTACACGATATTATTCTCATGGTAGCAATTTTCAGTTTTACTCGTTTTGAAGTCGACTTAACCTTTATTGCTGCTGTTCTAACGATTGTCGGGTACTCGATAAACGATAAAATCGTAACGTTTGACCGTATACGTGAGAACTTAAATCGAGTGAAGAAAATTGATAATGAAAATGAGTTAGCGGAAATTGTAAATAAATCACTTCGTCAAACGCTTGCTCGATCAGTAAACATTGTGTTGAATATTGCATTTGTTGTTGTTGCCTTGCTTCTATTTGGTGCAGAGGCAATTCGAAACTTCTCATTTGCATTGTTCTTAGGTTTATTGGCAGGTACGTATTCATCCATCTATATCTCTGCCCAGCTTTGGTTTGTCATTATGAAACGAAGCATGAGGAAAAAAGGTGGAGCATTAGACGTCGAGCAAGAGAAAAAACAATGGGGAACAGACGAACCGGTTGTATAACGGTTTGGACACGAAAAAGAACGGGTATAATACCTGTTCTTTTTTTATGTAATTTAACTCATCATGTATAAACTTTTTTAATTGGCTTATTATTAGCCGCAATTATCGCATATCTGCAGTAATGAATGTAGATTTGATTCAATTATATTTCTTCTTCAACTAACCTGCTGCGTTAGTTTAATAAGCACCTTTCTTCTACTGCACATTTTTGTCGAACTGTGCAGTAAGGTTTGACGAACAGATGATTCATTTGTTACAATCTCCTAATCAAATAGGGAAAAGGATGAGGACGATGGTTCGTCGTTTGAAACGGTTTAAGAATGTTGCTACGGCATTAAGCTTCTAAGTAAAAAAATGATTTATACTACTTAGAAGCGAGGGAAAAAAATGAAACAACGTCAATTTAACCACTGGTCTGAAATTAAGTATTTAAAAGATATTGTCACCAACCCAATGATTGAAGTAGGGGAATACTCCTACTACTCTGGTTATTACGATAATCATGATTTTGAAGATGGGTGCGTTAGATACTTATGGGGAGATGAAAAATCAAGAAAGTTATTTAACCCCATCGAAGACCATGATTGGCATTTAGATAAGTTGATTATAGGAAATTACGTATGCATTGCAAGTGGTGTAATTATTTTAATGGGTGGAAATCACAATCATCATTCTGAATGGATTACCGTCTATCCGTTTGTGGAGCAAATTGAAACTTCTTACGAACCAAAAGGGGATACAATCATCGAAAATGATGCCTGGATTGGCATGAATGCAATGATTATGCCCGGTGTGACAATAGGTGAAGGTGCCATTGTTGCGGCTGGATCGGTTGTTGCAAAAGATGTCCCACCATATACGATAGTAGGTGGCAACCCTGCTAAAGAGATAAAGAAACGATTTACAGACAAAGAAATCGAAAAGTTGAAGGAAATGCGTTGGTTCGATTGGGAACGTGAGAAAATTGAACGAGCAAGTCATATCCTGTCCAGTTCTTCTATTAACCGATTATACGATTTTTATCAAAGGGAAATTAAATCATAACGGATTAATTTTAGATCATCTCATTGAATAAATACGAATAAGTTTAATAAGCCATAGTCTCTTCTTAATAGCTAATTAAGAAGGGGCTATTTTTAAAGTGAAAACTCATCACTGCACAGTTTGTGTCAAATGCGACGTAAAAAGAATGGAATTTCATATCTCTTTTTCAACTAACCTGCTGCGTTAGTTCAATAAGAAAAAGGCTTTACTCCTTCTTGAAGTAAAGCACCCGTTAGCCATCCATGAAGCCCTGCTTCACCACAGAATATGTAAGAAAATTACGTTCTTCCATGGTAGTTTAAGTACATTTCTTCACAATCTCTACTTTTAAACATAAGTATCCAAATTATCTTCCAAGTGTTAATAAATTATCTGGCCCAATTCAAAAAGACGCACTTACTCAAGAAATGCGCCCTATTGTTGAAAAAAGGTTTATTTGCCTAATCATTAGAATAACGATCTGAGAGTTTCTTTTTATGTGACTGAAACACTTCTTCTAGTGGGATATTGTACTTGTTTGCAATCACAATTAAATTACCCAGTACATCTCCTAACTCTTCAGTTAACTCCTGTTTATTTTCCTCATAAGAGCCCCTTATTTCATCAGGCCTATCCCTACCAATCTCAAGAGCTCTTATAGCTCGTGCAACCTCGCCCGTTTCTTCTGCTAAAAAGCCAATACGAATAAATATGTCTAACTCAGACCAGCCCCTACTTTCATAATAATCCTTTACCCATTGTTGAAATTCAGTTACATTCATTTTCATCTAACCTCCAATTCAATACTTTAAGTTTAACAAAAAATGAAAGTATTATATAATCTTTAATGGTGTGATTCTTTAGGAGGCGAATATATTGAAAAAGTTAGCCGTATTTTGTGGATCGAGTAACGGAGCATCTGATGTCTATATAGAAGGTGCGAAAAAACTTGGTAAAGAACTAGCTAAACGAAATATTGCACTTGTTTATGGTGGAGCGAGTGTTGGAATTATGGGTGCTGTTGCAGATTCAGTTCTGAATGAAGGAGGATACGTAATAGGTGTTATGCCAAGTTTTCTAGATAATAGAGAGATAGCTCATAAAAACTTGTCAGAGCTGATCATCGTAGATTCAATGCATGAGAGAAAAGCGAAAATGGCAGAGCTTGCTGATGGATTTATAGCTTTGCCTGGTGGGCCAGGAACTTTAGAAGAGTTCTTTGAAATTTTTACTTGGGCTCAGTTAGGGCTCCATCATAAACCATGTGGTCTCTTAAATATAAATCATTATTATGATCCTCTTATTGCGTTATTTAATCATATGTCAGAGGAACAGTTTTTACATGAAAAGTACCGTAACATGGCATTAGTCGATAGTGAACCAAAAGGGATCCTTGATAAATTCAATACATATGAACCACCAACTGTAAAAACTTACATTGCTGAAAAACAGATCTGATAGTTTAAAAAACAGACCGAGTCATTACCCTTGGTCTGTTTCCCTATTTAAAACGAGTTTTTCCTTAAATCCATTTCCTATTTTGGTCAAAAAGTAAAAGACACATTCCTAAAGAAAAGCGCCCGATTGTTGAAGATCATTGCAAAGCATTATTGAACAAATACTTCCGTTATTTAAAGAAGGTATAATTAAAATTTTTACTATTTTACTAAACGAACGAAAATTCGTTAACTGATTTTGCTTTCCCACTTATCTAACTTTTTACTAATTATCTCGTGTAATTCTTTATCGTTCTCGGATAATTTGTAAAACATAGCTAAGGCTACTAATATAACATTAATACATTCTTCTTTTACATCTTCGATTCCTAATTGTTTGTACTCACTTCCGCTTGCTTTTATGTAAGATAGTACAGCTTGAGAGGTTTCGCCAACTTCCTCTGATAGCTTTAATGCCATTTGCTCTAACGTTTTTGGTTCTTTTTCACTGAGTAACTTAATTTCTTTTAGCAGATGCTCCAAGATTTCTTCCTCTTTCTTTAATTATTTCTGAAGTTATTTTAATTTTGTTATTACCACTTATGTATATAGGTACTTTCGCCCTTTTAGTTCAATAAGAAAAAAGAGCCACCTAAGCAGCTCAATGTTCTTCAAGTAAAGCCCCCGTTAGCCATCCATGCAGCACAAAATCAGTACTGCACCACAGAGAATGAAAATGTTTAGGAAGTGTCATACTGATACTGACCTTAATCCAGTCTACCGTAATCCATAGACTTATTTATGCTCTCCTCTTTTTTTAACGATTAAGTAGAGGTCTTCTTAAGTATTGTCATTTTTCTTTTCTTGAAGAAACTAATTTTCATGGTAGTTCAACAAGGTTTTAGTATTTTTTCAAGTACAATTGGACCCGTTTTCTTTGTCGTTGTATTGACTGTCCGAACTTTGATACGAGTAGGTCGCATTATAGGAGAAACTTCATCCAAATTCCCAGCCCAAGTAGTTTCTCCATATTTAGTTAAAGGGGACAATGAGAAAATCCAACTTATTTCCTTTGGAATATATGCTAATACTTCATAACCATCATAATCCCCAAAACTAGATGGTTTTGGTAAATGAAGTGCGTGAACACTGAGACTTGTTCGTTCATCATTAAACTTCTTTCAATATTATAAATCAGTACTACTCCTCTGGCATTTTTAGGTACGTTTTTTGTTGGTTCAAGTATTGCTGAACAAGGTAGCAACTCTTCAATTTTATTCTCAGAGTGTGTTTGTGAAGGAAGAATTACTAATACGAAGATAAGGCTAAAAAGAAATTTTTTCATTTCTGATTCTCCTTAAATTTGTTTAGTATCATTATTCCCCAAAACTCCATATTTATTGTATTTCAATCGTTCCTTCTTCAACTAACCTGCTCCGTTAGCTCAAAAAAAAAAAGAGTTGCCTAAGCAACTCCATGTTCTTTAACTAAAGCACCCGTTAGCCATCCATGCAGCACAAAATCAGTGCTACACCACAGAGAATGAAAATGTTTAGGAAGTTGAAGAAACTAATTTTCATGGTAGTTTAAGTGTTATACTTCACAAATTATTAAAAAATATTTAATTCTAGAAATACATCAGTTTCCATAAAACCAAACTTCTTATACACTGGTCTACCCATTTTTGAAGCCCCAAGCCATATTTGTGATATACCTGAAATCTTAACTTCATCAACTAATTTAGTTAACAGCTTTGTTGCGATTCCTTGCCCACGATAATTTTCATTAGTATACATATTTGTGATATAAGCCTTTTTTCCAGTCTTATTGGTGTAACAAGGTGGAAATTCATAAAAAATTACTGCACCACAAGCTATAATTTCTTCATTATCCTCCACTAGCCATTGAATTAAAGTACCATCACTTAGTTTATTTTTAAAGAAAACATATAGTTCTCTATCAATATCTATATTAGGTTCTATCCCCTCATCAACTAATTGCTTTTTTCTTAACTCGACCAATTTATCAATATCATCGATATTTGCTTTACGATATTTCAACTTCTCACAACTCCTTTATAAAATTACAACTGACCAGCCCCATAGCATAATTAATTCTCATCATTTTACCATTGATTCTTATTAAACTAAGCAAAAAAGGTAAAATTCCCTTCCCTTATTTATTTTACCATAAAAGACCATTTCCCTTATAGAACTAACCTGCTGCGTTAGTTTAAGTACATTTCTTCACAATCTTTAAAGTGATGTTAACATAAATATTCAATAAAAATGATCTCACCTCTATAAATTTCTTTTAGAGCTGAGATCATTTTAATAAAACTTTATTACAAATTATCAATCTTTATTATAAATAATCAGACTTTTTTACAAAGCTACATCGGTCATATCGTGAACGTCGCCCTCTTGCAACTATTGGAAACAAGTTGCTTTAGGTTTGGATAATGAGAGAATACATTCTATCCTACATGTACCATAGGTTCCCGAAGATACAATTTCGGGAGCTAAGTTGCTGCTCTATAAAGTAGATGCTCTCTATTTTTCTGTCATAGTCTTTCTAGTTTACTCGAGTTTAACTCGTTTTAGATTAGTCTCTGTTAAATTAGGCTATTGTTTTTAGAAGCATAAATTTTGTGACGAAAACCCGCGAGACTCCTGCGGAAAAACGGGCTACCAAGACCCCGCAGGCGCAGCCGAGGAGGCTTGGAAGTTCGTCCGCGGAAAGCGAGTGGATTTTCGTCATAGCAACAATATCCTTTAACAGAGCATTTGATTAAAAAGTAAAGTTATCTGGATCTGATCCAGAACGTTCATTTAAATTTAGTGCATCAATATTTTTCATATCTTCAAACGATAGTTCAAAGTCGAATACATTTATATTATCTGCTATTCTAGCTGGGGTAATAGATTTTGGAATGACAATTAAATCATGCTGTAAGTGCCAACGAATGATTGTTTGTGCTGGTGATTTACCGTATTTTCCACTAATTCGTTGTAACGTGGGTTCTTCTAATAACCCACCTCTTGCAAGTGGTGACCACGAAGTAATTGCGATTCCTTTTTCTGCACAATATTCACGTAGGTCAAATTGGGTTAATCGAGGATGACATTCGATTTGATTGACCATTGGTTGTATATTTGCTTTTGCAGCAATCGCTTCTAAATGATGTTGGTGGTGATTGGATACGCCCGTAGCACGGATTAGTTTTTCATCGTATAATCGCTCAATCGCACGATATGTATCTAAGAAAGTTTCTTTTACAGCCCAATGTGTTAAATATAAGTCTACGTATTCTAGACCTAATAATTGTAGTGATTTTTCAAATGCTTTTAAAGTTTGGTCATACCCTTGATCCGTATTCCATACCTTTGTCGTAATGAAAATGTCTTCACGGGATACAGATGAATTACGTACCGCCTCTCCCACTTCTTTTTCATTTGCATAAATAGAAGCAGTGTCAATATGGCGATAACCTGTATCAAGTGCTGTAGCAATTGCTTGCATTGCAATTTCCGGGTCTGTCATCTTATACACACCTAAACCAATACGCGGCATTTCTACCCCATTTACCAATTGTTTTGTTGAATCTTTATGTAATTTCATCAAAATCATCCTTTCTTTTTATTGAAAAACGACTGATCTAAATCAGTCGTTTTTTCTCTGTTTCATGGAAGAAGTTGCGTCAGATTGTGCTGGATCTGATACGCGATTATCTTGCTCCAGTTCATTAACATCTCTTAGCTTCTCCATCTGTTTGCCTAGCAGCTTCACTTCTTCCATATTTGTTGCCATAGAACCGTTTTCTGGACCATTTTTCAAATTACTCATTTAAAAAATCACTCCTTTTCTATATCCTAGTAGAATCATCCCTTCGTTGCAACTGTGAGCATATCATTTTAGAAGTAATTTCAAACTCGTCATATTTCTTTTTCAAACAAAGTAGGGTATACTTAGTTCAGAATATATTATAGGAGGCACTCCATATGAAATTACTTCTTATTCTGGGCGTTTGTATTTCTTTCCTTGTTTCAATTTTCACTGCAGGATATGACGACAAACCAGGTGCAACATCTAAAAAATGATTAATATAAAAACGGACGAGTCTTTTATGACATCGTCCGTTTTTTTTAATGTAGATTTGGATAATTTTGTTGGCGCAGCGCTTCATATACAAGAATTGCTGCGGTATTAGAAAGATTTAAAGATCTAATATTATCATTCATTGGAATTCTAAGAGCTCTATCTGGATGTGCATCAATAAATTCACGTGGAAGTCCTTTCGTTTCACGTCCAAAAATAAAGAAATGTTCTTTCTTTACGTCGCTAAAATCAAAAGTAGTATGTGGCTTTGCACCAAACTTAGTTATTAAATAATATTCTCCCTCAGGATGAGCAGCAAAAAACTCTTCTAGTCCATCGTAATACGTAATTTCTACATGTTCCCAATAATCTAAGCCTGCTCGCTTTAACATTTTATCGTCCGTTGAAAAACCAAGTGGGCGGATCAAATGTAGTTTTACCCCTGTGCCAGCACATGTTCTAGCTATATTTCCTGTATTTGCGGGTATTTCTGGTTGATATAAAACAATATTAATACTCAACTATTCCACTTCCTACTTCTCTAATGTATAGTATTGAAGCCCTTTTCGGATTTCCTCGAGAACTTCTTCCACTTCTTCCGTTTGCTCTGCTTTTCTTAATGCATGTAGGCCATCTTCTGTATTTATTTTACCGATGGCCCATGCAGCTGTCCCACGAATAACTGGACGTGGGTCATTCTCCATATGTTCAATTAATACTGGAACAGCAGACGCTTCTTTAAAATGAGCTAATGCAATAATGGCATTTCGTTGGATTGGATTCTTCCCTCGCCACGCTCCGGACATATGCCCATAGGTTTCTTTAAAGGTCCGATTTGTCATTTTTAATAAAGGCATCAGCAATGGTTTTACAAGCTCGGGTTCTGGTGTAAATGCTTCCTGATGTAAATTTGCCATTCCTTTATTTTTCGGACAAATTGTTTGACACGTATCACAGCCGTATATGCGATTCCCTATTTTTGCGCGAAACTCATCTGGAACAATCGTTTTCGTTTGCGTAATAAAAGCGATGCAACGCTGCGCATTTAATTGGCCACCTTCTATTAAGGCGCCAGTCGGACAAATATCTAAACAAAGCCTACATTCTCCACATTGGTCCTCCATTTGCTCGGATGGAGCAAATGGGATTGACGTAATCATTTCACCTAAATAAACATAAGAACCAAATTCAGGCGTAATAATGGCACAGTTTTTTGCACTCCAGCCAATACCAGCTCGTTCTGCCACAGCTCGGTCCGATAGCTCGCCAGTATCCACCATGGAACGTAGCTTTGCATCTGGCATATGCGTTAATATATATAGCTCTAAAAGTGCAAGCTTTTCCCTTAAAACTGTATGATAATCCATCCCCCAGGAAGCACGCGCGAAAATGCCACGTCTCGCTCCCTTCACACTTTGTGGAGCATCTTTCATTTTAGAGGGATAAGCAATTGCAATGGATATAATACTTTTAGCTTCAGCAAGCAAAAGCTCTGGATGGGACCTTTTTTCAATGTCTGGTTCTTCAAAGCCAGAAGCAAAGCCTAGCTCCTGTTGGCGAATTAATCTATTTTTTAATTCTTGAAATGGAGAAGCAGAAGTAAATCCAATCTTATCAATTCCAATCGAAGCAGCGTAATCTATTAGGTTTTTTTGAAACTGATTGATATTCACGAATGTTCTCCTTTCTTATGCTACAATATAGAAAATATGTGCAAGGATGGTCGTTATGATTGTAAAACTAGATGATTCTTTATTGCAAATTGAACCTACTCTTAAAATAGGCATTATTCATTATACCAAAATAGTCGTTACGTCTTCTCCTCAAATGCTTAAAGGTCGGCTCCAATTATTTCAGGAGCAGCTTTTCTTTGAGTTGGAGGAAAAAGCCGTAACCGAATTTACAGGAATTAAAGAATGGCGAGCATTATGGAAAAAGTTTGGCGCTGACCCAAATCGCTACCGTCCTTCAGTAGAAGCACTATATCGACGAATTGCAAAACAAAATTATATCACACCAATGCATTCTGCTGTAGATTTAAATAACTTTTTCTCCTTGAGATATGAAATACCGATGGGTATTTATGATTGTAAGAAAATTCAAGGGAATGTCACTCTAGCGCTAGGCGACGAAGAAAAAAATTATAAAGGATTAAATGGCCGTGATAATAGCTTGAACCATATACTAACCCTTTCCGATGAAACAACCCCATTTGGTAGCCCCTTCGTAGATTCTGTTCGAACTGCTGTAACAGAAGAAACAACGGATGCATTACAAATCGTTTTCCTTCTTCCTTCGATGACAATAGAAGAAAGCCAGAAAATACTCGAATCTATGGGTGCTATGTTTACACAAATTCACGGTGGAGACGCTACTTCTACTTTACTAATTAAAGATCAAAATGAATGGAGAATTTAAGCTTTATTCTATTAGTGTATTATCCGATTTTCTACAATGAAAAACGCTCCTCTCGATTTTTCGGGGAGCGTTTTTAAATGATTAGTTTTCAAATATTAATGTTTGTTCCCCATCTATTATAAGTGTCCAGATGCCTTTTTCCTGGAAGGTGATGAGACCGTTGTAATGGAAGATTGTTTGACCTGTCGTTGCATCATTCATCGCATAAGGGTCAATTTGGAAGATGCTCTCATACCCCTTCTTATCTCCATTTGCACTAACTAGCTGCACCTCTATACTTTGCTTCTCTCCAATGGTACTCTCTATAGTTAAATTAGCTGCTTCTCCTATAGGAAGCTCCTTAGGAGATTCTAAAAGAATGTAATGCTCTGTCTTAGGTAACGGTGGCAGAACGTCAATAATAAATGCTTCGAATAATTCTTCGTCCACATAAAAATAGAGCTGCCACTTCCCCTCCCTCGGAAATGCAGGAAAGCTTGTAAGGATATGAGCGTCCTCACTATATAACCCATCGCCTAAGATACCATTAGACAATTGAATCGTTTCTCCAAAACTATTTTTAGCCTCTACTCTATATTCCTTACCTACCAACAAATTAGGGGTTCCCCAAAAGTAAAGCATGAGCTTTGCTCCCCGTCGCGTGTCCTCCGCTACAAACTGTTTAGGACCTAATATACCGATCCTTCCCTCCACACCTATTACCTCTTGGTCGCGATCAGGTAAAGGAAAAGAAATGGCTAATGGGGCGTCTAATGTAACCTTGTTTGTAGATAAATCATATTTTGTTCCCTTGTATTCCAGAGCGAACTCGATATCTTCGATTGCATTTAATAATTTTTGCAGTTCTTCTTCCGAATAGTTTGCATACAGAGATTCAAAAGCGACCGTATAATAGTATCCATCCTCATATTTAGGTGAATTGTAGCTCACAGAATTAGCTAGACCCACTTCATCTTTAAAAAATAGAGACGGATTAGCATGAGCTCGAAACTCAAAAGAATTCCATACATCTATTGGTATGAGCTTGGTGGATTTTAATAATACATCAATTCTTATTCCTTTCAAAGTTTCATCCGATACATCCATTTCAAGCACTATACTTTTTAAACCTGCCATTTGTAGCTCAAAACTCTCTATATATTTTTGATCCTCTTTCTCTATTAAGCCTAACCCCGTCTCTTCTTTCTGGGTAATCTCCACCTCATTCAAGGGACTAGCCAAATAAGCCACTATTAAAATACAAACGAGTGCTGCAAAAACAATAAGTGGCTTTAGAAGCTTCAAGCGATTTGTTTTCGGAGTATGGCGTAGACTTTGAATAACTTTTCTTTTATCATGTGAGCTAAGAGAATGCTTCGGAAGCTTTCTAAGCTGGTCCTCTAAATCTTTATATTCCCTTTTCATACACATACCCCTCCTCTTCTAAAATTTGCTTTAGTTTTTTTAAAGAACGATAATAGAGTACATTTATGTGGTTTTCATTCGTCCCCATTATTTCGCCCGCTTGCTTAGAAGTCATCTCCAAGATACCCCTTAAAATAATTACTTCTCTTTGTTTAAACGGCAGCTCCGCAATAGCATCGTATAATTCCTTGTTCATTTCTCCTAAAAGAATATTTCTTTCTAAGTTAGAAGAATGGCTCTCTTCTTCCCGAAAGAAATATTTTATCCGATTCCAGACTTTATCTTTTCTTGAGCGATCTATCACTATATTTTTAGCAATTGTTATTAACCATGTTTTGGGGTGCGCACTTTCCTTGTAAGTAGATATTTTCTTCAGAGCACGTAAAAAAGTTTCTTGAACTAAATCTTGGACGTCCATTGAACTTGTATAGTAAATAAGATAACTAGTTACATCCTTTTCATATAACTCAAACCATTCCTCTATCAGTTGCCTTTCCAAGTGATCCCCCCTATCTACTTATTAGACGATTCTTTTTATTTAATCTTACAAGATTTTGGAAAATAAAAAAATCAGCCATTGAATGAACAATGACTGATTTCCAGAGTTGTATTTAATTAGTATGCTCTACCGAACCATACAGAGTGTTTTGCTTCTTTTCCACAGTTGATACAAGTTGATTTTTCAGTTGGTGGACTAAATGGAATGTTACGAGTAGTGAATTTCGTTTCTTCCTTCACATGCTCTTCACAAGCATCGTCTCCACACCAACCTGCTAAAATCCATCCAGGAATTTCGCCTTTTTCTGCTGAATCCTCCAAATGCTGTTTCAACTGTTCCATTGAATCTACATGTGTATGAGAGTTGGCATCACGGAATGTACGAGCTTTTTCTAACAAACGAGTTTGCATCGTTTTCAGCTCTTCTTCTAGACGCTCTACGATAGTTGCCAGATCTACAGATTCTTTCTCAGTCAGATCACGTGCTTTCATTAGTACTTGATTGTTTTCTAAATCACGAGGCCCTAATTCAACACGTACCGGAACACCTTTAAGCTCCCATTCATTAAATTTAAATCCAGGAGATTGATCTGAATCATCTAGACGTACACGAATACCTTTTGCTTTTAATGCTGCAAATACCTCATCTAATTTTTCCATAATAGCCGGATTTTTCTTCCATGGTCCAACTGGTATCAATACAACTTGTGTTGGTGCAACACGTGGTGGCAATACAAGCCCTTGCTCGTCACCATGCACCATAATAACAGAACCGATTAACCGTGTAGAAGTTCCCCATGATGTTGTATGCACATGTTGGTGTTTGTTTTCTTTATTTAAATATTTGATATCAAACGCTTCTGCAAATTTTGTACCTAAGTAATGTGATGTTCCAGCTTGAACAGCTTTTCCATCCTTCATCATCGCTTCAATTGAATAAGTATCTACAGCCCCAGCAAAGCGCTCAGAAGGTGTTTTCTGACCATCGTATACTGGAATAGCTAAAAGCTCTTCTACAACCTCTTTGTAGATATTTAACATTTGCATTGTTTCTTTTCGTGCATCTTCTTCATCTACATGCGCAGTATGCCCTTCTTGCCATAAAAATTCAGAAGTACGAATGAAAGGAAGAGTTTTCTTTTCCCATCGGAATACATTTGCCCATTGGTTAATTAAAACTGGTAGATCACGATAGCTTTTAATCCAGTCAGAATATAAATGACCAATCATCGTTTCAGATGTTGGACGTAATGCTAAACGCTCTTCTAGTTTTTCACCAGCAGCTTCTGTTACCCAAGGAAGCTCAGGAGCAAATCCTTCGATATGATCCTTTTCTTTTTGGAAGAAAGACTCTGGAATAAGCATTGGGAAGTAAGCATTACGATGCCCAGTTTCTTTAAAGCGTCTGTTCATTTCTGCTTGAATATGCTCCCAAATTTCAAAGCCATCTGGTTTAAACGCGATACACCCACGAACTGGAGTGTAATCCATTAAATCCGCTTTCTGAATCGTATCGATATACCATTTTGTAAAATCATTTTGCTGTTGATTTGTCATTTAAATTCCTCCTTAAATAATAAAAAGCACAAAGTCATCCTCGTAAAAGGACGTCCTTGTGCTGAATAGACGTGGTACCACCTTAGTTTAGCTTGAATTTACTTTCAAGCCCTCTAAACGTTCGGTAACGAAAACGAATCGGTTATGTTTGCATAACATCTCCGTGATAGGTTTCAACAAGAAGTGGTGATATAGCTCTCAGCATACACTATATTTTCTGTTTCACAATTCTTATCTACTTGGTCACTTCGCAGATTGTATTATTAATAATATACCAAATAACCTACTTTAATACAATCTGGATTAAGGAATACCTTTTAATTTTTCTATTATATAAGGGAAGGCAGTGGAAATTGCGATGTGCGATGTGCGACACCCGACTTACGGTTCATGGACTGCACATTGGGTTGTAATTTTCTGGACAAGGTATCAGAGAGTATTAATTGTTAACCCTAAACTCACTTGAGATTAAAGAGCCAATAAGTTCGAAAAAATAGTAAATGATACCAACTTAATTTATAATAATAAATGATTTAATTTTAAGATATCAAAAATAACGATTAATCATGAAAGGTGGAGAACTATGAAACTAGGTGCGTTTTCGGTAAGTTTAAATGTCAAAGATATTAATGCTTCAAAAGCATTTTATGAAAAACTTGGATTTCAATCCCTTGGAGGCGATATTTCTCAAAATTGGCTTATCATGAAGAATGAAGATACCATAATTGGTTTATTCCAAGGAATGTTTGAGAAAAATATTCTAACCTTTAATCCCGGATGGAATAGCAATGCCGAAAATCTTGAATCTTTTACTGACATTCGCGAACTCCAAAAACAGCTTAAACAAAAAGGAATAAAAATGCTGACCGAAGCAGATGAAACAACCGAAGGACCTGCACATTTTACAATAGTAGATCCAGATGGTAATCAAATTCTTCTAGATCAACATAGATAAATGAAGAGAATATCATCTAGATATTAAAAAATTTATTATATCCAAAAGGGTGCCTGTCTCAACTGAGAAGTAACAGGCCCCTTTTGATTTCAAGAATATTTTCAATACTTCGAGAGACTAACAATTGGGGGTAAATTAACTAGGCTTTGAAGTAATTACTTACCACCCAATGGGACGAAATTCAAGCTGGCTAGTGGCTGCCCCAATAGGAGCAGAAACTCAATAACCTCTTCTTTTCCTACTTCTTCAGCAAGTTGCTTTAATGATTTTATCTTACCATGCGGATTTTGTACTTGCTTACAGAATCTTAAAATTTATCTCTGAATTCTTTCGCTTTTTCCTTATGTGCTTGATTAGCCTTTGCACTACCAAATTCTGTTGAAAACTCGGAGTCCTGTTTACTAGAATTAAATCCCTTTTTGTTCTTTTGCTGCGGATCATTTTTCTTTGTTCTTTTTGCCATAAAAATATCCCTCCTTCTTGTATTTTATTATGAGGAGAGAAAATGATAATATTCATGTACTAAAACAATATATGTTTCTCAGAAATTATTGAACAACTGTGGCATTAATTCCAATAAAGGGTATGTCGAAACCATCCACTAAAATAGAAGCCATCTGACCACAAGCTGATCACATTATCAATTCAGAAAGATTGATTATCAATCAAGAGGACCGATATGTAGATATTCCACTTCTCGAACAAACTGCTGATTAAGAAACGCTCAAATAAAAGAGCATCCTGCAGTCGGAACAAAACAAAAATATCTAAATCAGTTTAGAACTTTATAAACTCAATTAGCTGGTATGAAAATTGATAAGAAAGCCGACGAAGAAGATCCATTACTTGAAATATTAAAAGGTTAATAATCATAATATGATTTAACGTGACTGGTGATAAAACTAATCACGTTTTTTTATATTACTAATTATCATACAGGGGGAATTTTCACATTGGCTAATCTTAATACTGTGTCAGAAGTAACTACTTTATTCGAAACTTATTTTCCATCAGGCCTCAAATACAACTCAGCATTAACACAAATCACAGGTCCTCGCGCATTACCACTTGGAGAAACAAACGCAATGCGACTTGGAGAACAGTTGCAATTCTTAGGCGCTTTTCACAACAAAGTTCCAGATACTAATACTGCACGTCAAGGCCGTATTAAAACAGAGATCGAAACATTAATAAGTATCCTTCAATCAGAGGGTTACATGACTGGCGATAATTTGCCGAATAGTAATTTTTTAAATGAGTCTTTCTTAATTATGGGTCTTGCCATTATTAAAAGTGGTACAGCTTACGCGAAGTTGAGCTCGACGAACCAAACTCACGTGAACAATGGTTTAACTGCTTTGGTATCGAAAGCAAAATCGATTCTTGCTGATTATTATCTTCCAGGTGGCTTGTGGGGTAACCGAGTTCCAACAACTTATTCAGAATACCAAACTGGTAATTCAATTAAAGTTCCTCTAATGAGTCTTAATGGTACAGCTATCTTAATTGGTGCTTTAGGTATGTACGAAAACTTAGTAGCTAAATCTTCTGCTTCATCTACCCATCTGATTAACTATTCAAATGCTCTTTTAGGATTCGAAAACAAAATTAATAACGGTGGTTACTTTGTAATTGGTGGAGGTCTAACTGCACCTCGACGGTTATTCGGTTCAACTGGTTATAACTCAGTAGTAGGCCAATCTTTACTTTTAGCTTACCGTGGATTATCGCTGAAAAAATTTACTGTAACTCCAGTATCTACTAATAAGTATCAAGCAGCAGGTGAACGTATTGCTTCATACTACGAAAACTTGATTGATACTAAGAATATTCGATTAGACGAATTCCACAATTCTAAAGGCGATCCAGTAACTCAATCGATTCTTGATGGCGCTCTCGCTGTTGTTGATACAGCAAACTTTACACCAGACCCGAAACCTGCTTCTGAGCAAGCTCGATATGATGAAGCTATTGGTTTAATGGGTCCAGCACATAGACAATCATCAGTATATCTTTACTCATTAGCATGGGGTGCGCCTCAATCATTCTTTGCAAAACTTGACAAACACATTGTTAAAACTGGTGAAGCTAATCCTAGTTTACCAGGGGTTTCAGCAATGCGTGCAGCCATGAATGCTCCTGGTCCTACTAATTCTCACGATGCGGCTTCAGGTCGTGTGTTAACAGGTTTTGCTGCGTTTATGATGCGTGGTATTGAGATCGTTACTGATGGTCATTAATCTGGCCATAACTTCAAAAAATCAATTGACTCGTGATTATTTATTTCACGGTGCAAGTTATACAAAAGTTGAAAGAGTTTTTTCTAACTTAAATCTTCTCCTTTGATACGAGAAGAATAATCTTGAAGTTGCTTATCCATCCTAATTTCTCCTTGAGTGCTCTTTGTAGCTGCAATCTTCTCCTTGTAGTACCTCAATGTCTCAGTTCTTAAATTTCTTATCAAGCAATCTCTCTCAAACTTCTGAAAAGCTTCTTCATCAGAAATTTTTAATTTATTCATACTCAACTCTTTTGTTGATAAGCTCTTACTTCTTCTAGACATCCTATTTCCCCTATGTACGGGATTCAAAGCACGGGATTTTAGCTTATTTCAGTCCTCTTATTTAGACAACAAAAAAGACCTCTAACAAGTAGTTAGAAGTCTTGATATATATGACTTTAAGTCATAATTTTTATACCGGTGGTCGGGGTCGAACCGACACATCCAGAGGATACGGGATTTTGAGTCCCGCGCGTCTGCCAATTCCGCCACACCGGCAAAAATACTAGGCAGTTATTTAAAAATTGGAGGCGGCAACCGGATTTGAACCGGTGATAAAGGTGTTGCAGACCTGTGCCTTACCACTTGGCTATGCCGCCATATAAATTGGAGCGGAAGACGAGGTTCGAACTCGCGACCCCCACCTTGGCAAGGTGGTGTTCTACCACTGAACTACTTCCGCAAATAAACTGGGGTACCTGGATTCGAACCAGGGCATGACGGAATCAAAATCCGTTGCCTTACCGCTTGGCTATACCCCAATGGGGCGACTGATGGGAATTGAACCCACGAATGCCGGAATCACAATCCGGTGCGTTAACCACTTCGCCACAACCGCCACAAATAAAAAAAGAGTTAACAAATTAGGAATATGGGGCGACTGATGGGAATTGAACCCACGAATGTCGGAATCACAATCCGATGCGTTAACCACTTCGCCACAACCGCCATTATTCAAGTTAACTTTATAGTTGGCAGGGGCAGTAGGAATCGAACCCACATCAAAGGTTTTGGAGACCTCTATTCTACCGTTAAACTATGCCCCTAAAATAAAAACTGGTGGAGGGGGACGGATTCGAACCGCCGAACCCTAAGGAGCGGATTTACAGTCCGCCGCGTTTAGCCACTTCGCTACCCCTCCACTAAACAGTGGTGCCGAAAAGAGGACTTGAACCCCCAACCTACTGATTACAAGTCAGTTGCTCTACCAATTGAGCTATTTCGGCGTATATATGGTGGCTCAGGACGGAATCGAACCGCCGACACAAGGATTTTCAGTCCTTTGCTCTACCGACTGAGCTACTGAGCCACATATGTATTTTTTTAAAAATGGCGGTCCCGACCGGGATCGAACCGGCGATCTCCTGCGTGACAGGCAGGCATGTTAACCGCTACACCACGGGACCATTTGGTTGCGGGGACAGGATTTGAACCTGTGACCTTCGGGTTATGAGCCCGACGAGCTACCGAACTGCTCCACCCCGCGATAATAATATAATGAACTTTTTAAAATAATGGTGGAGGATGACGGGCTCGAACCGCCGACCCTCTGCTTGTAAGGCAGATGCTCTCCCAGCTGAGCTAATCCTCCAAAATGCTGGTTTTATTCTTTTGAAAAATAAATGGTGACCCCTACGGGATTCGAACCCGTGTTACCGCCGTGAAAGGGCGGTGTCTTAACCGCTTGACCAAGGGGCCATTATATAGTAATGAAAGTTATCTGGCGGAGAGCAAGGGATTTGAACCCTTGAGACAGTGTTACCCGCCTACACGATTTCCAATCGTGCTCCTTCGGCCACTCGGACAGCTCTCCAAAAATGGCTCCGAAGGTAGGACTCGAACCTACGACCAATCGATTAACAGTCGATTGCTCTACCACTGAGCTACTTCGGAATGTTGTTATGCCCAGCGACGTCCTACTCTTGCAGGGGGAAACCCCCAACTACCATCGGCGATGAAGAGCTTAACTTCCGTGTTCGGTATGGGAACGGGTGTGACCTCTTCTCCATCATCACTAGACATATTAACTTGAAAGACAAGATTTATTATATCATAACTATAACTTTATTGCAATAGTTTTTTTAAAAAATCTTTTTTATTCTTTCAAAACTGGATAAAAGACATTGAATTATTCAAATTCTATTTTGGTTAAGTCCTCGATCGATTAGTATTCGTCAGCTGCACGTGTCACCACGCTTCCACCCCGAACCTATCTACCTCATCGTCTTTGAGGGATCTTACTTACTTGCGTAATGGGAAATCTCATCTTGAGGGGGGCTTCGTGCTTAGATGCTTTCAGCACTTATCCCGTCCACACATAGCTACCCAGCGATGCTCTTGGCAGAACAACTGGTACACCAGCGGTGTGTCCATCCCGGTCCTCTCGTACTAAGGACAGCTCCTCTCAAATTTCCTACGCCCACGACGGATAGGGACCGAACTGTCTCACGACGTTCTGAACCCAGCTCGCGTACCGCTTTAATGGGCGAACAGCCCAACCCTTGGGACCGACTACAGCCCCAGGATGCGATGAGCCGACATCGAGGTGCCAAACCTCCCCGTCGATGTGGACTCTTGGGGGAGATAAGCCTGTTATCCCCGGGGTAGCTTTTATCCGTTGAGCGATGGCCCTTCCATGCGGAACCACCGGATCACTAAGCCCGTCTTTCGACCCTGCTCGACTTGTAGGTCTCGCAGTCAAGCTCCCTTCTGCCTTTACACTCTTCGAATGATTTCCAACCATTCTGAGGGAACCTTTGGGCGCCTCCGTTACACTTTAGGAGGCGACCGCCCCAGTCAAACTACCCGCCTGACACTGTCTCCTACCCGGGTTACGGGTATGGGTTAGAATTTCAATACAACCAGGGCAGTATCCCACCGACGCCTCCTCCGAAGCTGGCGCTCCGGGCTCTAAGGCTCCTGCCTATCCTGTACAAGTTGCACCAAAATTCAATATCAAGCTATAGTAAAGCTCCACGGGGTCTTTCCGTCCTGTCGCGGGTAACCTGCATCTTCACAGGTACTATAATTTCACCGAGTCTCTCGTTGAGACAGTGCCCAGATCGTTACGCCTTTCGTGCGGGTCGGAACTTACCCGACAAGGAATTTCGCTACCTTAGGACCGTTATAGTTACGGCCGCCGTTTACTGGGGCTTCAATTCGCACCTTCGCTTGCGCTAAGCACTCCTCTTAACCTTCCAGCACCGGGCAGGCGTCAGCCCCTATACTTCACCTTACGGTTTTGCAGAGACCTGTGTTTTTGCTAAACAGTCGCCTGGGCCTATTCACTGCGGCTCTTCTAGGCTATTCACCCAAAAGAGCACCCCTTCTCCCGAAGTTACGGGGTCATTTTGCCGAGTTCCTTAACGAGAGTTCTCTCGCTCACCTTAGGATTCTCTCCTCGACTACCTGTGTCGGTTTGCGGTACGGGCACCTATCACCTCGCTAGAGGCTTTTCTTGGCAGTGTGAAATCAGGAACTTCGGACTAAGTCCTCGCCATCACAGCTCAATGTTATAGAATGCGGATTTTCCTACATTCACACCTTACTGCTTGGACGTGCATAACCAACAGCACGCTTACCCTATCCTTCTGCGTCCCCCCATTACTCAAACGGTGGTTTGGTGGTACAGGAATATCAACCTGTTGTCCATCGTCTACGCCTATCGGCCTCGACTTAGGTCCCGACTAACCCTGAGCGGACGAGCCTTCCTCAGGAAACCTTAGTCATACGGTGGACGGGATTCTCACCCGTCTTTCGCTACTCATACCGGCATTCTCACTTCTAAGCGCTCCACCAGTCCTTCCGGTCTGACTTCAACGCCCTTAGAACGCTCTCCTACCACTGATACCAAAGGTATCAATCCACAGCTTCGGTGATTTGTTTAGCCCCGATACATTTTCGGCGCAGCGTCACTCGACCAGTGAGCTATTACGCACTCTTTAAATGATGGCTGCTTCTAAGCCAACATCCTGGTTGTCTAAGCAACGCCACATCCTTTTCCACTTAACAAATACTTTGGGACCTTAGCTGGTGGTCTGGGCTGTTTCCCTCTTGACTACGGATCTTATCACTCGCAGTCTGACTCCCAAACATAAATCATTGGCATTCGGAGTTTGTCTGAATTCGGTAACCCGGGATGGGCCCCTAGTCCAAACAGTGCTCTACCTCCAAGATTCTTAACGTTTGAGGCTAGCCCTAAAGCTATTTCGGAGAGAACCAGCTATCTCCAGGTTCGATTGGAATTTCTCCGCTACCCACACCTCATCCCCGCACTTTTCAACGTGCGTGGGTTCGGACCTCCAGTAAGTGTTACCTTACCTTCATCCTGGACATGGGTAGATCACCTGGTTTCGGGTCTACGACCACATACTCATTCGCCCTATTCAGACTCGCTTTCGCTGCGGCTCCGTCTTCTCAACTTAACCTTGCATGTAATCGTAACTCGCCGGTTCATTCTACAAAAGGCACGCTATCACCCATTAACGGGCTCTAACTACTTGTAGGCACACGGTTTCAGGATCTATTTCACTCCCCTTCCGGGGTGCTTTTCACCTTTCCCTCACGGTACTGGTTCACTATCGGTCACTAGGTAGTATTTAGCCTTGGGAGATGGTCCTCCCAGATTCCGACGGAATTTCACGTGTTCCGCCGTACTCAGGATACACTCAAGAGAGAATGAACTTTTGACTACGGGGCTTTTACCCTATCCTGCGGACCTTTCCAGATCGCTTCGTCTAGCTCATTCCTTTGTAACTCTATGTAGAGTGTCCTACAACCCCAAGAGGCAAGCCTCTTGGTTTGGGCTATTCCCGTTTCGCTCGCCGCTACTCAGGGAATCGATTTTTCTTTCTCTTCCTCCAGGTACTTAGATGTTTCAGTTCCCTGGGTGTGCCACAGAT